>NZ_JBWBZC010000001.1:0-145000 GCF_056174845.1 Pseudomonas sp. CC11G
GAAGAAGTCGATCTCAACGAAATAAACAGAGTTGCCATTATTCGTTTGGCTAACGCATTTATGAATAAGGCCAGCCACTATCTGGAGGAAATACTCCAAGCTGGACCACGTAAAGGGCAAACCTTTCGTAGTTGCCATTGCACCTTTGAACAGCCCTGGTTTAACCTTCAGGTCTACAGGCCTATTGAAGCGCTGCTGTATGACTACTACGTCGACGAGCAAGCGTATCTACAAACCCCGGAGCTATTTCCTGACGGGCCAGAAGGCAAAAGCCTGGGTTGCGTATCCAAAGACAACGGCGCCGAGATAGAGCTCGGCTTTTTTGACTGCGAGAGATTTTCGCACGTAAGCGCTGTGGTCTTTAGCAGCGTTGCAACGTGGGGAAAGGTTGACGCGCTGTCTGAGAATCCGTTTATGGTTGTTAGTTCGCAGTGGGAAACCGAGCATGGGATAGAACGAAGAACCTTCAGTAAAGGGGAAATCGGCGAAACGATCACTGATGGGCTGCGGGTTTATCACAATCCTTACGCGAGAGAGGATGTGTTCAGAAGGTCTGGAGTTGTACAGGTGTGGACCAACCCAGAAACTCGAGAGATAGTACTTGAAGAAGTTCATAATTCTCTGCACATGCGACAGGCATTTGTCATTAACCCCGTAGAGAGTTTGGACAACGAGGAGTAATGGGCGTAAACATATCATTCGAGACGCGAAACACCTGAAGTTTCCTAAAATTTAGGAATTTGTTAAATTAAGAGCGTGTCGGGTTTTTGATTGAGTAAGGCGAGGCTTTATGAGTTGGTGGGAAAAGACTGTTGAGTATATGTATGTAGTGCGTCTTTCGAATGAAAGAAAGCTAGATTTTGCAGCGCCTCTCGCTGGCGCTCCAGAGCGTTACGGGGCTGATGGTATATTTGGCGCTGACTGCAAAATGATTTTAGTTGAGTTTAAAATTAATAAAGATAAAATTTCAACTGAAAAGGTAAAGTTTAAAACGGACCAATTCAAGATTGCTGTGGAAAAATTAGGTGATTTTCGCCATCACTTTTTGGTTTATGCGGAAGCTGTGTTAGGTGAGCCGTCGGAGTCGCTAAGGTTAATTGCTCGACATTATTTCAAAGAGGGTAGCTTCGTCAATATTGGTGATACCTTAACCCATGCGCTGCCACATGCCGAGTTTATGGCCTACCTCGACTTGCTTAGTAAATATAAGAAGCCTCCCACTGGTAAACGGTCGACGGCGCACGCCACTTCCGGAGGTTTTGTGTCTGTGATAGGCGTTTCTGCGGGTAAAGCTGTGCGTTTTTCGACGTTACAAGACTATACGTCAAAGCGCTTTGAGCTCGGTATGGAATTCTCCATATGATATTTGAAATTCAGTTTAGACGAGCTAGCTATGAAGCCATTAATTGAATATTGCGAAGGCGCGGTTAAGGCTTTGAATGCCCAATATGCGATGACTAATGTACTTAGACACTCCGCAACTTCCGGCTCTGCGCGTGAACGTCTAATCCAAGATTTCCTAGTGGCGCATCTACCTGAGATGACCAGCGTTGTCAGTGGGATGATTGTCGACTCAGGCGGGAGGCTTTCGAAGCAGCAGGACATTGTTCTCATGCTAAAGTCGATGCCGCGTTTACCATTTGCGAGTGGGCATGATCTGATCTTTCAAGAAGGTGCTGTTGCCACATTCGAGATTAAGACAAGAAAACTCCTGTTAATTTGGAGGGAATTTCCGCGAACATATTGAGTGTTAATTCGCTAGTTCCCAGTACACTGGAGGGCACCGCGTTAGGCGACTTGGCTTGGCCCATCAGTAGAATATTGAGTGTCGTCCTGACATACGAAGGGTCTTCCTTGGAAACCATAGAAGGTAAGCTTATGGAGTTGCCAGATAATGGTCGCCCAGATGTTTATTTGGACTTGGTTAATGGGGTTTTGATTAAAAATGAAGGAATTTTGTTTGGGCGTCAGGAGGTCGGGAGTTATCTAAAGTTCCACAGTCCGGCGATTGGGTTAGCGCGCTTGCTTGCCCTGCTTTCGAAAGTCACTGGCCGGTTGGTGATGCGAGGGGTTAAGTGGGAGTCGTATATATCGTGATACATTGCCTCTATCAAAATAAACGTAACTCAGTCGAGCGACGAGGCAGCAGCACCATCTCTCCCCACAGGTTTTACTGACCAGACTCTGAACAGAAAGTGCTCCGCCACCTCTCTTTTTTCTGGCTCTTCAGCAGACAAGCGCGAGTGATGAAGCCTGCCCCAAGAAAATACGGCTGTTCCAGCTGATGCTAGAGATGCCTTCCCTAGGCGCGCGCACGACACCAATAGCTCTTTGATATCTGCTTGGGTGATGCTAGTTTCAGATGTGTTCCAAAAGATAATCGTAGAACATTGTTGTTTACCTAATACTTGCTGAAGCTCCAGAACATAGCGAGTTTTTCGGTTCCATTCGATTTCGGCAACAATGGCAAATCTGCGCCTGCTCCAACCATCATCGGTGAATAGCCACCGCTTTTGTCTTCCGTCAATTGTCGATGGATAAACATTTACCGGTATAGAGCTGACCGTGGCATAGCTGTTCAATGCTTTTATATAGCCAACTGATGCTAGTGTGTATTGCTCTATCCATTTTAGTTTTCGAATGACTGATTCGTGGCCATATTCATTGTAAGTTACGTCAATGTCATCGGTATGCACGGGCTCGCGATCATCGTGCTGCTGGGGATCGCCTTGTATATTGTTATTGCTCCCTTTTATGTCTGTTTTGGAGATTGCTCCGCCGTTGGCGACAGGATCGATTACTGATCCTGCGGTGGAGGGCGTCGCAATAGGAACGGGCTGATTTTTGTCGTACTGAGATTTTGCAGAGTCGGTTGTGACTTTTTTCGACCCGGTCTCTTGAAGCAGCGGAAACCGGTCATCAATCGTTGGATCTCGGATTTCGGTTTGAGCGCCGCCATGTGCGGGAGCAACGCTCAGGAGCGTCTCTAGCGGGTCATCCGTAGCGACATCAAATTTTGGAGTTGGGGGGTAGGTAGAAAGGTTTTTCTCGCCTTTATCATCGTTTGATTTGTTTCCCCGGTTCTCTCGGTCGTACACCAGTGTTTTGAACGGCGGTGGGCAGTGGCAGCGCAAAATGCGAACAATGAGTTTGCGAGTTCTGGTCCCGGTTTGGATCTGGCGGTACAAGAACTCAGTGCGGGCCGGGAAATCAATTGGCGGAATTGCACTTACGGCGGCGTAGGGGCCGACTGCTTTCCTTACAGCCCAAAACAAATAGATATTTTTAGCCTGCTTCATCGCATAAGCGTTGAAGGCGAAGCGTGCCAGATAAAGGGCGTCCGCGTCCTTCATCCGCTTCCGAAGAACGAAGGATGCGTTTCCTTTCGCGTCGATTACCGTGTTGAAGAACAGGTGGCTGCGTGGGTCGAGGATCCTATCGTCGAACAGTACCTTCGTGAAGGTTGCTGACGTGGCGTAGAAGAACCTAACGACCTCCATGGCTGGAATGATGATGCTGTAAGGGTCGCCATCTTTACCAACGCCGACAAAGTATCCATTGAATTCATCATCAGCAGGCAGAGCTTCGTTCTTCCCAGGAGGGATGATCAGTTCACCGTCTACTACATCGAGCCGTCTGAAGATGCGTAGGTTTTGTGGAGAAAAATCGAGTTGTTCGTCTGCGGGAGGGCGGAGATTAGCGTCGTACTCGCTTCCTCGGACGATGTATTTATCGATGATTACCGCTTCATGTGAAAAGAGCGGGAGCTCGCCAATCGGAAGGTAGTCAATGACGTCAGGCGCAGATGGGGTCTGCGGGGGTGTTCTAAGCTTTACCAAGAACCTCAGGTCGGTGGAGGGGCTCTCTGAACTTGGCGTGTGGTTAATCGTGGCACCTATAGCTGCCACTCTCCAGATGCCGTCAATAGTTAACGACTGGTGCTTCACCGCGCCCATCAATACCTGACCCTGTAACACATAACGTGGGTCTAGTTTCACTCTAATGGGTCAGAGTATCAATTAGCGTAGCGTTTGATATTTGGGTAAGTCGGCCGGAGCGAGGTTAAGGGTGATGCGACGTTGGGGGAATTCAAAGGCGCAATTCAGAATTGCGCTACGCACGCGGTCCTTGCTTTCTTTGACTGCCGTTTCCGGAAGGCCGACCAGGGTGAGCGAAGGCAACCCGTTGGCCAGGTGCGCTTCGACAATCACGGTGGGGGCTTCGACGCCAACTTGGGCGCGGCTATGAACGATAGCCAGGGACATGGATCACTCCTTGATCACATGCCGCTCAGGCGAGGTTGGTTACTCGCTGGGCGGCGTTACTTTGGCTTCCAGCTCGGCGACCTTGGCTTCTAGTGCCTCAAGGCGTGCGCGGGTGCGGGCAAGCACGGCCATCTGGCTGTCGAACTCTTCGCGACTCACCAGATCGAGTTTGCTGAAACCACTTTGCAGCAGGGCTTTGAACTGGGTTTCGAATTCGCTGCGCGGCAACGGCGTTTCGCCATTGAAAGGCGCGAGGCGTGGGTACTGAGGGCATCGAGCAAGGCTTTGGGCGGCAGCATAAAAAGGTTCCCGAAAAGACGGCTGGCAGTGTACCACGCAGCATCTAGGCTATCGGTTGCAGGGTTTTGCACGGTTTTGGAGCGTTGGCCACGGAGCGGCTGCACTGTTGTTGCGCGTGACTGGCTAGCGCTGTCTGGGCATGCCGTAGCTCAGCCGCAGTAACTCGCTGAATTTCAAGCTTTTCGGCGAGCTGGCAAGGTTTCTGCTTAGTGGCCTATGACGCATGCACCGATGCAGTTCGGATGCGTAAGGCGAAGCGGGGGAGTCGTTTCGCCAGGAGCGATTGGTTGTGTCGAGAGCCCTCCCTGAGGACGTTCGATGCGTTACAAAGCCAGACACTGCGCTTAGACTTGAGCCGGGTTCGTTTTTCCTGGGGCAAGTCCACCAATACGGGAGAGAGTTTCATGAAGTTAGTAACTGCCATCATCAAACCGTTCAAGCTGGACGATGTGCGCGAGTCGCTATCGGAGATCGGCGTGCAGGGCATCACTGTCACTGAAGTCAAAGGCTTCGGGCGTCAGAAAGGCCATACCGAGTTGTATCGCGGCGCCGAATACGTGGTCGACTTCCTGCCCAAGGTGAAGATCGACGTGGCCATTGCTGATGATCAGCTGGACCGCGTTATCGAAGCCATCACCAAGGCGGCCAACACCGGCAAGATCGGTGACGGCAAGATCTTCGTGGTCAATCTGGAACAGGCCATTCGCATCCGTACCGGCGAAACCGGCACCGACGCAATCTAAGCCGCAGCCGAACCCAACGCCCCAGGAGAAAACAATATGACTCTGCGTAAGCTCGCAGGGCTAGGAGCCCTTTTGTCCCTCGTTACCCCAGGCCTTGCCCTGGCTGCCGACGAGGCCGTTCTAAACTCCGGCGATACATCGTGGATGATGACCTCCACGGCGCTGGTGCTGTTCATGACCATCCCCGGTTTGGCGCTGTTCTACGGCGGCATGGTTCGCTCCAAGAACATCCTTTCCGTGATGATGCAGTGCTTCGCCATTACCGGTCTGATCAGCATCCTGTGGATGGTGTACGGCTACAGCATGGCCTTCGATACCACCGGTATGGAAAAAGGCGTCATCAACTTCAACTCCTTCGTAGGTAGCTTGAACAAAGCCTTCCTCAGCGGCCTGACCCATGACGGTCTGACCTCTGCGGCAGCACTGTTCCCGGAAAGTGTATTCATCACTTTCCAAATGACCTTCGCCATCATCACCCCGGCTTTGATCGTCGGTGCTTTCGCTGAGCGCATGAAGTTCTCCGCGATGCTGGTGTTCATGGGCGTGTGGTTCACCCTGGTCTACGCACCAATCGCTCACATGGTCTGGAGCGGCGACGGTGGCCTGCTGTGGGACTGGGGCGTACTGGACTTCGCTGGCGGCACCGTGGTGCACATCAACGCTGGTGTGGCGGGTCTGATCGCTTGCCTGGTACTGGGCAAACGCAAAGGCTACCCAACCACTCCGATGGCTCCGCACAACCTGGGCTACACCCTGGTCGGCGCGGCCATGCTGTGGGTCGGCTGGTTCGGCTTCAACGCCGGTTCCGCTGCTGCTGCCAACGGCACTGCCGGCATGGCCATGCTGGTTACCCAGATCGCTACCGCTGCTGCGGCACTGGGCTGGATGTTCGCTGAGTGGATCACCCACGGCAAACCAAGCGCACTGGGCATCGCCTCGGGTGTGGTTGCCGGTCTGGTTGCCATCACTCCGGCCGCTGGTACCGTAGGCCCGATGGGTGCTCTGGTTATCGGCGCTGTCGGCGGCGTAGTGTGCTTCTTCTGCGCTACCGCTCTGAAACGCAAACTGGGTTACGACGATTCCCTGGACGCCTTCGGTGTACACGGTATCGGCGGCATCATCGGTGCTCTGCTGACTGGTGTATTCGCAGCCCCGGCACTGGGCGGCTTCGGCACCGTTGAAGACATCGGCGCACAAGTCTGGATCCAGTTCAAAGGTGTTGGTTTCACCGTGGTCTACACCGCCATCGTGACCTTCGTCATCCTGAAAGTACTGGACCTGGTCATGGGTCTGCGTGTCAGCGAAGAGGAAGAGACTGTTGGTCTGGACCTCGCGCAACACAACGAGCGTGGCTACAACCTGTAAGGTTTTCTTATAGGCTGTACCCGCACAAAAAATGCCCGGCTCTGCCGGGCATTTTGCATTTTGCAGTACGTGGAATTACGACCTTTGTCGAGCCCGCCTGGGCTTGAAAACCCTGATCGCTTAAATAAACTCAAACGCTCTGGCCTGCGCCCTTTGCTTTTTCTCGCAGCACGCTAGAATGCGCGCCGAAACGGCGGAGATGCATATGTGGCAGCAACGCGAATTCAGCTTGCAGGCAAGGCCTCGGGGCTTTCATCTGGTCACAGATGAGGTGCTGGCCAAATTGCCGGAACTGCGTAGCTATCGCTTGGGTCTGTTACATCTGTGGCTGTTGCACACCTCGGCGTCGCTGACGATCAACGAGAATGCCGACCCGGCTGTGCGACGCGACTTTGAGCGGTTTTTCAATCGGCTTGTGCCTCAAGCCGGCAGCAGTATTGCCGATAGAGGAACCGAGGCCGGTTACGAGCACAACGATGAAGGCCCGGATGATTTGCCGGCGCACTTCAAGGCAAGTTTGCTGGGTTGCCAAGTAACACTACCGATTACGGCAGGGCGGTTGGCACTGGGAACCTGGCAAGGGATTTACCTGGGGGAACACCGCGATCACGGTGGCCCCAGAAGAGTGCTTGCGACCCTCTCGGGCGAGGCTCTTTGAATTTTTTCTGGCAATGCGCGACAGCGCGCATTGCTGGGCTATAACTAACCTGCTTTTCGCAAGTCATGAGGTTAAACATGAGCGACGAAGATCTGGAACAAGACGACCTGGAAAATGGTGCGGAAGACGACGGCGAAGAGCTGGCGGCGGCTGACGATGGTGTAGCTGATGACAGCGAAGACAGCGACAGTGATAGCGATGCCCCGGTAAAGTCTGGCAAGAAAGCCAAGGCTGCCGTCGATATTGACGAGTTGCCGAGCATTGAAGCCAAGCAGAAGGAGCGGGATGCGCTGGAGCGTGCCATGCAGGAGTTTCTCTCCCGTGGCGGCAAGGTGCAGGAAGTCGAGCCTAATGTGGTCGCCGATCCCCCCAAGAAGCCCGACAGCAAGTACGGCAGCCGCCCTATTTAAAGTTTAGGCCAACAAAAAGCCCGCCAATTTGGCGGGCTTTTTGTTGGCCTTGGCGATCGGCTGCGCGGCGAACGCATTGGTGCGCGGCGCACACCTTGCGAAGGGCAGGCGCTCACCTTCGTAGATGTGGATAATCGCGGCGGCCGGGGAACATCACCCGTTCCCCCCAGTCCAACCGCTCACTATTCCCCGCTGAGGTTTTTCCGATGTCTGCTTCCCGTCGCCTGGTCTTGCTTGCTGCGTTGTCTGTGCTGAGTTGCCAGGCGTTTGCGTTCAATCTGAATGATGCGGCGAGCCTCTATTCGGCGAGCCAGGGCGGCGGCGGAAACGACAAGTCGGCGGCGTTGCTGAGCAATCCGCAGAACTTGCAGTTACTCGCGGCGCTCAAGCAGTTGAAGGTCACCCCACAACAGGCGGTCGGTGGCACGGGCGCGATGCTGGGGTTGGCGAAGAATCAATTGCCGAACAATGAGTACAGCCAGCTGACGCAAACCGTGCCGGGTTTGGAGAAGTTTGAAGGGGCCAATGGCCTGGCTCAGCTGGGTTCGTTGAGCGGCCTGCTGGGTAAGTCGGCGGGTAAGCCGGTGAGCCCGGAAGCGACAGCCGCAGTTTCCAATGTGAATAACCCGCAGGACTTGAGCGCCGCCTTCGGCGCGCTGGGTATGGACAGCGGCATGATCGGCCAATTCGCGCCGTTGCTGTTGCAATACCTCGGTCAGCAGGGTGTTGGCGGTTCGCTCTTGGGTAACCTGGGCAGCCTGTGGACGCCGGCTAGCTAAGCCAGCGATTCGTTTTTAAGGGTGCTCAGCAGGGCATCCTTTTGCGCCCACCGTTCGGATATCCAATTCTGCATATACACGCGAAATTGCGCGTCGTTCTGGTAGTCGCCCTGCCACAGCGCCGGGTCCATCGGCAGCGTCTGGATATCCACCACCACCCTGGGCACGCGCCCGCATAGCAAATCCCAGAAACCGGGAATTCGCTCGCCGGGGTAGAACACGGTGATGTCCAGAATGGCGTCCAGCTGTTCACCCAAACTCGCCAATACAAACGCCACGCCGCCGGCCTTGGGCTTGAGCAGGTGTTTGTACGGTGATTGTTGTTCGGCTTGCTTAGCCGCAGTACAGCGGGTGCCTTCCAGATAATTCACTACGCTGACGGGCAGGTTGCGAAATTTTTCGCAGGCCTGCTGGGTGATGAGCAAGTCTTTGCCGGCCATCTCCGGGTGTTTGGCGAGGTAGGCCTTGGAGTAGCGCTTCATAAAGGGGTAGTCCAGCGCCCACCAGGCCAGGCCCAGCAGCGGTACCCAGAGCAGTTCTTTTTTCAGAAAGAATTTGAAGAACGGCGCCTTGCGGTTGAAGGCTTGCATCAGCGCGGGAATATCCACCCAGGATTGGTGGTTGCTGATCATCAAATAGGAGCGGTCCATGCGCAGTGCGTTGTCGCCGCGGATTTCCCAGACGGTGGGCAGGCACAGGGCGAAGATGAATTTGTCGATGTCCGACCAGGTTTCGGCAACCCACACCACGCCAGCAGAACAGGCGGCCCGAAGCTTGCCAGGCAGGATCAGCTTGAGCAGGCCAAGGATCATCAACGGACCGATCAACACCAATGTGTTGAGCAAAAGCAGCAAGGCGACGGTCATACCGGTGAGCAAACGGCGCATGTAGGCTCCTTACTAAGCGCAGGCGGCCAATGATAATCAGGCCTGGCGTGCCTTCCAAGTCGCTGGCTGGAAGTTTGGCCGACACACTGTTGTTCACCATTCGCTACATTTTCTTCACCCCGTTTCCTGTATGAAGGGGCCCATTCAGCCCCCTAACGTCTGGAGAGACCTGACCCGTGAAATCTTTTCTTGCCGTGCTAGCGCTTGTCGCGCTGCCCGTTCTGGCCGCCGAGCCGACCGTTTATGGCCGCTACGAATACATCAAGCTGCCGGAGCTGGACCAAACCTTCAAAGCCAAGATGGACACCGGCGCCCTGACCGCCTCGTTGTCGGCCAAGGACATCGAGCTGTTCAAAAAAGATGGCGATGACTGGGTGCGTTTCCGCCTGGCCACCAAAGACGCCAGCGACAAGCTCTACGAGCACAAGGTGGCGCGCGTCAGCAAAATCAAAAGCCGCTCCGACGAGGAAGAAGGCGAAGAAGGCACCGCCGTTGCCAAGCGCCCGGTGGTGGCCCTGCGCATGTGCATGGACGGCGTGAGCCGCATCATCGAGGTGAACCTGACCGACCGCAGCAGCTTCAATTACCCGCTGCTGATTGGTGCCAAGGCGTTGCGTGAGTTTGATGCGGCGGTGAACCCGGCGCGGCGCTTCACGGCTGGGCAGCCGAAGTGCTGAGGTAATCGGGGAATATCCGAAAATCTGGATCCCAGCCTGCGCTGGGATGACGGTGTTGTATGAACTTACTCCGTCATCCCAGCGGATGCTGGGATCCAGAATATCCGTCGTTACGCTAATCCCGTGGTGGTAAATTGAGCGCCTTGCCCCTCATGCTGCAGGACGCACATGCCGACCATTCTGCTGGTCGAGGATGAAGCCTCGATCGCCGACACCCTGATCTACGCCCTGCAAAGTGAGGGCTACAGCACGCACTGGCTGACCCTGGCCGGCGAAGCGCTGACCTATCAGCAAAACACCCCGGCCGACCTGTTGATTCTCGACGTCGGCCTGCCGGACATGACCGGCTTCGAAGCCTGCAAACAACTGCGCCGTTTTTCCGAAGTGCCGGTGATTTTCCTCACCGCGCGCAACGCCGAAATCGACCGCGTGGTGGGCCTGGAAATCGGTGCCGATGACTACGTGACCAAACCCTTCAGCCCTCGCGAAGTCGCGGCGCGGGTCAAGGCCATTCTCAAACGGATGCAGCCGCGTGGGGTTGCCGCGCCGGCCGCCGCCAGCGTGTTTGCCGTGGATGCCGAGCGTTTTCAGATTCATTACCACGGCCGTCTGCTCAGCCTGACTCGCCACGAATTCCGCCTGCTACACACCCTGCTGGCCCAGCCGCAGCGGGTGTTCAGCCGCGAACAGTTGCTCGATGGCGCCGGGGTGCCGGCCGAGGCTGGTTATGAGCGCAATATCGACAGCCATATCAAAAGCCTGCGCGCCAAGTTGCGCCAGGTGACCGCCGATGCCGAACCGATCCAGACCCATCGCGGCCTGGGCTACAGCATCAAGGTGGACTGATGCCGCTCGGGATCCGGATTTTCCTCGTCTACTTTGTGTTCGTCGGCCTGTCCGGCTGGTTTGTGCTGAGCACGGTGATGGACGAAGTCCGCCCCGGCGTGCGGCAAACCACCGAAGAAACCCTGGTCGACACCGCCAACCTGCTGGCCGAGTTGCTGCGCGATGACCTGCGCAGCGGTCGGCTGGATCAGGCGCATTGGCAGGAGCGCTTTCAGGCCTATGGCCAGCGCCAGCCGGCGGCGCAAATCTGGGGTATGACCAAAAGTGAAGTCAGCCACCGCATCTACGTCACCGACGCTCAGGGCAAGGTGGTGGTGGATTCCAGCGGCGAAGCGGTCGGCCAGGATTATTCGCGCTGGAACGATGTGTACCTGACCCTGCACGGCCAATACGGCGCGCGCTCCACCCGCGAAGTGCCAGACGACCCGGAAACCTCGGTGATGTACGTAGCCGCACCGATCAAGGAAGACGGCAAGATCATCGGCGTGATTTCGGTGAGCAAGCCGAGCCGCACCTTGCAGCCCTATATCGAACGCTCGCAGATGCGCCTGGCCTGGTTTGGCGCCGGGTTGATCTTTCTCGGTTTGCTGGCCGGCGGCTTGCTGTCGTGGTGGCTGAGCGCGTCGTTGCGCCGCCTCACCGACTACGCCCAGGCGGTGTCGGCGGGCGAGCGCAGTCCGTTGCCCGAGTTGCAGGGCGGCGAGCTGAAACAGTTGGCCGAGGCGCTGGAACATATGCGCAGCGAGCTGGAAGGCAAGGCCTACGTTGAGCGCTACGTGCACACGCTGACCCACGAACTGAAAAGCCCGCTGGCGGCAATTCGTGGTGCGGCGGAGTTGCTGGAAGGAGATATGCCGACTGAACAGCGGCAGCGCTTTGTCGGCAATATCCAGACTGAAAGCGCCCGCTTGCAGCAGCTGATCGAACGCCTGCTGAACCTGGCTCTGGTGGAGCAACGCCAAGGCCTCGACGAGCGCGTGCCGTTGCCATTGCGTGCCTTGGTGGACGAACAACTGCACGCACAGGCCGCGCGCACCTTGAGCCTGCAGGTAGATAACCAGGTGCCGGCCGATGTGCAGGTGATTGGCGAGCGTTTTTTGCTGCAACAGGCGCTGGCCAACCTGCTCGACAACGCCCTGGACTTCACCCCGGCGGGTGGCGCGCTGCGCTTTACGGTCGAACCGCAGGAAAGCGCGCTGACCTTGGTGGTGTTCAACCAATGCGCGCCCATTCCTGACTACGCCCTCTCCCGTCTCACCGAGCGTTTCTATTCCCTGCCGCGCCCTGTCAGTGGTCGCAAAAGCACCGGCCTTGGCCTCAACTTTGTGCAAGAAGTGGCCAGCCTGCATGGCGGTGCTATAACAATTGGCAACGTTGCTGGTGGTGTAGAGGTGCGTTTGAGTCTGCCGCTGGTGCACTAGCAGAAGCCGTTTTCAGTGCTGTAACCGCTCTGCAAAGCCTGTTCAATTGTGTCTCAGCGACTGCCCGGACATCGAAGTCCGTGCTGTTGGCACTAAACGTGATTGCCACTGCACCAATAAGAAAAACGCCGAAGGAGTCAGGGTATGAAAACCGTTGCGGAAATCCTCAAAGCGAAAACCCGGAACAGCATTTTCACCGTCAGCCCGGAAACCTCGGTGCTGGAGGCTGTGAAGCTGATGGGCGAGCTGGGCATCGGCGCGTTGCTGGTGACCGAGAACGGCGAATTGGTGGGCATCGTCAGTGAGCGCGACTACGTGCGCAAGATCGCCATGCTGGAGCGCGCCACATCGGCCAAGGTCAGCGAAATCATGACGCCCAAGGTCATCACCGTGAGCCCGAAAGAGGGCAACCGCCACTGCATGCAACTGATGACCGACGGCCATCTGCGGCATTTGCCGGTAATGGAAGAGGGCAAGCTGATTGGCCTGCTGTCGATTGGCGACCTGGTGAAAGACATCATCTCCGAGCAGGAGAGTTTGATTAATCACCTTGAGCAGTACATTCGCGGCGAATAGCGCATTGATGGGTTTCGCTGCGCTCTACCCATCCTACAGGCGGGCGCAATCCGTAGGATGGGTAGAGCGCAGCGAAACCCATGCTGATCTCCATACAAACTCCACATTCACTGCATAACCGCTCCATCCTCCCTCCCCACACTCTCTCCATCCCAACCACATGGAGAGCATCGCGATGAATCGCAGTCTGGGCATCAAACTCGGGGCCATCGGCCTTCTGATTATCCTGTTGTTAATTCCCCTGTTCATGATCGACGGCCTGATCAACGAGCGGCAGTCGGCGCGTGATGGCGTGCTGGAAAACATTGCCCGCAGCTCCAGTTTCAGCCAGCAGATCACCGGGCCGATTCTGGTGGTGCCGTACCGGCAGAAAATCCGTGAGTGGAAAACTGCCGAGAAAACCGGTGTGCGTTATCAGGAAGAGCACACGGTCTCCAGCCGCCTCTACGTGCTGCCCGAAAGCTTCAGCCTCAACGGCGAGGTAAACACCGAACTGCGGGCCCGTGGCATCTACGAAGCGCGCTTGTTCAAAAGCGATAACCAGATTAGCGGCCACTTCGAAGTGCCGGCCAACTACGGCATTACCGAAGACCTGGCCGACTACCAGTTCGACGAGCCCTTCCTGGCCGTTGGCATCAGCGATATTCGCGGCATCAACAATGCCCTCAAGCTCGACCTCAATGGCCGCACGCTGGACTTCGAACCGGGCTTTGGCGATGACATGCTGGCCAACGGTGTGCATGCACCGCTGGGCGCTATCAACACCACGGTCACCATGAAGCTGAACTACGCGTTCAACCTCAAACTGCAAGGCACCTCCAGTTTCAGCGTGGTGCCGGTGGGTCGTGACAGCCAGGTGCATCTCCAATCCGACTGGCCCCACCCGAGCTTTATGGGCGAGTTTCTGCCCGCCGAACGTGAGATCACCGAGCAAGGTTTCAACGCCACCTGGCAAACCAGTTTCTTCGCCACCGATATGGAGCGCGTGCTGCGCGAGTGCGTGAATATCACCGGTTGCAGCACCTTTGATGCCCGCACGTTTGGCGTGAGCTTCGTCGACCCGGTGGACCAGTACCTGAAGACCGACCGCGCGATCAAATATGCGCTGCTGTTTATCGCCCTGACCTTCGGCGGCTTCTTCCTCACCGAAGTGCTTAAACGCCTGTCCGTGCACCCGGTGCAATACGGCCTGGTAGGTTTGGCGCTGGCGATGTTCTACCTGCTGTTGCTATCGATGTCCGAGCATCTGGATTTCGCCCTGGCCTATGGCGTGTCGGCCGGCGCGTGTGTGGCGTTGGTGGGCTTCTATGTCTGCCATGTGTTGCACAGCTGGCTGCGCGGTGCGGGTTTCACCGTTGGCTTGGCGAGCTTGTACGGCGTGCTGTACGTGCTGCTAAGCGCCGAGGACTACGCGCTGCTGATGGGTTCGTTGCTGGTATTCGGTGTGCTGGCCTGCGTGATGCTGCTGACCCGCAAACTGGACTGGTATGGCGTGGGCAAAGCACCTACCCCGGAGCCGCACCTGACCCTTGAACCTGGTCTGCTGGGGGATTGATGGCCATGCGTATTGTTCTGCAACTGGGCCTGTGCCTGGCCCTCGGAATGTTTGTCGCCTTGTTGATTCTGGTGGGATTGATGTTTGCCCAGCAGTTCGACGTGATCAAACTGTTGGCGGTGACCGGCAAGCCGGTCGCTCACCTCGCCCTGGTGGCGCTGCCCGAAAGCTTCTGGATCAGCCTCACCGGCGCGCCGGATGCGGTGGATAACCCGTCGGTGCACTCGTTTCTGCAACTGTGCACCGCGCTTGGCCAGGTGGCGCTGCTGGTCGGCGCCGGGCTGTTTCGTGTGAGTGTGGAGAAATGAGCGGGCATGTCGGGTTGCGGGAAGATACGCGGGTTGGCCATCAGTTGGCCCAACAGATTGGGATGCTGTTTGTAGGTTGGGTTGAGCCGCAGGCGAAGCCCAACGGTTCGCTCACTGTTGGGCTTCGTTGCACTCAACCCAACCTACGAAGCGCATTCAAGCCGGCGGCTGAGTCGCCAACATCGAAGGCCGCTGACTGATCTCGGCATACCAGGCCGCCAGCTTCGGCGCCGACTTTCGCCAGGCCAGTTCGGGCTGGCGAAAATCCAGATAGCCCAAGGCGCAGGCAATACCAATCGACGCCACATCAAAACGGCTGGGCAATTCCGCGCCAGCCGCTTCTTCGAATTCCACCAACGCCCGAACGATTTTCGCCTGCTGGGCGGCCAGCCATTCGGCCCAGTGTTTTTCTTCCGGGCGGGTTGCGAGTTCATAGCGAATCAGCACGGCCGCATCCATCACCGCATCGGCCAGCGAGGCCAGGGTCAGACGCCGCCAGCGACTGGCGCCCTCAAGGGGAATCAGCGGTTCGCCGACGTGCTGGTGGTCGAGGTAATCGACGATCACTCGGCTGTCGTGCAACAGCGAACCATCGTCCAGGCACAACGCCGGAATCTTGCCGGCCGGGTTGTGGGCATTCACTGCCGCGTTGGGGTTGGTCGGGGTGAGCAAAACGGTTTCCAGCTCCACCCGCTCGCGCTGACCGGTTTCATGGAGAAACACCAACACCTTGCGCACGAAGGGTGAGGCGGGGTTGTGGAAAAGCTTCATGGTGGCGGTGGACATAGGCGGCTCCTGGGTGGAGTGGGCGATGGGTGTAACCGTACAGGGCTGCGCAGTTGTTGTCCTTTCCGGCAGATCAAAAGCATCGAGGCTGAAGCCTCTCCCACAGGAACACGCGAACCCTTCTAGGAGAGGCTTCAGCCTCGATGCCTTTAAGCAACAAAGCCGCCTTTAGGGCGGCTTTGTTTGAGGCTAACCCACGTGGCTTAGAACTCCAGTTGTGCGGAGAACGTCAGGGTGCGCGGGTCGCCGAGGTAGTAGCTGTTCAGCCAGTATTCCTTGTTGGCCAGGTTGCTGACGTTGGCGCGGACAGTAAGCGTATTTTCCGCGCTCACCTTGGTGCGGTAGCGAGCACCGGCGTCGAAAGTGGTGAACGATGGCAGGCTGTAGTTATTGGCTTCGTCTGTGTATTGCTTGCCGGTGTAGTAAGCGCCACCGGTGAGGGCAAATCCTGGAAGGGCTGATACGTCCTGTTCGACATACAGTTTGGCCAGTTGCGAGGCCACGTTCGTGGGTTTGTTGCCGTCGTTTTCTGGAAGGTTGGTCTTCTTCACTTCAGGATCTAGCAGGGTGACGCCGCCAACTACGGTTAGCCCCGGGATCACCTTGCCAGTTACACCTAGCTCAAGCCCTTTGTTCACCTGGCGACCATTCGGGGTGTAAACAAAGTTGCTGATGTAGTTTGGCTTGTCGATCTTGAACAGCGCTGCAGTAAACAGCGTTTCGCCCCACGTGGCTTTTGCACCGATTTCATATTGTTCGCTGACTTCCGGCGGCAATGCAGTTACCGGGAAACCAGGCCGCGTCGAGGCAGAGCCGCCTGGCTCCAGACCTTCGATGTAAGTGGCGTAGGTAGTCAGCCATGGCATTGGTTTGTAAATGATCGAGTAGTTCGGCGAAGTCTTGCTTTCGTCGTACTCGGTCACTGTTTCCCCGTAACCGAATGCTTTGGCGTAGACGAAGTCGTTGGACGACGACTTGATCTTGCTGTGGGTAACGCCAACGATGCTCGACCATTGATCGTTGAACGTAATGACGTCGCCGATCAGGACGTTCTGCGATTCGCTGGTACCCGACAGACGCTGGTCACCATGCCCGATCGAGTAGTCGGGTTTGTCGACCTGTGGCGTCTGGCTGAGGGGCAAGTTGCCCACCGGCGAGGTGTACTGCGGGCCTGGGTACGGAATCGCGTCTTCATATTCGCGTGTGCGCAGCACATTGCCTTGATAGCCGAGCGTTACCTTGTGGCCAATGCTGGCGGTGTTGAACGCCGAGTCCAGGAACAGGTGGCCGGAGGTTTCTTCTTTGTCGGTTGGGGCAAAGGCATACAGCGGCTGCGAGTAAGAAGTTGACGAGTACATGGTCGGACCGGTGTACACATATTCTTCGGTGTACTCGGTGTAACCGAGGGCGCCGCGCAAGGTGAAGATGTCATTCAAGCGCCAGTTGAAGCGCGAACCAACGCGATCATGCTCGGAGTCGGAGAACGACCACTTCTGGCTGTACAGCTTGTCGTTGCTCAGGTCTTTGGCGTCCGGTCGGTCAGCGCCGTTGTCGACGTACCAGTAGCTGCTCAAACCGCGAGTTTCAGTCTTCTTGTGCGATGCATCGAACTGAACCAGCAAATCGTCGCTGACGTTCCAGTCCAAGGCGAGGCTGATCATTTCGCGGCGACGTTTCTGCATGTCGATAGCCGTTTCACCGTCTTGAGTCAGCACGTTCAAGCGGTAGCCGAACACACCGGCATCATCGATAGGGCCACCAAAGTCGCCATGCAGGTAGTAGTTCTCACCACCCGCATTACCGAGCGTCACGCTGTTGTATCGCTCAGCAGTAGGGCGCTTGAGTACGTAGTTGACCAAGCCGCCGGGATTGCCTGGGCCGTAGAGGAAACCACTGAGGCCGGTGAGGATCTCGATCTGTTCCATTTCTTCGACGTAGTTGCCTGCGTCATAACCTGTGCTGTAGCGCAAACCATCGTTGGCGATGCTCAGGTTACCGGCGGCACTGAAACCACGGATGGCCACGGCACTGGCATAACCAGCGTTTTTCGGCGAATACAGTTGAGTGAACGGGTTGCGCTTGAACACATCGTCGGTCGAGGTGGTCTGGGTGTTCTGCAGCATTTCCTTGGACACAACACTGATTGAGTAAGGTGTGTCTTGCAGACTCATACCACCTAGCGCACCAACGTTTTTGACCGACTCGGTACGGTAGCCCGCATCAGCGCTGCCATCTTGCACCGTGTTACCGCTGATCTCTGCACTTGGCAGGGTAAACGCTTCATCCGCACCCGGAGCCACGCTATAGGTGCCGGCGCTGTTAGCAACCAGGGTCAGGCCGCTACCACGCAGTGCCTGACGCAACGCTGTCTGTGCATCGAAGTTGCCCTGCACCGGCTGCGCGGTCTTACCCGCCGTCAGGTTTGGATCAATGCTCAGCACCACACCAGCCTGGCTGGCGATCTGGTTGAGGGTGCTGGCCAATGGCGCGGCCGGCAGCTGGTAGCTGCGCACGGCGGCGGTGTCGGCAGCCAGGGCAGGCACGCTGGCGAAGGCCATGGCGGCAGCCAGCAGCGTAGGGCGGAACAGGTTGATGGTCTTCGGCATTGCGAGCGGCTCCCAGAAAGGAATTAATCTCAATGCCCCTATGCCGAAGCAAAATCAAAAAGTGATAGGGCTGCGTGAAAATATTTTTCAGCAGCCGTTTTTTCAGGGTTTTTCCACGACCGGAGCGGGGACTACGCGCGTCCACCAGGCTGCACGGTGCTGGATTTGCACAGGCAGGCTGGGCGGCAAGGCGGCCAGGGCCAGGTCGGTGTTTTGCAGTGGGAAGCTGCCGCTGATGCGCAGGTCGGCCACCGCCGGGTCGGCATTCAGGAAGCCTTGGCGGTAGTCGCCTAGTTGTTCCAGCAAATCGGCCAGGCGCATGTTTTCCACCACCAGCATGCCGTGGCTCCAGGCATCGGCCGTGGCCGGCGCGGTACGCACGTCGCTCAAGGCGTTCGCGGCCATAAACACTTGCTGGCCTTCCTTGATGATCAATTCTTCATCGGCTTGCGCCGGGTGCGCGGCGACGGCCGACTGCAGCACGATCAGGCGTGTGCCTTCGGCTTCGTGACGCACCAGAAAGCGCGTACCCAGGGCGCGCAGCTCGCCGTCGTCGGTGGCGACGATAAAAGGCCGGGCGTCGCCGTGGGCGGTTTCCACGAGGATTTCGCCGCTACGCAAAAAAATGCGCCGCTGCTTGGCGTTGAAGTCGATATCCAGGGCGCTGCGGCTGTTGAGCCGCACTTTGGTGTGGTCGGGCAGTTCCAGGTCGCGCTGTTCGCCGGGCGCGGTGCGCTCATCGGCCAGCCAGTCGCCCAGCGGGCGGTGCTGGTGCGCCAGGCTCAGGCCCAGTACGCCGGCCAGTAACAGGCCAAGAATGCCGCCGCTGCGCAGCCGGCCTTTGCCGCTGTCGGCGGCGCGCACCAAGGCGCGGCGTGCGGGCTGGCTGCTAACGTTGGCGAAATGCTGGTCCAGCCCGCTGAGCTGACCCCAGGCGCGCGCATGCTCGGCGCTTGCGGCATGCCAGAGATGAAATTCGGCTTTTTCCAGGTCGCTGGCTTCCCCCGAGCCCAGGCACAGCTGCCAGGTGATGGCTTCGTCGAGCACCTTGGCGGAAACACTGCTGCGGTTCATGTCGGCTCGCCATACAGCGCGATGTAGCACTGGCGCAGGCCCTGGGCCAAATACTGGCGCACGCGCGGCACGGAAACGCCGAGGC
This sequence comes from Pseudomonas sp. CC11G, assembly GCF_056174845.1. NCBI lineage: Bacteria > Pseudomonadati > Pseudomonadota > Gammaproteobacteria > Pseudomonadales > Pseudomonadaceae > Pseudomonas > Pseudomonas sp. CC11G. The sequence goes on from NZ_JBWBZC010000001.1 coordinate 19,342, forward strand.
GTTCGGCGATTTCCGCGTGGCCCATGTTGTCGATGCGGTTGTAGAGAAAGGCGGCGCGGGCGTTGCTGGACAACGTGCCGAGCATGCGGTCGATGGCGCGCAGCGATTCCAGCACCAGGGCCTGTTCTTCGATATCGGGGTGGACGTTTTCCGGCAGCGCGGATAACTCGTCGAGGTAGGTACGTTCCAGCGCACTGCGGCGGAAGTAGTCGATCAGCAAACCTTTGGCGATGGTGGTCAGCAGGGCGCGCGGCTCGCGCATTTGCACGGCGTCGGTTTTACCCAGAATGCGCACGAAGGTGTCCTGGCTGAGGTCTTCAGCCCGGTGCGGGCAGCTCAGGCTTTTACGCAGCCAGCCGAGCAGCCAATCGCGGTGATCGCGATACAGCATGCCCGCCAATTCGTGGTTTGTGGTTTCCCCAACCGACACAGCAATCTCCGCCAAAGAAGAACCAACGCGAAATCGAGAATTATTCGCATATGATTACAGAGAGTGGCCTTTCGCCGCAATTGCACGTTGTCGGTTTATTTTGTGGGCAGGTTGGCAGGTTGATTACAGAGACGGCCGCTGCTGGCGCCGTTGCCAGCGGGAGAGGGCGTCAGCCAATGCCGCCGGGCTTTCCAGGCCTTGTTTGCGGGCCCGGCTGAACAAAATCAGCGCCAATTCGGCGGTCACCAGGGCATCGGCGCTGGCGTGGTGGCGTTGGTGCACGTGCAGGCCGAAGTGCGCGGTCCAGTCGTCCAGCCCCGCTTGGCGCAGGGTGATTTCCGGGCATAACAGCGGCGCCAGGTCGGCCACATCGAGAAAGCGGTGCTCCAGGCTGTAGCCCAGATCGGCCTTCAATGCCTTGGCCAACATGTGCTGGTCGAACGGGGCGTGAAAGGCCAGTAGCGGGCTGTCGCCCACAAACTGCATAAAGGCCAATAACGCTTCACTTGGCGCTACACCGGCCGCCAATGCGCTGGGGGCGATACCGTGAATCAGCACGCTGGCGCTTACCTTCTGCGCGGTGCGTTGCAGGGTGCATTCGAATTGCTGGCCAAGGTCGATGGCGCCGTCTTCGATCACCACGGCGCCGATGGACAGCAATTGGTCGCGCTGCATATTCAGGCCGCTGGTTTCCAGATCCAGCACCACAAAGCGTTGCTCGCGCAGGGGCGCCTCGCTCCAGGCTCCGGGCTTGGGCAATTGCGCGCAGGCATCCGTCAGTTGCTGATCAACGAGCGGCGCGGTACGGCCTCTTAACCAATCGAGCAGCATCAGAGTTGGTACCGCAGAGTCAGGCTGCTTTGCAGACGCTGCGCCTGGCGGAATGACTCACGCAAAATACGCCGGTCCAGGTGGTTAAGGCTGTCCGGGTCCAGCCGGTTGGAGTAGCGCTGTTGCTGCCGCGCCTGCTGCTGGTGCTGTTGCATACGAGTCTGCTGAATAAAGTGATAGGCCTCTTCGTAGGCCGCACCATCCAGCGGGTCGATCACTTCTTTGACGATCAACTCGCGCAAGCGCTGCAAGGTATTGCCGGCGCTGATGCCATGGGCCAGCGCCAACAAACGCGCGCCGTCGACAAAGGGCGTCAGGCCCTGGACCTTCAAATCCAGCGTGTGCTTTTCGCTGCCGGTACGGGCCACCACAAAGTCGCGAAAGCGCCCCACCGGCGGCCGGTTACGCAAGGCATTGGCAGCCATCAGCCGTTGGAAAATCTGGTTATCCGCCACCTCGACCAGAATTTGCTGACGCAGCACCTCACAGCCATCCACCGGGCCCCACACCGCGCGCAGGTCGAAGTAGATGCTGGAGGCGAGCAGGTTCTCCGGGTTGCCGTCGCGAATAAAACTGCTGAAGCGCCGCGACCACTCCAGGTGCGACAAACAAAGCTGCGGGTTGCTGGCCATGATCCCGCCCTTGCACAGGCTGAAGCCGCATTTATCCAGGCTGTGGTTGATGCGCTCGGCCAGTGGCAGCAGCTTGCCGCGCTTGATGGCCGCATCGGCGGCGTCGCTGGCCTCGAACAGAATGCCGTTGTCCTGATCGGTGTGCAGGGTTTGCTCGCGCCGCCCTTCGCTGCCAAAACACAGCCACGTAAAGGGCACGCCGGGGTCGCCCAGCTGCTCGATGCTCAGCTCGATCACCCGGCTTACGGTGTGGTCGTTCAGCAGGGTGATGATCTGAGTGATCTGCGTGGATGAAGCGCCATGGGCGAGCATGCGCTCCACCAACTGATGAATATCGCTGCGCAGCGCCACCAGGGTTTCCAGCTTGTTCGCGTGGCTGATGGTGCGCGCCAGATGCACCAGGTCGACCCGTTGCAGGGAAAACAGATCGCGTTCGGACACCACGCCGCGCAACTGGCCGTTTTCGACCAAGCACACATGGGCGATATGCCGCTCGGTCATGGCAATCGCCGCGTCAAACGCGCTGGCCTTGGTCGGCAGGTGAAACGGGTTGGCGATCATCACACTCGCAATCGGCCCAGCGAGGTTTTCCGCACCTTCGGCCACCACCGAGCGCAAATCGCGCAGGGTGAAAATACCGGTGGGGCGTAGGTCCTCGTCGACAATCACGATGCTGCCCACCTGCTGCTCATGCATCAGGCGCACGGCGGCGCTAATCGGGGTGTCGGCGCTGCAGGTCACCGGTTGGCGCATGGCCAATTCACGCAACGGCGTATCCAACGAATATTGCGCGCCGAGGGTGGCGACGGCCTGGCGCTGCACCTGCTGGTTCACTTGATCAAGCAGGCTGCTCACGCCGCGCAAAGCAAAGTCACGGAACGGTGCCGAGAGGGCGAACACCTTGATAAAGGCGTCTTTGGCTAGCAGCAGGCAGAAGGTATCTTCGCCTGCCAGGTGCTCGGTGCGGGTGGCGCGTTCGCCGAGCAGGGCGGCCAGCGGAAAGCATTCGCCGGTAGTGATTTCAAACGTGGTTTCGGTGCCGCGTCGCGCCGTGTGCGGCCGCTCGCCCACCACCAGCCCCTGCTTGACGATATAGAAGTGCTGCACCGGCCCGCCGCTGGGCTTGAGAATGCTTTCGCCGGCGCCATAAAAGCGCAGCTGGCAGTTCTCCAGCAGGTAGCCCAGGTGGGCGTTTCCATTTGATTGAAGGGCGGGAATTTCTGCAGAAACTCCATCAGCCCCTGGATGTTCTGCTGCACCGCCACTTTGCCCGCCTGGGCGAATTCGTTGGCCTTGCTCATAACGCGCGTCCGGACCTTGGGTCGAAAGCCCATAGTCCGGAGAATCGGCGGTAGGGCCCATACGACCTAAGTGTAGGTTGGGTTGAGCGAAGCGAAGCCCAACGTACGAGATCAAGGGGCATCGAGGCTAAAGCCTCTCCCACAGAGAAATGTGAAACCTGTGGGAGAGGCTTTAGCCTCGATAATTTTTGAATCAGGAATAAAGTCCAGCCAACCCTTGCTCCATCACTTCCTTAGCCTGCTCCAGCACCTGAATTTTCCAATCATCCGCATCCACATAAAACGCATCACGCATCTGCTGCTTGATCAGTTGGTGCTGCGCCGGCGGCGCCTCCGGGTGGTTCTGCAGCCACTGCTCACCGCGCAGTGCCGCGAGCACCTGCTTGCCCGGCAAGGTGCCGTATTCCAGGGTGACGCCGGTGTATTGCGCGTGCGGGCATTCGTCCATTACCGCCAGGTCGATGGTGCCGTTGAGGTCAGCCGAAGCCGAGTTGCCTTCGGCGGCGTTGGTCACCTGTTCGCCCCACCAGAGGCGGCAGCGGGCGATGTCTTCGGCTGTCTGTTTGCCTTTGTAAATGCGCTCGCCATGGCCGCGCGGGCCCAGGCCGGTATGCAGGTCTACCCAGGCCAGGCGCTCGCAACGCTGGGCGTAGGTGCGCAGGATGTCGCGCAGGCGCAGGTGGCTCCAGGTCGGCGCGGTGCCGGCGAAGAACAGACCGTTGGGGTCGCTGTGCTGGCCGCGCGAGATGCCCGCCTGCAAACCTTTGCGGCCGTAGCGCAGGGTAAAGCTCAGCAGCTTGAGCAAATTGAAGGTGCCCGCTGGCCATTTTTTCGGCAGCAACACGGGAGCCAACACGCGGTACTCGGGGTTGTCGCGCAGGGGCTGGGTGAAGTCGACGAAGTTGCGGTTGAGGTCGACGTTTTCGTGGGTCACGCGGCGCAGGTGCGAGAAGCCGTACGGGTTCAGCGCGTGGATATACAGCACGGCCAAATCGTCGCGCTGGGTAGCGGCAAACCAGGCGTCGTCGTTGAGCCGGTCTACCTGTACGCCGGAGCCGCAAAAACCTTCCACGCCATGGCAACCGCTGCTGATCACCAGCAGGTTGGGCGCGTCCGGTTTGCCATAAAACGCCACGTCGATGGCCAGTTGTTCACCGTCGCGGCCGGGCAGCGGGTGGATATGCGATTCAACCGCCAGCCCACGACGGGCGCAGCTGGCTAGGAAGGCCTGACGGGCCTGGGCATAACTCTGCGAAAAGCAGGAAAGGTTCATCGAGCGTTCCAATCAGTGGGCAACTTGAGTGCGTCGGGCAAGCAGACGCTGGCGGGTGGTTTCCGGAGTAAGCAGCAGCAAGCCAAGCACCGCGCACACCAGCGTGGCCAAGCCGAAGCCGTTTACCGACAGCTCGAAGCCATGGGCGATATTGCCGTCCAGCCAGGTGATCATCTTGCCTACCGCCCACGGCGCGAACATGCCGGCGGCGGTCATGCTGCCGACGTGAATGGCGAGCATCGCCCCGCGTTGTTCGCTGGGGGAAATATGCGCGGTGATGGTCATGCCGAAAGCGAACACGGCGTTAAGCAATACGCAGCCGATGCCATACACCACCAGCTTGGTCGCCAGGCTTTCGGCCACGGTGCCCATGGCGCAGAACCCCAGGGCGCCGACGATGCAGCAGAGCATCGGCGGCCAGACCATGCTGCGCTGCAGGTCGGCGCCGTTTTTCAATGCGCGCTGCGACAGACCGGACACCAGCAGGTTAAGAATGATGATGCTGAGGGTGGCGGCGAACATCACGTAGCCGGTTTGCATGGCGCTCAAGCCCAGGCCCTTTTGCATGTACACGGCCGACCAACTGAACGACAGCGCGTTGGGCAAATAGGCGAGAAAGCACATCAGCGAGATCCACAGGAAAGTGCGATTGAGCAGCAGGTAGCGGTATTTGATGGGCTGCCCGTCGTTGCTCGGCGCGCTGCTGTCGGTAGTGGCTTGCTGCCCCTCGGCGCCGAACGCCAGCCAGCACAGCAGCCAGATAAAACTCAGTGCGGCCAGGCCCAGGTAAGCCATGCGCCAACCGAAATGGCTGATGCAAAACGGCAAGGCAATGGCCCCGAGCAACCCGCCGGTCATGATCGACACCTGAATCAGTGAGGCCGGCAATACGCGCTCGGTGGGGCCGAACCATTTAAAGCAGGCATGTTGCGTAACTGCCGTGCCGGGCCCGGTGCCGGCGCCCAGCAGCAGGCGGCTGGCGATCAAGGCGTTAAGGCTGCTGCTGACAGTTACCAGCAGTTGCGAGAGGGTCCAGACCAGCGACATGCCCACCAGAATCCAGCGGCTGGGAAAGCGGTTGGCCAGAAAGCCCACGAGGATGCCCGACAGCGAATACAAAAAGAAAAACGCGCTGCCGACGAAGCCGTATTGCTCGGGGGTGAGGTTGAGCTCTTCGATGATATGCACGCCGGCGAAGGCGAAGATGGTTTTGTCCAACACGCTGATCACCATCACCGCCATCAGCAGGGCGACCACGATCAGGCGTTGCGGTTTGTTGTTATCGGTGGGCATGGGGCGTCTCTGCGGTTCCGTTGCGCGCAGAATGCCGCAGGGGAGCGCGGCTGAATAATCACCGATGGGTATGACTATGGTGGTTGGTTATCAAGGGTTAAAAAACATCGAAGCGTAGGTTGGGTTGAGCGCAGCGAAGCCCAACATGCCGGCCGAGCCGGCGCGTATCGGTCCCACGCAGAACGCCTGGCAACCCGTTGGGCTTCGCGATGCTCAGCCCAACCTACATTTACTCATGTTTGGCGTGCGGACTCTTGTAGACGTAGATCAGCTCATCCGCCAACGCCTTGGCCTCGCGCGTCATCAGCTCCGAATCCCGGCACACCAACGAAATATTCATCGGCGGCACCGCCTCGGCAATGTCCAACACGCACAGGCTTTGCATGATGAACTGCGTGCGCTCCAGCACCCGCAGCGACCAGTAGCTGATGGCATCGCTGCTGCCGGCAAGCTCGGAATAAAGCACCACCGATGCACATTCAATAACGTTCTCCGGCAACGCTAGGCCGTGCTCGGCAAACAGGCTACCCACGCTGGATTGCTCCATGGAATCTTGCAGCAACCATTCCTGCCCACTCAGTTCACTGAGCGATTTCGCCCCGGCCAGCGGGTGGTCTTTACGCACCGCCAGCACGGTGGGCTGCTGGTACAACTCGGTCCAGTGAAAGCCATCGGCGTTGCGCGCTTGCGGCAAGGAGGTCAGCACCATATCCAGCAACCCTTCGCGCAAACCTTCCATCAGTTTCGACGGACGCAGTTCGTGAATCTGCACCTGCACCTTCGGGTAGCGCTTGCGGTAGCGGTTCAGGCTGCTGACGAATTGCTGGCTTGGGGTAACCGGTGACACACCGATGGACAGCTTGCCGTCCATCACGCCTTTGAGGGTGTCGATTTCTTCGCGGGCGCGGCGCACTTCTTCGAGGATTAAACGGGCGCGTTTCACCAGACGCTCGCCGTATTCGGTCACCGTGATGCCGCGATTGGAGCGCACCAGCAAGGGTACGCCCAGCTCGGCTTCCAGCTCCTTGATCCCCTTGGACAAGGCCGGTTGGGAGATATGCAGCAGGCGCGAGGCTTCCTGAATACTGCCGCTTTCGCAGATGGCCACAATGGCACGCAGCTGGTGCAACTTCATAAGAACGTCACTGGCTATCGAGAAGTAAGTGTCGGAATTTAAAGCAAAATGCGGGCCTTGTGAGTGGGTAGTTACAAAAGCAAAAGCATCGAGGCTAAAGCCTCTCCCACAAGGAACCTCGATTCACCGTGGGAGAGGCTTCAGCCTCGATGCTCTGTAAAAGGCGGCCATTCAAGACCGCCAAGTATGGCGCTCTCTTTTACCGAATCCCGGTCGCCCTTAACGCCGACGGCGTAAATTCCTTACGGCTAAACGGCACGTTGAATTCGTAGGCGTTCTTCTCTTCGTTGCGCAACGAGTTCACCGAGTAACGCCCGGACAGCACGTCGTAGTGGGTTTCGGCAGCAAAGGTCGGCACCTTGTAGTCGTAGAAGAACGTCGCGTGGCCCTCGGACACCCGCCACAGTTGGCCACGGCCGTCGTAGGCGTCGGCTTCGGCGGCTTGCCAGCTGTCTTCGTCGATGTAGATATCGCGCTTGGAATAGATATGCCGCTGGCCCGGTTTCAGGGTCGCTTCCAGGTGCCAGACGCGGTGTAGCTCATAGCGCGCATAGTCCTGGTTGATATGGCCGGCCTTGATGATGTCGGTGTATTTCAGCTTCGGCGATTCCAGCGAGTAGCTGTTGTAGGGGATATACAGCTCCTGCTTGCCCACCAGCTTCCAGTCGAACCGATCCGGCGCGCCGTTGAACAGGTCGAAGTCATCAAGCGTACGCATGCCTTCGGCTGCCGGGCTGTCGTAGGCAATCTGCGGGGCGCGGCGTACGCGGCGCTGGCCGGCGTTGTACTGCCAAGCCATGCGCGGTTCTTTCACTTGGTTGATGGTTTCGTGCACCAGCAACACCCCGCCGGCCAGGCGCGCCGGCTCCAGGAATTCCTCGCGGTAGTAGTTGAGGATATTGGCCATTTCGTCCGGCTGGTAATCGCTCAAGCCCTGGGGCGACGCCAGCTGCTGCTTGACCACGCTTGGGGTAAAGCTGCCGTTGGTTTGCGGCGAGGCTTGCACCACGATCCGTTTGAACGTCTCGCCACGGTAGCGACCGATATGGTTCCAGATCACTTCCAACCCGCTTTGCGGAATAGGAAATGGCACGGCGCCGGGCTGGTAGTTTTCCAGGCCGTTGCCGCCTTCCACCAACGCGGTGTGGGTGGCGTTGGCTTTGGTGGCCGCCAGGCTTTTGTCCGGCAGGGTGACGGAGCGGTGGGTGGTATACACCGGAATCTTGTAGGTGTCGGGGTAGCGTTTGAACAGCGCCAGTTGCCCCGGCGTGAGCTTGCTCTGGTACTGCGCGACGTTCTGCGCGGTGATCACGAACAGCGGCTTTTCATCGGCATATGGGTTGGGCAAAAAGCCGTCGCCGTCGACCTTGCCGGTGCTGCTCGGCAGGCCGCCGGTGTAGGCCGGAATGCTGCCATCGGCATTGCCGGCGGTTTCGGCGCCGCCGGCAGTCAGCGTGCCGCCCAGTTGCGCGGCCTGTTCGGCGCTGACGGCGGCCGTTACCTGATTGGCCAGCAGGCTCAGGCAGAAGCTGCCGGCCAGAAGAAGGTGTTTATGTGTCATGGGATACCTCATGGGCTGCGCCCTTAAAAGCTGACGCCGACGCTGACGGCGAGAAAGTCACGATCGGTGTTGGTGTTGAAGTCGCCGCCGAAGTAGTCGGTGTAACTGACGCTGGCGGTGTACTGGGACATGAAGTCGGCATCCAGGCCGACACTTACCGACTTGTTGCCTTCGGTGAAGGTGGGGCCGTAACCCTCGACGTCATGGGAAAACGCGACGTTGGGGCGCAGGTTGATGCCGGCGAAGGCGTCGTTGTAGTCGACGCTGGCGCGCAAGCGGTAACCCCAGGAGTTGGCGGTGTAGAAGCCTTTGTCGGTGCACTGGTCGGGGTTGGCGGTGTTGAGCACCTTGGTGCACAGCTCGTTGCCGCTGACCAGGCCGATGCCGGGAATGGCCACGGTGCCGGCGCTGCTCAATTCGCCCATGCCGTACACGCTGCTGCGGCCAAAGCGCAGGTCGGAGCCGTCGCTGGAGCCGAGGTTGCCGATGTGGCTGTAGCCCACCTCGCCAACCAGGGTCAGGCGGTCGCCGCCCAACACGTTGTCGAAGGTGTGTACGCCGCTGACCTGCGCCTGGCTGAACGGCATGCGTTTGTAGCCCTGCACCAGGCTGCCGCGCGAGGTCTCGGCCCAGTCGGTATCGAACAACGGCAAGCCCTTGATGTTCAGCAAGGTGGCCAGCGCGCCGACACTGGCGGTGGTGGAGACATCGGTGCCGTTGAGGCTCATCGGCATATTTGGCCGGTGGCTGATTTCACCCGACAGCGCCGTGCCGTCCGGCGTGGTGGTGGCAAAACTGATGCCGTACAGGCGCACGTCTTCGGGGTAGGTCAGGTAGTAACGCGAGGTGGCCTGGCCCGGTGCGCCGCTGAGTGCGGAGAGGCTGGCTTGGCCGACGGTCCACATGCTTTCCGGGGTGCGGCTGTGAATATTCATGGTGTAGAAGCCGAACTCGGTGTCGTTCAGCTCCGGCACCATCCAGCGCATGGCCGCGCCGAACTGGCCGCCGTCGCGGGCGTCTTCATCGTCCAGCCGCGGCACGTAACCGTAGGCGCCGGCCACGTCGCGGTTGAAGTCGCTGCCGTAGGTGGTCATGCCGGTGTTGCAGCCTTGCGCGGCGGTATCGGCGCCGAAGTAAGTGCCGCAGTTGTCGAGGACGGTCTTCTCCCATTCCAGTTGGTAGAAGGCCTCGACGGACAGGTTGTCGGTCACGCCCTGGGTGACATACAGCATGTTCACCGGAATCAAGCCTTCCTTGATTTCCGCGCCTGGGCGGCGGAAAGCGGCGACGTCGGTGGGGTTGATGCTGTTGATCGAGTTACCGATAAAGGTGCTCTCGCCCCAGCTCACCACCTGTTTGCCGACACGCACGCTGCCCGGCAGATCGGCGATGTCGTAGTTGTGATAGAGGAAGGCGTCGAGCAACTGCGCGCCGGACGACTTGGCGGCAGCATCGCGGCCGCTGTCGTCGATGTCATACAGCAACCGGTGTTCGTCCTTGAGCTCGAAGTCGTACCAATACTTGCCGCGCAAAAACACGCCGGTATCGCCGTACTTGAGTTCGAGGTCGTGAATGCCCTTGAAGATCTTCGAGAAGGTTTCGCCCTTCTTGAAATTCAGCCGGCCGTCGTCCGAGGTGCGCGTGGAGGCGGTGCCGCCGTTGGCCACGCCGATAAACTTCTTGTCTGCGTCGTCCATGCCCCAGCTCGCGCCGATGGACAAGGTGGAATCGAAACGCCCTTCAATCTCCCCGATCTTGAACGTTTCTGCCTGTGCCGGCAGCGCGGTCGCGAATGCCACCGCCAATGCCAGGGCGTGGGGATACATAGTCCCCTTGGTTGTTGTGTTCTTCATCCTGCTCTCCGCCAGAACCAGTCAAAGAAGCTGGCGGTTGGCCCGGCCAGCGCAGCCTGAAGGTCAGGTGCCGGGGCATGGTAGGGAGCGGGGAAGGTTCTGCATTCTGAGAAAAACCGATGCCTATAACCAAACGCGAAGTGGGGGTTGGGGAGGCTCGGGAAGGGGGCGTTTGCTGCACCAGAAAGAAGCAAAGAACGGGTGGCCGTTCGGTCGGCGAGCGAGGTTTATCTCGCGATTCTGGGTCCCCGCCTGCGCGAGAACGACGGAGATTTTTGCATATATCTCCGTCATTCCCGCGCAGGCGGGAATCCAGAATCTCAGTGGCGACGGCAAATTCCGCCGCAGCCCCCATCCCCGGGGCGTATCAGCGTTTCTCCAAAGCCAAAATCAACTTCGCCAATCAAGCGGATTTACAGGCTAATTTTCAGCAATAAAATGCCAATTTTCGGTGATCGTGTTTGGCTGGTTTTTGCCTTTGCCGGTCATTTCCGGTAGGGTACCCCTCTGCCTGACCCTCGTTTGACCCCTGATTCTGCTTTTGGGGCGCGCCCTCTTTTGCGCCCTTTTTCTTGGCGTGGCCCTGCCCGCGCTGCTGCGAGTCGCCCTGCGCGACTCATCTTTTGGAGCCTGCTTGGCTCCTGATGTTTGGAGACTGACGATGAAGTCCATCACCACCCTGGCAGGTGTCGTGAGCCTCGGCTTATGCACCGTGTCATTACCGGCACTGGCTAGCGCGAAATGCGAGCTGGAAAGACCGGTAAAATTCGGCGGGATGAATTGGGAAACCAACCTGATCATCACCGAGATCGAACGTTTCATCATCGCCAAAGGCTATGGCTGCAAAACTGAAGTCGAGTCTGGCGAAACCCTGACGATGCTGGCTGCCATGCAGCGCGGCGATGTGGATGTAAACGCCGAAATCTGGGCCACCACCATCGGTGTGCCGTGGGAGAAAGCCGTTGCCGGTGGCAAGGTGAAATCCCTGGGTACCGTGTTTGAAGGCACCGAAGGCTGGTATATCCCGCGCTATGTCGCCGAGCGTTTTCCCGAGCTGAAAAGCGCCGCCGATCTGCCCAAATACAAAGACGAATTTACCGACCCGGAAGAACCGGAAAAGGGCCGTTTCTACAATTGCCCGGCCGGCTGGAGCTGTGGCGTCAGCACCGCCAATCTGTTCAAGGCGTTGAAGCTGGACGAAAGCTACACGCTGTTCGGCCCCGGCACCGGCGCCGCGCAAAAAGCCGCGATCACCTCGGCGTACAAGCGCAAACGCAATATCGTTTTCTACTACTGGCAACCGACCACCGTGGTCGGCCAACTGGACCTGGTCAAACTCGACCTGCCGCCAGTGGACGCCGAAGCCGCCGCGTGCAACACGCTGCCCACCTGCGCCAACCCCAAGCCCACCGGCTACCCACCGACCAAAGTGCTCACCGGTGTGAACACCCAGTTCAGCGAGCAAGCGCCGCAGTTGGCGAGCTTTTTGAGCAAGGTCGCCATCAGTCCGGACCAGCTCAACAGCTTGCTGTCCTGGTACGAGGAAGAAGGCGCCGAGCCGGAAGAGGCCGCCCAGCGCTTCCTCAATGAGCACCCGGATGTGTGGACCCAGTGGGTACCGCCGGCCGTTGCCGAGCAGGTCAAGCAAGCGTTGTAGTCGTTGAGCCCGCCCGGCCGCATTGCTGTGGCCGGGCTGCGTAGAGAGTGTGTTGTTTATGTTCCCCGAGTTATTCCCCGCGCGCGATTTGCGCCAAGCCATCGATGCCTTTGTTGAGCAGTTGGTGGTGCGTTATGCCGATGTGTTGGAGTCGATGTCGAAACCGGTTTTGCAGGCCCTGGTCTGGCTGGAACACCTGCTGCGCGTCGCGCCCTGGTGGTCGATTGTGTTGGCGGTGTTTCTGTTGAGCCTGGCGGTGAGCCGGCGCCTGTTGCTGAGCGTCGGCATGGCCGCGCTGCTGTGTGTCATCGGCCTGGTCGGCCTGTGGGACCGCGGTATGCAAACCCTCGCGTTGATGATCATGGCCACCGGCCTGTCGGTGCTGATCGGTATTCCGATGGGCATCTTTATGGGCCGGGTGAATTGGGCGCGGCGGGTGTTTACCCCGGTGCTCGATGTGATGCAAACCATGCCCAGCTTTGTGTACCTCATTCCGGTGGTGATGCTGTTTGGCCTGGGGAAGATTCCGGCCATTATCGCCACGGTGATCTACGCCGTGCCGCCGGTGATTCGCCTGACCGAACTGGGCATCCGCCTGGTGGATGAAGACGTGCTGGAAGCCTCCCGCGCCTTTGGCGCCAACCCGCGTCAGCAACTGTTCGGCGTGCAGCTGCCGCTGGCGCTGCCGAACATCATGGCCGGGATCAACCAGACCACCATGATGGCGCTGTCGATGGTGGTGGTTGCCTCCATGATCGGTGCCCGGGGTTTGGGCCAGGAAGTGCTGCTGGGTATCAACCGTCTGGAGGTGGGCCGTGGTCTGTTGGCGGGTCTGGCCATCGTCGCCCTGGCGATCATGTTCGACCGCATCACCCAGGCTTACGGCAAGCGCCAGCAAGGAGTTTCGCAATGAACAAGATTGAAATCCGTGGCATCTACAAAATCTTCGGCCGCCATGAAAAGGCTTGCCTGGAGGCGGTGCGGGGCGGCATGAGCAAAGCCGAATTGCTGGGCAAGAACGGCCACACGGTCGGGCTGCGCGACATCAGCCTGAGCATCGAGGCCGGCAGCATTTACGTGATCATGGGGTTGTCCGGTTCGGGCAAGTCCACGCTGATTCGCCACTTCAATCGGCTGATCGAACCCACCGCCGGGCAGATCCTGGTGGATGGCCAAGACGTCATGGCCCTCGGCCCGCGCGAGCTTGAGCAGTTTCGCCAGCGCACCATGAGCATGGTGTTTCAGCGCTTCGGGTTGTTCCCGCACCGCAATGTGCTGGACAACGCCGCCTACGGTTTGCAGGTACAAGGCATGCCCAAGGCCGAGCGCGAAGCCAAGGCGCGGCACTGGCTGGAGCAGGTGGGTTTGAAGGGCTTTGAAAAGCAGTTTCCCCGCCAGTTGTCCGGCGGCATGCAACAGCGTGTGGGCCTGGCCCGCGCCCTGGCGACCGACGCCGACATTCTGTTGATGGACGAAGCCTTCTCGGCGCTCGACCCGCTGATCCGCCGCGAAATGCAGGACCAGTTGCTGGCGCTGCAAGCCAAGCTGAACAAGACCATCGTGTTTATCACCCACGACCTGGACGAAGCCCTTCGCCTGGGCAACCGCATCGCCATTCTCAAAGACGGCGAGCTGGTGCAGGAAGGCGCGCCGGAAGACATTCTGCTTAACCCGGCCAACGACTACGTGCAGGCGTTCTTGCAGGACGTGAACCGCGGCAAGGTGCTAACCGCTTCCCATGCGTTGAGCGAACGCAAGGCACTCACCCTGACCACGCGCACTGCGCCGGCACGGGCGCTGGAGCGGTTGCAGGAGCGAGCGTTCGACTACGCGCCGGTGCTGGATGGCCGCAACCTGCGTGGCGTGCTGACTCAAGGCGCGGCGCAGCGAGCGCTGGAAGCGGGCGCGCGGGATATTGCCGGGTACCTGGATGACGTGGCGTCGGTGCCGGCGAGCACCGGCTGGATGAGGTGCTGGGCCAGTTGCTGCGTGAGCCGCAGCCGTTGGCGGTGACCGGTGATGACGGCGAGTTTGTGGGCTGGCTGTCGCGCAAGAAGGTGGTGCAGTTGGTGAGTCCGGCGCTGGATTCGGCGGCGTAACGGCAAACCGTGGGAACGGCGTAGGTTGGGTTGAGCGCAGCGAAGCCCAACAGGTCCGCGATTGTTGGGCTTCGCCTGCGGCTCAACCCAACCTACGATCTACAGGGGATATGTATGCCCATAAAAAAACCGCCCCGAAGGGCGGTTTTTTTGTCGCGCAAAACGGCGCTTACGGCAGGGTGAAAAGCACTTTCACCTTGTCGGTCACGGCCGCTTTGTCGACGTAGCCAATGGCATCGGCTTCGGCGCCAACTTTGGCAACCACGGCGGCGTCATCGGCCACGCTTGGCAGCGGTTGACCCTTGCCGGTGAACACCAGACCCGACCAGTACGACTTCAGCTGCGACTCGTTTTTGCTCGCCACGGTGCTGTAGAACTTGTCTTTGGTGGGGTTCCAGTCTTTCTGGTCGACGCCCTTGAGGGACTTGTCCTTACCCAGAAAAATGTTGGCCACGTCCGATTGGCTTGGCGCGGCGCTGGCGCCGGCATTGACGATCACGGCGACTTCGGCCTGCGCGGCGGTGGCAGCGGCCACCAGGGTGCAGGCGCTGAGAGCACGGATTACAAACTTCATGGGGGCTCTCCTTAGAATACGAAGTCAACGCCGACGCTGATGATGTCACCGTCGTAGTTGCGCGAAGGCGTGCCCGCCAGGCCGTTGGTGGCCGAGTACACCGCGTGGTTGTAGCTTTCCTGGGCTTTTTCAACGAACACGCCGTTGTAGCCGTTGCCACTGGTGTCTACGCGTTTGTATTCGCTTTTAACGATTACGGTCGGCGTGACGTTGTAGTTCAGGCCGTAGGTCCAGGAGGTCTGGCGACCGTCGTCTTCGTCCAGTTGGGCGTAGGTGACGTGGGCCAGGAAGTCGCCGAAGCGGCGGCCACCCATCAGGTAGAACGCGTCGGTGCTGCCTTGGTCATCGGCTTCGATAACGCGGCTGGTCCATTCGTTGGCGGTCAGCCAGGTACCGTTGTCGTACTGGTAGCCGATCGAGGTGAACTTGCCTTTCTGGTTATCCAGCTGGTTGAGCGGGATGGTGGTGCGGGTGCCGAACGGGGTGGTGACGCGAGCGGTGATATCGGTGTTGATATCCGCCTCGGTGTAGCCCACACGCACGGTGCCGAAGTCATTGGTGGAGAGGCTTACGTTAGCCGCGAAGATCTTCTTGTAGTCGATGTCGTAGAGCTCATCGGCCGCGAAGATGTTGCGGTTCACGGCCTGGCCGCCAGCGACCTGGAACGCCACCGAGCCGAACGACAGCGGCAGGGTGTAGATGGCGTCTGCGCCTTCGTAGTTGCTCACCTGAACCTGGCTGTAAACCTCGTCCGGCAGACGCAGCCACGGGTAGGTGAAGCCTACATCGAGGGTTTCCGAGTACATGTACACCGGGCTGCGCAGGCGGCCGGTGCGCAGCAGGAGACCGTCGGTGGCTTGCCACGACAGATAGGCCCACTCCAGGTTGCCTTTCCAGTTGTCTTGTTCAGGCTTGGCAGTGGCTTGCACGGTGACGCCGACGGTGTCGGTCAGGCCGTACTGGAACTGGCCGCCGAGTTTGGACAGCTGGTCGCCGCGCCAGGAATCGTTGGTCTGGCCGTTCACGCCGTAGCTGCGACCATCGTCTTCGCCGCCCAGGTGGGTAATACCGGCAGTGCCGAAACCGTTGAAGCGGTATTCGCCCTGGTCGAGGGCAAAAGCCTGGGTACTCGCAAGGCAAGCTGCGAGGGTGAGTACTCGAAGTTGGATCATTCTGGTGCTCTCGTGTTAAACGCGGAATTGGGCCGTGGCGGCGCGCAAATGGTCCCCGGTGCTGACCAACTGCTCGCCAAGGCGTGCGGTCGCATCGGCCCCGTGTGTGGTTGCTTGCGTATCCCTCTGCAACACTTCTGTGTCTTTCTGAATCGAGTTGGACAGGCCGATCTGCTCCTGGGTGAACTGGGCGATCCCGGCATTCAACTCGTCAATCTGGCGAACGGCCTGGGCGATGGCGTCCAGGGTCTCGGTGGCGGCCACCGAACGTTCGATGCTGGCCTGGGCTTTCTGGCCATTCTGGGTCATCACATTCAGCACGCCGTTGGCGCTGCTTTGCAGACGCTGAATGATGTTCTGGATTTCGGCGGTGGAGGCGGCGGTTTTCTGCGCCAGGTTGCGCACTTCATCGGCTACCACGGCAAAACCACGGCCCTGTTCACCGGCGCGCGCTGCTTCGATGGCGGCGTTGAGGGCCAGCAGGTTGGTCTGTTCGGCGATGCTGCGGATGACGGTGAGCACCGAGCCGACTTGCTGGGTTTCTTCTTCCAGTTGTTCCATGGCCTGCACGGCGCCCATCACGCTGCTGCCCAGGTCGCTGATGCTGGTCGACAGGCTGCCGATGTTCTGCCGCGCGCTTTCCGCCTGCTTGGACGCCGCGCCGGCTTCCTGCGACGCCTGCTGGGAGCGCTGGGCGACTTCCTGAATGCTGCCGGTCATGGTGGAAATGTCGCGACCGATGGAGTCGGTGTGGCCTTGTTGCGAGCGCGCGTTTTCTTCGGCGCCTTGGGTCAGGCGATACAGCTCCTTCGACATGCCACCCAATGGGCTGGCCGCATCGACGATCTGGCGAATGGTGCCCTGCAGCTTGTCGAGGAAACCGTTGAACAGTTTGATCATCACGCCGATTTCGTCGTTGGTTTCGACGTTCACCCGGCGGGTCAGATCGCCGTCGCCGCTGGCGATGGCTTTGAGCGAGTCGATCACGCCGTGGATATTGCTCATCACGCTGCGAATCACGATGACCGAGCCGATGCTCACCAGCAGAATCAGGGCGAGGCTCAGGCCGTAACCCACGCGGGTGGTGGTGGCGTTGTCGGTGCGGGTTTGCGCCAGGCTGGTCTGGAAGTCGTCGTAGGCATGGGTGCGGAACTGCTCGCCGGCTTTTTGCGCCAGTTGCAGGTCGGTGGCCATGCGGTCGAGGTTGGGACGCAGGTCGTCAAAGGCGGTGCCTTTGAGCAGTTGTTCGGTGGCCGAGAAGGCGTTGTCGGCATAACCCTTCACCGCCGCCGTCCAGGCGCGCAGTTCATCGCTGCGTTGCGGCTGGTCTTTGACCAGGGTTTGCAGCGCTTGCTGCTTGGTGTTGATTTCTTCGATGACCTTGCGGGCATCGTTGAGGGTTTCCATTTCGCCGGCGGCAACAGCGCTGTTGAGCAGGCCGGGAATACGCGAGAACTGGAAGATCACCGCATCGGCGTTTTCCAGTGTGGGGTAGCTCTGTTTCTCCAACGCCACCAGGCGGGTGTCGTTGTTGCTCAGTTGCACAGCGGTGTAAACCACGAACAGTAAGAGGCCGATGAGTGCCACGGCGGGCGGGAGCGAAAGCTTCAGGGTCAGCGACATATTTTTGAACATGGACAGATATTCCCGACTGCGCAAATGGCAAAAGTTTGCAAGTAATACTTTTTATCTTCTATTGGTCACGACTTGACCATTATATAGGTCGGTGCCAATTTTTTATCGGCATTTAACCGGCGACCTGTAGTTTTCAACATAGCCACTGGTCCGGTTGTCTGTAGGGGATTTCTGCGTTTTTTATCTGCGTGATGGCAATTGGCTGGCATCGCCGGCGATCGCCCATAAAAAAACGCCCCGAAGGGCGTTTTTTCAGTGCCGCTTGCCGGGTGAATTACAGGCCGTTTTTGGCTTTGAATTCACGACGACGACGGTGCAGAACCGGCTCGGTGTAACCGTTCGGTTGCTTGGCGCCTTCGATCACCAGCTCCAGAGCAGCCTGGAACGCGATGTTGCTATCGAAGTCTGGTGCCAGCGGACGGTACAGCGGGTCGTTGGCGTTCTGACGGTCAACCACTGGTGCCATACGCTTCAGGCTAGCGACAATCTGCTCTTCGCTGGCAATGCCATGACGCAGCCAGTTGGCCAGCAGTTGGCTGGAGATACGCAGGGTAGCGCGGTCTTCCATCAGGCCGACGTCGTTGATGTCCGGCACTTTCGAGCAGCCGACGCCCTGGTCGATCCAGCGCACTACGTAACCCAGAATGCCCTGCGAGTTGTTGTCCAGTTCGTTCTGGATTTCGTCTGCAGACCAGTTGGTGTTGGCAGCCAGCGGGATGCTGAGGATGTCGTCGATCGAGGCACGAGCGCGCTTAGCCAGTTCGGCTTGACGGGCGAACACGTCAACCTTGTGGTAGTGCAGGGCGTGCAGTGCAGCGGCGGTTGGCGATGGAACCCAGGCGGTGTTGGCGCCAGCCAGCGGGTGAGCAATTTTCTGCTCGAGCATGCCGGCCATCAGGTCGGGCATGGCCCACATGCCTTTACCGATCTGGGCGCGACCTTGCAGGCCGGTGGCCAGGCCGATGTCCACGTTCCAGTTCTCGTAGGCAGCGATCCACTTCTCGGATTTCATGGCGGCTTTGCGCACAACGGCGCCAGCTTCCATGGAGGTGTGGATTTCATCGCCGGTACGGTCGAGGAAACCGGTGTTGATAAACACCACGCGCTCGCTGGCGGCTTTGATGCACGCCTTGAGGTTGACGGTGGTGCGGCGCTCTTCGTCCATGATGCCGACTTTCAGGGTGTTGCGCGGCAGGCCGAGAACGTCTTCAACGCGGCTAAAGATTTCGCTGGTGAAAGCGACTTCTTCCGGGCCGTGCATTTTTGGCTTAACGATGTACACCGAGCCGGTACGGGTGTTCTTGCGGCTGGTGTTGCCGTTGAGGTTGTGCACCGCGATCAGGCTGGTGAACAGCGCGTCCTGGATGCCTTCTGGAATTTCGTTGCCTTGGGCATCGAGAATCGCCGGGTTGGTCATCAGGTGGCCCACGTTACGCACGAACAGCAGGCTGCGACCGTGCAGGGTCAGCTCGCTGCCGTCGGGTTTGGTGTAGACGCGATCGGGGTTCATGGTGCGGGTAAAGGTGGTGCCGCCTTTGGCGACTTCTTCAGCCAGGTCGCCCTTCATCAGGCCGAGCCAGTTGCGGTAGATGACGGTTTTGTCGTCGGCATCGACGGCAGCAACCGAGTCTTCGCAGTCCATGATGGTGGTCAGTGCCGCTTCCATCAGAACGTCTTTCACGCCGGCGGCATCGGTCTGGCCGATTGGGCTCTTGGCATCAATCTGGATTTCGAAGTGCAGGCCGTTGTGCTTGAGCAGCACAGCAACCGGGGCGTTAGCCGGGCCTTGGAAGCCGATCAGCTGAGCGTCGTCGCGCAGACCGGTGTTGCTGCCGCCTTTAAGGCCGACTACCAGTTTGCCGTCGATGAGTTTGTACGCGGTGGAATCGACATGCGAGCCAGCAGCCAATGGCGCGGCTTCGTCGAGGAAGGCGCGGGCGAAGGCGATAACCTTGTCACCACGAACCTTGTTGTAACCCTTGCCTTTCTCGGCGCCGCCTTCTTCGCTGATCGCGTCGGTGCCATACAGGGCATCGTAGAGCGAACCCCAGCGGGCGTTGGAAGCGTTGAGGGCGAAACGGGCGTTCATCACCGGCACTACCAGCTGTGGGCCGGCCATGTGGGCGATTTCTTCGTCGACGTTTTGGGTAGTGGCTTGGAAATCTGCAACTTCTGGCAGCAGGTAACCAATTTCTTCCAGGAAGGCTTTGTAAGCCACGGCGTCATGCGCCTGGCCAGCACGTGCCTGGTGCCAGGCGTCGATCTTGGCCTGGAAATCATCACGTTTGGCGAGTAGTGCTTGGTTCTTCGGTGCCAGGTCCTTGATGACGCTTTGCGCGCCTTCCCAGAACTGCTCGGCAGAAATCCCGGTACCGGGGATGGCTTCGTTGTTTACGAAGTCGAACAGGACTTTGGCGACCTGCAGGCCACCGACTTGAACGCGCTCAGTCATTACTTGCCTCTCTGCTCAGCTCTTAGCTGTACTCAATAGCTCACTGCGGATAGCCCTGTACGGACCCGGCGTTGGCCGTCTTGTAGTCCGTGGCGCGGCATACTACATCATGATCGGGTGAAAATCAGCGGGCGCGCGTCGAACCGCGACTGGCCAGGGGCCTGGCGGTCACAACGGGGCGCGGATGTTCTCAAAAAACAGGGGTTTTGTTCCACAAAAATCTGCATTTCGTACACGATTTTGTAGTGTTACTACCTTTTTACCCCGTCTCGACAGCCGTTATCGGCTTTTGCCTATACTCGCGCAACCCCTTATGGAGTGCTGTGCATGGCCGTAAAAGCAGTTGTAGTAGGTGACCTCGACGAGCTCGCCCCGTTGTTCGCCGGTTACCTGGAGTTTTACCAGGTGCCGCGCCCGCTCGAGGAACTTCGCGCATTTCTTGCCGCTCGTCTGCAAAAGGACGATTCCACCCTGCTTTTGGCCCGCGACGCGTCTGGCACGGCCCAGGGCTTCGTTCATCTGTACCCGTATTTTTCGTCGCTGGCGTTGGCGCCGGCGTTTTTGCTGAGCGATTTGTATGTGAGCCCGAGTGCTCGGCGCCAAGGCGTAGGCGAGTTGCTGATTAACGCCGCGCGTGCCCACGCCGAAGCCAATGGCGCCTGTGGTTTGCAGCTGGAAACGGCGAAAACCAATGTGGCCGGCCAGGCGCTTTATGAAAGCTTGGGGTATGTGAAGGATGAGGTTTATCTGACGTATTGGTTGAGCTTGAAATAAGAATGACCGTTTTGCTTTGGCTAGCCTCACCTGGACCCCCGCCTTCGCGGGGATGACGGAGATAGCATCAAAAACTCCGTCGCCCTCGTGAAGACGGGGGCCCAGGTACGGAAAGATTGAGGCAAACATCTCTCCGCTCTTTGTCAGCGATTTAAGGAGTCACCCCGTGATCCATTTGGTCCTTACCGTGATTGCCGAAGACCAGCCTGGCCTGGTGGAAAAGATCGCCAGCTGCATCTCCACCCACGGCGGCAACTGGCTGGAAAGCCGCATGTCGCGCATGGCCGGGCAATTTGCCGGAATCTTGAAAGTGAGCGTGCCGGCCGAGGCCCACGCCGAGCTGGTGGCCTCGTTGCAAGCGTTGAACGATCAGGGCATTCGCGTGCTGCTGGCCGAAAGCGGCAATGAGCCGGAGCGCAGCTTCAAGCCGATCTTGCTCGACCTGGTGGGTAACGACCGTCCGGGCATCGTGCGCGATATCACCCGGGTGCTCAGCGAGCTGTCGGTAAACGTGGAAAGCCTGGACACCGACGTGATGCCGGCGCCCATGAGCAACGAGCCGTTGTTTCATGCAGAGGCTAAGTTGGCGGTGCCGCTGAGCCTCTCGCTGGACGTATTGCAGGCTCGATTGGAAACCCTGGCCGACGACCTGATGGTCGAGCTAGTCCTGCGAGGCGATGAGTAGCTTGTTGCGCTGCAAACTGCGCCACGCATCCACGCTATAGATCACCAGCGCCGCCCAGATAAAGCCGAAGGCGATCAAGGTGCTGGTGCTCAGGTGTTCGCCGAACAGCAGCACCGCCTGCAGCAACACCAAGGTCGGCGCCACGTACTGCAGAAAGCCCAGCGCCGCATACGGCAAATGCCGCGCCGCTGCGTTAAAGCACAGCAGCGGCACCAGCGTGACCGGCCCGGCAGCGGCCAGCCAGAGCACTTGGGTGCTGGTCCAGAAACTGGCCTGCATGCTCACCGCGTCAGGGTTGAACGCCAACCAGCCTATGGCAAACGGCACCAGTAACCAGGTTTCCACCACCAGCCCCGGCAAGGCCGCGACCGGCGCCTGCTTGCGGATCAACCCGTAAAAGGCAAACGAAAACGCCAACGCCAGCGACACCCATGGCACATGCCCGGCCAACCACAGTTGCTGCGCCACGCCGATGCTGGCCAGCCCCACGGCCAGCCATTGCAGGCGACGCAACCGCTCGCCCAACAACAACATGCCGAGCAGCACGTTAATCAGCGGATTGATGTAATAGCCCAGGCTCGCCTCAAGCATGCGGCCGTTGTTCACCGCCCAGACATACACCAGCCAATTCACCGCAATCAGCGAACCGCTGCCCACCAGCACGGCAATGCGCCGCGGGTTTTCGCGCAGGTCGCTGAGCCAGCGCGGGTGTTTCCACACCAACAGCAGCAAGGCGCCGAACAGCGCGGACCAGAGAATACGGTGGACGATGATTTCCAGCGCCGGCACCTGGGCGACGGCTTTGAAATACAGCGGGAACAAGCCCCAGATGGTGTACGCGGTAAGACCGAGCAGATACCCG
Organism: Pseudomonas sp. CC11G; assembly: GCF_056174845.1. NCBI lineage: Bacteria > Pseudomonadati > Pseudomonadota > Gammaproteobacteria > Pseudomonadales > Pseudomonadaceae > Pseudomonas > Pseudomonas sp. CC11G. The sequence goes on from NZ_JBWBZC010000001.1 coordinate 41,561, forward strand.
CGGCGCGGGTTGGCGGCTTGCATGGAGAGACCTCGACTGGCTGGCCGGTCATTCTAGGGCCAGCCGCTTATCGGCTCCAGGCGTGTGTCGCGGATCTGGTCAAAACAGTCGCAGCGGCTCTTCCTGAAGGGCCGACAACTGCTCGCGCAGAATCAGAATCTGCTCGCCCCAATACCGCTCGGTGCCAAACCACGGGAAGCTCATGGGGAACGCCGGGTCGTCCCAACGCCGCGCCAGCCAGGCGCTGTAGTGCATCAGGCGCAGGGTGCGCAGGGCTTCGATCAAGGGCAGTTGGCGCGGGTTGAAGTCGTGGAATTCCTGATAGCCGTCCACCAGTTCGGCGAGCTGGCCCAGGCGTTCCTGGCGGTCGCCGGCCAGCATCATCCACAAATCCTGGACGGCCGGGCCCATGCGGCAGTCGTCGAGGTCGACGATATGGAACACCTCGTCGCGGCACATCATGTTGCCGGGGTGGCAATCGCCGTGCATACGGATGGCTTGGTACGGCGTGGCGGCATACAGGTCTTCGACCCGTTTCAGCGCATCGCGGGCAACCGATTCGTACGCCGGCAGCAGGCTTTTGGGAATGAAGTTGCCGTCCAGCAGCGTGTTCAGCGAATCGCGGCCAAAGGTCTGTACGTCCAGTTCGCCACGGTGTTCGAACGGCTTGCTGGCGCCGACGCCGTGCAGGCGACCGAGCAGTTGGCCGAGGCGATACAGCTGATCGAGGTTGCCCGGTTCCGGCGCGCGGCCGCCGCGGCGCGGAAACAGGGTGAAGCGAAAGCCCTGGTGTTCGAACAGGGTTTTGCCGTTGTGCAGCAGGGGCGCCACCACCGGCACTTCGCAGTCAGCCAGTTCGGCGGTGAAGCTGTGTTCTTCGAGAATGGCCGCATCAGTCCAGCGCGCCGGGCGGTAGAACTTGGCAATCAGCGGCTGACCTTCATCAATGCCGACCTGGTACACGCGGTTTTCGTAGCTGTTCAGCGCCATGACGCGGGCGTCGCTGAGAAACCCGATGCTTTCAACGGCATCGAGAACCAGGTCGGGCGTGAGTTCAGCAAAAGGGTGGCTCATGGGGCGTTCCAGGCGGCGTGGGGCGTCAGTGTACGCCTTCGCGCCTGGCGTGCGTCGGCCTCAGGCTGTTTCGCCGGGTTTCGGCGTGCGCGCCAGGCAGTAGACGTCCACCCGCGCGGCGCCAGCCTTTTTTAGCAGGCGCGCCAGGCTGTTGGCGGTGGCGCCGGTGGTGAGTACGTCGTCGACCAAGGCCAGGTGTTTGCCCGTTACGGCGCTTGGGTTGGTCAATACGAACGCATTGCGCAGATTGCGTTGGCGGGCTGCGGCGTCCAGCTCCTGCTGGGCACCGGTTTCGCGTTCACGGCGCAGCAGATCAGCATTAACCGGCACGGTTAGCTGAGGGTGCAGCCAGTCAGCGAGCATGCCGGCCTGGTTGAAACCGCGCTGGCGCAGGCGTTGTTTGCCAAGTGGCACCGGCAGCAGCAAATCCGGGCGCGGCAGTCCGTCGGCAAAAGCGTTTTGCAGGTGGTGTGACAAAAGCACCCCGAGCAGACGTCCCAAAGGCCACTTGCCGCGGTGCTTGAAGCGCGTAATCAACGCATCGACGGGAAAGCCGTAAACCCAAGGGGTTTGCACGCTGTCGAAAAAGGGCGGGTGTTTCTGACATTCACCACAGATCAAATCGGCAGCCAACAACGGCAGGGCGCATCGCGTGCACTGTGCTTGCAGCCACGGCAAATCCGCAAAGCAGGGATCGCAGATCGGTTTTGAGTACGTGCCACGTTGATCACATAACAAACAGATCTGTTCATTATTTAACCACTTGTAAACCTGTTTCCATCCATCTGGTTGACAGCGCATTTCGCTTCCTTAACTATGCCGAACATCCATACCGCGCTTGTGGGCTTTACTTTTTTACGCCCCGCGCACGACTACAAGAAGGATTGCCCGATGAGCGCCACGACTACTCCTAACCTGCGTCACGATTGGTCCCTTGCTGAGGTTAAGGCGCTTTTTCAACAGCCCTTCAACGACCTGCTCTTCCAGGCCCAGACCGTGCACCGCGCGCATTTCGATGCCAACCGCGTGCAAGTCTCTACCCTGCTGTCGATCAAAACCGGCGCCTGCCCGGAAGACTGCAAGTACTGTCCGCAATCCGGCCACTACAACACTGGCCTGGATAAGCAAAAACTGATGGAAGTGCAGAAGGTTCTGGAGGCTGCGGCGGAAGCCAAGGCCATCGGTTCCACTCGTTTCTGCATGGGCGCGGCGTGGAAACACCCGTCGGCCAAAGACATGCCCTACGTGCTGCAGATGGTTAAAGGCGTGAAGGCCCTGGGCCTGGAAACCTGCATGACCCTCGGCAAACTCGACAAAGAACAAACCAAGGATCTGGCAGACGCCGGCCTGGACTACTACAACCACAACCTCGACACCTCGCCGGAGTTCTACGGCAGCATCATCACCACCCGCACCTACGGCGAGCGCCTGGAAACCCTGGCCTATGTGCGTGATGCCGGCATGAAGATCTGCTCCGGCGGCATTCTGGGCATGGGTGAATCGCTGGACGACCGCGCCGGCCTGCTGATTCAACTGGCCAATCTGCCAGAGCACCCGGAATCGGTGCCCATCAACATGCTGGTGAAAGTGCAAGGCACGCCGTTGGCCAACGCCGAAGACGTCGACCCGTTCGACTTCATCCGCATGCTGGCCGTGGCCCGCATTCTGATGCCGCAATCGCATGTGCGCCTGTCCGCTGGCCGCGAAGCCATGAACGAGCAGATGCAGGCCCTGGCCTTCTTCGCCGGTGCCAACTCGATTTTCTACGGCGAAAAACTGCTGACCACCGCCAACCCGCAGGCCGACAAAGACATGCTGCTGTTCAGCCGTCTGGGCATCAAACCGGAAGAGCGCGAAGAGCACGCCGATGAAGTGCACCAGGCTGCCATTGAGCAAGCGCTGATCGAGCAGAAGAGCAGCGAGCTGTTTTACGACGCCGCTTCGGCCTGATCGTCGATCTCCCGCCATTCCCGTAGGAGCGAGCTTGCTCGCGAAGCTTTCGCGAGCAAGCTCGCTCCTACGGGTCAGAAGACTGCCCTATGAGCTTCGATCTCTCCGCCCGCCTGGCCGCCCGCCGCGCCGACAACCTCTATCGCCAACGCCCGCTGCTGGAAACCCCGCAGGGGCCAAACGTGATCGTCGACGGCACGCCGCTATTGGCCTTCTGCAATAACGACTACCTGGGCCTGGCCAACCATCCCGAGGTGATTGCCGCCTGGCAAGCCGGCGCCGAGCGCTGGGGCGTGGGCGGCGGCGCTTCGCACCTGGTGATCGGTCACAGCACGCCGCACCACGAGCTGGAAGAAGCCTTGGCGGACCTGACCGGTCGGCCGCGCGCGCTGCTGTTTTCCACCGGGTATATGGCCAACCTCGGCGCCGTAACGGCGCTGGTGGGGCAGGGCGATACGGTGTTGGAAGACCGTCTGAACCACGCTTCTTTATTGGATGCCGGGCTGCTGAGCGGGGCGCGATTCTCCCGTTATCTGCACAACGATGCGGACAGCTTGTGTCTGCGAATCGCCAAGTCAGAAGGTAAGACTCTGGTGGTAACCGACGGCGTATTCAGCATGGACGGCGACCTGGCCGACCTGCCCGCCTTGGCCGCCACCTGCAAAACGGCGGGCGCCTGGCTGATGGTCGACGACGCCCACGGTTTTGGCCCACTGGGCGCCAACGGCGGCGGCATCGTCGAGCACTACGGCCTGAGCATGGAAGACGTACCCGTGCTGGTCGGCACCCTGGGCAAGGCTTTTGGCACCGCAGGCGCCTTTGTTGCCGGCAGCGAAGAGCTGATCGAAACCCTGGTGCAGTTCGCCCGTCCGTATATCTACACCACCAGCCAGCCGCCGGCGCTGGCCTGCGCCACGCTGCAAGCCTTGAAGCTGCTGCGTACGGAACACTGGCGGCGTGAGCATCTGAATGCCTTGATCCAGCAATTCCGTCGTGGCGCTGAAGACATCGGCCTGGAGTTGATGGACAGCTTTACCCCGATTCAACCGATTCTGATCGGCGATGCCGGCCGTGCCGTGCGCCTGTCGCAGATGCTGCGCGAGCGCGGGCTGATGGTGACCGCCATTCGCCCGCCCACCGTGCCCGCGGGCAGTGCGCGTTTGCGGGTGACGTTGTCGGCCGCCCACAGCGAGGCGCAAGTGCAGCAGTTGCTCAACGCCTTAGCCGAGTGCTGGCCGTTGCTGGAGCCGGCCGATGCGTAACCGTCTTGTGCTGCTGCCGGGTTGGGGCTTGGGCAGCGCGCCGCTGGAGCCGTTGGCTGGCGCATTGCGCGGGCTGGACGAGCGCTTGCAGGTGCAGATCGAGCCGCTGCCGACGCTGGATTCCAGCGATCCTGCTGATTGGCTGGATGAGCTGGACGCGGCGCTGCCGGCCGATTGCTGGCTGGGCGGCTGGTCGCTCGGCGGCATGTTGGCGGCCGAACTGGCAGCGCGACGCGGCGACCGTTGCTGCGGCCTGATCACCCTGGCCAGCAACAGCAACTTTGTCGCCAGCAGCCTGTGGCCAGCGGCGATGCCGGCGGACGATTTCAGCGCCTTTCTACACGGCTGCGAACAGAGCCCGGAGGCGACGCTAAAGCGTTTCAGCCTGCTTTGCGCCCAAGGCGGCGAAGAGCCGCGCAGCCTGGCCCGTCAGCTTGCCGCCAGTGCACCACGCAGCAGCGTCGGCAATCTGCTGCAAGGCTTGCAAGTGCTGGCCGCGCTGGATACGCGGGGTGCTTTGCAGGCGTTTAGCGGTCCGCAGCTTCATCTATTTGCCGGTGCAGATGCGTTGGTGCCCGCTGAGGCTGCCGGTGCGTTATTGGAACTGCTCGGTGATGTGGAAGTAGGCTTGATCGAGCAGGCTTGCCACGCCTTTGTACTGGAGCGTCCGCACGAAGTGGCGGCGGCGATTCAGGGTTTTTTGCATGAGTTGGGCGATGACTGATTTCAGCCAAGGCACGTTGCCGGATAAACGCCAAGTCGCAGCATCCTTTTCCCGCGCCGCCGCGAGTTACGACAGCGTGGCCGAGTTGCAGCGCGACGTTGGCCATTTTCTACTTGAGCAGTTACCAGCGGGTGTGGCACCGGCCGACTGGCTGGATATCGGCTGCGGCACCGGCTATTTCACCCGCGCTCTGGGCGAGCGTTACGGCGCTGCGCCGGGCATGGCCCTGGATATCGCCGAAGGCATGCTGCAACACGCCCGGCCGCTGGGCGGCGCCACGCACTTTATTGCCGGCGACGCCGAGCGCTTGCCGCTACGCGATGCCAGCCGCGACCTGCTGTTTTCCAGCCTGGCGGTGCAGTGGTGCGGCGATTTTGCTGCGGTGCTCAGCGAAGCCCAGCGCGTGTTACGCCCTGGCGGCGTACTGGCATTCAGCAGCCTGTGCGTTGGCACGCTGCAGGAACTGCGCGATAGCTGGCAGGCAGTGGACGGCCATGTGCACGTCAACCGCTTTCGCCAGTTCACGGACTATCAACAGCTGTGCGCCGCTAGCGGTTTGCGGGTGTTGAGTTTGCAGGTACGGCCGCACGTGCTGCATTACCCCGACGTGCGCAGCCTGACCCACGAACTCAAGGCGCTCGGCGCGCATAACCTTAATCCGGGTCGCCCTGGCGGCTTGACCGGGAGAGCGCGAATTCTGGCGTTGATCGAAGCCTATGAACAGTTCCGTCAACCCCCGGGCTTGCCGGCAACGTATCAAGTGCTCTACGCCGTGCTGGAAAAAGAAGGCTGATATGACTGCTGCATTTTTTATTGCCGGTACCGACACTGAAGTCGGCAAAACCACTATTGCGGCTGGCTTGCTGTGTGCTGCGCGGCGACAGGGCCTGAGCACGGCCGCCTGCAAGCCGGTGGCCTCAGGTTCTGAAGCCACGCCCGAAGGACTGCGCAACAGTGATGCCCTGGCATTGCTGGGGCAGTGCTCGTTGCCGCTGACGTATGAAGAGGTCAATCCGTTGGCGTTTGCCCCGGCCATTGCGCCGCATCTGGCGGCGCGTGAGGCAGGTGTCGAGTTGACGGCGGCCGCTTTGCTGGCGCCGGTGCGACATGTGCTGGAGCAGGGCGCCGATTTCACCGTGGTGGAAGGCGCCGGTGGTTGGCGCGTGCCGTTGGGCGACGGCGGATATCTATCGGATTTGCCGGTGGCGTTGGGGTTGCCGGTGATTCTGGTGGTTGGCGTGCGCCTGGGTTGTATCAACCATGCCGTGCTGAGTGCCGAGGCCATTGCCCGTGACGGTCTGCAACTGGTCGGTTGGGTCGCCAATATCGTCGATCCGGCTACGTCACGGCTGGAAGAGAATCTGGCCACGCTGACCGAGCTGTTAGCCGCCCCGTGCCTGGGGCGAGTGCCGCGCCTGGCCCATGCCGCGCCGGAAAACGTCGCCGAGCATCTGCAGCTTTCGCACCTGCCGTAATAAACAGTGGCAAACCGATAGCCTTTTGTTTGTACGTTTTTTGATCGCGATCTGCTTAAATTGGCGTCAGAAATTTCTCTTTAGTGAGGTTGGCGATGGAAATCTCGGGAAGTGCATTCAGCTCCGGGTTAAGCACCGTGCAATCTGGCCAGCGCCGGATTGATCAGGCGGCGTCCGATATCGCAAGCAATTCGGTTACCCGTAACTCCGATGCGGCAGGCACGGCGGACAACCTGGTGCAGCTGAGCGTCGGCAAAACCGAAGCCCAGGCCGGCGCCAAAGTGATCGAAACCAGTGACGAGGTGCTTGGCACCTTGATCGATATTCGCGCCTGACCCCATCACGCGTTGGCCCGGCGGACCGGGCACGTTCACACCGGGCGCGCAGAGGTGCCCATGCAAATCGGCAGTGCTGCGAGTTACCCCCTGTCTACTCCGGCGTCGGTGCCGGCTGGCCTGAGCGCGCCTGCTACTAGTGCTGCAATTCCCCCCGTTACCGCTGTTGCAGAATCCTCTTCTTCGCCTGACACCACCGTTAGCCTCTCCGCAGACGGCACGCGCCTGGCCGCCGCCGAGCAGGGCGCATCCGGCACCACTCAGCAAAATGCGAGCGATTCGGCGGACGCCAACCCCAAAACCGCCGCCAGCGACAGCGACGACAAAAGCCCTCAGCAAGAACAGCAGGAACGCCAGACAATCTCTGAACTAGCCAGCCGCGATGCCGACGTGCGTGCGCACGAAGCGGCGCATGCGGCAGTCGGTGGCACTTACGCCGGCTCGCCGAGCTACACGCTGCAGCAAGGGCCGGATGGCAAGGCGTATGCGATAGGGGGCGAGGTCGGTATTGATCTGAGTTCCGTGTCCGGCGACCCCGCCGCCACCATCAGCAAGATGGAAGTGGTGATGCGCGCGGCCCTGGCGCCCATTGATCCTTCCGCCCAGGACTTGCGTGTGGCCGCCGAGGCGCAAGGCCTGGCCACCGCCGCGCGCGCAGAACTCGCCGAGCAAACACGCAGCGAGGCGGCCGAGCAGGCTGAAACCAAGCGCGAACAGCAGAAGACAGACCCGACCGCGACCGGCAGCAGCCAGCAAACCGCCGATACATCCGTTTCACTTCAGCTGTACCAGAGCATCGCTTCACCCCTCGATAGCACGCCATTGATAGTGGCCGTTGCTTAAACCCTTGTAGGGCGATGCTTGACAAGGTTTCGGCGTAAACGTATGTTTCAAACGCCTGTTTGATTGCTGGGCTGAATCCTGGCCGCCGGGCAATCAGAGAAAGATCTCGCACAAGACCGCCAAGCCGGTCTCCACATCGTAGAGGTTACCGCTATGCCTGATTACAAGGCCCCCTTGCGTGATATTCGTTTCGTACGTGACGAGTTGCTCGGCTACGAAGCGCACTATCAGAGCCTGCCGGCTTGCGCAGATGCTACCCCGGACATGGTTGATGCCATTCTCGAAGAAGGCGCCAAGTTTTGTGAGCAAGTGCTGTCGCCGCTGAACCGCGTTGGCGACCTGGAAGGCTGCACCTGGAGCGAGTCCGGCGTTAAACCCCGACTGGTTTCAAAGAAGCCTACAAACAATACGTAGAAGGCGGTTGGCCAAGCCTGTCGCACGACGTTGACCACGGCGGCCAAGGCCTGCCGGAATCCCTGGGCCTGGTGCTCAGCGAAATGGTCGGCAGCTCGAACTGGTCGTGGGGCATGTACCCAGGCCTGTCGCACGGTGCGATGAACACCATCTCCGAGCACGGCACCCCGGAACAACAGCACACCTACCTGACCAAACTGGTATCGGGCGAGTGGACTGGCACCATGTGCCTGACCGAGCCGCACTGCGGCACCGACCTGGGCATGCTGCGTACCAAAGCTGAACCGCAAGCGGACGGCTCGTACAAAGTTTCCGGCACCAAGATCTTCATCTCCGCTGGCGAACACGACATGGCCGATAACATCGTCCACATCGTTCTGGCTCGCCTGCCGGACGCCCCTCAGGGCACCAAAGGTATTTCCCTGTTCATCGTGCCGAAGTTCAACGTGAACGAAGACGGCAGCGTTGGCACCCGTAACGCCGTGTCCTGTGGCTCGCTCGAGCACAAGATGGGTATCCACGGTAACGCCACCTGCGTGATGAACTTCGACGGCGCCACCGGCTTCCTGATCGGCCCAGCGAACAAAGGTCTGAACTGCATGTTCACCTTTATGAACACCGCTCGCCTGGGTACTGCGCTGCAAGGTCTGGCACACGCTGAAATCGGCTTTCAGGGCGGCCTGAAGTACGCTCGTGAACGTCTGCAGATGCGCTCGCTGACTGGCCCGAAAGCGCCGGACAAGCCGCTGACCCGATCATCGTGCACCCTGACGTACGTCGCATGCTGCTGACCATGAAAGCGTTCGCCGAAGGCAACCGCGCAATGGTCTACTTCACCGCTCAGCAAGTGGACATCGTCAAGTACAGCCAAGACGAAGAAGCCAAGAAGAAAGCCGACGCACTGCTGGCCTTCCTGACGCCGATCGCCAAAGCGTTCATGACCGAAGTCGGCTTCGAAGCCGCCAACCACGCGTGCAAATCTACGGCGGCCACGGCTTTATCGCCGAGTGGGGCATGGAGCAGAACGTTCGCGACAGCCGCATTTCGATGCTGTACGAAGGCACCACCGGTATTCAGGCCCTCGACCTGCTGGGTCGTAAAGTCCTGCAAACCCAAGGCGAAGCTCTGAAAAGCTTCACCAAGATCGTGCACAAGTTCCTGCAAGCCAACGAAGGTAACGAAGCCATCGCCGAGTTCACCGCGCCGCTGGCCAAGCTGAACAAAGAGTGGGGCGAGCTGACCATGAAGGTCGGTATGGCTGCCATGAAAGACCGCGAAGAAGTGGGTGCTGCTTCCGTCGACTACCTGATGTACTCCGGCTACACGTGCCTGGCGTACTTCTGGGCTGACATCGCTCGTCTGGCCGCTGAGAAATTGGCTGCCGGCACCAACGAAGAAGCCTTCTACAAAGCCAAGCTGGCAACCGCGCGCTTCTACTTCCAGCGTATTCTGCCGCGTACCCGTACGCACGTAGAAACCATGCTGTCGGGCGCTAACAACCTGATGGCTCTGGCAGAAGAAGACTTCTCCCTGGGCTACTAAGTTGTAGCGGCTGCACCGGTTGAGAAAAACCGCTCGCCCTAACAGGCGGGCGGTTTTTTTATGCCCGCAAAAACATCGAGGCTGAAGCCTCTCCCCCAAGAACCTCGTACCCAGTGGGAGAGCCTTCAGCCTCGATGCTCTTGATCTTTCTCCCACTCAATAAGGAGAAATTTCGACATGAAACGGTGCCGAACGCCCAAGAAATAGGCAAAATGCCAGCCGTTCGCCGCCCTCTTCTGGCGGCTCGTGGAACACGCCCTGTGCATCGCCTCAAAGCCATCCGATTTAGCCATTTTCTTCCCTCGCTGCTCTTGCTGGTGGTCGGGATGGCGGCTGCCAGTTTGCAGCTACTGAACGAGTTCTTTACCTCGCTGTTCAACGTATTGCCGACCTTGCTTCTGAGCCTGGGCGGCGCCTTCTGCCTGATTTATTCCCGCCAGCGCGAGCTGTTTCTGTTGGTGGTGGTGTATTGCGCCTACTTTGTGCTCGATACCCAGGCCGACTTCTTCCGCGCTACCGGCAAGGCGCGCCCCGATGCCGCGCTGGTGTTCCACTTGTGCAGCCTGCTGCTGCCGCTGATGTACGGCATTTTTGCCGCCTGGCAGGAACGCACTCACCTGGTCCGCGATATGGTCGCCCGCTCGGCCGTTGTGCTGGCGGTAGGCGCCGTGGCGCTGGGCCTGGCGCAGCGCTACCCGAGGGCTTGCTGGAGTGGCTGGCGCAGATCCGCTGGCCTTCGCTGCACGGCGAATGGATGAGCATGGTGCAGTTGGCGTATCCGGTATTCCTGCTGGCCTTTATCGGGCTGATTGCTCAATACATCTACAAACCTCGGCCGCTGCACGCCGCCCAACTGGTTGGTTTGATCGGCCTGTGCTGGATGCTGCCCAAAACCTTTCTGCTGCCCCACGGCCTGAACGTGATGAGCAGCCAGGTGATGCTGATCCTCGCGGTGGCGGTGGCCCATGAGGCCTATCAGATGGCCTTTCGCGATGAACTCACCGGCTTGCCTGGGCGCCGTGCATTGAATGAACGGCTGCCGCGCCTGGGCCGCAACTATGTGATCGCGATGGCCGACGTCGACCACTTCAAGAAATTCAACGACACCCACGGTCACGACGTCGGCGACCAGGTACTGCGCGTAGTCGCCAACCAACTGCGCAAGATCGGTGGCGGCGGCAAGGCTTACCGTTACGGCGGCGAGGAGTTCACCCTGGTGTTCTCCGGCAAGACGCTGGAAGAGTGCAAGCCGCACCTGGAGACCGTGCGCCAGGCCGTGGAAAGTTACGTAATCCAGCTGCGCGACAAAGGCAGCCGCCCGCACAACGACACCAAGGGCAGGCAGCGCCGTGGCGCCGCAGCGGCCACCAGCGTGACGGTGACCGTCAGCATCGGCGTGGCGGAAAAGGAAAGCGACCAACGCACCCCGGAAGAGGTGATCAAGGCCGCCGACCGCGCGCTCTACGCGGCCAAAGGCGCCGGGCGCAACTGCGTGGTCCAGCACGGCCAGAACCGCCGCGGTGCGGTGCGGGTGGCCGCGGCGAAAACGCCAGCGGCCTAGCGCCCGGTACGCTTATAGGCGCGCATTCAGCGGGCGCAACGTGATTGTTCGAGGCTTGGGGCGGCAGTAGTTTGTTCGCCTCGAAGACGCTTACCGCGTCCCTGCCAAGGAGAATCTCCCATGCCCGAATACAAGGCTCCCCTGCGCGACATGCGCTTTCTGGTCGACGAAGTTTTCGACTTCCACGCTGGCTATGCGGCCATGGGCGCGGTCGATGCCTCGCCGGACATGATCAATGCCATCCTCGAAGAAGGCTCGAAGTTCTGCGAGCAAGTGATTGCGCCGCTGAACCGTTCCGGCGACGAAGAGGAATGCACATTCGATAACGGCGTGGTCACCACCCCGAAAGGCTTCAAAGAAGCCTTCCAGCAATTTGCCGAAGGCGGCTGGATGAGCCTGTCGGTAGACCCGACCTACGGCGGCCAGGGCCTGCCGCACTCGCTGGGCCTGCTGTTCAGCGAAATGATCGGCTCCAGCAACTACGCCTGGGGCATGTACCCGGGCCTTACCCAAGGCGCCATGGCGGCCATCTACGCCCACGGCACAGAAGAACAAAACAGGCCTATCTGACGCGCATGACCGCCGCCAGCTGGACCGGCACCATGTGCCTGACCGAAGCCCACTGCGGCACCGACCTGGGCCTGATCAAAACCCGCGCCGTGCCCCAGGCCGACGGCAGCTACGCGCTTACCGGGAGCAAGATTTTCATCTCCTCCGGCGAGCACGACATGAGCGACAACATCGTGCACCTGGTGCTGGCCAAGCTGCCGGACGCACCAGCTGGCACCAAAGGTATCTCGCTGTTTATCGTGCCCAAGTTCCTGCCGGCCGCCGACGGTGAAGCCGGGGAGCGCAACGCCGTGTCGTGCGGCTCCATCGAACACAAGATGGGCATCAAAGGCTCCGCTACCTGCGTGATCAACTTTGATAACGCCAAAGGCTTCCTGATCGGTGAGCTGAACAAAGGCCTGAACTGCATGTTCACCATGATGAACCATGCGCGTCTGGGTACCGGCATGCAGGGTCTTTGCCTGGGCGAAACCAGCTACCAGGGCGCACTGAAATACGCCACCGAGCGTCTGCAAATGCGCTCGCTGACCGGCGCCAAAGCCCCGGAAAAATCGGCCGACCCGATCATCGTCCACCCGGACGTGCGGCGCATGCTGCTGACCATGAAAGCTTTCAACGAAGGCAACCGCGCGCTCTCGTACTTCTGCGCCCAGTTGCTCGACCAACTGCACGCCGACACCGCCGAGCAGCGCCAGGAAGCCGAAGACCTGCTGGCCTTCCTGACGCCAATCTGCAAAGCCTTTATGACCGAGACCGGTCTTGAGGTGACCAACCACGGTATGCAGGTGTTTGGCGGCCACGGTTTTATTCGCGAGTGGGGCATGGAGCAGCTGGTACGCGACTGCCGCATTGCCCTGTTGTACGAAGGCACCAACGGCATTCAGGCCCTCGACCTGCTGGGCCGTAAAGTGCTCGGCAGCCAAGGCAAACTGCTGCGCGGCTTTACCAAGCTGGTGCACAAATTCTGTGAAGCCAACGCCGCGCATCCGCAGCTGCAAGGGCCGTTCGCGCAACTGGCCGGCCTGAATAAAGAGTGGGGCGAGTTGACCACCAAGGTCGGCATGGCCGCGATGAAGAACCCGGACGAAGTGGGCGCTGCTGCTACTGACTACCTGATGTTCTCCGGCTACGTGGTGCTGGCCTACTTCTGGCTGCGCATGGCTGTGGTTGCCCAGGAAAAGCTTGAGGCGGGCAGCGGTGATGCCGCGTTCTACCAAGCCAAACTGGCCACCGCCGACTTCTACTTCAAACGCCTGCTGCCGCGCACCCTGGTGCACCGCGCCGGCGTGGAAGCCGGTAGCGAAAGCCTGATGCAACTGAGCGCCGAGCAGTTCGCTGGTTAAGCGCCTAGGCTGAACAGAGCCCGCCTTTATGGCGGGCTTTTGTTTTTTGGAGATCAACAGCATCGAGGCTGAAGCCTCTCCCACAGGAAACCGAGGTCCAGGTAGGAGAGGCTTCAGCCTCGAGCTTTTGATTTTTAGATATCAGCGTCGCTGCATATCGAGATCGAGCGAGCTAGAGCAGGGCAAGGCAAAAACGGCTTTTCAAGCGGAGTTGGCTGTAGCCAATGAGCATTGGAAAGTCGTTTTTAACGCAGCCCTGCCGACGCGCAGCCGATCGTTGTCGAGCATGACTGTGGTGCGACCTGCCGGTCGCACCATGACCCTATGTGTCTGAAAAGTTGTTCGGGTAAACTCCGACCCCTGCCCCATACCGGCCGCTGGGCCGTATCGTTGGATCGTTCGAGGATCGTCACATGGCCGACTACAAAGCTCCCCTGCGCGATATGCGCTTTGTCCTCAATGAAGTATTTGAGGTCTCCAAACTCTGGCAGCAGCTGCCTGCACTGGCGGAAACCGTCGACGCAGACACCGCCGAGGCGATCCTCGAAGAAGCCGGCAAAGTCACCGCTAAAACCATCGCCCCGCTGAACCGCAGCGGCGACGAAGAAGGCTGCCGCTGGAACAACACCGTGGTGAACACCCCGGCCGGTTTCCCCGAAGCCTACAAAATTTACGGCGAAGGCGGCTGGGTAGGCGTGGGCGGCGACCCCACCTACGGTGGCATGGGCATGCCTAAAGTGCTCGGCGCGCAAGTTGAAGAAATGCTCAACGCGGCGAACCTGTCGTTCGGCCTGTACCCGATGCTGACCGCCGGCGCCTGCCTGTCGATCAACGCCCACGCCAGCGCCGAGCTGAAAGAAACCTACCTGCCGAACATGTATGCCGGCGTCTGGGCAGGCTCCATGTGCCTGACCGAACCGCACTCCGGTACGGACCTGGGCATCATCCGCACCAAGGCCGAGCCGCAGGCTGACGGCTCGTTCAAAGTGACCGGCACCAAGATCTTTATCACCGGCGGCGAGCACGACCTGACCGAAAACATCATCCACCTAGTGCTGGCAAAACTGCCGGACGCACCGGCTGGTTCCAAAGGCATCTCGCTGTTCCTGGTGCCCAAGTTCATGGTCAATGCCGACGGCAGCCTGGGCGAGCGCAACACCGTTACCTGCGGCTCCATCGAACACAAGATGGGCATCCAGGGTTCGGCTACCTGCGTGATGAACTTTGACGGCGCTACCGGCTACATCATCGACGGCCCGAACAAAGGCCTGGCGGCGATGTTCACCATGATGAACTACGAGCGTCTGGGCGTAGGCATTCAAGGCCTGGCCGCTGGCGAGCGTTCGTACCAGAGCGCTGTTGAATACGCCCGTGACCGTCTGCAAAGCCGCGCGCCGACCGGCCCGGTGGCCAAAGACAAAGTCGCCGACCCGATCATCGTGCACCCGGATGTACGCCGCATGCTGCTGACCATGAAGGCCAGCAACGAAGGTGGCCGCGCGTTCTCCAGCTACGTGGCCATGCAACTCGACACCGCCAAGTTCAGCGAAGACCCCACCACCCGCAAGCGTGCGGAAGAGCTGGTGGCGTTGCTGACTCCGATCGCCAAAGCGTTCCTTACCGACCTCGGTCTGGAAACCACCGTGCACGGCCAGCAGATCTTCGGCGGCCACGGCTTTATCCGTGAGTGGGGCCAGGAGCAGCTGGTGCGCGACGTACGCATCACCCAGATCTACGAAGGCACCAACGGCATTCAGGCGCTCGACCTGGTTGGCCGCAAAATCGTCGGCAGCGGTGGCGCGTTCTACAAGCACTTCGCCGATGAAATCAAAGCCTTCACCGGCAGCGCTGATGCCTCGCTGGCCGAGTTCATCGAGCCGCTGAAAGCCGCCGTCGCCAACCTCGACGACCTGACCGCCTGGGTGCTGGAAAGCGCCAAGGGCAACCCGAATGAAATCGGCGCGGCCTCGGTGGAATACCTGCACGTGTTCGGCTACACCGCCTATGCCTATATGTGGGCACTGATGGCCCGTGCCGCACTGGGCAAGGAAGGTCAGGACGAGTTCTACACCAGCAAACTGGGCACCGCGCGTTTCTACTTCGCACGTCTGCTGCCGCGTATCCACTCGCTGACCGCTTCGGTCAAAGCGGGTAGCGAGTCGCTGTTCCTGTTGGACGCTTCGCAGTTCTGATGACTGTTCGGCGTTAACAAAAAGCCCCGCAGATGCGGGGCTTTTTGTTGGGCTTCGCGGGCTCAACCCAACCTACCGCGCGGCGAGAACTCCGGACCGTAGGTTGGGTTGAGCGCAGCGAAGCCCAACGAACCCTGGCGGCATTATTCCTGGGTTAATTGATCCGCCGCCGCCGGCGCATCGATATACCGATTGCGCGTGCCTTGCAGCGCTTCGATCTGGTCGTTGCGGGCTTTTTCCTCGGCATCCGGCGGGTCAATCTGGTTCCACTTCTTGTACATCTGCAGCTGCCCGACGACGGGCAAGCCGTACTCGCTGCGCATATAGAAAATCGCCCGGGCGACGTTGCCCTTGGCTGAGTCCGGCGGTTCGATCAATTGAAAGCTGGCTTTGAGATCGCAGCCGATATCGCTGAACTTGCTCGTCACGCCATCGCCCAGCTCGCCGAACTGCGCATTGCGCCGCGCCAATTCCACCAGGCTCAACGCTGGGTACATGTTGTGCAGGTCACTCAACATGAAGGGGTATTGCGGGTTGGCGGCTGTGCATTGTTCGTCGGTGACGCAGCGCAGCGCCGATTTGATCTGCTTGGCGGTATACACCAGGCTGGCCGTGACCTGGCCGCGCTCGCCGGTAAAAGGTTTGGCGCAGTACAAGGTGGTGCCGCCTTTGGCGTAGAGCTGTTTCCAGAAGAATTGGTCGATGGCGACCTTGGGATCGGAGTGCTGATTTTGCCCGCCAGCAAACGCGGCACAACACGCGCAAAACGTTAAACCAGCGACGGCAACTGCTACGGCGCGCATGAGACTAACCCCAGGGAACTGCAAAATTCGGCGATCTGATTGTGTTGTTATTTTGTAGGACAATGCGAGTCTAACAAGACGCCCTTCACAAAATAAAGCCGACCATAAGGCTTGGTTTAAACCTGTGTAAGCCAAAGCTTACAAAGCGTGCTGCTTATCGCCACTTTTGTTAGTAATAACGTCTGGTTACTCTCTTTTCCCATGGACGTTGCGTAGGAAGCGCCAAGGAACCAACAGGGATACGCTGGATTTCCATCAGGATGATGGTTGATTACGGATCGTCAGGACACAGTCTGCAAAGCCCCGCCTCGGCGGGGTTTTCTTTTTTCCGGGGTTGCATTTCCCGCCAGTCAGAAAAACACCGACGCTCTGTCGGTGTTTTTGTCTGCGGGCCGCGCTTAGCCTTTGCTGTGCAACGCCACCCATTGGGCATAGGTGTCGATGAATTTCTGCAGGAAGGGTTTGATGCCGTCGCTCAGTTTGCCGTCTTCGCTAAAGAAGCTGCCGGCACCGCCCAAGTAGGCTTCCGGCTGCTGGAGCATATGCACGTCGAGAAACACCATCGACTGGCGCAGATGGTGGTTAGCGCCAAAGCCGCCGACCGCGCCGGGCGAGGCACTGACCACGCCGCCAGCCTTGCCGCTGAACACGCTCTGGCCATAGGGGCGTGAGCCCACATCAATGGCGTTTTTCAGCGGCGCCGGCACCGAGCGGTTGTATTCCGGGGTGATGAACAGCAGCGCTTCGGCAGCTTTCACTTTCTCGCGGAAGGCGGTGTAGGCGGCCGGCGCCGGGCTGACGTCGATATCTTCGTTGTAGAGCGGCAGGTCGCCGATTTCGACAATCTCCAACTGCAGCGAGGGCGGTGCCAGCTCGGCCAGGGCCAGTGCCAGCTTACGGTTGATCGAGGCTTTACGCAGACTGCCAACCAAAACCGCGACGCGGTGAACCTTGCTCATGGTGACTCCTCAGGCGGGATGGAAAAGGGTGAGCTAGGAACTATAGCTGGCGTTTGCCGCTGCACCGCCCCGGTTAGAGCCTTCTCAGTGCTGCTTGAACGCACTGAACAAGTCGGCGGAAAACGCCTTCTGCGCCTCGCTCGGTTGGCGACCGCGGTGGCTGCCCAGGTAGAAATTGACGCTGAAGCCCAGCTGTTTCGGCAACAACGCACGCAGCCGACCGGCTTGCACCCAGGGCGCTGCGATATGCGTCGGCAAGTAACCCAAGTGAGCGCCCGACAACACGAATGCCAGCGTGCCTTCCACCTGCTCGCTGCGCGCGCTGCTGACTTGCGCCTGCCAAGGGTCGTCGGCCTGGTCGAACCGGTACGGGTATTTCACCCCGTCCTGCGCGCGCAGTTCTTCCAGGGTTACTTTCTTGCGGGCAAACAGCGGATGCCCTTCGGCGCAATAAAGGGCCTGCTCTTCGGTAAACAACAGTTGATGATCGATGGCCGCCTGCACCCCGGAAAAATAACCGATGGCCAGGTGCATCTGGTCTTGCAACAGGCGCCGCTCCAGCTCGGCCGGTGCTGCGCTGCGCAACTCGATTTGCACGGCCTGGTTGCGCTGGCGGAAACGGCGGATGGCCTCGCTCACCTTGGCCAGCACGTGCGGGTCCAGCGCTTCGGATAAACCGATGCACAAATCCCCCAGCAGCTTGTCGGCCATGCCGCGCGCTTCGTTCTTGAACACATCGAGGGCAGTGAACAGCTTGCGCGTGGCCAGCAGCACTTCTTCACCCTTGGGCGTCAGGCGAAACCCGGCTTTGCCGCGCTCGCACACGCGAAAGCCCAGACGGGTTTCCAGCTTGGCCATCTGCGTGCTGATGGTGGATTGGCCAATGCCCAGATCACCTTGCGCGGCGCTAAAGCCACCGTTCTCCACCACGGCGATAAACAGCCGCAGCAGTTGCAGATCAAGGTCGCGTACCTGGCTGAGCATGGCGGCTCCAAACATTGATGGCTGTCGATGCCAAGGTATATCACTTTGCATTTATCAGAAGCAAAGCGCGGCGCAGTATCGACGCCATCCAGAGCTTCCGGCCACCGCTGAGTGGCGTTCATTTGAGAAGCGCGGTAACCGTCATCTGCCCAGGAGATCATCACCATGCGAATTACCGCGTGCGCTTTACTGCTGGCCGCCACTTTGCCGATGCACCTGTCGGCCCAGGCCGAAGAGAAGGCGCTGAATATCTACAACTGGTCCGACTACATCGGTCCTGAAGCGCTAAAAGCCTTTCAGGCTGAAACCGGCATTCAGATCAAGTACGACGTGTTCGACAGCCCCGAAGCCCTGGACAGCAAACTGCTCACCGGCGGCAGCGGCTACGATCTGGTGTTTCCATCGTCCAGCGGCCTGGCCCGCGCGGTGAAAGCCAAGGCTGTGCAGCCCATCGACCACAGCGGCCTCAAGCTCTACAGCAACCTCGACCCCGACCTGCTGGGCAAACTCGCCACCTCCGACCCCGGCAACCGCTACGGCGTGCCCTACACCTGGGGCACTGTTGGCCTGGGCCTGAACAAGGAGGCCGTGAGCAAACGCCTGGGCGCAGACGTGCCGCTCAATACGCTCGATTTGCTGTTCAAGCCCGAATACGCCAGCAAGCTGAAAGACTGCGGTATCGGCGTGCTCGACTCGCCGCAGGAAGTGATCAGCATCGCCCTCAACTACCTCGGCCACGACCCCTACAGCGACAAACCGGCCGACCTCAAAGACGTGCAGCAACTGCTCGCCAAGCTGCAGCCGAACGTGCGTTACGTCGCCTCCGGCCGGCAGATCGATGACCTGGCCAAGGGCGAGGTGTGCATGGCCCTGAGCTACAGCGGCGACGCCGCCACCGCCGCTGCCCGGGCAGTAGAAGCCAAGCAGCCGTTCGAGGTGGTGTACCGCATTCCTCGCGAAGGCACGCTGGTGTGGTTCGACACCATGGCCATTCCGGTGGATGCCCCGCACCCGCAAGCAGCGCTCGCGTTTATCAACTACATGCTGCGCCCGGAAGCCATCGCCGAAGTCACCAACACCGTGTTCTTCGCCAACGCCAACAGTGCGGCGACGGCCCTGGTAGACCCGGCCGTCACCAGCGATCCGGATATCTACCCGCCGGCCGAGGTGCGTGCGCGCCTATTCAGTGACCAGATGCAAAGCCTGTCGGCACAACGTGATCGCACTCGCCTGTGGACCGCCTTCCGCAGCCATTACTAAGGAGCAACGCAATGGACCAGGCCTCTCGCAACGACCAAGCCATCACCCGTGAAAGCCTCTACGGCACAGCCGCCGAATCCACCTACGGCGGCATCACCAGCTTTATGCGCCGCCGTTACAGCCGCGACCTGCAGGGCGTGGACGTAGTGGTCAGCGGCGTGCCGTTCGACACCGCCACCACCAACCGCCCCGGCACCCGTTTTGGCCCACGGGCGATTCGTGCGGCGTCTTGCCAGATGGCCTGGGCGCGCCCGTCGGCCTGGGACTTCGACCCCTTCGATGAACTGGCGGTAATCGACTACGGCGACTGCGATTTCGACCACGGCCAGCCGCAGCTCACCCCTGGCGCCATTGAAGCCCATGCCGATGAAATACTCGACGCGGGCTGCGCGATGCTCACCCTGGGCGGCGACCATTTCATCAGCTACCCGCTGCTCAAGGCCCATGCGAAAAAACACGGCGCGCTGTCGCTGATCCACTTCGACGCCCATAGCGACACCTGGCCGGACGAAGAGGTGCAGCGCATCGACCACGGCACCATGTTCTATCACGCGGCCCGCGAAGGCCTGGTGGACCCGGCGCGTTCAGTCCAGATCGGCCTGCGCACCACGAACGACGATGTGATGGGGTTTCAAGTGCTCGACGCCCGCCATGTACACCGTCATACCCCGGAGCAGATCGCTGAACAGATCCGCGCGCGGGTTGGCGACAACCCGGTGTACCTGACTTTTGATATCGACTGCCTCGACCCGGCTTTTGCCCCCGGTACCGGCACGCCGGTATGCGGCGGCTTGAGCAGTCACCAGGCCCTGGAAATTCTCCGTGGCCTGCGCGGCATCAACCTGGTGGGCATGGACGTGGTTGAAGTAGCGCCACCTTACGATCACGCCGAAGTAACCGCCCTGGCCGGCGCCACCATCGCCGTGGAAATGCTCTGCCTGTACGCCGCGAAACATACGCACAAAGACTGAGGGCAGCGTTAGGTTGAACCACGCGGCACGGCGGCGGGTCGGTTATGGGGTACGTTTTCTCACTAAAGGAACTGACTTCATGGACCTGATCCGCATCCTGATCGCCATTCTGCTGCCGCCGCTGGGCGTCTTTCTGCAAGTAGGGTTTGGCGGCGCGTTCTGGCTCAATATTCTGCTGACGTTGTGCGGCTACATCCCTGGCATCGTGCATGCCGTGTACATCATCGCCAAACGCTAAGCCGTTCGCCGCCCCATAAAAAAGCCCCGCAATAGCGGGGCTTTTGTTCACGGATAACGGTTACGGCTGAAGCGTCAGCTGAATATCGTCACCCAGGTCATCGGCGAGCAAGCCCAGCGAGAAGCCGGAAATGGACGCGATGGTGCCACGCCACAGCAAGCCTTCACTGGCCGGCAACTGCCCGGACGGCGTGCTCAGCTTGGCGTCTTTCAGATGCAGGTACTGTACAGGCGGCGGGGTTTCCGAGTCGGACGTTGGCAGTCGCGACTTGCCCAGCTCGGCATAGTGCGCGCGCAACCGATCGGCATCCGCCACCGGCCAGGAACTGGCGAACGACTCGCCGAACAGGCGGAAATACTGCTCCACGCTGATCAGAATGCCCGAGATAAGGCCGGCCGGCGTCGACAAGGTGATGCCCACCTGCAGCTCGGTCTCATTGGTCAGCTGCACCAGATCCTGCAAAAACCAGTCGGTGGTCCGACCGTGCCAGGTCAAGTCCTTCATCACCGGGTCGACCAGATCATCGGCCACTTGTTGATGCCAACTTGGTTTTGCATTGTCCTGAGTCATCTTCGCTCCATGCTGCCGATGAAGGCAGTTGTCAGTCATTACGGGTGTCTGTTTATCAACCCAGTGTAGGCAACGTCCCGCACTGAAGGCCAATCTGCCGTCAGGCCATTACATCCACCGAATTACCAAGATTAGGCGGATTGCTGGTAACCGCCGATAACTCGGGGATCGCCTCCAGGAGCTGCAGCGCGCTGCTCTCCTGAAAATCCAGAGCCTTGTTAAGCATCTTGATCGATACGTCCGAAGCCAACTTCGCTGAGTTCGAATTCGAGACCGCAGTGGCAACGCTGGAAATGTCCATGCCGTACCTCCGTATTTAACGGTTACCTAAGGTCGACTGGCCTATAGCGCTTGAAGTTCAAATTTGCCGCCCAGGCCAGGCGCTATCGAACAGAGGGTATCGGCCGGGAAGGGGAATGCTGGAGGTCCGTTGGTCCAGCGCGCTGGCAGTCGGGAATTGCCTGCGTAGCTAACGAAGCTGCTGCGAGTTTTGTAGGAGAAACAATACAATGCGGCACGAATTCGTACAGGTGCGCGCTCTTCGGCCTCGTATCGCCTTTTGGAATTGTTTTGATGGTTCAAACTTCAGACGGATTTCGCCTCGACATCAATGGACTGCGAGCGTGGGCGGTAGTAGCTGTGGTGCTTTACCACTTCGGTATCACAGGGATAGGCGGCGGCTTTGTCGGCGTCGACGTGTTTTTTGTGATTTCCGGTTTTCTGATGACCCGCATCATCGTGGGTGGTCTGGAGTCGGCGCGTTTTTCTGTCTGGTCTTTTTACCTGGCGCGAGCCCGCCGGATTATTCCAGCGTTGCTGGTCGTAACGCTGGTGCTATTCGCCGTCGGCTGGTTTTGGCTGCTGCCCGACGAATACCAGATGGCGGCCAAGCACGCCTATAAAAGTGTCTTCTTCGTTTCCAACCAGACCTACCTGAGCGAAGCCGGCTACTTCGATCAGTCGTCCCACGAAAAGTGGCTGCTGCACACCTGGTCGCTCTCCGTTGAATGGCAGTTCTACATCCTGCAACCGCTGGTGCTGATGGCGCTCTGGAAGCTTCTGCCCGGCCGCCGAACCGTCGCCATTGCCCTGGCGCTGCTGTCGCTTGCCTCGCTGGCCTGGTGCCTGAAGCTGACCGAGAGCAACCCCGCCGCTGCGTTTTATAGCCTGAGTTCCCGGGCCTGGGAGCTGATGGCCGGCGGCCTGGTGTTTTTGGCGGCGCCTTATGTACAGGGTTCCACGCGGCTACGCGTCGGCCTGGAATGCGCCGGCTTTGCCCTGATTATTGGCGCCATCGTGCTGCTCGACCCACAGAGCCAGTGGCCCGGTTGGCGTGCCCTGTTCCCGGTGCTCGGCGCCGCGCTGGTGCTGCTGGCCGCCAACCAGGCCTCGTGGTTTACCGGCTCGCGCGTGGCGCAATGGCTGGGCGAGCGGTCGTACTCGATCTACCTCTGGCATTGGCCGCTGGTGGTCACCCTGGTGTACGCACAAAAACTCACCGACCCGTTCTGGGTAGCGGGCGGCCTGCTGCTTACGCTGCTGCTCGGCGATCAATCCTACCGTTGGGTGGAAGTGCTGGCCCGGCGCGGCCTGGCCCGCTTCAAATCCGCTTCGGCCACCCTGCTGATTGTGGTCGTGGTGCTGCTGTGCATGCTCCCGGCGCGTTTAATCCGCACCCACGACGGTTACCCCCAGCGGGTGCCGGCGGCCGTTGCAGCCGTTGAAGCCGAGAAAAAGAACTACGACAAACGCCGCTCTGCCTGCAAAAAAGCCTCCGCCCGCTGCGTGTACGGCGGCCACAACGTAGCGGCAATCATGCTCGGCGACAGCCACGCCGACGCACTCGTGAGCAGCTTGGCCGCAGCGCTACCCCATGCCGACCAAGGCATTTTGCTGCGCGCCGCCAACGGCTGCTTTATCAGCTTCTCGTCGGCATTCGAGGCACCCAGAAAAGACTGCAAACGCCTCAACACCCAAATCCGTGAACACCTCGCCAACGAATACCCCGGTGTGCCCGTGGTACTCGTCACCCGCACCACCGCCAACCTGTTCGGCGGCTTGCCCGGCGAACCCGAAGACCCACCGCTACGCCGCCCGGCTTTCTTGTTCGGCACCCAATACGACAGCTTCACCCCCGAATACCTGGCCGAGGTGGAAAAAGACTACCTGGCCACCGCCTGCCAGATCGCCAAACACCACCCCCTGTACCTGATGCGACCGGTACCGGAGATGGGCGTCAACATACCCGGCACGGTTGCCCGCGGCATGGTGTGGGGGGAAGAGCGCCCCGTGTTCACCACCCTCAACGCCTATCACCAACGGCACGCATTTGTCTGGGCCCTGCAAGACAAAGCCCAAGCCCAATGCGGCGCGCAGATCCTCGACCCGCTGCCATTGCTATGCGACGGCGAACGCTGCTCCGGCACGCGCAACGGCTGGCCGCTGTACTTTGATGATGACCACATGAGCGAGACGGGGAATAAGGTGCTTAGGCCGATGTTTGAGGCGGTTTTTAAGCAGGGTTGAGTTGGGCATTGCATGTCTAGTCCTGAAATAGGTTTACACCTGTTTCACTCTCAAAACGCCCGATGCACCGCATCGGGCGTTTTGTATTCCAAGGCCAGATGTGGCCGCTCTTCGTTATAAATCCCCACTGACTCGTCCACCATCTTCCGTGCGTGCGCGAGGTTTTTGGGGCGATGCAGCAGGAACTCCATCTTCAAAATCCCGTTCACCCGCTCGGCCATCGCGTTCTGGTAACAGTCGTAGCCATCGGTCATGGAGCAAGTGATGCCGTGCTTGATGTGCAGACGTTGGTAAAGGTCCGAGCAGTACTGCGCGCCACGGTCTGAGTGATGGACCAACTGCTGATCAGTTTTTCGCTCGCCCACGGCTTTTTTCAAAGCCTTGAGTACCGACTCTGTGTGTAACGTCTCATGCACGTGGTGTCCCACAATTTTTCGCGAGAAGGCATCTGTCACCAGGCTTAGATACGCCACGTTTTCTTGGGTCGGCAGGTAGGTTATGTCGGCCACCCAAACTTGCTCAGGCCCCGTAGCAACGATTTGTGCAGGCCCTTCTTTTAGCAGGTTGGGATGGCGCCGGAACCGATGATGGCTGTGGGTGGTTTTGTGGTAGGCACGCTTGCGAGGCACCAGTTCTCGGGCCTCTCGCAAGATCGTGAACAAGCGATCCCGACCAACTTGTAGGCCCGCTTCAGCGTCGATATGCAGCAAGTGATGCAGCTTGCGCGTCCCCAGTCTTGGCTGGCGACGGCGCTTCTCCAAGACAAACTCCAGCACGTTCTGATCATGCTGGTCGCGGGCTTCGGCGGCCCAGATTCGCTTGTAGTAAGCCTGGCGCGAAATCCCCATGAACAGGCAAGCCCTGGTAACACTCAGGCCTTCGATTTGCCCTTGCGAGAGGACTTGCCGGGTCGCTTTTTTACGATGGAAACGCCGTAGTCGTTCTTTAGAACATTCACGACAGCTTCAAAAAATTGAGCCTTCTGGTTGCTCAAGGCGAGCTGCTCTTCAAGCTCTTTGATCCGCTGTTCTGGCGTCAGCGGTGCAGATGGCTCGTTCACGGCACGGGTCCTCTGAACTCGAATGGAGGCGCCTTGGCTCCAGTCCTGCCGACCATGCTTGCGTAACCACACCAACACTGTCGACCTGCCCTGGATGCCATAGCGGGTTTGAGCGTCTTTATAACTCAACTCGCCTTTTTCGACTTGATCAACGACCGCCAGTTTAAAAGCCAAGGTGTAATCGCGCTGGCTGCGCCTTTTCCCCGAATCCATTGAGTCCTCCTGAAAATAGGTCAGAAGGTGTAAACCTTATTCAGGACGGGACAGCAGAAACAAAAAAGCCGCGCATTTGCGCGGCTTTTTAATTGGTGGGGCCACACGGGTTTGAACCGTGGAGCAAAGGATTATGAGTTGGCTAGAAACGCTGCAAGCCCAGTGAAATCGGGCGTAGCTTGGCGTAGGTACAGTTAGCTGGAAGTAGCGTCGTAGAGAGTGTTAAGCGAAATTGAGCGAAATCTGTAAAAGCTGGACGCTGTACCGTCAGCGTACTGTTTTTTGTACCGCGAAACGGTCAGGTTTTGACTTTTCCATCGTGAGCATAGAGTAATCTCCAAAAGCTGAGCACTGTGCCGCGTGAGTAATTTTTTAGGTCGCACGGAGAGAAGTATTGACCACCTTTACGCTTCAGTGTTCTTTAGTGTGCAGCGGGACGTCAGTGAGCACTCAAACGGTCGAAAAAATTAGCTGCTTTTGAAAACGTAAGCAGACACTTTGAATGTTTAAATATCCTGCATCTTTTATTTTCAGCAAGGCGTTAAGCGTTCATTTTTTTTTCGGGGTGGAAAATCCAAAGGTTTGTTCGAGCTCACTTTTAGCTCTCATAAAAATAGGTAGTCCGGTCTGATCTTTTCCCCAGTGTCTATTATTCCGTCAAAATAAGATGGCGAATAAATGCCGTACTCTCCAATCCAAATGGCTCGCAAATAAGATATCCACTTTAAAGTTTCGCCATTTGTTTTCTTTAACCGAGACTTTGAGTTTAGATAAGTGGCTATAGAGAGTTCCGGGAACCACTCATTCACAAAGTCATCAAATGTCAGCGTCTCTCCTATAAGTTTATTTTTTGCCTGCGCTACGATGTTGGCGGAGAAAAAATTAGCATCTTTTAAGTACAGGTCTGAAGCGCTACAGCACGAGCTACCGTCGGAGTGTAGTAATAGGTCGTTATCAGCGAAGCCAAAGGTCATGTCAGCTGCTCTAGTTTCACTTTGCATGTATATTAGATGTTTGGAACGATACGATTTTGGTAGAGCGTATTCGCTGCCCTGCTTGCTGGCGCCATACTGGCGGTAGCGTGAAACAGGTTCTCCTCCGAGAAGATCAGAGAGGGGTTTGCCGAAATTAGCGTTAGCTTCTAATGGGACCTTTAAGTACTCGGCAGAGATGTGTCTTACGCCAGCGGTTTTGGCGACTTGAAGCAGTCTGTCGAAGCTATCCTCAAATTCCGGGATTATCGGTTGCATGCGGAAGCTAACGGGAATGCCAATCGCTGATAACCTTTCTGCGGCGTACGCTAAATCAATAATAGGCGGGCAGCCTTTATCAATAAATTTTCTCGCAGAATCTGAAATCACGGTTGTGGAAAAGCGCACGTAGCAATTTGAGTCACGCAGCGCGTCTGTATATTCGATAGTTCCAGAAAGAGAACTTTTTGTGCTTATTATGAACGGATAATTATGCTCGTTGAGTACTCTTATATATTCAAGGGTTTTCTTTTCTTTGGTTTCTATCGGGGAGAATGGGTCAGACATTCCCCCCATTTGAAATGGAATTCTTCTCGAAATGAACTCATCCAATGCAGACTGGATAACTCCACTCGAAACTCTGCTCAGCCTCTTTCGTAAAGCATCTGGATTGGAGATTTGCAGGCGCTCATCTCGTCCAAAACCTTCTCGTGTACGAGCAAAGCAATACCCGCAACTGAATTGGCAGTGATTATAGCTATCAAGTCTTAGCGGGGTTGCACAAAATGCAAGTTGGCTGGTGATGGCGGCCGAGTATCTATAAGTTTTCCTCATCCGAGTATCTTGTTGATGCAAGGAAAGATATAAGAAAGGCCTGCATAGATATGTTGCGCGAAGACCAGAGCGAACGACAAAAGACTAAAGGTTAAAAGTATGCGGATTGCTATTCTCGAACACCTTCTAGAATTCGAATGACGACCAAATATTTCCCAGAATATTGAACTTTCAGCGGTCTCAATTTTTTCAGGTGTGCCTTCTGTCATTGGCATTGCCAAAGAGTACGTTACATTGTTAACTGTCATATACACGACCGTTTGGTCGGCTTCAACATTGGGGTTTTCACTTGGAGGAGTGAAATTCGAGTCATGCTTTACTAGATAGTTTTTTTAAGAAGACGAGAAATGAATTTAGGTAGTTCAGTACCTTCATCATATAATTCTTTGGTAAGCCAAGAAATCCATCTTTCATCATGCCCATACATTTTGTAGTCGGAAAATTGATTGTACTTTTTAATGAATTCCGGGCATCTTATGAGGTATATTAGGAATGATATTAGGAATAAAAAAGATGATAGCCAAAGGAACTCCCAGTTGAAGGGGAGGGAGAGACTTATAAGATAGGTTTCCCCGCTAATTTTCAAAGGAAGAGGATTTGGTAATCCCTGCAAGATTCCAGCGAGAATCGGAACCAAAGAGAACCAAACTGTCAGATATCTGAATATAGATATCTGGTAAAAGTTTTTATATGCTTCCCATCGCTTTGGTTCATATATTTTTCGCCAGTTCATTTTGGCTCCGATTTTAGTTAAAGGTCACACGGCTGCTTTCGGATGCAGCGAGTAAAGTATAAGCGGAAATCACCGATGGAGCTCAAAAAAAGGAAGCCCTCGAATTACTTCGCCAGCTACATCGAAGGATTTGTATAAACACTGGTGGTTTAGTAGAGTTTTAACTCGGTCTGATAGCTCCGCAAGGTCAGAGGTAAAACCCAACGCGCCCAGTTCTGCTGGTGTGACATTGGGAACCTTGTGGATAAACCAGGTGAGTAGAGGCTCTCGATAGTCAGTAGCTCCTGCCTTGAAATGCTTAAGGTACTGCGACGCAAGTATCACGCCGGTGCCGAATTCGCGCCCTTGTAGAAGTAGTTTCCTGAGTACGTCGAACTCATACCGCATTATGTTATCCGCTTCATCAACCAGAAGATATGAGTCAATGGCTCGAAGCTGCGGCTGATCCCCAATAAATGGACGTTTAGGGGTTTTTAGCATGTTTTCATAGAACATGTTTAGCATGATGGCTACGAGCATGTTTTTGCTTTTATCATCCTGCCCCATTGAATCTAAAGATATCACTACAACACCGTCAAAAAACTCGTCGAATGACATCGTCTCTGAAACGTTGCGAGAGAAAACTTCCATGTCGACGAGATCGTCAATAATTGCCATGGGTGAGTCTGACTTCCCATCGAGTATCAGTTGATATTCTTTGTGTATGTCGTAAATCGTCGGTTGCAGTCCTGCTGGACTGGTTGCTTCGTAGGCGTTGCGGACAGCACTTTTTAGCTTTCCAAGCTGCACCGGCCCCATGCCGGAATAAATTTTGTCCAATACATCTGCGAAAAATCTAAATCTGTCGAGCCATGGCGCGGACGACTCGCCCATGCCAGTGGTATCGAATAAGTTCAGTGGGAGACGAAAAGGCTTTATTACTTTTGCGCCCGTTGCCTTTACGAAGTCTTCGCTGCTGTAGTCTCGTTTGTAATCAAATATCAGGAAGCGGGGCTTGATGGCGCGGTTTTCTAACGCCGATCTTGATATTTGAGAAATTAGCGATTTTAAGAACTGAGTTTTGCCGGTCCCAAGATCTCCAACTACCCCAATATTTAACTGGTTTAGCCGAGTGTCTGAGATATTCAGGGTTAGCGGGCGAGGTTCAAATCCATCTACGGTAGCACCCACAGATAAAATTACGCCGCTGCCGCCAACGGTATCAGGGGCGCATAAGTCTTCATGGGCAATCTCAGAGTCAATGTTTTCTCGTAGCACCAGACTCTCCGGTTTAACAGGTGAGGCTATTGGTACTTCGGGGGTGGAGCTTAAGTGGGAAATTAGTTCGTTATTAGCTGCGACCGGTATCAGCGCCCAATCACCTACTTTCTCGCGGACAGCATCGTAGAAGGTTTGAGCGTCATTCCCCGCGACTATGCGTCCTGCATCCTGACTAGAAATAACAATTGTCTCGTTGAATTCATCTCCATCCCGGTTTTGCGCCCCGCTGTGAGGTGAGCCATCCACGATAATAAGTCGCCCACGCAGATCTAGGCTGGGTGTCGAGGTGGGATCGAGGATCGCTGCGGCAATTTTCTGGTGGTAAAAGGCCCAGCGGGGGCCCTGCCCCTCAACGGCTTGATGTTGGCTATATACCCGAAGCCCAAAGCCTACAATCGAGAGGAGCAGGTGCTGATAAGCCAAACGCCATATCATGGACGTTTTCGCCTTATCCTCGATTGCTTGCAACAACGATGATAGGGCCTTGGCTTGAGCGAGAGCATCTGCTGTTTCACTCGTGGTAAAGACACCTTGCCGGCACTTAACTTCTATTGGGGTCAGATGTAGGCAAACTCTTTCATTCTGAACTCGTACACCTACGACAAGAAGATCTGGACGAGAAAGAGAAGTGTCCTTACGTTCCTTACCAAGAGATCTAGCCAGATCGGCGAGATAACCTCTGAAGGGGTCGACCGGGACGATAATGGCAATAGTGGCATCGTCAAGTGTGCCTCCCAGGACTGGCAGAAGGCTGTTTTGGTTTCCGGAAATACGGAATTGATCCTGTAGCAGTCGAACGGCCAAGAACAGGCCGAGATCTCCCGTAGCCCCTGTATCGTCCCCAGATAGACCTCGAACTGTCGGAATTCCTCTTCTGGCGACCTCAAGGAGAATTTGTTCGACTTTCTCGTCGTCTAGATCATCGCACCCCGGCAGTGGCTTCAAGACCCGACGCAGCGCTTCACTATCCGCCGGTTTGACTTTAGATAGAAGATAGTAACCGCTCGTATCGCCAGCTCGATGCGAGTATGACGGCAGATCGTAATCCCACAGGAACGTACCTTTTATCCATCCGCCTAGGAAGCAGGCAGGGTCAATTGCAGAAGACGATACCGCGACGTAACCGGCACTGTTTTCTTTGAGCATGTCGGAAATTGCGTGAACACTAGGTGAAAACTGCAGGCCTAGTTTTCCGTCCTTCAGCTTTTCGACCATCAGCATGCATGCGGAGACTTTGTCAGCGAATAGTTCTCCAGTGAGAGGCATTTGAAGCCCTTGTCGTGACTCACATAAGAAAGACCCTAGTAGCTGCCGTCTTACGCGATGTCTGATGAGGCCGCCGGCTCCCATCGGGGAGAGCATTCCAACTTCTTTGGATTCAGGTTGTGCCGAGTCTAACTGCGCAATAATTCCGAGGTCTGGCTTAGTACCTCTAGGCTGTTTGTCATACCAGCGAACATGATTCTCGGTGTCTTCGCAAAGGTTTGCGATCGTAGCCTGATCCGGTCGACCAGATAGCCTAGTATCAAACACCTCAAGAATTCGAGTGCCTACACTTTGTCTAGATGTCTCTGGATCGGCGTTTCCGAACCGTTTCGTGCACCAAGTGGCGAGCCCCTCATTACATGCGTCACTGGTCCCGCCTGCGCTTGAAACGACTACGCTTACTAGAGGTTTGGCGGCTAGAAGGTCAGTGACATCGTCCAGTGCACGTGAGACTTGCGCAGGGCTAAATCCACTCGATATCCCGCCAACTGTGAGACCGAATCCGTTATCGAACGGGGGAAGGCGTGTTCTGCTGGGCAAATGGCTTAGGCGTGAGCCATTCCAAAGCACGGACCAATAGTCGGAGCTGCACTCCACAGATAGAAAGTCGACTTGATCAAACCCATTCGGAGACTGCAGCGAGATTGTAAGTATGTCAGGAACACAATCAGGATCCAGAATGCTGGCCGCGGGGCAGGGACTCG
The DNA here is from genome assembly GCF_056174845.1 of Pseudomonas sp. CC11G. Lineage (NCBI taxonomy): Bacteria > Pseudomonadati > Pseudomonadota > Gammaproteobacteria > Pseudomonadales > Pseudomonadaceae > Pseudomonas > Pseudomonas sp. CC11G. Next base: position 72,198 of record NZ_JBWBZC010000001.1, read on the forward strand.
GATTGTCGCCCTCTACCTCGTCTCTAAGAACCTTTTGAGCGAGACAATGCCATGCGAATCGCAAAGGGTGGAGAGGAGAAAGAATTATTGCGTCCGGTGCTTTGTTTAGAGTAAGCCCATCTGACTCTAACGAACAGACTGCCACCGTATCAATCCAGCAAGCTGCAGTCGGTTCTGCTGCGAGCCACGCCATGTAAGTCTCAATATAAGTTTCGACAAGGTGGCGGAACTCTTCGTCGTTGGAAAGCAAGGCTCCCAATTGTGCTGACTCGATCAATCCAGATTGGTCGTCACTGCCTCGTATGTATCGCGCGATTTCTCGCCGAGCCTCGATGAACCCTTTCGGTGGTTCGAAACAGGATCGATCAGGTCTTGGATCTTGCAGAAAGCGGCCATTGGAAAGGATCGGGCCGTTTGGGGATGTCCAGTCCGGAGGTGCCCAGACGGACGCATAGTCGTCCGCTATTACTAGCGGACGAAATGAGTTCGCGATGTTTTGTTCTTCTAGTATCCAGGACTGAAGGCTAGATGAGCGAGCATTGCGGTCTAAATGCACTACTGCTTTTACGTCAAATTTCTCAAGATGTCGGCGGTTCAGCTTGATGAGACGCTCGAACTCGCTACGGCAGCCCTCTTCAATAGTCTCCTCGCAGGCTAGATAGACTCTGCATGTCTGAGGTTTTGTTTCAGTGGGAACACTGAAAGCTATATCCATCTGATATTTGCCGTCTGCCTCAACCTCTACGAGATATTCGTTTTCACCTGTCGCGCGGGCTTCAAGTGACTGACGTTGTTCTTCCAGTTCGGTGGAATCGTCGGGCATTCCTTCCACACGGTTGATAACGGTTCCGGGCGAGAGGTGCAGACGCAATTCGTAGCGTCCCGAACCTGGAAGCGTTAAGGATGTTTCCCATGGACTTGCCGGAGAATTGTTGCGTGGTTTTTTGGGGAGTGTGACCTTAGTTGCTAGCTTGCAAGTCACTAGAATCCCAGGCTTCCAGCTCGATAGAGAAATAACTCGTATGCTTGCGGGTTTACAGCCTTCGGAGGCCACCTTGTAAGTGATGGGGGTTTTATGAGCTGGGGGTGCTGGGTCTACAAATTGATTGAGCCCGTCTTGTGAGAAAGAACGTGGCATTGGCGCTTTGCCAAATGATCCGCCGGTGAGAAGAAACTTCCCTTCTTCTCCCTCGCTCCTTGCAATCGATAACTCCAACTCCCTATGAACTATCGCAGGCAGCCCCTTCATAGCGGGAACAATACTGTTCGTACATCGGATGTTGAGCTCGCCCATTACCTCGTCGGGCTCATCAGCCAACAAAGCTGTCCACTGCGCTACAGTTAGATTCTTCCACCAGAGAGGAGCAGGGGCGAGTTCGAGACCCCGGTTAGGCAAATAAAAGGCAGCGGAAGCACGCTCGAAGGCTGTAGGAACTTGGCACGTTGCCTGAAGATGGGAGAGTAGATCTCTAAGTGACTCTGCTACATCTGCCGAAGCCGTTTGCGAGAGGCGATCGATGCCCGTTTTAAAGCCGTCCGCGAGCTCGTCGGTTACTTTACCTAGCGTTGAAAGTTGAGCTTTTGATGAGACTCTCCCATCGCTCGTGGGAGGAAATCCGCAAGCTAGCGCGAGTGCGTCTCCTGAAGAAATCCCTTGGTTAGAGGTAGCTATAGAGTAAATGCGAGAGAGCATTCTCCATGAGTCTCTATGGCCAACCTGATCAGGATCGACTCCGTCAATTGCCTCGGACGCCTCCCGGACCAGTTCCTTTGCGTCGACTCTTAAAGCGTCGTCTATTCCCGCGATCTCAAAGGCGTTGGTTACGGCCTGTTGTACGAGGCTGTCCTCCCACCATTTTTCGAAGTTGGGGCTCATACCGAACACATCGCTAGACGATTCGATTGAAAGGTTGTTGTGCTGGCCAGCAGGGACTAGGGCGACAAAGCTGGAGTTATTCGGGTCGTTTCGAACGTTCAGCAAGTGGTCGTTATCACACTTTCCTGAATTGCCAATTCGTAGCGGAGGGTATTGGTTCTTTAGCTGGTCGGCTGGGCATTGGAGGAGAACTGGTAGTGTTATGACGCTGCCATCAGTAGCTGACTTAACCCGGACTCCTCCGTCGCGAACCAACTCGTCATAGACCAGCTCTAGTATTTCGAGAGGCGGACCTCGAAAAATGAGCCGGTACTCGAGTTTATTTGCACCTAATCCTTGTGTAGCGCCCTCAGCTTTTTCGCGAACGATAGCTGCAAGCCAATGTGCGAGACTGTTCACGTTAACTTCCCTGAATAACGAGATTTGTGTTGAAAGGCGGCAGCAGTAACATGCCGCTTTCGGCGTCGGGACTGTCGAGTACTAGTCCGAGCATTCTCAACTGGTGGCCTAGATCGTTTCTGGCAATATCGTGTTTGTCCACGGCAATGCCATATGCTTCAAGGTGCATGCCTAGTCGATGAATTGACCGAGGTCCGCCCATTCCGGTTAATGCGCAATGGACCAGTGCGAGTACAGCGACGGGGCCTAGAGATACGATCCAAGGGCTGGATGGACTGCTACCTTTCTTCCTGAGGATGTACCCTTGGTCATACCCTCGAAGAAGAGGCACTGCAGCCTGCCGCTGCCCCAGCGCGTGCCGAACGAATTCCATCAAGTTGGATCCGATGCCCTTTTTACAACGCAGCGCGCGACCCTCCTCGTCCTGTACGTCGGTGATAAAGCCAACGGTATTCGAATTTGAAAGCGCCATTCGATTGGACGCGATATGGGCACATAGCGCAGCGACTCCTTTTCCTGACGACATGTCTGCGTCATAGGGAGCCCCAATTTGATGGAGCGACCAAAGGAGTCCATTAATTCCAAGTCTTGCATTTAGATAGCTGGAGACTTTGTCTTTGATTCCTGGCAGCGCTTTCCCGCCGTAACCCATGTACTGCGCACTTTCAGGGAAAATCTCTGCTCGTGCTTGTTGCTCTGTTAGCACGATCCCATTGTTTAGGACCGACAATAGGCAGCTCCAGATTCTCGCCTGAACATCACATAGCCATGTCACATGAGATACTGTACCCAGACGCAGTATTGCCTCCAGTAGGCTGGTCCACTGGCGCCGAGTCATAGAGTCTTTTGCCTGGATAATTGCTTGCAGGTCTCTAACAAACCTTCTTGCGGGCAAGAATTTCATCTCCGAGTAGTCGGAGTGATTCAGAGTCACTGCTTCGTCCCCTGGAATTGGCGACAAAGCCCAGACATGCTCCTCTGTGGACCAGGATGATGTTTCCTCTTCTAGCCACCGAGCGAAAACGTCATCGTTGTCCCCAACACTCAATGCTTGGAAGAGCTCCTTCCAGAGTAATTGGGCCGAGTCTTGATCTTTTGAGCCGAGGCAAACCATCCGGCGAATTAAGCTGCCTGCTGGCCAAGAGTTATTACTCAATCGCGCCGAGCCGGAGAACAACGCTAGACTCGGGACTAGTGGTGTTACCTGAACAAAGCGCTTTGAAGATTGGTTTGGGAGTTTGGGGCTTTCCAGTATTCCATGAAGTACCGAGTTCCAGGCCTCAACTCCTACTACGGAACCGGAGGGAGGTGGTTGCCGCTTTTCGCGCAACTTCTGAATTCGTTTATCCAAATCTCGCCCCGCTTGGGGCACGTTGCCCTCGCTTGTCGATGCGAAGCCAATTGTCCGGTAAAGCGCGGCGAGAAGGACTTCAGAGCTTGCGTACTCTGGAGCTGGACTTATAGCCAGCGCAGACATTTGGTAGCTCCTATAAGAGTTTCTCCAGGGGGCCTGCTTAAAGTCCGAAAGACTCATACAAGATCCTCTTTGCTCGACACGAAACCATTCCATGATCGTCCGACCACTGTTCCATCCCCGCCAACTCGGATTTTTGCATCGTCGAGCAACTCTTCGTCACGAACTATTGGTCCGGAAAGACGGGCTTTCGTGGTGTCGAGAAGTGCAAGAACCGTCCGAGGCAGAGACGCAGGAGAGAGACCGCGTTCCAGCTCTTTCACGGCTTTGAATAGGTCGTAAGTCAGGGGGATCGCTTGCGCCGACTGTCCTTGGCCTACCCCGAGGTAGCAGATAGGGGGCCGAGGACGGCCATTAGCATTTTGGGAAAGCATTTTGACCTGGCGAATAGGTACCACGAGTGTCGCTTGCCTTAGCCTTGGGGGAAGCGGCTGGCCAAAGGTCGTGGTTAGCGATACTTCAAATTCCTTTCCTGTGTTAAGCAGGTCTTTCACCTGCTTAACGACTTCAAACAGATGTTGATGCTTGTCGTCGTCTTCAACGACTTGCTGAAAGGCTTGCAGAATTGGAGAGTCAGCAACTACGCCGGTTCTGGTGCATATGCTCCGGCGCACTAACCGGCAGGCGAAGTCGCGCAGTACATATTGTGTGCGAGTGGCTGCGGCGGGCTTTTTCCTTCGGATAGCTGGCAGTGAGAGCATCCGGTCAGCGTTGGATAGACGCTTAAGTAGCTCAATTTCGCTTGCTGACAACACCTGCGATTTGCGGACAAACTCAATTCCTCCCGCCAGAGAGCGGCTGAAACGCATGTCGAGATCGCCTAGGTTAATAGTGGTGCTTTTGCTAACTGCTACCTCACTTTCCGGGCTAGCAAATGCAGGATCCAGAGCTTCTACTAGCCCATCCAAAAGATGCGCAATAGTGGCTGGAAGGTAGTTGGACTTTCGCTCAGCTAAGAAATGGACGAGCCCCATTAGAGTTCTTCCTTCTTCCGCATCCAGCTCCTTTTCCAACCCTAGATCCTTTAGATCACGACGAAGAGATGTTGCAACGTTCTTATCCCATTGATGGAATAGTGCGTGTTGGTAGCTTGAAGTGGCCAGATGGAAGCACGCAGTGAGGGTCGAACGAGTAGGTTTTTTCGCTGTTGCGGCCTTCGCATCAAGCTCAACTAAGCTCGCAGCCCATTGACATGGCGTCGATTGAGGCGAGCTTTTGGCTGAGCCCTGAGCAACTGGGTGATGTCCTGCTAATAAGTATGACGTAAGGGAGAAGAGGTCCCGGAAGCTCCATCGCTTGCCGCTGGCGAGTTCGTACCAGCGCAGTATTTTCAGTAGCGCCGCCCGGTGCTCCTCTTTCACCAAAATTGCCTGGCTAGTGCAGAACGGGCATTTTTCGCCACCTGGACACGACCCCTTCAAAGGCCACATTTCAGGCTCGGTGGCCTGGTCAAAAAGTATTTCTCCTGGAGCGAGATTAGCCTCGTCCGGCTTTACAAGCAGTGACTCTGCATCCATCGGCCACACGGCAATAGAGGGAAACCCTTGGAGAGGCCAGCATGAGGGAGCGCCATACGAGAGACTTACCGCTCGGGTAACGGCCTCAATGATTGCCCTCGGCTTGTTCAGATCATGGTCGATGGAGTGAATCAGTGCGTCATCAAGTACGCCCCGATTTACGCAGCACAGGTACGCTTGAGATGGGGGGCCATCTATCAGTCTGCTGAGCTCTTCGATTAGAAGCGAGGATGCGGTCTTTCCTTCGTGGCCGGCAGATGCGTCTTGAACAATGTCGAGACTCAGACTGCTACTGTTTCTAGCAAACGTGCCAGCGTTGACTCGAACAATTCGCGGAACCTTATTACCAGCAGAAGGATGGAAAGCTTTCGAAAGCTCTCCGACCAATCGTCCATCACAGCCAAGGCTTTATCCAGCCAATGTATGGTGGACTCGATGGCTTCGGTTTTCCCGTTTCCCGGCCCGCCGACTAGCAGGACAATTCTCGGGATGGTCATATTTTCGGCGGGAAGGCGGTTAGCCCAATCTTCCAAACGTGCCAAAAGGTTTGTGCGTAGCAATTGCTTATTAGGCTGGCCGCTATCGTCGTCTAGAAGCCGTTTCACTCCCCCCGAGTGATGTCCGGCCCAGTCGACAAGCCCTGCGGGGTAGCGTGCTTCTTCTAATTGGGAGCTATCCATTCCCCTACGTTCCTATGTTTTCAAGCGATGGCTAATGTTTGCTCTTCTTCAACCCTCACGTGCTGCCCAGACCCGGTAGTGGCTTCTTCTAACATCGATTGGATTGCAAGTCCGATCGCCCTTGCGAGGTATGGCGGCACAGCATTTCCGACCTGCGTATAGCGTGGGCATTCCTTGGTCCGCTGGCTGCCGCCAGTGGTGAATTTCCCTCGAAATTGATACCAGTCAGGAAAAGTTTGAAGTCTGGCAGACTCCCTAACAGTCAATATACGTGGCTCGCTGTAGTGCAGAACATCGTCCGGAAGCGTGGTTATGGTGGGACCTGGTGTATCAGCTCGCATTAGGTAGAGACGATGCTTTTTGAGTCCATATTTTTGCCTGCGCTCAAGGTTCATCAGGCCGCCTTTTGCGCTATCTGGATCTGCCAGGAGCGCTTTGAAACGGGCGCTTACCTCAGCCCGATGTCTCGCGAAACGAGAGCTGTCTATGTAGTCGTCGCTCCCTGCGTTCATAAGCTTTTGGAAGCTTGTCCTGGGGCCCGCATAATCAAGCTCTAGGAAGCCTTTTGGGGAATATGGGTCGTTGCAAGGTCTCGTCCCTGCATGGGCTATTTCGAGATCTGAAATGGCTTCCGATGCGCTAACGATTTCAGAAAGACCTAAATCTTGCAGCTGTTTAAGTCGAGCAACTTCTAGCAACTCAAATGCTCTTGAGATACCACCAGAGAGGTTTGCAGCGAGATCTTTACGGACACCCATTACGATCAGGCGAGGACGCTTCTGAGGTACTCCAAAGCGCGAGCAATCAATGATTTTCCCCAGCACTTGATATCCAATATGGTCAAGGCTTTCAACCAGCTTGTCATAGTACGACTGGGGTTTGATGAGTATGCCCAGTTCTTTCCAAGTCTTAGAGGTATGCGCCACCTTCATGCCAGGGACGTTTTCTAGTACTAACGCAGCTGGTTGTATGGCCTTGACCATTTCAACGTACTTTTCAAACAGCTTGTTGCGAGGGTCTGATTCCTGACGCTTGCCTGCAAAACTAAAACCTTGGCATGGAGGGCCGCCAGCCAGGACGTGAACTTTTCCCTTGAGTTCAGCAAGGTCGAGAGCGTGATGCTCGAGTATCTCGTCGATTCCCCAGGCTTTTTTCTCGAGCCATGAGGGCCATGCGAATTGAGGGATGGGCACGTTTCTGCCTTCCAGCAAATTTGCTGACAGGGTCGAGAAGGCCATTTTATCCCGTTCAACAGCAAAAACGCCGCTCAGCCCAGCGAGCGATAGCCCTAGAGATAGACCTCCGCACCCTGCGAACAGGTCGGCGAACATCAGGGGTTTTGAGGAAGAGTGCAAATGCAGAATCTCGTATTTTTTCGAGGCGCGTTACAGGGGCGCAAATGCCCCTGAACCTAGCGCAACTGAAAGGTGATGACTACGGGCAAAAGGGCCGTGTGAGTTGAGCTCTGTGGTGTCTTCGGCCTGTGCCTCCTTGTCTCTCAAATTGCCGTGAATTCGAGGAGGTAACGACACCTTTGGACCGATTCTTTGTGAGGATGATGAATTGCCAGCCATTCAAACGCAATGGTCTGGGCGCCCGTTAAGCGGCTCACTTTCTAGAGTCAAATTTCTACCTTGGTCCAGATTGTCTAGGGCGAATGTATCTGGTGGAAAAAGAGAAAAGCGCGCTCACGGGCATCCTGAGACGAAGGGAAATGGGCTCCCAGTTCGGTCCACAGATGAACTAACCCTAGGGCATCCTTGGCGGATATGTCGTGGAACGTGAGTTTAGCGGTCAACTAATCCAGAGCGAGGCATAAGCAGGGCTGACAGTTTCTCTGGATTTTATGTCATGAATGACGCTCCGCGGCCTATCCTGCACTAGTCATCTAGACGCTCAATCTTTGGCTATAAAACCTGTCGTTACGGGGGTGTCCGGAGAGCAAAAAGTGAGCAAATGGTAAGCAAGGTGAAATCCGTCGGTTAGCCAATGGATAGCGACATGAGAGCGAAAGAGGAGCAGAAGGAGAGCAGAAGGAGAGCATTTTTGAGTTAGCTCGCGGGGCATTAGACTAGCCGCCCGGTCGAAGCTCGATTTTAAGTGTGATGAACAACTCTCATGCCTGGTTGGTAGGAGCATTCGGGGTGCACAAAATGACAAATGGTAAGCAAGGTGAAATCTGTCGGTGAGACGGCAGATAGCGACGTGAGAGCGAAAGAGGAGGAGAGGATTTGTTAGTCAGCTCGCCAGGCGTTAGGTTAGGGGCCCGGTCGAAGCTCAATTTAGTGGTGATGAACAACTCCCATGTCTTGTTGGTAGGAGGCATTCGGAGGTAAGGAGATCTTTACGAGTCGAGTCATGTGTGCGCACACCAGTCAGCCGTGCGCTAAACCAATCTACGGTGATGAAGAACTCCCACGCTGTGTTCTGTTCGGGTGAATCCATCGCCTAATAGGACTTGCTTGTGCTCGCTAGGCACGGCTCACTCCATGCAAGGTTGAATTGATTTTCAAGATGGTCAAGGTGTCGTTGACGCCCAATCCGTTTCTTAGGTCAGTTAACTGGTCCTGTTGTTTCACCCATTCGTTGACCAATTCTTGGTCGGGAACGAGGCTTTTTTCTTCTGCGGAAATAAGCTCGGCTAGCTGACCGATTGCTATGTCTAGTTTCATCTTCGCCGAATCTAATCAGCCCAGCGTTCGGGTGTAGGCATTCGGTTTCCTTAAGATGCAGAGATTGTTTTCTCAGCAATTGACCTTGCATCCTCAACGCTCATGCCTTGGCTACTAATTGGTTGCAGTATTCGTCTTGGCTTCTAGCTTTTGGAGGCGCGAGCGTAAAGGCGGTTTTCCCCATTCTGCGTTGCACGCCCCTAAACCATTGGATCGGGTGGTTTGAATTAATCCCCCATCCAGCGCCTTTTTCAGCTCTGCCAACAAACGTTCAGCTCTCTCGGGAGATTCGTGCAGGAGCAGAGCTTTGATTGCTCGTTCTGATGCTACGTCGAGCGCCGAGTGAAAGCGGCCTTGCCGGCTCGTTTCACCTATTGGTTCTACTGATGGTTCTATTGGTGGTTGTAGCTTAGCCATAGCTGTGGCACCCCCACCATGACACTGTTGTGTCATCCCCGGCGGTCAGAGCTGTCACCCTCTAACGTCTGATTTGAAGGGGAGGGTGTCAGATTGTCAGGGTATGATTTTTGATTCAGCGTGTAGTTGTTTGAGACCTGGCGCCCTTCAAAATTGAAGCGAGGTTTGGCGGTAAGAAGGCCTGAGGAAACGAACTCCTTTAAGACCCTCTGGACTGTTCTCTGCGAGACACAGCATTTGGCCGCTAGCGTCTTCATTTTTGGCCAGCAGTCGCCCTCTTCATTTGCGGCGTCTGCCAATGCCATCAAGATCAGCTTAGCGTTTGGAGGAAGGTGCTGCTCCCAAGCCCAATTCATCGATTTTATGCTCATGCCGGCCTCAGAAATCGTCGATCAGTCGTGCGATAGCTGAGGTTTTGAAGTAGATACGCCGGCCAATTTTCACTCGACATTTGCTCAGCTTGTGAGAGAGCGGATTATCCCCGCTGAGCGAAATCCTGAGGCCATCTTTGCTCCGGTGCAGAACCTCCGCTAGCTGCTCCAGCGACAAGAGGGGTGAACCGCTGTAGCGATTTAATAGGGTTTCTTCGGTAGTCATCAGAGGTCCTTTGGGGCGGCGGGATGCGTCCCCGAGCTGGTAAGCTATATCTGCGTAGATAAGCGTTAGAGTCCGTAACAAATATCAAATGTCCAAAATATAGACATTAAGTACTTTTTAAGGTCGAAGGGCTCGTATGTCAACCACTATCGAAGATAGAGTCATCCTGATTTTGAAGGAGCAGATGTCTCCTGCTGATTTGGAGGGGCTCAAAAATGGAGAGGGTCCTTTCTCTGCTTTGCTCAGCTTTTGGACTCCACCACCTTTTGCGGGTCGTGGTTTCTGGGAAAAGCTCTCGCAACTGACGGATGTGCCTTCGGCTAGGTGGCGTAGCGCGTTTGCGAGAAAGCAAAAACCCACGTCTACGATGATCGAGGCTGTAGCTCACCTTTGGCCGAAATACGCTTTTTGGCTGGCCACCGGCATCACTGATTCGGCTAACGGGCATGTAGCGCCAATCACAGCGCTGACTTTTCCCGAAAGTCTTCATGCTGAGGAGCCAGGTGCAAACGACTACTTCCTTCAAGCGATTGCTTTGGTAAAAAGCTTTATGAGCTTGGTGAGGTGGACCTTTCAGATGATGAAGCTCGGCAGAGTGCTGCAGAGCGCCATTTGCAAATGGCCCACTGGGTTGGAAGTGATTTGGTTTCAGTCGCGTACGGGCTAGTCGATACTCCCGAGTACGCTGAGTTGAAAGCTGCGTGGGAGCGGCGCGAGCGTGATCGTGCGGGGCATGTTGAAAGAATTTTGGGTCTAAACAGACCTTGGGAACAGAAGCAGGAAGACTTGATAAAAGCCGGCGTCAAAGTCGACCCGGTTTTTGGTGAAGACCCTAGAGTGACGCATCAAAGCACATGGGATCTTTTCTATCAGAGCCGCGCCGACAGTTAATTTCGATAGCTCGTGAGCTTCACTTTCGTACTAGCCCATTTTTTCAGGTGGACTTGTCCACCTGAAAAAATGGGCTTTGCCGTTCTGCACTTCAAGATTCAGACGTCTACTCGACGGGAGGGGAAGTCGTCGAGTTTAGAGACAAGGTCTTCTGCCCTAAGGTGCGTGTAGCGCTTCAGCATCTGCATCGATTTGTGCCCGCTAATGGCAGATACCTCTTGGTCCGACAGCCCACCCTCAACCAGTCGACTCACTGCTTCATGGCGCAAGTCGTGGAAACGCAAGTCAGGCATGCCTAGCTTGGTCTTCAGCAGCCCCCACGTTTTCGTAAATGCGTAGGCGCTCCGCTTACCGTTCTTACCCGGCTCTCCGAAGAACACCAGGTCGCAATCGATTGGTCGTACCGGGTTACTCAACGCGATTTGAAAAGTCTCAGTCGCCCACTTGCTCAGTGGAACCGTCCGCGCGCTATCGTTCTTGGTGTCTGAGAGGCGCACCACGCGCTTTTTCATGTCTACCTGGTGTCGTCGCAGGGACGTGATCTCAGACGAGCGCATGCCTGTCTCCAGCGCGATACGAACTATCCAACCAAGCATTGGGTTGCTGTGATTGTTTACGGCTGTTAGCAGCCTACGTTCCTCGTCCGCGGACAGGCGACGATCACGGCCCTCTCCTGGGCTCGGCTTTCGAATGTTCAGCACGGGGTTGAAGCTGAGCCCTAGGCCCCATTCTTGAATCGCTACGGTGAACAGGTGACTGAGTAGAGCCAGCTCCAGCCGCACGGTGTTGTTGCTCGTAGGCTTGCCGCGATTGGTGATCGAGGCGAGGCGCGTGTCTCTGTAGTTCGCGATGATCTCGGCGGAGAGGGCAGCCATCGAGTACTTGCCCAGGTGGTGGATCAACTGCAACGCCTTGGTCGCTTCGGCCTTCTGAGTGGTGGGCTTTTTGGTGGGGCTGATTTCGCTCAAGTAGCGCTTCAGTGCCATCGCAAGTGTCATGCGCTCGGAGCCGCTGCGCTGAATGTATACGCCACGAACCATTTCGTCTTCGGTGCGGCGTGCCCAATCTTCGGCGTCGCGTTTGGTGCGGAAGGTTTTGGTGTTGGTTGGCCAACCGGTTTTTCGAACCAGAGCCTTCCAGGTTCCTGCATCCGTTTTGACGATGGTGGCCATTTTCGAGCTGCTCTCAAGGCGTGCCGCTGTACCGGCACTGTACTGAATTTGTACCTTGAGATTATAGGACTGGTCTAGCTGCTTTTCCTGCAGAAACCAAAAAGCCGCGCACTGCGCGGCTTTGAATGTGGTGGGCCCACACGGACTTGAACCGTGGACCAAAGGATTATGAGTCCTCTGCTCTAACCAACTGAGCTATAGGCCCTCAGAAAGTGCGCGGATTATACCGGTGCGGTTTGCGGAGTGCCAATTGCGTGGCGCGGGCTTAGGAACGTGCCTGCAAATTTGTCGGGCGTTACCGCGCGGCTAAGGATGAAGCCTTGGATTTGTTCGCAGCCTTCGTCGACCAGAAAACGTTCTTGCTCGGGGGTTTCCACGCCTTCGGCGATCACGGTCAGTTGCATGCTGCGGCCCAGGGCGATGATCGCGCGGGTGATGGCGGCGTCGTGGGTGTCTTCGGGCAGGCCGCGGACGAAGGATTGGTCGATTTTGATGGTGTCCAGCGGCAGGCGTTTGAGGTAGCTCAGCGAGGAGTAGCCGGTGCCGAAGTCGTCGATGGCCAATAGCACGCCGAGGTTTTTCAGGTCGTGGAGGATGGCCAGGGCTTCCTCGGTCTGATTCATGATGAAGTTTTCGGTGATCTCCAACTGCAACATGGACGGCTGCAGGTGGTGTTCGGCGAGCAGGTTGGCGATGCGTTCTACTAGGCGCGGCTGACGCAGTTGCGCGCCGGCGAGGTTGACAGACAGCGGGCCGAACGGCTGGTGGTGTTGTTGCCATTCGCCCATCTGTTTGCAGGCCTGGGCGAGCACCCAGTCGCCGATGGGCAGGATCAGGCCGTTGTCTTCGGCCAGGGCGATAAAGCGCTCGGGCGGTACGTTGCCGAACACTGGGCTGTGCCAGCGCAGCAGGGCTTCGGCGCCAACGATGTTGCGGGTTTGCAGGCATTGCTTGGGTTGGTAGTGCAGGCTCAATTCGTTGCGTTCGATGGCGCGGCGCAGTTCGTTTTCCAGGGCTATGCGGTCGGTGGCTTGTTGGGTCAGGTCGCTTGTGTAGAGCTCGGCGCGGTTGCGGCCTTTGGCTTTGGAGCGGTACATGGCGGCGTCGGCGTTTTTGATCAGGGTGGCGACGTCGGTGCCGTCCAGGGGAAACAAGCTTGCGCCGATGCTGGCGGTGATAAAGAACTCGTGGCCGTCGGCTTGGAAGGGCGCGCTCAGGCAGCTGAGCAGTTTGTTCGCGACGCGTTCGGCGTCGCTGGCTTGGTGCAGGCCTGGCAGCAGGATGATGAATTCATCGCCGCCCAGGCGCGCCACCGTGTCGATATCGCGCAGTTGGCTGCGCAAGCGTTTGGCGGTGGCTTGCAGCAGGATGTCGCCGACCGGGTGACCGAGGCTGTCGTTGATATGTTTGAAACGGTCGAGGTCGAGGAAGAGCACGGCGCCGAGTTGGTTGTTTTGTCCGTCGGCGAGCAGGGCGTGCAGGCGGGTTTCGAATAGCAGGCGGTTGGGCAGGCCGGTTAAGGAGTCGTGGTGCGCCTGGTGGTCAAGCCTGTCTTGCGCACGCTTGAGCGAGGTGATGTCGGCAAACACGCCGACAAAGTTGGTGATTACGTCGTCGCTGTTGCGCACGGCGCTGATGGTTAGCCATTCCGGGAAGAGTTCGCCATTTTTCCGCTTGTTCCAGATTTCGCCCTGCCAATGCCCGGAGGCCTCCAGCTGGTGCCACAGCGCGGTGTAGAACGCGCTGTCGTGATGCCCGGAGGCGAGCATGCTGGGCAGGCTGCCGAGTGCTTCGGCTTCGCTGTAGCCGGTTATTTCGGTGAAGGCGCGGTTGACCGCCGTAATGCGCCGTTCGGTGTCGGTAATCAGCACGCCTTCGGCGGTGCTCTCGAACACGGTGGCGGCGAGTTGCAGTTTTTCCTGGTTGCGGGTGCGTTCGGTGACGTCGCGGGCGATGGTCAGTACGCAGCTTTCGCCTTTGATTTGCATGCCTTGCATCGAAATTTCGCACAGCCGCAGCTCGCCGCTTTTGGCGCGAATAACTGCGGTGTAATCGCGCACGGTGCCGCTGTCGCGCAGGCGTTGCATGACGTTGGTGCGGTCTTGCGGGTCGTGCCACAGGCCTAGGCCGATGGTGGATTGGTTGGTTACATCCGCATTGCTGTAGTCGGTCAGGCTGGTGAAGCCTTCGTTTACTTCGAGGATGCGGCCGTCTTGCATGCGGGTGAGCAGCAAACCATCCGGCGAGGCGTGGAAGGCTTTGGCGAATTTCTCTTCGGAGAATTGCAGTTGTTCCTGGGTGCGTTTTACGTGGCTGATATCGCGCACGACGATCACAAGCGCAGGGGTGTCGGCGAGCTGGAAGTGTTGGGCGGAAATCAGGCCGGTAAATAGCTCGCCGTTTTGCCGGCGAAAGAGCATCTCCAGGTTGCGTAGGCTTTCCCGTTGCAGGCGCTGCAGCACCTGCGGCCCGGCGCCGGGCACGCCCCAGAGGTTGAGTTCGGTGCCGTTCTTGCCCAGGGCATCGGCGGCGCGAATGCCGGTGTGTTCTTCAAAGCTGGGGTTCACTTCCAGCAGTCGGCCGTCGTCCAGGCGGGCGATTAGCAGAATGTCGGGGCACTGCTGGAAGACCGAGGCGAACTTCTGTTCGGACAGGCGCAGCGCCTGCTCGATCTGTTTGGTTTCGGTGACCTCAATCATCACCCCGCGCAGTACGGTGGTGCCGCGGTGTTCGATCAGCGTGACGATGTCGTGCACCCAGACCAGGCGGCCATCGGCGGCGTACATGCGGTAGTCGATGGTGTGGTCGCGGCCGGCGTCGGTCTCTTGCCGGCAGTAGGTGAGGGTGCGTTCGCGGTCTTCTGGGTGCAGGGCGTTGGCCCAGAAGTCGGGGTGTTGCCAGGCGCTCAGCGGGTAGCCGAAGAGTTTTTCGGCGTGGGGCGATACATAGGAGTAACTGAAGTCGTCGAAGTTGGCTTCCCAGGTGACGGCCGAGAGGCATTCCACCAGGCTGCGAAAGTGTTGTTCGCTGCTGCGCAGGGCTTGTTCGAGCGTGTTGCGGCGAGTGATTTCGCTGGTGAGGCGGCGGTTGACGGCCACCACGGAGACCAGAATCAGCAGCAGGGCCAGCAGGCTGGGCACGGCGAACATCAGGGTTTTGCGCCAGACGCCGCGCTGGTCGAGTACACCGCCCAGCCACTGTTCTTGCATCGCCTCGATTTCGCTGGCGGTCAGGTCGGCGAACACTTTGTCTAGGATGTTGACCAATACCGTCTGGTCTTTGGGGACGGCCATCGACAGCTGATAGCGGTAAGGCGTTTCGCCGGTAATGGCGATGCCTTCGAGCTTGAGTTGGCGCAGGCTCCAGACGCTGGAGGCGAGGTCGCCGACCAGAGCGTCGGCCTGGCCAGTGGCCAATGCTTGCAGGGCGGCGGCGACGTTGGGCACGGGAAGCAGATTGAGATCCGGGTGTTGGCTGCGCAGCAGTTCGTGCGGGGCGTAGTTTTCCACCACGGCTACTTTCAGGCCGTACAGGTCTTTCAGTTCGCGGGGTTGGCGGCCGTTGGTGCGGCCCAGAATGACGATGGGAAAGTCCAGATAGGGGCGGGTAAAGCTGAGGTAGCTTTGGCGCTCGGGCGTGGACATGGCGCCGGGTAGCAGGTTGATGGTGCCGGCTCGCGCCTGGTCGAGCACTTCGCTCCAGGTGCTGGGCTCAAAGACTTCCATCTTCACGCCGAGGCGTTTCTCCACGAGGGCAATGTAGTCGGCGGCCAGACCCATATAGCGGCCTTGCTCGTCGCGGTATTCGAAGGGAGGCCAGGTGGCGTCTACGCCCATGCGCAAGGTGGGGTGCGCTGTTAGCCAGGCTTGCTCGTCCTGTGTCAGCGTCAACGCGTGAGCGGGCGCGGTCCAATAGGCCAAACACAACAGAAGAGTGGCAAGCAGACGCGGCATGACACAGCCTCGAAACAGCAATAAGTGTGGTTCGCCGAGTGTAGCGCTTGTGGCGTGTTGCCAGTACCCAGAAAGCAAAACCCCCGGACGAGGCCGGGGGTTTTGTTTGCACTTTTGTTAAGTGCTACTCGTTGAGTAACAAATTACTCATCGAGGAAGGAGCGCAGGTGCTCGCTTCGGGTCGGATGACGCAGCTTGCGCAGCGCCTTGGCTTCAATCTGCCGAATCCGCTCGCGGGTTACATCGAACTGCTTACCAACTTCCTCGAGGGTGTGGTCGGTATTCATGTCGATGCCGAAGCGCATGCGCAGTACTTTGGCTTCGCGGGCAGTGAGGCCGGCGAGTACTTCGCGGGTCGCTTCCTTGAGGCTTTCTACCGTGGCGACATCGATTGGCGACTGCATGGTGGAGTCTTCGATGAAGTCACCCAGGTGGGAGTCTTCATCATCGCCGATCGGTGTTTCCATGGAGATCGGCTCTTTGGCGATCTTCAATACCTTACGGATTTTGTCCTCAGGCATTTCCATGCGCTCGCCCAGTTCTTCGGGAGTAGGCTCGCGGCCCATTTCCTGAAGCATCTGACGCGAGATGCGGTTCAACTTGTTGATGGTCTCGATCATGTGCACCGGAATACGGATGGTGCGGGCCTGGTCGGCGATCGAGCGAGTGATCGCCTGACGGATCCACCAGGTGGCATAAGTCGAGAACTTGTAGCCGCGACGGTATTCGAACTTATCCACCGCTTTCATCAGACCGATGTTGCCTTCCTGGATCAGATCGAGGAATTGCAGACCACGGTTGGTGTACTTCTTGGCGATGGAGATCACCAGACGCAAGTTCGCTTCAACCATCTCTTTCTTCGCGCGGCGGGCCTTGGCCTCACCGATCGACATGCGACGGTTGATGTCCTTGATCTCGGACAGTTTCAGGCCAGTTTCGGCTTCCAGGGCTACCAGCTTCTGCTGGCAACGCAGGATGTCGGCCTGCAGGCGGCCAATGGCTTCAGCGTATTTGCTTTTGCCTTTGGACAGCTGCTCAGCCCAGCTTTCGTCGATTTCGTGGCTCGGGAACTGACGCAGGAAGTCGGCGCGCGGCATACGGGCATCACGCACACACAGCTGCATGATGGCGCGTTCTTGCTGACGCAGACGATCCAGGGCATCACGAACACGGGTAACCAGTGCGTCGAACTGCTTGGGAACCAGTTTGATCGGCATGAAGAGGTCGGCCAGTTCAGCGAGTTCGGCCAGGCCTTGCTTGCTGTCGCGACCGTGCTTTTTCAGCACTTTTTTGGCTTTTTCCAGTTGGTCGGCCACGGCGCCAAAGCGCACGCGAGCGATTTCTGGATCTGGACCGCCATCACCTTCTTCTTCGTCGTCGCTGTCACCTTCGGCTTCTTCGTCTTCGGTTTCAGGTTCGGCAGCCGCGGCGCCGTCCTTGATGACCGGGACGGGTACTTCGGCCGGCGCGGCAATGCCGTCATCCGGGTCGATGTAGCCGCTGAGGACTTCGGCCAGACGGCCGCCCTCGGTGGTAACGCGGGTGTACTCGGAGAGAATGCTGTCGACCGTGCCTGGGAAATGGGCGATAGCGCCCATGACTTCACGAATGCCTTCCTCGATGCGTTTGGCGATTTCGATCTCGCCTTCGCGGGTCAGCAGTTCGACCGTACCCATTTCGCGCATATACATGCGCACCGGGTCGGTGGTGCGGCCAATATCGGTTTCTACCGCAGCCAAAGCAGCGGCTGCTTCTTCGGCGGCCGCTTCGTCGGTATCGGCTTCAGCCAATAGCAGAGCGTCCGCATCCGGAGCACTCTCGAATACGTTGATCCCCATGTCGTTAATCATGCGGATGATGTCTTCCACCTGTTCCGGATCTGAAATATCCTCCGGTAGGTGGTCGTTGACCTCTGCGTAAGTCAGGTAACCCTGCTCACGACCACGGCTGATCAACTCTTTAAGGCGGGACTGTTGTTGCGCTTTTCCGGACATAACACCCTATCCACTGAAGGTCTTGGCGGGCAAAAAACAAGCCGAGGATTATACCAGAGCTGAGACCTCACGCGCCAGTTGAGGTCGGGGTGACGGGAGTTGCGGTGCGACTGAGCAGGTCACGAAGTTGTTCTTTCTCCTCCGCACTGAGCTCACTTTGACGGGCTTTGCGCAGCAAATGTTCCAGGCTGCGCTCGCGTTGGCGTGCTGCCAGACTAGTTATAGTGTCGAAAAACTGTTGTTCAAGGTTGTCGGCATCAATCAGCCATTCCTTTTCTGCCAACGCCTTCAGCAAGCGGCCTTGTTCCGTGCCGTGCCAGCGGGCGATCAATTGCAGTGAGCGCAGCTTCGGGTTCTTTTGCATGGCGCCGAGCAGGGCCACCAGCAATTGGGCGTATGTGTCGTTTTCTGCAGCGAAATGGCTGGCATCTTCGACTTTTTCCGCCAGTTGCGGATGGTGCAGCAGGGTGCGCAATGCGGTTAACGTGGGTGATTCCACTGGGGCGGCAACGCGTGGCCCGCGCGGAAATTCATCGCGGTCTCGATCACCTTTCTTGCTCCAATTCTTTTCCCATTTCTTGCCGCCATTCTGGCCTTTGCCTTTGAAACCGGTTTTCGGCTGCCAGGCTTGCTCGGGCTGCGGGGCGAACTGGTCCTGGCCAAAATCGGCCGGGGTGTCGTAGTAGCCACTGGGGTCGTAATGCGGCGTTTCGTCCATGTCGTACATGGCTGAAGATGGTGCCGACGGAGTGCTGACCGGATTGTGGGCCGGCGACGGGCTAAACGACTCGCTGCTCAGCCCGGTGATTTCCGTGAGGCGCTGTCGCATCAGAATTTTCAGGTTCGCACCTGGGATCTTGTCGATCAGCGGCGCGGCCAATGTCGCCAAGTGCGCCTTGCCTTCCAGGGACCGCGGATCTGCTTCCTGAGTCAGCTGCTGAAAGAAGTAGTCGGCCAACGGCTGCGCCTGCTGGTTGATGCGCGCGCGGAAGGCATCGGTGCCCTCGGCGCGTACCAGGCTGTCCGGGTCTTCGCCTTCGGGCAGAAATAGAAAGCGCGCGCGGCGGCCGTCTTGCAGGCTCGGCAGCGTCGACTCCAGAGCACGCCAAGCGGCGCTACGGCCGGCTTGGTCGCCGTCGAAGCAGAACAGCACGCTGGGTACGATCCGAAACAGGCGCTTCAGGTGTTCTTCGCTGGTGGCGGTGCCCAGGGTGGCGACGGCGTTGCGCAGGCCTTGTTGGGCCAGGGCGATCACGTCCATATAGCCCTCAACCACCATCACCTCGTCGAGGTCACGGTTGCTCTTGCGTGCTTCATACAGGCCGTAGAGTTCCTGGCCTTTATGGAAAACCGGGGTTTCCGGGGAGTTCAGGTACTTGGGTTTGTCGTCGCCCAGTACGCGCCCGCCGAACGCGATGATCCGGCCGCGGCTATCGCGAATGGGGAAAATCACCCGGTCGCGAAAACGGTCATAGCGTTTGCCACTGTCGGCGTTTTCGATCAGCAGGCCGGCTTCGATCATCGCTTTCTGTTGCAGCGTGTCGGTCGCCAGGTGCTTCATCAGGTTGTCCCAGCCGGGCGGGGCAAAACCCAAACCGAAGTCACGGGCGATTTCGCCTGACAGGCCGCGGCCTTTCAAATAATCGACGGCCGCTTTGCGCGTTGGATGGCTTTTCAGCGCCTGGCGATAGTATTCGGCAGCAGCAGTCAGCAGCGGGTAAAGCGGCGAGTCGGTGGGTTGCCGCGGTTTGTGCGGGCCGCCACGGCCACTCTCTTCGCGCACCACTTCCATGCCGGCGCTTTTGGCCAGGTCTTCCACGGCCTGGACGAAGTCCAGGTTGTCGTGGTCCATGATAAAACCCAGGGCGTTGCCGCCAGCGCCACAGCCAAAGCAGTAGTAGAACTGCTTGTCCGGGCTGACGCTGAACGACGGGGTTTTCTCTTTATGGAAGGGGCAGCAGGCGCTGAAGTTTTTCCCGGTTTTCTTTAGTTGCACGCGCGAGCTGACCACGTCGACGATGTCGGTGCGGTTGAGCAGGTCGTCAATAAAGCTTTGGGGAATCAGCCCGGCCATGGCGCTCTCGAAGTCGGTCGAATCGCCGGCATTGCAGCCGCGATTTCAGGTGTTCGGAAATAGATGCAAAGCGCTTTCCCGCAGATGACGCGGCGGGGGGTGGCTAATCATGCCAAGAGTTCGTGGCGGGCTCTACAAGCCTTTTACGATCAGACTGCGCGGATTTTTTTCCGCGCAAACGCGAAAAAGCGAGGCTTATCGCGGTTGCCTAAGCAACGTAGATAACTTCGCTAATGCGTTTGGAGCGTTGTGCTATCAATTCTGCCGGCAGCCCGACTTGCGTCGGGCGTGGCAAAACAGGCGGCGTTTGTCTGCGTATTAGTACAGACGAACGGCGCGGCGCTGTTCGCGCTGCACTTTCTTGGCGTGGCGCTTAACTGCGGCTGCAGCTTTGCGTTTGCGCTCGGAAGTTGGTTTCTCGTAGAACTCGCGGCTGCGAACTTCAGCCAGAACACCGGCTTTTTCACAGGAGCGTTTGAAGCGACGCAGAGCTACGTCGAAGGGTTCGTTCTCTTTAACTTTGACGGCTGGCATCCAGAGCTACCTTCATTCATTACCGGGGTAGACGTACTCGTTGCAAAAACAGAGCTGGAGGACGTCGGGTTTTTAAGGGTTGCGGATGTTAACGCCTCATTGCCAGGAATGCAAAGCCTCTGATCGAAAACCGCTAGGCGGCGTTACAGACGGCGATTATCATGCGCGCCTTCGAAATTGCCCAGTCTGAAGGGAATACCCATGCTCGTGCTGGGACTAGAAACCTCCTGCGATGAAACCGGCGTTGCCTTGTATGACAGCGAGCGCGGCTTGCTGGGCGATGCTTTGTTCAGTCAGATCGACCTGCACAAAGCCTACGGCGGCGTGGTGCCGGAGCTGGCCTCGCGTGACCACGTCAAGCGCATGCTGCCGCTGATTCGTGAAGTGCTGGAGCAGTCCGGCTGCGCCACATCCGACATCGACGCCATCGCCTACACCGCCGGCCCAGGCCTGGTCGGGGCCTTGCTGGTAGGCGCCTCTTGCGCGCAAGCGTTGGCGTTTGCCTGGGATATCCCGGCCCTCGGCGTGCACCATATGGAAGGCCACCTGCTGGCCCCCATGCTGGAAGAAACCCCGCCGGAATTTCCGTTCGTTGCCCTGCTGGTTTCTGGCGGCCACACGCAGTTGGTACGCGTTGATGGCATTGGCCAATACCAGCTGCTCGGCGAGTCTCTGGACGATGCCGCCGGCGAAGCCTTCGACAAGACCGCCAAGTTGATCGGCCTGGGTTACCCCGGTGGCCCGGAAATCGCCCGTCTGGCGCTCAACGGTGTGGCAGGGCGGTTTGTGTTCCCGCGGCCGATGACCGATCGCCCGGGCCTGGATTTCAGTTTCAGCGGCCTGAAAACCTTCGCCCTCAACACCTGGACGCAGTGCCGCGATGCTGGCGACGACGGCGAACAAACCCGTTGCGACATCGCGCTGGCCTTCCAGACGGCCGTGGTCGAGACTCTGACCATCAAGTGCCGCCGCGCCCTCAAACAGACCCATCTCAACCGTCTGGTGATCGCTGGCGGGGTGAGTGCCAACCAGGCGCTGCGTCGTTCGCTGGAGAAGATGCTCGGCGAGTTCAAAGGCAATGTGTTTTACGCCCGCCCGGCGTTCTGCACCGACAACGGCGCGATGATCGCCTACGCCGGTTGCCAGAGGCTGATGGCCGGTCAGCACGAAGGCCCGGAAATCTCGGTGCAGGCGCGTTGGCCGATGGAGCAGTTGCCGGCGATCTAAGGCTTAGAAATGCCGTTCGCGCCCGGCCAGCAGGTCGCGTAAATTGCTGCGGTGGCGCCACACTATCAGGCCGGTCAACACACACATGGGCAGCAAGGCGCCCGGTTGTTGCCAGGCGAGCAGCGGCAGCGTAAGTGGAGTGGCGATCAAGGCGGCAAGCGAGCTGGTGCGGGTGAGCCAGAAGGTCAGGCCCCAGCCGATGACGGCAAGCAGGGCCGCCGGTGGATACAGCCCCAGCAGCATGCCCGCCGCCGTCGCCACGCCTTTACCGCCACGAAAATTGAAGTACACCGGGTAGAGATGCCCGACCACGGCGGCCAGGCCGATCCAGGCTTGCTGTTGCACGGTGAAGCCCAGCGCATAGGCGAGCAACACCGGCAACAAGCCTTTGAGCAGGTCGCCGAACAAGGTCAGAATGGCCAGCTTTTTACCCGCCACCCGCAGCATATTGGTGGCGCCGGGGTTGCCGGAACCGGCAGCGCGCGGGTCGGGACCACCGACCAGGCGGCTGAGCAAGATAGCGAAGGACAGCGAGCCGAGCAGGTAGGCGAGGATCGCCAGCAACCAGAACATGGTATCCATCCGGGGCGAGTGAGCCCCGATTCTAGCGGGGCACAGCGCCCTTGTCGTGCGGCGGAGCAGAGTGCTTGGACAGAGTGTTTATCGAAGGTCTGGAAGTCGACACCGTGATCGGTGCCTATGACTGGGAGCGTGACATTCGCCAGTGCCTGCGCCTGGACCTGAGCTTCGCCTGGGACAACCGCCCGGCCGCTGCCGGCGACGACCTCACCAAAGCGCTGGACTACGCCTCTGTATCCACACGCATTCAAGCCTTTGCCGAGCAGGCGCAGTTTTTGCTGGTCGAAACCTTCGCCGAACGCCTGCTGAAATGCTGATGAGCGAATTCAATATTCCCGGTTTGCGCCTAAAACTCACCAAGCCCGGTGCGGTGCCCGCTGCCACCGGCGGCGTGGGCGTGGAGATCCAGCGCGGATGTCTCTGACCCCCATCCTGCTGGGCCTGGGTAGCAACGTCGAGCGCGAAACGCATTTGACGGCTGGCCTGGAGGCCTTGGCGCAGTTCCTTCAAGGCATGCAGTGCTCGCCGGTATTTGAAAGCCAGCCGGTGGGCATCAAAAGCGGGCCGTTTTTCAATCTTGTGGTGCTGGCAGAAACCGATCTGCCGCTGCACGAACTGGATCGCCGCCTCAAACATATCGAGGCCGACAACGGCCGCTACGCGCCGAACCGCAAAGGCTTGCCGCTGGATATCGACGTGTTGACCTATGGCGATCTGGTCGGCGATTTCGACGGGCTGATTTTGCCGCGCGCCGAAATTCTCAAGAACGCGTTTGTGCTGTGGCCATTGGCGTTGTTGGTGCCGGAGCATCGGCACCCGTGCGTGCAGAAGCCCTATGCCGAGCTATGGCGGGATGCAGAGATTGAGCAGGTGCTGGCGCCGGTGGCCTTCGAGTGCGTGGGCAGCAACTGACACCGTAAACGATGGGTTTCGCTGCGCTCTACCCATCCTACAAACGCGTACGGACCGTAGGAGGGTAGAGCGCAGCGAAACCCATCAGCTCGCCTTGTAAGCCTGCAAAGCCTTTAGCCGCTCACGCTTGAGCGCTTCCCCCAGATCCGCGCCTTTGTAGCCCTGTTCCACCAACGGCTGAACCTTCACTGCACGCGCCGCTTCCGCCGCGCCTCGCAGATACACCGCCTGTGGATACTCGCGTTGTTCCAGTCCGAGCCGCCCACGGGCGTCCATCTCGCACGCAGCAATAACTCTTCAAAGCGCTGCGGCCGACGGTAGACGTCGAACGTCTGCAGCAACTCCAGCAAGGTCGAAGCCTTCAACTCCAGCGCCCGATGTCCATGGGTGTGGTATTCGCCCACCAGCACCGCCAATTCTTGGCAATCGCGTGGCGCCTTGCAGCGCTCGTTCACCGCCTTGATCAGCTTGATGCCGCGATGCTCGTGGGCGATATGCCGGGGCCAGTCCTCCTGCGGCGTCAGACCTTTACCCAAATCGTGCAGCAAACAAGCCCAGCGTACCGTAAGCGGTTGTTGGTGCTCAGCGCACTGGCGCAGCACGCTGAGCACATGGGCGCCGGTGTCGATCTCCGGGTGGTGGGCGGCGGGCTGCGGCACGCCGAACAGGGCGTCCACTTCCGGCAGCATGGCGTGCAGGGCACCGCAGCTGTGCAGCACCTCGATAAACACGTCTGGGCGGTCTTCCATCAGCGCTCGGGAAATTTCCTTCCAGCTGCGCTCCGGCGTTAAGGCTGACAGCTCGCCAGACTCACTCAAGCTGCGCATCAGCGCCAAAGTGTCATCGGCCACCTGGAAGCCCAGCGGCGCATAACGGGCGGCAAAGCGCGCGACCCGCAGCACCCGCAACGGGTCTTCGCCAAAGGCCGGCGAAACGTGGCGCAGCAGGCGCGCTTCGAGGTCTTTCTGGCCGCCGTATGGGTCGAGCACGTTGCCGTGGTCGTCTTCGGCCATCGCATTGATGGTCAGATCGCGGCGGGTCAGGTCTTCTTCGAGGGTGACCTCGGGGCTGGCGTAAAACGTAAAACCGCCGTAGCCGCGCCCGCTTTTACGTTCGGTGCGGGCGAGGGCGTATTCCTCTTGGGTTTTGGGGTGCAGAAACACCGGGAAGTCATCGCCGACGGGGCGAAAACCCTGGGCGATCATTTCTTCGGCGGTGGCACCCACCACCAGCCAATCGACATCGGTGACCGGGCGCCCGAGCAAGCGGTCGCGCACGGCGCCGCCAACCTTGTAAATCTGCATGAAAACTCCTCCGTAAGCGCCACAGCATACCTGCTGCGCCGCCAGAGGCCAGGCTTAGCGGCTGACGGGAATCTGTTCCAGCAGGGTAACCACCGCCTCGTGGAGCAGCGCTTCACGCTGCCAGGACGGGCTCAGGCTGGTGGTGATCAGGCCTTGCCACAGGGTTTTGTCGGCGCGGTCGCTGACCCGCAGGCGCAAGGTGACGTTTTCATCCTGAAAGCGGTGCACGGCCAGGTAGCTGCCCAGCGGATTATTCGGTGTGTTATCGACGCGGAATTCCAGCGGCGTTTCATTCAACGTCAGCGTATAGGCAACCCGCACATCGGCCTTTTTGGCTTCGCGGTAGCCATGATTGAGCAAGCCTTGGCGTAGGGCCGCTTCCACAAGGGCGTAATCAGTGGTGGGCGGCAACTGGCCGTCGGTATTGGTGCTGGGTGGCAGCATTTCGAACGTGTGGTGAGTGCCGAGCGACGGCGTGGCGGTTTGTACCACTAGCACTTGCGGCGAAGACGTGGCGCAGCCGGCGAGCAGCAGGCTAAGGAGAAGAATGCGTAGAACAGGCATAAACGACGGGCTCCGCTGAGGAAGCAATATGCTCAACGCAAGCCCGCCGCCGGTCAACCAATCAAATGGGCGGGATGGCCAGGTCCAGCCGTGGATACTCGTTACTGTCGCTCTCGCCACGGGGCGGCACGTGCTGGGTTTGTATCACTTGATCGCCGCGTACCGTTTCCAGGTGGATATCGAACCCCCACAGGCGATGAAGGTGCTTGAGCACCTCTTCGGTGGAGTCGCCCAGCGGTTTACGGTCGTGTTGCTGGTGGCGCAAAGTCAGCGAGCGATCGCCGCGTCGATTGATGCTGTAGATCTGGATATTCGGCTCGCGGTTGCCAAGGTTGTACTGCGCCGCGAGGGTTTCGCGGATGATCTGGTAGCCCGGCTCGTCGTGAATGGCCGGCACCACCAGTTCGTCTTTCTGGTCGTCGTCCATCACGCTGAAGAGCTTCAAGTCGCGGATCACTTTCGGCGACAGGTACTGCAGGATAAAGCTCTCGTCCTTGAAGCTTTTCATGGCGAATTTCACCGTAGACAACCAGTCGCTGCCGGCGATTTCCGGGAACCAGCGCCGATCCTCTTCAGTCGGTTCTTCGCACATGCGGCGGATGTCGCGGTACATGGCAAACCCCAGGGTGTAGGGGTTGATGCCGCTGTAATACGGGCTGTCGAACGGCGGCTGGTAGATGACGCTGGTGTGCGACTGGAGAAACTCCATCATGAATCCGTCGGTCACCAAACCTTCGTCGTACAGGTCGTTCATCAGCGTGTAGTGCCAGAACGTGGCCCAGCCTTCGTTCATCACCTGGGTCTGGCGCTGTGGATAAAAGTACTGAGCGATCTTGCGCACGATGCGCACCACCTCGCGCTGCCAGGGTTCCAGCAGTGGCGCGTGTTTCTCGAGGAAGTACAGGATGTTTTCCTGCGGCTCGGCCGGAAAGCGCCCGGCGTCTTTGTCATTGCCCTTGTCGGCCCCTTTGGGAATGGTGCGCCACAGGTCGTTGATCTGCCGTTGCAGGTGTTCTTCGCGTTCCTTTTGCCGCTGGCGTTCTTCCTCAGCGGAAATCGGGTAGGGGCGTTTGTAGCGGTCGACGCCGTAGTTCATCAGCGCGTGGCAGGAGTCGAGCAGGTCTTCCACGGCATCGATGCCGTAACGCTCCTCGCACTGCATGATGTACTGCTTGGCGAACACCAGGTAGTCGATGATCGAGCTGGCGTCGGTCCAGGTGCGGAACAGGTAGTTGCCTTTGAAAAAGCTGTTGTGGCCGTAGCAGGCATGGGCCACCACCAGCGCCTGCATGCAGATAGTGTTTTCTTCCATCAGATAGGCAATGCACGGGTCGGAGTTGATCACGATCTCGTAGGCCAGGCCCATTTGCCCGCGGCTGTAGGATTTCTCGGTGCTGAGGAAATGTTTGCCGTAGGACCAGTGGTGGTAACCCAGGGGCATGCCGACCGATGCGTAGGCATCCATCATTTGCTCGGCAGTGATCACCTCAATCTGGTTGGGGTAGGTGTCTAGCGCATAGCCTTCGGCAATCCGGGCAATTTCCTTGTCGTAGGCGCGGATCAGCTCGAAGGTCCATTCCGAGCCAACAGAAAGGGGTTGGCTTCTTTTCTTCTCTCGAGCGCTCATGGCAACACCTCAGCTAACGAGTCGGCGCTGAAACAGTTCGCGGAATACCGGGTAGATATCACCGGCGGACACAAGTTGCTGCTGGGCAAACGTATCGGCAAAGGCCTCGCCCACCTGTTCGTATTCGAACCACAGCGCCTGGTGCTCGCGCGGGGTGATTTCCACATAGGTGAAGTACTGCACCAGCGGCATGATCTGTTTCATCAGAATGTCGCGGCAGATTGGTGAGTCGTCGTTCCAGTTGTCGCCGTCGGAGGCCTGGGCCGCGTAGATATTCCACTCGCTGGTGGGGTATCGCGCTTCCATTACTTCCTGCATCAATTTCAGGGCGCTGGAGACGATGGTGCCGCCAGTTTCACGCGAGTAGAAAAACTCTTCCTCGTCCACTTCGCGGGCACTGGTGTGATGGCGGATAAACACCACCTCGATCTTTTCGTAGTTCCGCTTGAGAAACAGGTACAGCAAGATAAAAAAGCGCTTGGCGATGTCCTTGGTGGCCTGGGTCATCGAACCGGAGACGTCCATCAGGCAGAACATCACTGCCTTGGAACTGGGGTTGGGCTGCTTCACTAGCAGGTTGTATTTAAGGTCGAACGTGTCGAGGAATGGCACCTTCTTGATCCGTGCCCGAAGAAGCGCAATCTCGGCTTCTTGGGTCTGAATGTCGGCGAAGTTGTCGGGTTCTTCGGTTTTCAGGCGGTCCAGCTCGGCGATTGCCAGGTGCAGTTTGCCGCGGCTGCTGCCGGACAATGCAATGCGCCGGGCGTGGGACGCGCGCAGTGTGCGGACGATATTGATGCGCGAAGGGTTGCCGTCATTGCTGACCCCCGCGCGCACGGTTTTAAAGGTGTCGGTGCCGGTGAGCTGACGCTTTACCAGGTTGGGCAGTTCGAGGTCTTCGAACATGAAATCGAGGAATTCTTCCTGGGTAATCTGGAAGGAAAACTCGTCCATGCCGTCGCCGGAATTGCTGGCCTTGCCGGCGCCTTTGCCGCCGCCACCGCCTTGCGGCCGGGGAATACGTTCGCCGGTGGTGAAGTCTTTGTTGCCGGGGTGAACCTGGGTCTGCTTGCCGCCACGGCCGTGGTGCAGCAGCGGCTCGTCAATGTCACGACCGGGAATGCTGATTTGCTCGCCATGCTCCATATCGGTGATGGAGCGGCGGCTGACCGCTTCTTCCACGGCCTTCTTGATATGGTCGCGGTACCGTCGCAAAAAGCGCTGACGGTTCACCGTGCTTTTGTTCTTGCCGTTAAGACGGCGGTCGATCACGTAACTCATGGACGCTCCTTAGAGCCCCCTCAAGGCCGACTTCGCGGGCAGCTCGCGATGACCTTAAGTGGTACTCATGCGGCCTGCATGCGCATGCAGGCCTTGCGGCAACGACGCAGGCCCAAGCCTGCGTTGCAGGTTACTGCGACTTGCGAACCCGCAGGTACCATTCGGACAGCAGGCGAACCTGCTTGTCGGTGTAGCCGCGCTCGACCATCCGCGAGACAAAATCGTTGTGTTTGGTTTGGTCCTCCTTGCTGGCCTTGGCGTTGAAGCTGATGACCGGCAGCAGGTCTTCGGTGTTGGAGAACATTTTCTTCTCGATCACCACCCGAAGCTTCTCGTAGCTGAGCCAGGTCGGGTTCTTGCCGTTGTTGTTGGCCCGCGCACGCAGTACGAAATTGACGATTTCGTTGCGGAAATCCTTCGGATTGCTGATGCCGGCCGGTTTCTCGATTTTTTCCAGTTCTTCGTTGAGCGCCACACGGTTGAGGATTTCGCCGGTTTCCGGGTCGCGGTATTCCTGATCCTGAATCCAGAAGTCGGCGTACAGCACATAGCGGTCGAAGATGTTCTGCCCGTATTCGCTGTAGGACTCCAGGTAAGCGGTCTGGATTTCCTTGCCGATAAACTCGATATAGCGCGGCGCCAGGTATTCCTTGATGTAGCGCAGATAGCGTTCGCGCACCTCGGCGGGGAATTGCTCCTGCTCGATCTGCTGCTCCAGCACATACAGCAAGTGAACCGGGTTGGCGGCGATCTCGTGCGGGTCGAAGTTGAAGACCTTGGAGAGAATCTTGAAGGCGAAGCGAGTCGACAGGCCGTTCATGCCTTCGTCCACGCCGGCACTGTCGCGGTATTCCTGAATCGACTTGGCTTTGGGGTCGGTGTCTTTCAGGTTTTCCCCGTCATACACGCGCATTTTCGAGTAGACGTTGGAGTTGTCCGGCTCTTTGAGGCGCGACAACACCGAGAACTGCGCGAGCATTTTCAGCGTGTCGGGTGCGCAATGAGCTTTGGCCAGGGAGCTGTTGAACAGCAGCTTGTCGTAAATCTTGATCTCGTCGCTGACGCGCAGGCAGTAAGGCACCTTGACGATATAGATCCGGTCGATGAACGCCTCGTTGTTCTTGTTGTTGCGGAAGCTATGCCACTCCGATTCGTTGGAGTGAGCGAGCAACACGCCCATAAACGGAATGGCACCGAGGCCCTCGGTACTGTTGTAGTTGCCTTCCTGGGTAGCGGTGAGCAGTGGGTGCAGCACCTTGATCGGTGCCTTGAACATCTCCACGAACTCCATCATCCCCTGGTTGGCACGGCACAGTGCGCCGGAGTAGCTGTAGGCGTCGGCGTCGTTCTGCGGGAATTCTTCCAGCTTACGGATATCCACCTTGCCGACCAGGGCGGAAATGTCCTGGTTGTTGTCGTCGCCCGGCTCGGTTTTGGCTACGGCAATCTGGTTAAGGATGGACGGGTAGAGTTTTACCACGCGGAATTTGCTGATATCGCCGCCGAACTCGGCCAGGCGTTTGGTTGCCCACGGCGACATGATGGTGCTCAGGTAGCGCCGTGGAATGCCGAAGTCTTCTTCAAGAATGGCGCTGTCTTCAGCCGGGTTGAACAACCCCAGCGGCGACTCGAATACCGGTGAGCCCTTGATGGCGTAGAAGGGCACCTTCTCCATCAATTGTTTGAGCTTTTCCGCCAGCGACGACTTACCACCGCCCACCGGGCCGAGGAGGTAAAGAATCTGTTTCTTCTCCTCCAGGCCCTGAGCGGCGTGACGAAAGTAGGACACGATCTGGTCGATGCATTCTTCCATGCCATGGAAGTCTTCAAAGGCCGGATAGCGGCGGATCACCTTGTTGGAGAAGATCCGCGACAACCTGGAGTTGTGCGAGGTGTCGATCAACTCGGGCTCGCCAATGGCCATCAGCAGCCTTTCGGAAGCCGTGGCGTACGCGCTCTTGTCCTGTTTGCACAGGTCGAGATATTCCTGAAGGGAATATTCCTCCTGGCGAGTCGCTTCGAAGCGTTGTTGGAAGTGGCTGAAAATACTCATGACGTCACCTCGCTTGATGGTCGAGCCGGGCGGGATCGGTCGAGCGGGTGCTGGCAATCTGCCGATAAGTCGGCAAATGAGAATCCCCCAGAACACCTAAAGGTCGCTGCCGATAGCCCCGGAAGCCGGTGTGCCGGCTCTCCCCTATATGGATGGCCTGAGGCTAAGGATAGTTCGGAATTGGAGAGGTCAAGGACCGACAAACGATAAGCATGTGTCGGTCTTTGTTACAGAAGGGCGAGAGGCCAGGCAGGGCGCGGGGTAGACGGCTGGAAAAAATTATTCGGCAGGTTCGCTGGCGGTCTCAGCCGGATAAGTGGCGCGCCACAGTTCAAAGCCGCCGTCGAGGCTGTAAACCTCGGAAAACCCCTGGCTGACCAGGTAGGCCGCCGCGCTTTGGCTGGAGTTGCCGTGGTAGCAGGAGACGATCAGCGGCGCGTCGAGGTCGGCCTGGGTGATGAAGTCGTGCAGCGACTGGTTATCCAGGTGCCGCGAGCCGCTGATATGGCCCATGGCGAAGCTTTGCGGGTCACGGATATCCACCACCACGGCACCTTGCTCGCGCAGGGTCTGGGCGGTTTCGGGAGGGATGCGTTTGAATTCGCTCATGGTGTGGGTTCCTTGCAGTCACAGCTGTGGCGTTCACCGCTGTCGACGTTGAGTAAAGTCATGGCATTGCCCCAGACGCAACCGGTATCCAGGGCGATGACGCCTGGCGCGTCACAGCGGCCTTCCAGGGCGGCCCAATGGCCGAAGATGATTTTCTGCCCGGCGGTTTTGCGCTGCTTGTGGCTGAACCACGGCAGATAGCCGGGCGGGGCGCTGTCTGCACCTTCCTTGGTTTTCAAGTCCAGGGTGCCGTCGGCTTTGCAAAAGCGCATGCGGGTGAAGTAGTTGGTGATCACCCGCAGGCGCGTAACGCCCTTCAGGTCGCTGTCCCAGCGGCTGGGTTCATTGCCGTACATGCCATCCAGAAACGGCAGCAGGCGCGTATCGTCGCGCAGGGCTTCTTCCACTTCCTCAGCGCAGCGCAGCGCCTTTTTCAGCGACCACTGCGGCGGGATGCCGGCATGCACCATGGCGATGTCGCGGTCGGCGTCGTAGTGCAGCAGCTTTTGCTGGCGCAGCCAGTCGAGTAGTTCGGCGCGGTCGGGCGCTTCCAGAATTTCGCGCAGGGTGTCGCCCTTTTTCAGGCGCTCGATGTTGTGTGCGGCGGCCAGCAAGTGCAGGTCGTGGTTGCCCAGTACGCACACCACGGCCTCACGCATGTCATACAGAAAACGCAGGGTTTCCAGTGACTGCGGGCCGCGGTTGACCAAGTCGCCGACCAGCCACAGCTTGTCTCTGGCCGGGTTGAACGCCACGCGCGCCAGCAGGCATTTCAGAGGATCCAGGCAACCTTGCAGGTCGCCGACCGCGTACACCGTCATCAGTGCAGAGCGCCGGGAACGGCGAGGCGGAAGGGCGCGATGATGGCGTCGAAGCGTTTGCCGTCATCGGCCACCATCTGGTAGCTGCCCTGCATATTGCCGACGCGCGTGGCCATCAAGGTGCCGCTGCTGTAGGTGTGGCTGCCGCCGGCCTCGATGGTCGGTTGCTGGCCGATGACGCCCGGCCCACGCACTTCCTGCACGCGCCCGTCGCCATCGGTGATCAACCAGTGGCGTGACAGCAGCTTGGCCGGCAGTTCGCCGTTGTTGCGGATGGTGACGGTGTAGGCGAACGCAAAGCGGTTTTGCTCCGGCTGCGACTGCTCTGGGAGAAAACGGGTCACGACGCTGACGTCGATCTGATAACGGCTATCGGACATGCGAAAGGCTCAGTTAAGCGAACAGCGAAGTATCGAGTTTAGTGTGCGGGCGCGGCTGTTGTCTGCTCATGCAGTTTGTCGGCCAGGCGCACGAACGCGGCGAGGTCGAGCTGTTCCGGCCGCAGGCTACCGTCGACGCCGGCGGCTTCGATCGCCTCACCGGTCATCAAGGCCTTGAGCGTGTTACGCAGAGTTTTGCGGCGCTGGTTGAACGCCTCACGCACCACGCGCTCCAGCAGGCGGTGATCTTTGGCCGGGTGCGGCAGGGTGGCGTGGGGCACCAGGCGCACGATGGCCGAGTCCACTTTCGGTGCAGGATTGAACGCCCCCGAGCCGACATTGAACAGATGCTCCACCGCGCAGTGGTACTGCACCATGATCGACAGCCGGCCCCAATCGCCGCCGCCCGGCGTGGCGGCCAGACGCTCGACCACTTCCTTCTGCAGCATAAAGTGCATATCGCGTATCAGGCTGGCGTTTTCCAGCAGGTGAAAAATCAGCGGCGTGGAGATGTTGTACGGCAGGTTGCCGACTACGCGCAGGCTGTTCGGCGCCGGGTTGAGACTGGTGAAGTCGAACTTCAGCGCGTCGCCCTGGTGCAGGGAGAAGTTGGGGTTGCTCTCGAACTTGCTCTTGAGGATCGGGATCAGGTCCAGGTCGAGCTCGACCACATCCAGGGTACCGCCACTGGACAGCAGGCCCTCGGTAAGGGCGCCCTGGCCCGGGCCGATTTCCAGCAGGCGCTCGCCGGGCTTGGCATGAATGGCGCGCAGGATGCGGTGAATAACGCCGGCATCATGCAGGAAGTTCTGGCCGAAGCGCTTGCGGGCGCGATGTTGGTAGTGCTCAGTCATAAAGGCTCTGCTGCGAAATAGGGCGGGCGGCATCTGTGCCAGTTAAGGCGCAGGACGCGACAAAAGAAAGGTTTGGCTAACGGCTTTCAGCCATCTGGTAGGCAGTTTCGAGGGCCACCTGCAGGCTGCCGGTGTCGATCTTGCCGCTGCCGGCCAGGTCCAGGGCGGTGCCGTGGTCGACCGAGGTGCGGATGATCGGCAGGCCCAGGGTGACGTTCACGGCGGCGCCAAAGCCTTTGTACTTGAGCACGGGCAAGCCCTGGTCGTGGTACATGGCAAGCACGGCGTCGCAGTGCTCGAGGTATTTCGGGGTAAACAGGGTGTCGGCGGGCAACGGGCCGATCAGGTTCAGGCCATCGGCGCGCAAACGTTCCAGCGTTGGCTCGATGACTTCAATTTCTTCGCGCCCCAGGTGGCCACTTTCGCCCGCGTGGGGGTTGAGGCCGCACACCAGAATACGCGGCGCGGCAATGCCGAATTTGCCCACCAGGTCGGCATGCAGAATTCGCGTAACGCGTTCCAGACGCTCGGCGGTAATGGCCGCGGCCACGTCCTTGAGAGGCAGGTGAGTGGTCACCAGCGCCACGCGTAAACCGCGGGTAGCGAGCATCATCACCACTTGCTGGGTGTGGGTCAGGTCGGCGAGGAATTCGGTATGGCCGGAGAAGGCGATACCCGCTTCGTTGATAACGCCCTTGTGCACAGGGGCGGTGATCATGCCGGCGAAGTCGCCGTTTACACAGCCAAGTCCGGCGCGGGTCAACGTTTCCAATACATACGCGGCATTGGCCGAGTCGAGCTGGCCGGCAACCACGGCGCTGCGCAGCGGCGTGTCCCAGACGTACAGCGTGCCGGCGGGGGCTGGTGCGTCTGGCCAGGCATCAGGCGCAACGGCAACAGCGTGAACGGCAACGCCAAGCTGGGCGGCCCGCTCATTGAGCAGGTCGACGCTGGCGATGGCGATAAGGGGGTAAGGCTGGGCGTGCTGCGCGAGCAGCAGGCATAGGTCAGGACCTATACCCGCCGGCTCGCCGGGTGTCAGAGCGAAGCGCGGTAGGGTCACAGTTTGACTTCTACGTACGCCTCGTCGCGGATCTGGCGCAACCAGGCTTGCAGCTCTTCGTCGTACTTACGGTTACGCAGGGCATTGAGGGCCGCTTGTTTGCGGAACTCTTCGCTGCTGTCGGTGGCGCGGCGGCCAAGGACTTCCAGCACGTGCCAGCCGTAAGGGCTCTTGAAGGGTTTGGAGACCTGACCGCTGGCGGTGTTGGCCATCACTTTCTGGAACTCCGGCACCAGAGTGCTTGGGTCGATCCAGTTGAGGTCACCACCGTTCAGTGCCGAGCCCGGGTCTTCGGAGAAGGCCTTGGCCAGTTCGGCGAAGTCTTCGCCGGCCATGATGCGGTCGTACAGGCGCTGAACCAGACGCTCGGTTTCAGCTTCGCTGCGGATTTCGCTTGGCTTGATCAGGATGTGACGAACGTGAACTTCGTCTTTGACCTGGCTACCGCCGCCGCGTTTTTCCAGCAGCTTGATGATGATAAAGCCGCCTGGAGTACGCATCGGTTCAGTGACGTCACCGACCGACAACGCGCCGATCATGCCGTCAAAGGGAGCCGGCAGTTGAGCGGCTTTACGCCAGCCCATGTCGCCGCCTTCCAGTGCGGTTTCGCTACCCGAGCTAGAAATCGCCAGTTGGCCGAAGTCAGCGCCTTGCTTGAGTTGCTGGTAGATCTGGGTGGCTTGCTTGTCGGCGGCCTGAATGGTTTCCGGCGAGGAGCTTTCCGGAACCGGAATCAGGATATTGGCCAGGTGAAACTCTTCGGAGAGCTGCATCTTGCCGAGGTCCGAGGCCAGGAAGTTCTGCACTTCCTGATCGGTAACCTGAATGCGCTCGGCCACACGGCGTTGGCGCACACGGCTGATGATCATCTCGCGACGAACCTGCTCGCGTGCGTCATCGAACGACAGACCATCTTGTGCCAGCGCGGCGCGGAATTGATCGACGCTCATGTTGTTGCGCTGGGCGATGGTGCCGATGGCCTGGTTCAGCTCTTCATCAGTGATGCGAATGCCCGAGCGGTCGCCAATCTGCAGTTGCAGGTTTTCGATGATCAGGCGTTCCAGCACTTGTTGACTGAGCACGTGCTCCGGTGGCAGGGCGGAACCGCGCTTGGCGATGGTGTTTTGCACCTCGCGCATGCGGTCGTCCAGCTGGCTTTGCATGATGACGTCGTTGTCGACGATGGCCACGACGCGGTCAATGGACTGCACTTCGGCCTGTGCCGCGGTACCCAGAAGCACAGCGCCCAGCAACAGCGGGCGCAGACAATCAGTAAGCTTGGTCTTCACGTTCACGATAACCTTGAATGCCTTGGTCGAGGAAACTCTCAACTTTGTTGCCGACTACGCCACCGAGGCCTTTCAGCACGATTTGCAGGAAGATCCCGCGGTCGCCTTTCTCGTCGCGTTGCAGGTCGAATTCGTCGTACTCAACCCAGTAACGGTTGATCAGACGCAGCTTCCAGCAGCAGTTGTCGTATTCGAAACCACCAAAGGCTTCCAACGTGCGGCTCTGGTTGTAGTCGAACTGCCAGCGAGCGATCGCGCTCCACTGTGGAACCACCGGCCAGATAACCGAGAAGTCGGACTGATCGATCTTGTACTCGTCGCCCGCCACTTCGAACTCGCCAGTGCGCGGGTTGAAGCGTTTGACGTCGTTACGGTAGCGGTAGCCGGCGTTGATGATCTTGCCGGGGTTGGCTTCAGGCTGGTAATGGGCCATGACGTTACCCGAACGGGTTTCGCCTGCATCCGGATCCCAGTTGAAGTCCGAGCTGACACGCCAGTCGCGGTTTACGCGGTACTCGCCAGTAAGGGCGTAAGGTGAAACCGAGGCGTCATCCTTCACGTCAATCCCAGGCAATTGCACTTTGCGATCTTCAAAATAGAAGGTCTGGCCAAGGGCAACGCTGGCGCGCTGGAAGCCGTTCGGTTCGATGAACTTGCTGCTGGCGCCGAGCGACAGTTGGTTGGCATCGCCAATACGGTCGCTGCTGGAGAAGCGGTTTTCACGGAACAGCGAGGCATAGCTGAACGGAGTTTCGCTGGTGTCGAAGACCGGAATATCCGACTGGTCGCGATACGGCACGTTCAGGTAGTAAGCGCGCGGCTCGAAGGTTTGACGGTAAGCGTTGCCGAACAGGCTGGTGTTGCGGTCGAAATACAGGCCGCTGTCGACGCTGTACAGCGGTACGCCACGGTCCTGGCTGCTGCTGTAGTCCTGACCGGCCAGCAGGGTGGTTTTGCCCTGTTGGTCGAGGTCTAGGCTGTAGTCGGTGTACAGGTACTTCATCGTTGGCTTGATGTAGCCCCAGTTCCAGTTCAGCGGCAAGCTGACGCCTGGCTCCAGGTGTACACGATCACCGGTGGCGCGGGTCAGACCTTGCAGGTAGCTGTCCGGGCTGGCGGTGCCGTTGTACGTGTACTCGTCCAGATTACGGTCGAAGCGCACGAACTCGGTGTCGTACGTGAAGTTCAGGCCGCCCGGCTGGAACGGCAGAACACCATTGACGGTCAGTTGCGGCAGACGGTCGTACGGAGTCACGTCAGTAACGGTAGCCAGTTCGTAGGCATGCACGTTGAGCTTGGCATCGAAGCTGTCGCCACGGTAAGTCAGATCGCCCTGCTGGTTTACGAACGTCTGGTTGCTGACGTCCAGGTCTGTTTCCAGGTCCTGGAAGTAGTACGGGTCGCTGATGTTGGTGTAGTTGATCGTGCCCAGCAGGCGAGAGTCCAGACCGGTCTGGTTCTGCAGGCTGTACAGGTAACGGTTCTTCTCGTACTTGGGCTCGTCTTTGCGCTCGTCGTCACCGTCGTTCAGGTAAGCAGCGCTGACTTTGCCTTCGCTGCTTTCGGTGAGGTAGCGGAACTCGCCTTCCATCATCACGCCGCGCTCGGTCATGATGCGTGGGTACAACGTGGCGTCGTAGTTCGGCGCCAGGTTGAAGTAGTACGGCGTTACCAGCATCAGGCCGGTATCGCTCGACGAGCCGATGCTAGGCGGCAAGAAGCCGGACTGGCGACGGTCGTCGATCGGGAAATAGATGTACGGGGTGTAGAACACCGGAATGTCTTTTACCCGCAACGTCACGTTGGTGGCCGTACCGAAACCGGTGGCCTGGTTCAACGTGATGTTGTTGCCCTTCAGGGTCCAGGCATTGCTGCCGGGTTCGCAACGGGTGTAGGTACCATCCTTGAGGCGGATGATGGAGTCTTCCTGGCGCTTGGCATACAGCGCACTACCGCGAACGCTGGCCTTGTGCAGCACGTACTCGGCGTTGTCGATCTGCGCTTCACCGGTGTCGAGCTGAATGGTGGCGTGGTCGCCCACTACCAGCGCGCCGTTGTCACGCAAGCGCACATCGCCTTTCAGTTCGCCACGGTTCTCGGCTTGCAACAGGCTGGCCTCATCGGCCTGCACTTGCATGCTGCCCTGGCGCATGACTACGTCACCTGCGAGGGTGGCGACCTGTTGTTCCTGCTCATAGCGCGAGGCTTTGGCGGACAGGTAAGTCGGCGCGTCTTTCTTCGCCGTCTTGTCGTTCATGCCGGGACGCTCAGGCTCGATATACGCGCCGGAGCAATACGGGCCGGTTTCGGCCAGTTGCTCGGCGGTGAGCTTGTCGCGCGGAACCCAGTCGAGGTGACTGTAGTCAGCACTGCGTGATTTAAGGGCGCGGCCTTTGCTCTCGGTTACCAGCTGAGGCTTGGCCTCGGCGGAAACGGCTTCACCCGAGGCGACCGTACTGGTCTTCTCGGCAGACGTACCGACCACGGAGCTGACCGCGCCAGCGCTATGCACTGGACGCGGCGGCAACACGGCGTTGTCCGCTTTGGGAGCGCAAGCCCAGCCACCCGCAGGCGACACCTGGCAGTCAAACTGCTCGGCGGCGACCACGTATTGGGTAGCAACAGGTTGCAAGGCCAATAGGCTGCCGGTAACCAGCAGAGGGAATTTTTTACGAAACGCGGGGTATTTTACTGCCATCTTGTAGTCCGGGCTTCCTGCGCGCCATCGGCCCGCTAGGACCGCACGCCTCTCGATGGGCTGAAAAAGATGCTGGATAATAAAGCATGACCCGCACAACGGCTAGGGCCGTCGGAGACCCTTGTAATGCTTGATGAAGATGTACGTCTGCAACAGCTGTCCGCGTGGCTCGATGAGCAACTGCCGGTCCTTTTCGCCGCCCGTGGTTGGGGTGACGTTCCCCCTGCAACCCTTACTGCCGCTAGCAGCGACGCCAGTTTTCGGCGCTATTTTCGCTGGCAGGGAGAGGGCCGAACATTCATCGTGATGGACGCTCCGCCGCCTCAGGAAGACTGCCGGCCGTTCGTAAAAGTCGCCGGTTTGCTCGCCCGCGCAAAAATAAATGTGCCGGAAATTTTGGCCGAAGATCTCGAACGCGGCTTTTTATTGCTGCCCGACCTCGGTCGCCACACCTACCTCGACGTCATTAATGAAGAAAATGCCGACGCGCTGTTCGCCGATGCGTTGCACGCGTTGTTGGCCTTCCAGCAATTGCCGCACGACACCCCGCTGCCCAGTTACGACCACGCGCTATTAACCCGCGAATTGCAGTTGTTCCCCGACTGGTACGTGCGCCACGAACTGGGCCTGGAATTTACCGATGCCCAGCAAGCCGCCTGGCAGCGCATCTGCACTGTGTTGATCGACAGCGCGCTGGCCCAACCGAAGGTGCTGGTGCACCGCGACTACATGCCCCGCAACCTGATGCAAAGCGAGCCGAACCCCGGCGTGCTGGATTTTCAGGATGCCGTGTATGGCCCGGTCACCTATGACGTTACCAGCCTATTCAAGGACGCCTTCCTCAGCTGGCCGGAGCCGCGGGTGCGCGCCTGGCTCACCGAATATTGGCAGCAAGCCACCGCGCTGGGCATTCCGGTGCAGCGCGAGCTTGAAGACTTTCTGCGGGCCAGCGACCTGATGGGCCTGCAGCGCCACCTCAAGGTCATTGGTATTTTCGCCCGCATCTGCCACCGCGACGGCAAGCCGAAATACCTCGGCGATGTGCCGCGCTTCTTCTCCTATATAGAAGCAGTGCTGGCCCGTCGTCCTGAGCTGGCGGAACTGGGCGAGCTGTTCGCCAGCCTGCGCCACGCCAAAGCGAGCCGACCATGAAGGCGATGATTCTGGCCGCCGGCAAAGGCGAGCGCATGCGCCCGCTGACGTTGCACACGCCCAAGCCGCTGATTCCGGTAGCCGGCGTGCCCCTGATCGAATACCACCTGCGCGCACTGGCCGCCGCCGGGTTTCGAGAGGTGGTAATCAACCACGCTTGGCTCGGGCAACAGATCGAAGACCACCTGGGTGATGGCGCGCAGTTTGGTCTGCACATCGTCTATTCACCTGAAGGCGAACCGCTGGAAACCGGCGGCGGTATTTTCCGTGCGCTGCCGTTATTGGGGGACGCGCCGTTTTTGGTGGTCAATGGCGACGTCTGGACCGACTACGATTTTCACGCCGTTCCTCTGCACCTGAATGGCCTGGCCCATCTGGTGATGATCGACAACCCGGCCCATCACCCGGCCGGCGATTTTATCTTGGAGAACGGCGTGCTCAGTGACGGAAAACCAGGGGCCGCCACGCTCACCTACAGCGGCATTGCCGTGTTGGCTCCCGCCATTTTTGCCGGCAGCCAACCCGGCGCCTTCAAGCTCGCCCCGCTGCTGCGCGAGGCGATGGCGGCCGGGCAGGTGAGTGGCGAACACCACCGTGGGCATTGGGTGGACGTTGGCACCCATGAGCGCTTGCAAGAAGTCGAGCAACTGCTCGCGGTGGCCGGCTGATGCTCTGGCCCGCGACCTTTGTAGGCGCCACCGCCGGCCTGGCGCTGGCCAGTATTCCGGGCGCGCTGCTGGGCATTCTGCTTGGCCAGGTGGTCGACCGGCGCATGGCCCTGGAAAGCTGGACTGACTTGCGCGGTCGCCTCAAGGGCGCGAGGCCAACCGGAGTGTCCGATCAGGATTTGCTCTTTGTATTGCTCGGCCGTTTGGCCAAGAGTGATGGGCAGGTGCTGGAGGTGCATATCCAGCAAGCGCGCGCGGAAATGCAGCGCATGCAATTGGCTGACGGGGAACAGCGTCGGGCGATTGAAGCTTTTACCCGGGGCAAGAATGGTCAGGATGGTTTGCGTGTGCCGCTACGGCGGATACGTGGGCAGGCGCTGGTGGCCGAAGAAGTGCTGCGCGCTTGCTGGCGCATGGCCTGGGCCGATGGTCGGGCCACCAGTACCGAGCGCGAACTGATTGTGTTGTGGGGCAAATGGTTGGGCCGCGGCCGCGATACGGTGGCGGCGCTGGGCGCAGAATTCGAGCCACGCAAAACCACCCAGCTGACGAATACCGTCAGCTACGAACAAGCCTTGCGGGTGTTGAA
Organism: Pseudomonas sp. CC11G; assembly: GCF_056174845.1. Lineage (NCBI taxonomy): Bacteria > Pseudomonadati > Pseudomonadota > Gammaproteobacteria > Pseudomonadales > Pseudomonadaceae > Pseudomonas > Pseudomonas sp. CC11G. The sequence continues at coordinate 112,118 of NZ_JBWBZC010000001.1, forward strand.
TGTGGCCCATGGCAGTGATGTGCAAACCATCAAGAATGCCTACCGGCGTCTGCTTAGCCGGCACCATCCGGACAAGTTGGTCGGCGCTGGTGCCAGTCCTGCCAAGGTGCGTGAAGCCACTGAGAAAACCCGTGAGTTGCACGGTGCGTATGCAGTGGTGCGCGAGCAGCGCGGGTTTAGGTAGGGCTTCCTTGCGACCCCTGCTCTCAATCAAAACCACCGTCATTCCCGCGCAGGCGGGAATCCAGAATTGAGCAGGTGACGTCGGTCGCGTTGCAATCACCGCGCCTGGATCCCCGCCTGCGCGGGGATGACGGAGTCTGGGGAGCAATCGAGTTTTAGCGAGCGAAGGTCGCTATATCCCCGGCGACGTGGGCTCAGGCGGTGGTGGCGGCTCTTGCGCCTCTACCGGCGCCGGCTGATCCGGCTGCGCCGCGCCCGATTGCAAGTGCTGACTCAACCACCCCTTCACCCGCCGATACAACTGCTCTTGCTCGGTCGCCCGATCACCCGACAGCGAGCCCATGGCCACCTGAATATACGCCGGATGTTTTTGCCGCTTGCTGGCCTCCTTGCGCAGCTTGGCGGCGTCGCGGTCCAGGGGCTGGTCGTTGTAATAGAAGTCGCCGGTGGCCAATTTCAGCTCCGGTACCAAGTCCTCCAGCGCCGGGCTAAACCCCACAGGCATTTGCGCCGCCACCAGAATCAGATTGCTGACCTGCTTGGGCTTGTTGTCTGCCAGGTAACGTGCCGCCCAATAACCGCCGCTGCCATGACCGAGCAGCACGATAGCCTTGGCTTTCTTCTCCTGCGCAAAGGCGATGGCCGCCTGGATACGGGCGCTCACGCGGGTGGCGTGGGTGGTGCGTTGTTCTTCCGTAATGCCGCTGGGCGGCGGAGTGTTATCGGCTGGCACCGCCGCATTTTCCGGCGTGGTGGCGGGCGCAGCCGCTGTGGTGTCGGCGGGCGCATCGGCTTTCTTTCCTCGCCGTCGGCGGGGGGCGCTTCTTCGATCGGACGCAGCGGCGGTTCATCACCCTGGGGGTCGGGCAGGCTCAGCGCCAAGGTATGCCAGCCGGCGTCGGGCAGCTTCTCGCGCAGAGGCGCCATGGCTTGCGGCCAGTCGGCGGTTTCGCCGTCGCCGGGAATCAGAATGACCACGCCCGAGGCATCGCCGACGTTGGCCAACTTCCACAGCGCGAGGAATTCTTCATCGCCGGCCTTAAGCAATTGCCGCTCCTTTTCCGGCACCCGTTTGGCCAGCGCGGCGGCGTCATCGACACTGCGCTCGGCCAGCGGCGCACGCTCGACGGCGGCGGCCGGGGCGTCGCCTTCCTTGGCCGGTGCCGGCTCATCGGCGGCCTGCAAGGCGCCGCACAGCAGCAGTGACAACAGGGCAAGGCGCGGGCGCAGCGACCGGGGCATCGGGTGAATCCTTGGCGATGGCAATGGGTGCAGCCTAATCGGCTGTCGGCTATTTGTCAGGCGTGGAGTAAGGTAGGCCGCTTTCCACCCCGTCACCGAGGTTTGCTGGGGATGATCCGTTACGTCCTGGGCACCTGGTTGCTGCTGATTGCGCTGCTGCCGGGCGCGGCTTTCAGCGAGACGCCAGCACCGGCGCTGACATTGAGTGCCGAGCAAAGCGACTGGCTGGCCGCGCACAAGCAACTGCGCGTCGGTGTCGTGCTGCAAGCGCCCTACGCGCAGATGGACCGCCGCGTGCAGAAGCTGTCGGGCGCCCATATCGACCTGATGAAAGCCCTGGCCGCCGCGCTGAATGTTGAGCTGCTGTGGCAAACCTACCCCGACCAGGCCGCCCTCGAAGCCGCCGCCCAGGCGCGCCTGTTCGACCTCGCCCCCGGGCAGATGCAAACCCCGCTGGGCTTGCGCCAATGGATCTTCTCCGACCCTTATATGCGCGTGCCACAGCTGGTGGTCGGCGCTCGGGTGGGTGGTGCTGCGGTGGATTTCGAGCAGTTGGGCGCCAGCGCTCCAGTCGCCGTGCGCATGCCCAGCCCCGTCGCCGATTACCTGCGCACGTCCTATTCCAACCTCAACCTGCGAGGCGTCGAGAACGAGCGTCAGGCACTGCAATACCTGCTCGCCCAGCAAGTGAAATACGTGGTGATCGACGAAGCGCAGCTCAGTCGTTTATCCGGCGAAGCGGAGTTTGGCGAGTTGGCGGTGGTCGGCGATATCGGCTTTCCGCAATTGTTGCGTGTGGCCTCGCGGCGCGACTGGCCGGAGCTGTCCGGGTTGATCGACAAGGCCCTGGCCGGCCTCTCGCCCAAGCAGCTCGACCAACTGCATAACCGATGGGTGCAAATCAAATACCCGCGCCTGAGCGAGTCGCCGGGCTTCTGGCAAAACCTCACCAGTCTGTTTGCGGTGTTGCTGTTGGCGGCAGTGGCCTGCCTGTTCTGGCTACGCCGCCAGGTGCGCGGCCTGGAGCGCGGGTTGCTGGAAGCGCGGCATGCGTTGCAGCTGCGCGAGGCCGCCGAAGAAGCGCTGCGCCTGACGCAGTTTTCCATCGACCAGAGCACCGTCGGCATTCTCTGGGTCAACTGGGACAGCCACGTGCGCTACGCCAACCGCGCTGCCGAACAGATGCTCGGCTACCCGGCCGGCGGCGTGGTGGAGCGGCCGCTGGCGGCCTTCGACCCCAACCTGCATATGGACCGCTGGCTGGCGCTGTGGAAGCGCGCCCGCGGCAGCGACGGCGAGCCGCTGAGTTTTGAAAGTACGTTGCTGCGCTTTGACGCCAGCACGTTGCCGGCCGATGTGTCGCTGAGCTTTCTGCGCTTTCGTCAGGCCGAATACCTGGTGGTGTATATCACCGACGTCACCGAGCGCCGCCGCGCCCTGGCCGCGTTGCAGGAAAGCCAGGCACGTCTGCAGGGCATCGCCGCCAACGTGCCAGGCATGGTGTTTCGCCTGGAGCGGCCGCATGCCGGCGCCGAGGTCGACTTCGCGTTTATCAGCGACGGCAGCGAAGGCATGGTCGGCTACCCCGCCGCCGTGTTGCAGGCGCCGGACCGTGGCCTGCGCAGCCTCGTCTACAGCGAAGACAAAGCCAGCTACCACGGCAGTCAGGACCTCGCTTTCGCCAACGACCGCGACTGGCATTGGCAAGGCCGCATCCTGACCAAGGGCGGCGAGCAACGTTGGGCCGATATCAAGGCCATGGCCCGGCGGCTGGATGACAACTCGGTGGTGTGGGACGGCATTGCCTGGGACATCACCGACAACAAACGCATCGAGCTGGAACTGGCCGATTCCCGCGCCCAATTGCGCGAGTTGTCGGCGCACCTGGAAAGCGTGCGTGAAGAAGAAAAAGCCCGCATCGCCCGCGAAGTGCATGACGAACTCGGTCAGGTGCTCACCGTGTTGAAGCTGGAAACCTCGATGTGCGAACTGGCCTATGCCGAGCTCGACCCCGGTTTGCAGGACCGCCTGAACAGCATGAAACGGCTGATCGCCAACCTGTTCCAGCTGGTGCGCGATGTGGCCACCGCATTGCGTCCGCCGATTCTGGATGCCGGCATTGCCTCGGCCATCGAATGGCAAGCCCAGCGCTTTGAAGCGCGTACGCAAATTCCGTGCATCGTGCAGGTGCCGGACAACCTGCCAGCGCTGGCCGACGCCAAGGCCATCGGCCTGTTCCGTATTCTGCAAGAAGCGCTGACCAACGTGATGCGCCACGCCCAGGCGCATACTGTGGAACTGCGTCTGGCGCTCGAAGGTGACGACCTGTGCCTGACCGTGGTCGATGACGGTATCGGCTTTGTCGCCCAGCCGGGGCGCAGCGCCTCGTTCGGTTTGGTGGGCATGCGCGAGCGTGTGCTGATGCTCGGCGGCACGCTGCGCCTGGACAGCCAGGTGGGCGAGGGCACCAGCCTGACTGTGCATATTCCGTTGGCCCAAAATCCATTGCTGTAGCTAGGAGCAATTGCCGTGATTCGTGTACTGGTCGCCGAAGACCACACCATTGTTCGTGAAGGCATCAAACAGCTGATTGGCCTGGCCAAAGACCTCTGCGTGGTCGGCGAAGCGAGTAACGGCGAGCAGTTGTTGGAAACCCTGCGCCAGACCGAGTGCGAAGTGGTGCTGCTGGATATCTCCATGCCGGGCGTCAACGGGCTGGAGTCGATTCCAAGGATTCGCGCGCTGACCAATCCGCCGGCAATTCTGGTGTTGTCGATGCACGACGAAGCGCAGATGGCCGCCCGTGCGCTCAAGGCCGGCGCGGCCGGATATGCCACCAAAGACAGCGATCCGGCGTTGCTGCTCACGGCGATTCGCCGGGTGGCAGCGGGTGGCCGCTATATCGACCCGGACCTGGCCGACCGCATGGTGTTCGAAGTGGGGCTTACCGATTCGCGGCCCCTGCACACGCGGTTGTCAGAGCGCGAGTTTTCCGTGTTCGAGCGTCTTGTGCAGGGCGCCAACGTCAACGACATTGCCCAGCAACTGGCGCTGAGCAACAAGACCATCAGCACCCATAAGGCGCGGTTGATGCAGAAGCTCAATGCCAGTTCGGTGGCGGACCTGGTCAAGTACGCAATGGAACACAAGTTGGTCTGACCATCAAAAGTCTGTAGGAGCGAGCTTGCTCGCGAAGCTCTTTGGTCGGCGTTAAACCGATTCGCGAGCAAGCTCGCTCCTACAAAGAGTTCGCGGCGCTTATCTATTTACGACGCGATTAACCCAACCACCCGCTCTGCCTCCCCATTCCCCCATCTGGCAATACCCAATTACGCCACCGGGGTAGGGCAATCCCTACCCTCAGTCTTCCGGCTTGCTTATAGCAATCTCTCATAGCCCCCGATTTGCGCTGCCTGCAGGGTTCTCTAGCCTTAAGGCACGACGTACAAAATCAAAAGGGTGGGGTCATGGTCGAGTCGCAAGTCAACGATGTGCTGGTCAGCTTTCGTGGCGTTCAGAAGAGCTACGACGGCGAGAACCTCATCGTCAAAGACCTCAACCTGGACATTCGCAAAGGCGAGTTTCTCACCCTGCTGGGGCCGTCCGGCTCGGGCAAGACCACCAGCCTTATGATGCTCGCCGGCTTTGAAACGCCCACCAGCGGCGAAATTCAACTGGCCGGTCGCTCCATCAACAACGTGCCGCCGCACAAGCGCGATATCGGCATGGTGTTCCAGAACTACGCGCTGTTCCCGCACATGACCGTGGCCGAAAACCTGGCCTTCCCGCTGACCGTGCGCGGCATGAACAAGACCGATGTCAGCGAGCGGGTCAAACGTGCGCTGTCCATGGTGCAGCTCGACAGCTTCCGCAATCGTTATCCCGGCCAGTTGTCCGGCGGCCAGCAACAGCGTGTGGCCTTGGCCCGTGCGTTGGTGTTCGAGCCGCAGCTGGTGCTGATGGATGAGCCGCTGGGCGCGCTGGATAAACAGCTGCGAGAGCATATGCAGATGGAGATCAAACACCTGCACCAACGTCTGGGCGTAACCGTGGTGTACGTGACCCACGACCAGGGCGAAGCGCTGACCATGTCCGACCGCGTGGCGGTATTCCACCAGGGCGAAATCCAGCAAATCGCCCCGCCACGCACCCTCTACGAAGAACCCAAAAACACCTTTGTCGCCAACTTTATCGGCGAGAACAACCGCCTCAATGGCCGTCTGGTCAGCCGTGATGGCGAACGCTGCGTGGTCGAGCTGGCGCGTGGCGAGAAGGTCAATGCGCTGGCCGTCAACGTCGGGCAGCCCGGAGAGCCGGTGACGCTCTCGGTACGCCCCGAACGCGTGCTGATCAACAGCGCCAGCGATGTGTGCAGCAACCGATTCTCCGGCCGTGTGGCCGAATTTATCTACCTGGGCGACCACGTGCGTGTGCGTCTGGAGGTGTGTGGCAAGGCCGACTTCTACGTCAAACAACCCATCGCCGATCTCGATCCGGCATTGGCAGTGGGCGACGTCGTACCCCTCGGCTGGCAAGTGGAACACGTCAGAGCTTTGGACCCGCTTCTGGAACAAGCCTGACCGCTTTGAAGTTCGCAGTTGGTTATCGCGTCATTCAACTCAGCACTGTGGAGAAAACAACAATGAAACAAGCACTCAAACTCGTCACCGTGGCACTTGGGCTGGCGGTTGCCGCTCAGTCCATGGCGGCCGATCTGACCGTTATCTCGTTCGGGGGAGCGAACAAGGCAGCGCAGGTCAAAGCGTTCTATGAGCCGTGGGAAGCCGCTGGCAAAGGCAAGATCGTCGCCGGTGAATACAACGGTGAAATGGCCAAGGTCAAAGCCATGGTCGACACCAACAGCGTGTCCTGGGACCTGGTGGAAGTAGAGTCGCCAGAACTGTCGCGCGGCTGCGACGAAGACATGTTCGAAACCCTCGACCCCGCGCTGTTCGGCAACAAGGCCGACTACGTGCCGGGCGCCATTCAGAGCTGCGGCGTGGGCTTCTTCGTGTGGTCCACCGTGTTGGCCTACAACGCCGACAAACTGAAAACCGCACCGACCAGCTGGGCCGATTTCTGGGACACCACCAAGTTCCCCGGCAAACGTGGCCTGCGTAAAGGCGCCAAGTACACCCTGGAATTCGCCCTGATGGCCGACGGCGTCGCGCCGAAAGACGTCTACAAAGTGCTGGCCAGCAAAGACGGCCAGAACCGCGCGTTCAAGAAACTTGATGAGCTGAAACCGAATATCCAGTGGTGGGAAGCCGGCGCTCAACCGCCGCAATACCTCGCCTCCGGTGACGTGGTAATGAGCTCGGCTTACAACGGTCGTATCGCGGCCGTGCAGAAAGAAAGCAACCTGAAAGTGGTGTGGACCGGCGGCATCTACGACTTCGACGCCTGGGCCATTCCGAAGGGTGCGAAAAACGCCGAAGAAGCCAAGAAGTTCATCGCCTACTCGGTTCAGCCTGAGCAGCAGAAGATCTACTCGGAAAACATCGCGTACGGCCCGGCCAACTCCAAAGCCGTTGCGCTGCTAGACAAGGGCATCCTGAAAGATATGCCGACCACCCCGGAAAACATCGCCGATCAAGTACAGATCGACGTGACCTTCTGGGCGGATAACGGTGAGCAGTTGGAGCAGCGCTTCAACTCGTGGGCTGCCAAGTAATACCGCTGTCGATGTGAGCAAGACCGCCACTTGCGTTGATGCGCAGGTGGCGTTTTCAGAGTTTTATTCCGGAGTTCGTTATGGCTGCCGTCCCGATGCCCACCTTGAAACAACGCCTCGCGCGTGCCGAGCGCGTCAATCGCCTCAAGGCACAAGCGCTGATCGCGCCGCTGGTGCTGTTTCTGCTGCTGGTGTTTCTGGTGCCGATCGTGGCGCTGCTTTACAAGAGCGTCGCCAACCCAGAAGTGGTCAATGGGTTGCCGCGTACCGTGGTCGCCGTGGCTGCATGGGATGGCAAAGGCTTGCCCGCTGAGCCGGTGTACCAAGCCATCAGCGAAGACCTGGGCGAGGCCCGCAAGAATCAAGTCTTGGGCGATCTGTCCAAGCGTCTGAATATGGAATCGGCCGGCTACCGCAGCCTGCTGATGAAAACCGCCAAAGCGCTGCCGTTCGCCGAAACGCCGGCCTCTTATAAAGAAGCGCTGGAAGGGTTGGACGAGCGTTGGGGCGACCCGGCGTACTGGCAGGTGATTCGCCGCAATACCAGCAGCGTGACGCCGTACTACCTGCTGGCGGCTGTCGATCACCGCATCGACGATGTCGGCGAAGTGGCGCCGGCCACTCCGGACCAGGCCATTTACCTGGATATCTTCGCCCGCACCTTCTGGATGGGCCTGGTGATTACCGCCATCTGCCTGGTGTTGGCCTATCCGCTGGCGTACCTGCTGGCCAACCTGCCGTCGCGGCAGAGCAACCTGCTGATGATTCTGGTGCTACTGCCGTTCTGGACCTCGATTCTGGTGCGCGTGGCGGCCTGGATCGTGTTGCTGCAGTCCGGCGGGCTGATCAACAGCGCGTTACTGGCCATGGGCATTATCGATAAGCCGCTGGAGCTGGTGTTCAACCGCTCTGGGGTCTATATCGCCATGGTGCACATCATGCTGCCGTTTATGATTCTGCCGATCTACAGCGTGATGAAGGGCATCTCGCCGACCTATATGCGTGCGGCGATTTCCTTGGGCTGCCACCCGTTCGCGAGCTTCTGGCGTGTGTACTTTCCGCAGACGTTGGCCGGTGTCGGCGCCGGTTGCCTGTTGGTGTTCATTCTCGCGATTGGCTACTACATCACCCCGGCGCTGCTCGGCAGCCCGACCGATCAGATGGTCAGCTACTTCGTCGCCTTCTACACCAACACCAGTATCAACTGGGGCATGGCCACGGCTCTGGGCGGCCTGCTGCTGTTCGCCACCCTGGCCCTCTACGTGGTTTACAGCTGGCTGGTGGGCGCAAGCCGCCTGCGCCTGAGCTGATAAGGAGAACATTCGATGCAAAGCCCTTATATGTCTCCGATTGAACGCGTGTGGTACTACGCCTTGCGCGGCCTGTGCGCGCTGGTGCTGCTGTTTCTGATTCTGCCGGTGCTGGTGATCGTGCCGCTGTCGTTCAACTCCGGCAGTTTTCTGGTGTACCCGCTGCAAGGCTTTTCGCTGCACTGGTACCAGGACTTCTTCGCCTCAGCCGACTGGATGCGCTCGCTGAAAAACAGCCTGATCGTCGCCCCGGCCGCCACCGTGCTGGCCATGGTGTTCGGCACCCTGGCGGCCATCGGCCTTACCCGTGGCGAGTTTCGCGGCAAGGCGCTGGTGATGAGCCTGGTGATTTCGCCGATGGTGGTGCCGGTGGTGATCGTCGGTGTGGCCAGCTACCTGTTCTTCGCGCCGCTGGGGCTGGGCAACAGCTACCTGTCGCTGATCGTGGTGCATGCCGTGCTTGGCGTGCCCTTTGTGATCATCACCGTGTCGGCCACCTTGCAGGGCTTCAACTACAACCTGGTGCGAGCGGCGGCCAGCCTGGGTGCTTCGCCGATTACCGCGTTTCGCCGGGTGACTTTGCCGCTGATTGCGCCGGGGGTGATTTCCGGGGCGCTGTTCGCGTTCGCCACCTCGTTCGATGAAGTGGTGGTGACCCTGTTCCTCGCCGGCCCCGGCCAGGCGACCTTGCCACGGCAGATGTTCAGCGGTATCCGCGAAAACCTCAGCCCGACGATTGCGGCGGCGGCAACCTTGTTGATTGGTTTCTCCATCGTGTTGCTGCTGACGCTGGAGTGGTTGCGTGGGCGCAGTGAGAAGCTGCGGACTTCGTCTAGCGAGAGCTGAGGCCGGAAATCGTCGTTTCCAGGAAATCGAGGCTGAAGCCTCTCCCACAGGGTTCGCAACTCCATGTGGGAGCGGCTTTAGCCGCGATGCTTTTGATCTCCCCCTACCAAAGCAGCAGGTTACCGCCTGATACATGACAGGCGAAATCCTGAACGCCTCGGGTACAATGCGCGCCTTGATTTGTCATGAGGTGCGCCATGCAACCTTTCGCTATTGCCCCATCCATTCTCTCCGCCGACTTCGCCCGCCTGGGTGAAGAAGTGGATAACGTCCTTGCCGCTGGCGCCGACATCGTCCACTTCGATGTGATGGACAACCACTACGTACCCAACCTCACCATCGGCCCGATGGTCTGCACGGCACTGCGCAAGTACGGCGTTACTGCACCAATCGACGTGCACCTGATGGTCTCCCCGGTGGACCGCATCATCGGCGACTTTATCGACGCCGGCGCCACCTACATCACCTTCCACCCTGAAGCCTCCCAGCACATCGACCGCTCCCTGCAGTTGATCAAAGCCGGTGGCTGCAAGGCCGGTCTGGTGTTCAACCCGGCCACCTCGCTGGAAAGCCTCAAGTACGTGATGGACAAGGTCGACATGATTTTGCTCATGAGCGTGAACCCAGGCTTTGGCGGGCAGAAGTTTATCCCTGGCACCCTCGACAAGCTGCGCGAAGCGCGCGCGCTTATCGAGGCGTCCGGCCGGGATATCCGCCTGGAAATCGACGGCGGCGTGAACGTGCAGAACATCCGTGAAATCGCCGCTGCCGGCGCTGACACCTTCGTGGCCGGCTCGGCCATCTTCAATACTCCGGACTACGCGGCCGTCATCGCTCAGATGCGCGCCGAACTCGCGCTCGCCCGCCCATGAGCGGCTTTGCGCAGGTGCTCGCCGGGCGCATGCCGCGCCTGGTGATGTTTGACCTGGACGGCACGTTGATCGACTCGGTGCCAGACCTGGCCGCCGCCGTCGACCAGATGCTCAACCAGCTCGACCGTCCTGCCGCCGGCATCGAACAGGTACGTACCTGGGTCGGCAATGGCGTGCGGGTGCTGGTGCGGCGCGCCCTGGCCGGTGGCATGGACCACGAGGCGGTCAGCGAGGAAGACACCGAGCAGGCGTTGGCGATCTTTATGGAGCTGTACGCGGACAACCATTCCCTGAGCGCCTTGTATCCCGGCGTGCGTGAAACGCTGAAATGGTTGAAAAGCCAAGGCATCGAGATGGCGCTGATCACCAACAAACCCGAGCGGTTTGTAGGGCCGTTGCTCGATGAGATGCGCATTGGTCGTTACTTTCGCTGGATCATCGGCGGCGACACCCTGCCGCAACAAAAGCCCGATCCGGCTGCATTGAATGTGGTGATGCAGATGGCCGAAGTGTCGGCGGCCGAGGCGATATTTATCGGCGATTCGCGCAGCGACGTGTTGGCCGCCAAAGCCGCCGGCGTGCAGTGCATCGCGATGAGTTATGGCTACAACCATGGCCGCCCGATTCGCGATGAAGATCCGGCCCTGGTTATCGACGATCTGCGCGAACTGCTGCCTGATTGCGTCGAGCCTGCCGCTGAGATAATGTTGCCCGACGCTGTCAAATCCCCCCGCCCAAGAGATGCCATCGTGGTGGTCACCCGCAAACACTGGTTCGTCAAATCCGGGATGAAAATCCTCAAGGCCCTGGCCCGCTGGCGTTGGCGCGCCTGATTCGAGCCTGGCCGGTTCTCCGGTGTGTTTGCCATTACGACCCTAAACCTGAGCAATACGGTTGCGAGTACCCCAGCGAGGGCACGCAGTTGAAAGACTGCTGATAGTCCCGCGGCTTCGCAACCGCAGTCAGGTTTTTACCCTCAAGCCATGAGGCTGTTTACATGAACCGCGAAGAATTCCTGCGTCTAGCCGCTGAAGGCTATAACCGCATCCCGCTTGCCTGCGAAACCCTGGCCGACTTCGACACGCCGCTGTCGATCTACCTGAAGCTGGCCGACCAACCCAATTCCTACTTGCTCGAGTCCGTTCAGGGCGGCGAGAAGTGGGGGCGTTACTCGATCATTGGTCTGCCATGCCGCACCGTGGTGCGTGTGCATGACCACCACGTCAGCGTGACCCACGACGGCGTCGAGATCGAAAGCCTGGAAAGTGAAGACCCGCTGGCCTTCGTCGAAACCTTCAAAGCCCGCTACAACGTGCCGACCATCGCCGGCCTGCCGCGCTTCAACGGTGGCCTGGTGGGTTACTTCGGTTACGACTGCGTACGCTATGTAGAGAAACGTCTGGGCAAGAGCCCGAATCCGGACCCGATTGGCGTGCCGGATATTCTGCTGATGGTGTCCGATGCCGTGGTGGTGTTCGACAACCTGGCCGGCAAGATGCACGCGATTGTGCTGGCCGACCCGGCGCAGCCGAACGCCTACGAAGACGGCCTGGCCCGCCTGGAAGAGCTGCTGGAAAAACTCCGTCAGCCGATCACTCCACGCCGTGGCCTGGACTTCACCAAGGAGTCCGGCATCGAGCCGAACTTCCGCTCCAGCTTTACCCGCGAGGACTATGAGCGTTCGGTCGATACCATCAAGGAATACATCCTGGCCGGCGACTGCATGCAGGTGGTGCCGTCGCAGCGCATGTCCATCGACTTCAAGGCCGCGCCTATCGATTTGTACCGGGCGCTGCGCTGCTTCAACCCCACTCCTTATATGTACTTCTTCAACTTCGGCGACTTCCATGTCGTCGGCAGTTCGCCGGAAGTGCTGGTGCGCGTTGAAGACAACCTGATCACCGTGCGCCCGATTGCCGGCACGCGCCCGCGTGGTGCTACCGAAGAAGCCGACCGTGCGCTGGAAGAAGACCTGCTGGCCGATGCCAAGGAAATCGCCGAGCACTTGATGCTCATCGACCTGGGTCGTAACGACACCGGTCGGGTGTCCGAAATCGGCACGGTAAAACTCACCGAAAAAATGGTGATCGAGCGCTACTCCAACGTGATGCATATCGTCTCCAACGTCACCGGTCAGCTGAAAAGCGGGCTGACGGCGATGGATGCGCTGCGGGCGATTCTGCCGGCGGGCACGTTGTCGGGGGCACCGAAGATTCGCGCCATGGAAATCATCGACGAGTTGGAGCCGGTCAAACGTGGCGTCTACGGCGGCGCGGTGGGTTACCTGGCCTGGAACGGCAATATGGACACGGCCATCGCGATTCGCACCGCCGTGATCAAGAACGGCGAACTGCATGTGCAGGCCGGTGGCGGCATTGTTGCCGACTCGGTGCCGGCGCTGGAATGGGAAGAGACGCTGAACAAGCGCCGCGCGATGTTCCGTGCGGTGGCATTGGCCGAACAAACCACCACCCCGTCTGCCGACGTTTAAGGAGCACCTGCCATGCTGTTAATGATCGACAACTACGACTCCTTTACCTACAACGTCGTGCAGTACCTGGGCGAGCTGGGTGCCGACGTAAAAGTGGTGCGCAACGACGAGCTGACCGTGGCTGACGTTGCCGCCCTCAAGCCCGAGCGCATCGTAGTCTCGCCAGGCCCATGCACGCCGAGCGAAGCCGGTATTTCCATCGAAACCATCGACGAACTGGGCGGCAAGCTGCCGATCCTCGGCGTCTGCCTGGGCCACCAGAGCATCGGCCAGGCGTTTGGCGGTGACGTGGTGCGCGCCCGTCAGGTGATGCACGGCAAGACCAGCGCCGTGTACCACAACAACACCGGCGTCTTCGAAGGTTTGAACAACCCGCTGACCGTCACCCGTTACCACTCGTTGATCGTCAAGTTGGAAACCCTGCCGGACTGCCTGGAAGTGACCGCCTGGACCCAACACGCAGACGGCTCGGTGGACGAAATCATGGGCCTGCGCCACAAAACGCTGAACATCGAAGGCGTGCAGTTCCACCCGGAATCCATCCTGTCGGAACAAGGCCATGAGCTGTTTGCCAACTTCCTCAAGCAAACCGGGGGTGTGCGCGCATGAATATCAGAGAAGCGCTTAACCGCGTGGTCGCTCAGCTCGACCTGACCACCGAAGAAATGCAGGACGTCATGCGCGAAATCATGACCGGGCAGTGCACCGACGCGCAGATCGGTGCCTTCCTGATGGGCATGCGCATGAAGAGCGAAACCATCGACGAGATCGTCGGCGCCGTATCGGTGATGCGTGAGCTGGCGGCGCAGGTTGAACTGCCGACCCTCAAGCATGTGGTCGACGTGGTTGGCACCGGCGGCGATGGCGCCAATATCTTCAACGTGTCCACGGCGGCGGCGTTCGTCGTCGCGGCGGCCGGCGGCAAGGTGGCCAAGCATGGTAACCGCGCGGTGTCGGGCAAGAGCGGCAGCGCCGACTTGCTGGAAGCCGCCGGTATTTTTCTGGAGCTGACCCCGGTGCAGGTCGCGCGGTGCATCGACAGCGTGGGCGTTGGTTTTATGTTCGCCCAGGTGCACCACAAGGCCATGAAACATGCGGCCGGTCCGCGCCGCGAAATGGGTTTGCGCACCCTGTTCAATATGCTCGGCCCGTTGACCAACCCGGCGGGCGTCAAACACCAGGTGGTCGGCGTGTTCAGCCAGGAGCTGTGCCGCCCGCTGGCCGAGGTGCTCAAGCGCCTGGGCAGCGAGCATATTCTGGTGGTGCATTCGCGTGATGGCCTGGACGAATTCAGTCTGGCCGCCGCGACCCACGTGGCCGAGCTGAAAAACGGCGAGATCACCGAGTACGACGTGCGTCCGGAAGATTTCGGCATCACCAGCCAGACCCTCATGGGCCTGGAAGTGGCCAGCCCGGCGGCCTCGCTGGAGCTGATTCGCGATGCCTTGGGCCGACGCAAAACCGAAGCCGGCAAAAAAGCCGGTGATTTGATTGTGCTGAATGCGGGCGCTGCCCTGTATGCCGCCGATTTAGCGACTAGCCTGCATGAAGGTGTGCAGCTGGCCCATGACGCCCTCCACACCGGTTTGGCCCGGGAAAAAATGGAAGAATTGGCGTCCTTTACGGCGGTGTTCCGCCAGGAGAATCAAGCGTGAGTGTGCCTACCGTCCTGGAGAAAATTCTCGCCCGCAAGGCCGAAGAAGTGGCCGCGCGCAAGGCGGTGGTAAGCCTGGCCGAAGTGGAGCGTGAAGCCCGTGCGGCTGATGCGCCACGTGGTTTTGCCAATGCCTTGCTGGCAGCGGCCAAGGCCAAGCGGCCGGGTGTGATTGCCGAGGTGAAGAAAGCGTCGCCGAGCAAAGGCGTGTTGCGGGAAAACTTCGACCCGATTGAAATTGCCCAGAGCTACGAAGCCGGCGGCGCGGCCTGTCTTTCGGTACTTACCGATATCGACTTCTTCCAGGGCGCAGATCATTACCTGCAACTGGCCCGCAACGCATGCGGCCTGCCGGTGATTCGCAAAGACTTTATGATCGACCCGTATCAGATCGTAGAGTCCCGCGCCCTTGGTGCCGACTGCATTTTGTTGATCGTGTCGGCACTGGATGATGTGCAGATGGCCGAACTGGCCGCTGTGGCCAAGTCGGTGAACCTCGATGTGCTGGTAGAAGTACACGACGGCGAAGAACTCGACCGTGCGCTGAAGGTGTTGGATACCCCGCTGGTGGGCATCAACAACCGCAACTTGCACACCTTTGAAGTTAGCCTGGAAACCACCCTCGACCTGCTGCCGCGTATTCCCCGCGACCGCATGGTGGTGACCGAAAGCGGCATCATGAACCGCGCCGATGTGGAGCTGATGGAAATCAGCAACGTGTACGGCTTTCTGGTGGGCGAGGCGTTTATGCGCGCGACCAATCCGGGGCTGGAACTGCAGCGGCTGTTTTTCCCGGAGCGCAAAGGGCCTGTGAGTATCGACTGATGGGAATCTGTCGAAAACCGAGCACAAATAAAAAGGCCAGCTCCGAAGCTGGCCTTTTTATTGTTCGCGTTTTTATCCGAGCCTTGTGGGCTTAGCGGGTTCCGAACACCACCATGGTTTTGCCTTTGACGTTGACCAGGCCTTGTTCTTCAAGCGCCTTGAGGACACGTCCCACCATCTCCCGCGAGCAACCGACAATGCGGCCGATTTCCTGACGGGTGATCTTGATTTGCATACCGTCGGGGTGGGTCATGGCGTCGGGCTGTTTGCACAGATCGAGCAGGGTGCGTGCTACGCGGCCAGTAACGTCGAGGAAGGCCAGGTCGCCGACCTTGCGCGTGGTGTTGCGCAGGCGCTCAGCCATCTGGCTGCCCAGGGCGTAGAGGATGTCCGGGTCTTGCTGGGTGAGTTCGCGGAATTTGGCGTAGCTGAGCTCAGCCACCTCGCATTCGGTTTTTGCCCGCACCCAGGCGCTGCGTTCTTTCTCGATGCCGTCCTTTTCGAACAGCCCCATCTCACCGAAGAAATCACCGGAGTTGAGATAGGCAATGATCATTTCCCGGCCGTCGTCATCCTCGATAAGAATGGTGACCGAACCTTTGACAATGAAGAACAACGTCTCGCCGCGATCACCTGCGTAGATGATGGTGCTTTTAGCGGTGTAACGACGACGGTGACAATGCGCGAGCAGTTTGTCGATGTTCTTGATTTTTGGTGTGAGAGTTATAGCTACCATGCCCTAGCCCCGAAGAAAAATAAGATGTAACCCTTTGTCTAGCAGCAAAGTTTTTTTTGGTTATTCGAGCAAGTGTGCCAGTAATTTGTCGCCAGCTTAACAGACAGTCACCCCCGTTAGTCGGTTTTGCGACGTGGCTAACAGTGGGAGCTAACTATCGACCTGTCTGCCTTGAGTAAGTTGGTCTATAAGCCTGTGCTAAGCTGCCCGTCCCTTTTAACAGCGGAGGCGTGGCAATGAAAGCGCGGATTCAGTGGGCTGGCGAAGCTCTTTTTCTCGGTGAGTCTGGCAGCGGCCATGTTGTTGTCATGGATGGCCCGCCGGAGAGCGGCGGACGCAACCTTGGCGTGCGTCCGATGGAGATGGTGCTCATCGGTCTGGGCGGCTGCACCAACTACGATGTGGTCAGCATTCTGAAGAAATCCAGACAACCGGTTGAAAGCTGCGAGGCATTCCTGGAAGCCGAACGCGCCAGCGAAGAGCCCAAAGTGTTCACCAAGATTCATGTGCACTTCGTGGTCAAAGGCCGCGGTCTGAAAGAGGCGCAAGTGAAGCGCGCGGTGGAGTTATCTGCCGAGAAATACTGCTCGGCCTCGATCATGCTCGGCCGTGGCGGCGTGGAAATTACCCACGACTACGAAATCATCGAACTGGGCTGATCAGCCCGACACGTTCCCATCATAAAAGTGGCGCACACTCTTTCGTTCGAAAGCAGTGGCAAAGGCGCTGGCAGCCGCTAGCCGACCTCTGCATAATGGCGCCCCTTTTTCCGGGGCGCTGCCAGGTGCGCAGCGCCACGAACCCATACCCAAAATCGCCAAAGCGAAGAGGTGTTAACCGTCCTACGCAGCTGTGTTGTTCACAACTGACGGGCATGCTCGATCACGCGGCCTTGCCGCATCGTTAAAAGAGAGTTCCTTACGGTGAAAAGCAAACTCAAGCTCCACGGGTTCAATAACCTGACGAAGACCTTGAGCTTCAACATCTATGACATCTGCTACGCGGAAACGCCGGAAGACCAGCAGGCCTACGTCCAGTACATCAATACCGAGTACGACGCAGCGCGGCTGACGCAGATTCTCACGGATGTCGTCGACATTATCGGTGCCAATATCCTCAACATCGCCCGCCAGGATTACGATCCGCAAGGCGCCAGCGTGACCATTCTGATCTCCGAGCAACCGGTCACCCCGACCGAAAGCCAGATCGAGGAATCCCCCGGCCCGCTCCCCGATACCATCCTCGCGCACCTGGATAAAAGTCATATCACTGTGCACACCTACCCGGAAATTCACCCGGTTAGCGGCATCGCCACGTTCCGCGTGGATATCGACGTGTCCACCTGCGGCGTGATTTCACCGCTCAAGGCGCTCAACTACCTGATTCACCAGTTCGACTCCGACATCGTCACCGTCGACTACCGCGTACGCGGCTTTACCCGCGATGTGGAAGGCAAGAAGCACTTTATCGATCACGAGATCAACTCGATCCAGAACTACCTCTCCGACGACACACAAGCGGCCTACCAGATGACCGACGTGAACGTGTACCAGGAGAACCTGTTCCACACCAAGATGCTGCTCAAGGAGTTCGAGCTGGATAACTATCTGTTTGGCGATGCCACGCAGAATTTGTCCACCGAACAACGTGACACCGTGACCAAGCGTGTAAAGCACGAGATGCTCGAGATCTTCTACGCCCGTAACGTGCCCGTTAGCTAAACGAACGGCTGCGCGTCGGCATTGCTGCGTTGAAAAGGCTTTTTGAATGCTCATTGGCTACAGCCAACTGCGCTTCAAAAAGCCTTTTCGCCTTGCACTGCTCTAGCTCGCTCGTTCTTGAACGGCGTGATGGCAAGACACGCAAAAAGCAAAAAGCCCGCGTAAGCGGGCTTTTTTATGGGCGGCGAATCAGATGCGGTAGGTGCTCTTGGTCATCACCTTGGACAACAAACTCATCCCGAACTTCACCGGCCGCGGAAAGCGATAACCGCCGGCTTCCAGCGCGCTGGCCGAATGCTGCGCTTCATCGCTCAGCATCTGCTCCAGAATCGCCCGCGACTTTTCGTCTTCAACGGGAATCTGCGTGAGGTGATCGTCCAGATGTTTGCACACCTGATCTTCAGTGGCGGCCACAAAGCCGAGACTGACCTTGTCGCTGATCAAACCGGCCACCGCGCCCACCCCAAACGACAACCCATAAAACACCGGATTGAGAATGCTTGGGTGGCTGCCCAGTTCGCGGATGCGTTGTTCGCACCAGGCCAGGTGATCAATCTCTTCTTCGGCGGCGTGCTCCATGGCTTTACGCACGTGGGGCAGCTTGGCGGTCAGGGCCTGGCCTTGGTACAGCGCCTGGGCGCAGACCTCGCCGGTGTGGTTGACACGCATCAGGCCGGCAACGTGGCGGGTGTCGTCGGCGTTCAGTTCTACGTCGGGTTGCACCAGGGCCGGGGAGGGGCGATAAGGCTGGCCGCTGAAGGGCAGCAAGGTACGCAGGGCGGCGTCGGCCTGCAGCAGCAGGCGGTCGACAGGGGAGTAATGGCGTTCGGTAGTCATAGGATTACCTCCGGAAAAGTCTGCGGGCAGTTTACTCCAATCATCGGCGAGAAGCGGCACTTGGCCGGTTCAGGGCAGCTCGCGGAGCACGCGAAAACCTAAAGCATAGTCATCTTTGCCAGGCTGCTTCATGTCACGAAAGCTGCTGCGCAGATAGGTTGGGCCGGCATTCCAGGCGCCGCCGCGCACCACTCGGGGGCTTTGGTCGAGCAAACCGGCGGCCTGTTGCTCGCTGCCGTCGAAGGGCGTGACGAAGCGCGAGGCAGTCCATTCCCAGACATTGCCGGCGGTGTCGTACAGGCCAAATGCATTGGGCGCGAACTGGCCGACCTGGCTGGTTTTGTACTGGTCTGAGCGCGGCGAGCCGCAGCCCCGACAATGGGCGCGCGGATGGTCTTCCGGGCTGTCGAGCTGTTCGCCCCACCAATAAAAGCTGCTGCTGCCTGCTCGGGCGGCGTATTCCCACTCCGCCTCGGTGGGCAGGCGATAACGCTGGCCGGTACTTTTCGACAGCCACTGCAGATAACTCTGCACATCGAACCAGGACACATGAATGACTGGCCGCTGCTCGGATAGCCCCCAGCCTTCGTTATCCGGCAGCGGTTTGCCGGTGGCCCGGGTATAGCGTTGCCAATCGGCAAAGGTCAGCTCGAAACGGCCGATGGCGAACGGCTGAGCGATGGTGATGAGGTGCGCGGGCTGCTCGTTGTAGTTGCCGCGCCCGGTGCTGTCGCCAAACTGAAACTGGCCGGCCGGCACCTTCACCAGTTCAGGGCCGGGCTCATTGGTGTTGAGGGTGTCGTGAAAGACTTCAACGGCAACGGCCTGCAGGCTCAACAAGCCGGTCAGGCCCAGGGCTATAAACTGCCGCATCAACCCGGCGGCCACGCCAGCTGGCGTTTGCCGAGCACGTGCATATGAATGTGGTAAACGGTTTGCCCGCCATCTTCATTGCAGTTCATCACCGCGCGAAAGCCCTGTTCGCAGCCTTGCTCTTTGGCCAGGCGCTGGGCGGTGAAGAGCATATGGCCGGCCAGGGCTTTGTCGTCTTCGCCCAGGTCATGCAACGTGGCGATATGTTTTTTCGGGATGACCAGGAAGTGCACTGGCGCCTGCGGGCCAATATCGTGAAACGCGACAACCTGGTCGTCTTCATAAAGCTTGCGCGCGGGAATGTCCCCGGCGACGATCTTGCAGAACAGACAGTCCACGGACAGGTCTCCAGCTGACGATAGGAAGCCGGAGTTTACCCAATAGGGAGCAGGTGTGAAGAACGATATCCATGACTTGGGCCTGGTGCTCGATTCCAAAGTGAAGCTGGTGGTAATCGAGTCCTGGGACGAACAGCGGGTAATGGAAACCCTCACGAGCCTCGCGGTAAAACGCGGCCTGGGGCTGTTCACCTGGGCGGTAACCGAGGGCATGCAGAAGCTTGGCTTCGGCGGCGACCCACAGGGCGATGCGCCCAGCTTCGAGCCGGAAGCGGCGCTGCGCCTGATCAAGCACGATCCGATGCCCAACCTGTACGTGCTGTGCGATCTGCACCCGTTTATGGACGAGAACCCCAAGCTGGTGCGCCTGCTCAAGGAAATCGCCATGGCGCAGGGCGTGCATAAACCCACCGTGGTGTTGGTGTCGCACGCCTTGAAGCTGCCGCCGGAAGTGCAGCGCTATGCCGCGCGTTTCTCCTTGGCGCTGCCCTCCGAAGACGAATTGCTGGCCATCGTCCGCGAAGAAGCGGCGCGCTGGAGCGAGCGCAATCGCGGCGCGCGGGTACGCACCGACAACCGTACGTTGCAGCAGGTGGTGAAGAACCTGCGTGGCATGAGCCATGCCGAAGCGCGGGTGCTGGCCCGTGGGGTGATTTGCAACGACGGCGCTATCACTCAGGAAGATTTGCCGGAGCTGAACAAGACCAAATTCAAACTGCTCGATCTGGAAGGCGTGCTCAGTTTTGAACACGACACCGCGCGGTTTGCCGAGGTCGGCGGTTTGCTCAACCTCAAGCGCTGGCTGTCCGAGCGCCAGGATATTTTCCTCGCCGGCAAGGCGGCCGATCTGCCCAAAGGCATGCTGCTGGTGGGCGTGCAGGGCGGCGGTAAAAGCCTGGCCGCCAAGGCCGTGGCCGGGCTCTGGGGCTTGCCATTGCTGCGTCTGGACTTCGCCTGCCTGTACAACAAATTTTTTGGCGAAACCGAGCGCAACCTGCGCGAAGCACTGCGCCTAGCCGAGCAGATGGCGCCGTGCGTGCTGTGGATGGATGAAGTGGAAAAAGGCCTGGCCAGCGGCGACCAGGACGGCGGCGTAAGCCAGCGCGTGCTCGGCACCTTGCTGACCTGGATGGCCGAGCGCAAGGCACCGGTTTTTATGGTGGCCACCGCCAATGCCATCGACCGTCTGCCACCGGAGCTGGTGCGCAAGGGGCGTTTCGATGAGCTGTTCTTTGTCGACCTGCCGGACGCTGACACTCGCGCCGATATTTTCCGCATCCACCTGCTGCGCCGCGAGCTCGATCCTGCCGCCTTCGACCTCGCACAACTTGCCACGGTGAGCGATGGGTTTACCGGCGCCGAGATCGAGCAAGTGGTGGTCAGCGCGCTGTATGCCGGGCAGGCGCAACAACACGCGGTGGATCAAGGGTTGCTGCTGCGCAACATCAGCAGCACGGCGCCGTTGTCAGTGGTGATGGCCGAAGACCTCGCCAAGTTGCGCGCCTGGGCCCATGGCCGCACCGTGTCGGCAGGTTAGTGCGCAGTAAAGCGCTTGTTGATTGCCGCGGCCAGTTTGCGCACCAGCCAACGCGGGGCGAAGCGTGAACTGCGCGCGGCCAGGCGATTGCGCCAGCCGGGAATGATGATGGCGCGGTTTTTCTCCAGCGCTCGCACGGTGTAGAGCGCCAACTCTTCGGCGCTCATCATCAGCTTGCTGTTATCAAGCTTGCCCATTTCCATCGAGGCGCCGCGGAAAAAAGCGGTGCGCGTCGGCCCCGGGCACAACACCGACACCTTGATACCACGGCCCTTCAGTTCTTCGCGCAGGCCTTCGGACAGGTTCAGTACGTAGGCCTTGCCGGCGTAGTAACTGCTCATCCAGGGGCCCGGTTGAAACGCCGCAACCGAAGCGACATTCAGAATCTGCCCGCCGCCCTGTAGCGCCATGCTGTTGCCCACGGCATGGCAGAGGCGGGTGAGGGCTAGCAGATTGACCTCTAGCTGTTGCTGCTCGCGGCCCCAGTCGCTGTCGAGAAACGGCCCCGATGTACCCAGGCCCGCATTGTTTACAAGCAGGTCGATATGCAACTCGTCCTGTTCCAGTTCATGGATCAGGCCGGTGAGTTGGGTGGGGTGGGCGAGGTTGCAGGTGCGAAACAGCACCTCCACGCCGAAGCGCTGGGTGAATTCGCAGGCGACGCTTTCCAGCACATCGCGCTGACGGGCCACCAGAATCAGGTTGCGTCCGCGCCTGGCCAAGGCTTCAGCCAAGGCCAGACCGATGCCGCTGGAGGCCCCGGTTACGAGTGCATAACGGGGCATGGGGTTCTCCGCGCGGCTAGTGAGATGCAGATCAGTGGGGAATTACTCTTCGTCCGGGCTGGCTTCGTCGGCTGGTTCGCCAGGTTCTGCAGGTTCTACGGCTTCGGCAGGCGCGTCCATATCGACAGAAGGTTCTGCGGAATACGCCGACTCTTCGGCGCGTTGCACGTAGCCCTGATACGCCGGCAGCGCGATGGCGGCAAGGATACCGATGATGGGCACGAGCAGCATGGTCCAGGCCAGCACGACAACACCTTTGCTGTTCGGTGGCGGCGGCGGGCCATAACGGTTCGGGCCCGGCGTGCCAGGTACCACCAGCATGATGATGGCAAACACACTGCCAACGGCCGGCACCAACAACAGCAGCCAGAGCCATGCAGACCAACCGATATCGTGCAGACGTTTCGCACCGATAAACACGCCAATCACCACCATGGCGATCACGGCGAGAATGACCAGCAAGCCGCCGAACATATACGACAGCGCCGAGATGCCGGCGAACACACCGAGGATCGGGATGGCCAGCAAGGTCATCGCCATGCTCCAGCCCAGGTAGCGCACGCGGCCGATTCGGCCTTCCACGCTGAAGTAGTTGAGCTCGCCGTATTCGGGCATCACGTCGCCGACTTGTGCCTGCGGAGTGGCGTACGGCGACGGGGCGGCTGTGCTGACCACCGCAGCGGCAACAGGGGCCGGTTCTGCGGCGGCGGCTTCGGCGAGTTGCGCCTGCCGGGCCAGGTATTTTTCGATGACGATGCCGCAGGCGCTGCATTCGATGTTCTTGGCTTGCTCATGGCCGCACTTGGGGCAGGTCATGTGCGCGCCGTCTTCAGGCTCGGCGACCGGCGCGGTGCGGTGGTCGTCGGTTTCCACCAGGCTGAGGCTGGCGGCCAGGTCCTGTTCTTTATAGACCTTGGCGCCGGCGTTCTGCAGCGCGCCGACGTACTTGTCTGCCTCGGCGTCGTTGAGGTCGCGCTTGAGGGCAACGGGGTTACCGGTAAACAGGGCGTCAATCTTGCTGCGGTCGCTTTTGAACAGGCGCGCCAGATTGTCTTTGACCGTGTCCAGTGCTGCTTCCGGCATCAACTCACCGGTGAATACGATTTTGAAGCGTGTATCGGTCATGCGCACGTCCCTGTCAGCGATAGAGATGAAGTGGCCACAGCGTAATGGCCCTTTGACGGTTCAGACAAGCGCGAGCGTGATATGGGTCACGCTTCAGCCCATGTTTTCCGGCAACCAGCGACCTACCAAACGATTGTTGCGCAGCAAACGCAGCTCGGCGAAGTCATCCAGCAGGCCTTCGCTGAGTTGCGGGCGTAGAAATACCCAGTCGTCCACGCCCAATGCCGTCGCCCGTGAGCCGTTGACCCGCTCCTGATTGGCGCTGCGCCCGTAGAGGCTGTCGTAACTCAAACCGGCGGGCGCAACGGGGTCGGCCTGCCAGCGACCGCCGTACAGGTAATAGGCCTGTTGGCGATTGCGGTCCCAGGTTTGCAACGCGGCTTGCAGGCTTTTCAGGTAGGGCAGCTCGCCGGTCTGCGCCTTCAGTACTGGCGTCGCAATCCACAATGCGGGCAGATGTTCATCCAGCAAGTCACTGTCAAATTCGCTGGGCTTGAGCAGGGCCGAGCCGACTGACACCTCGTTCAGCGGCGTATCACCGCGCGCATGCAAGGCGTAGGTGAGGCTGCCGGCGCCATTGAGCAGCGGCTGTGCGGGCCAGAGGTCGGTAAAGGTTTGCGCCGTGGCGACAAACGCGCGGTAGCGGGCATTGCTATCGGCGAAGGCGCGGTCGCGGCCGATCCAGGGTGGTGAGTGCGCGACCTGGGCGTCGTAACCCATAAGGCCCCGCAGCGTTAGCGATGCTTTGCTGGTGCGCAGTATGTTTAACGCCTCGCCCAGCGCCTGCGGATCGCCGAAGCCGCCCCGGGCCAGGCCCAGGTCGATTTCCAGAGCAATTTGCAGCGGCTGCTTCAAGGCCGCCGCCAATTCGGCATATTGCTGGAGGCGCTGCGGGGTATCGATCAGCCATGTCACTTGGCGGCTGGGGTCGAACGCGGTGGTCGCGCCTAGCTGCTGATAGAACGCCAACGCGGCGCTGACCGGCAGCGGTTTGCCCAGCAGCAGGTCGGCGTCTTCGAACAGCCGCGCCAGTTGGTTGAGCTGCGGTTGGTGGAAGGCCATAAAGCGCCGAGTGGCCAGCTTTTTCGCCAGGTAATCGAGCAGACCATCGCTGGCCAGCGACTTGGCCACCAGGCGCAGCGGCAGTTTGTTACCTAGCCGCCGGGCCAGCAGTTCGGCGTTGGCGTCCAGCCGCTGCATATCCACCACCAGCTGCGGCACGCCGCCGCCTTGCTGTTTCAGCAGTTGGTTGAGGGTCGAGAAGTAGTCGTCATAGGGGCGGCCGTTGTCGCTTGGCCGGACCGCCCAGATACCCAACAGACCCAGTGCGCCCAGGCCAAGCAGGTGGCGACGGTTCATCGCGGCCAGCGCTGCCCCAGTTGCACGGTGCGCAGCTGAGCGGCGCGGTATTCGTCGTCCAGGCGCTTGACCAGCTCGGCCACGCTCGGCAAGTCGCTGATATCGCCCACGCCCTGGCCGGCCGACCACACGGTTTTCCAGGCCTTGGCTTCGTCGTTGATCGGCTTGAGTTTTTCGCCGTAGTTCACCGCGCCTTTTTCCTGCAGCGCTTTAAGGTCGAAGCCGCCTTGTTCCAGGCTTTGGCGCATAAAGCTGGCCGGCACGCCGGACACGGCCGGGGTGTGCACGATATCGGCGGCTTTGGCGCCGAGGATCATGTCCTTGTAGGCCTGCGGGGCATCGTTTTCTTTTACCGCGATCATGCGGGTGCCGAGGTAAGCGAGGTCGGCGCCGAGCATCTGCGCGGCAAGAATTTCATGGCCGTGGTTCAGGCAGCCGGCCAGCAGCAGGGTTTTGTCGAAGAACTGGCGGATTTCTGCGACCAGGGCAAACGGGCTCCAGGTACCGGCGTGGCCACCGGCGCCGGCGGCTACCGCGATCAAACCGTCGACACCGGCTTCAGCGGCTTTTTCGGCGTGGCGGCGGGTGGTGACGTCATGGAACACCAGGCCGCCGTAACTGTGCACGGCATCGACCACCTCCTTCACGGCACCCAGGCTGGTGATCACGATGGGCACGCGCTGCTCGACGCAGATAGCCAGGTCCGCCTGCAAGCGCGGGTTGGTGTTGTGCACAATCAGGTTGACCGCATAGGGCGCGGCTTCGGCACTGAGGCCTGCATTGATCTCGTCCAGCCAGGCCTTGAAGCCGCTGCTCTCACGTTGATTAAGGGCCGGGAAGCTGCCGACGATGCCGCTGTTGCAGCACGCCAACACCAACTGCGGGTTGGAAACCAGAAACATCGGTGCAGCAACTACCGGCAAACGCAGACGTTGTTCGAGCAGGGCAGGCAAAGACATAAACAATCTCCAATCAGTTGAGGTGGCTGTGGTGATTAGAACGGACGCACTACCACCAGAATTACAATAAACAGCAGCGCCAGTACCGGCGCTTCATTGAACCAACGGTAGAACACATGGCTGTGGCGCTGCTCGCCAGCGGCAAAACGCTTACGCATGGCGCCGCACATATGGTGGTAGCCGATCAGCAGCAGCACCAGAGTGAGCTTGGCGTGCATCCAGCCTTGGCTGAGCAGGGAGGGGTTGAGTGTGAGCAGCCAGATGCCGAGGGCGATGGTGGCAATCATCGAAGGGGTCATGATGCCGCGGTAGAGCTTGCGCTCCATGACGCAGAAACGCTCCTTGCTGGCGCTGTCTTCGCTCATGGCGTGGTAGACAAATAGGCGCGGCAAATAGAACAGCCCGGCGAACCAGCAAACCATGGCGATGATGTGAAAGGCTTTGACCCAGAGGTAGAGCATTCGGGGATTCTCGAACAGAAAGGACGGGGGCGGGCTTTAAATGCCCTGAAGAGGCCGTATTAAACAGGTTATATCGGCCAACCGTCACCATGGCGGTTGGCCGCTGGCCGGTGCACCCGTATCATCGGCACCTTTCCCCGACTACGGGAAAGCTACTGCGCTCGGATAGGCGGCGTTGAAAGCAGGTTCGAAATGCTCATTGGCTGCAGCCAACTGCGCTTTCTCACCGGCTTTCGCCTTGCCTATCCTTCGCTCGCTACGCTTTCCCGCAGCCGGCGTTCTTTCTATAGGGGGTTCGTGATGGTCAAGGTAGGTATCGTCGGCGGCACAGGCTACACCGGGGTCGAGTTGCTGCGTCTGTTGGCTCAGCATCCGCAGGCTGAGGTGGTAGTGATTACCTCGCGCTCGGAAGCGGGCACTCGCGTCGATGAGATGTACCCGAACCTGCGCGGTCACTACGACAACCTGTCCTTCACCGTACCGGACACGCAAACCCTCGGTGCCTGCGATGTGGTGTTCTTTGCCACGCCGCACGGTGTAGCGCATGCGCTGGCCGGCGAGTTGCTGGAAGCCGGCACCAAGGTGATTGACCTGTCTGCCGACTTCCGTCTGCAAGACGCCGAAGAGTGGGCCAAGTGGTACGGCCAGCCGCACGGCGCGCCCGACCTGTTGGGTGAAGCGGTTTACGGTTTGCCGGAAGTGAATCGCGAGCAGATCAAGAAGGCTCGCCTGATTGCTGTGCCGGGTTGCTACCCGACAGCTACGCAGTTGGGTTTCCTGCCGCTGCTGGAAGCGGGCCTGGCCGATACCAGCCGTTTGATTGCTGACTGCAAGTCGGGCGTCAGCGGCGCTGGCCGTGGTGCGAAAGTGGGCTCGCTGTTCTGCGAAGCCGGTGAAAGCATGATGGCGTACTCGGTGAAAGGTCACCGTCACCTGCCGGAAATCATCCAGGGCCTGCGCCGCGCCTCCGGGGGCGACGTCGGTCTGACCTTCGTGCCGCACCTGACCCCGATGATTCGCGGTATCCACTCGACGCTTTACGCCACCGTTGTGGATAAGTCGGTAAACCTGCAGGAATTGTTTGAAAAGCGCTATGCCAACGAGCCGTTTGTGGATGTGATGCCGGCCGGCAGCCACCCGGAAACCCGCAGCGTGCGTGGGGCGAACGTCTGCCGTATTGCCGTGCACCGTCCGCAAGGCGGCGACTTGGTGGTGGTGTTGTCGGTGATCGATAACCTGGTCAAAGGCGCGTCGGGCCAGGCGGTGCAGAACATGAATATCCTGTTTGGTCTCGATGAGCGCCTGGGCCTGTCCCACGCGGCATTGCTGCCGTAAGTAACGGCTTATGATCGGTGCGCGGGCTGCGTGCACTGATCAATAGTTGACCATTTTGGTAGGGGAAGCGGATAATGCCGCCATTCCCAAGTAATACGTCGGCCACTGGCCGGGAGAAAGACAGCATGAGCGTCGAATCCTTCACCCCCACACCGCTGCAATTCACGCACGGCGCGGCGAACAAGGTTAAAAACCTGGTCGATGAGGAAGGCAATCCACGTCTGAAATTGCGTGTGTTCGTTACCGGTGGCGGCTGCTCGGGCTTCCAGTACGGTTTCACCTTCGATGAAGAAGTGGCTGACGATGACACCATCGTCGAGCGCGAAGGCGTGAGCCTGGTGGTCGATCCGATGAGCTTTCAATACTTGGCTGGTGCCGAAGTGGATTATCAGGAAGGCCTGGAAGGTTCGCGCTTCGTGATCAAGAACCCGAACGCCACCACCACCTGTGGCTGCGGTTCGTCGTTCTCGATCTGATCGAACGCAGTATCGCCAACGCCGCGCTTATGCGCGGCGTTTTCGTTTCTGGCGAATGGGATTGGTCAGGCGGGATAGATCGCGCCGAGTACGCGCAGGCCTTTGGCGCCGGTGACGCTGGGACGATTGCTCGGAATGCCTTCCAGGCAACAATGGGCCAGCCAGGCAAAGGCCATGGCTTCGACCCAGTCTGCGGGTACGCCGTGTTCGTCGGTGCTACTAACTGTGCAGTCCGGTAGTAGTTCGGCCAGGCGCTTCATCAGCGTGAGGTTGTGGGCGCCACCGCCGCAGACCAGCAATTGCTGAGTGCCTTGCTGGGCGTTTTTTAACGCGCCGATAATGCTTTGTGCGGTCATCTCCAGCAGCGTGGCCTGTACGTCTGCTGGCGCGATGGCAGGCAATTGGCTCAGGTGCTGGTCCAGCCAAGTCAGGTTGAACAGCTCGCGGCCGGTGCTTTTCGGCCCTTGAGTTGTGAAGAACGGATCGCTCAGCAGCTCGTTCAGCAAGTCCTTTGAGACTTGACCGCTAGCGGCCCAGTCACCGTTGTGGTCGTAGCCCAGGCCCTGATGACGGTTGATCCAGGCGTCGAGCAGGACATTGCCTGGGCCCGAATCAAAGCCATGCACCGGTTGCTGCGGATCCAGCAAACTGAGGTTGCTGAAACCGCCCACATTCAGAATTGCCTGGCGGCTTTTGCCGTCACTGAAGAGTGCGTCGTGAAACGCCGGTACCAGTGGTGCGCCTTGGCCGCCGGCGGCGACATCACGGCGACGGAAGTCGGCGACCACGCTGATGCCGGTGAGCTCGGTGAGCAGCGCCGGGTTGCCGATCTGCACGGTGAAGCCTCGCGCGGGCTCGTGGCGCACAGTCTGGCCGTGGCTGCCAATGGCGCGGATGTCGGCGGGCTTGAGGTTGTGTTCGAGCAGAAGGGCATAGATGCCCTGGGCGGCGAGGCGAGCCCAGTGCTGTTCGGCGATTGCGCTTCGGGCCAGTTCGTCCGGGCCGGGGCTGCACAGCGAGAGCAGAACCGAGCGCAGTTCGTTTGGCATGGGAAGATAGTGGGTGCCGAGCAGGGTGGTGTGTTGCTGCTCCTGCTCAATCAGGGCGATGTCCAGACCATCGAGGCTGGTACCGGACATCAGTCCTATATAGCGCGGCATCGGCTTAGCGCTTGTTCAAGGCCAGCATGGTGGCCTTTTCCTGGTCCATCTGCGCCATCAGTGGCTTGCTCATTTGCATAAAGCGGGTTTTGTCCGGCCCGGAGATTGGGTCAGCCATTGCCAGCTTCTGGCTCAGTGGGTCGACGTGTACGCCGTTAACTTGGAACTCATAGTGCAAATGCGGACCTGTCGAGAGGCCAGTGGTGCCGATATAGCCGATGACCTGACCTTGCTTGACCATGCTGCCGGTTTTAATGCCTTTGGCAAAACCCTGCATATGGCCGTAGAGCGTGGTGTAGGTCTTGTTGTGCTGAATGATGATGGTGTTGCCGTAACCACCGCGGCGGCCAGCCAGTTGCACGCGACCATCACCGGCAGCTTTGATTGGGGTACCACGTGGAGCTGCATAGTCCACGCCTTTGTGGGCGCGGATCTTGTTCAGAATCGGATGGAAGCGGCCCATGGAGAAGCGCGAGCTGATACGGGCGAAGTCTACCGGCGTACGAATAAAGGCCTTGCGCATGCTGTTGCCATCAGCGGTGTAGTAGCTGGTGGAGCCTTGTTTGTTGGTGTAGCGCACTGCTGTGAACGGCTTGCCACGGTTAACGAAGCGCGCTGCGAGGATGCTGCCGTCGCCAACCTGCTTGCCGTTGACCACTTTCTGCTCGTAGATCACTTCAAACTCGTCGCCTTCGCGGATGTCCTGAGCGAAGTCGATGTCGTAACCAAACACGTTGGCCAGGTCCATGGTCATGTTGTGCGACAGGCCGGCGCGCTTGGCGGAGAGAAATAGCGAGCTGTTGATCACGCCGTGTGCATACGCGGAGCGCACGGTGGGCTTGGCTAGATCACGCTTGAAGTCGAAGCCTTTTTCGGTTTTCGCCAGGGTGATTGTTTCGAGGTCGCTCAGTTTGCTCTGCAGGTGCTGCAGGCCGCCGTCCTGAGTGAGCTTCACTTCCAGTACCTGGCCGACTTTCAACTGGCCGAAGCGCTTGGCATCGTCACTGCTGTTTAGGGCTTCGTGCAGGTGGGTGGGCGTGAGACCGGCCTTCTGGAATACGGTCGACAACGTGTCGCCGTTGGCGACCGTAATCAGCTTGGTATATGGATCAGCCGGTGGCGCTTCGGCTACAGGCTCGGCTGGTTTTTCGGCAGCTTTATCGGCTTCAGCGTTTTGAGTATCGGAATTCTGTGCGTCGATCTGGGCAAACGGCGATGCGCTCGACTCGCCCGGCAGACGTGGCTGCTGCGGGTCGCTAGGGGTGGCTTCGAGCTGTTCGGAGGCGTTCAGGTCCAGATTGAGCGTGGTCTTTTTTGCTTCTACTTCGCGAGAGGGGAAAACCAGAAGAGCCAGGCTAAGAAGGGCGGCGATCCCGCTGGCCGCTAGTAGATGGCTTTTGGGGTAGGGCGGTGGTGTTTTGGAAATAGAGGTCATAAGGCAACTTTGACTTTAAAAAGGTGAAAAGAAGAGATGAAGAAACTGATGAATATGAAATAACTGTATAAAATATAACCAAAATCACCTCGAGGCAAGCCTACGAATTTCTGGTTTATGACAGCGGCGCAAGTCGTGGGCACAAACTTGTAATTAGTTGGTGATCTTGTAAGGTTGGTTCCCTTCGAAAATCAGGTGGTGCGGGGCGGGTATGAAGTCGGTTGAAGAGCAGTTGGCGCTGATCAAGCGCGGCGCAGAAGAAGTGTTGGTCGAGGCTGAGCTGATCGAAAAATTGAAGCGTGGTCAGCCGCTGCGCATCAAGGCCGGTTTCGACCCGACCGCTCCCGATCTTCACCTTGGGCACACCGTGCTTATTAATAAGCTGCGTCAGTTCCAGGAGTTGGGCCATCAGGTGGTGTTTTTGATTGGCGACTTCACCGGCATGATCGGCGACCCGAGCGGCAAAAGCGCCACCCGTCCACCGCTCACCCGTGAGCAGGTTCTGGATAACGCAGAAACCTACAAGGCCCAGGTCTTCAAGATTCTCGATCCAGCGAAAACCGAGGTGGCGTTCAACTCCACCTGGATGGATCAACTGAGTCCGGCTGACTTCATTCGTTTGGCGTCGCAGTACACCGTGGCGCGAATGCTGGAGCGCGATGACTTTAGCAAGCGTTATGCCACCAACCAGCCGATTGCCATTCACGAGTTCCTTTACCCGCTGGTGCAGGGGTATGACTCGGTTGCTTTGAAAGCTGACGTCGAGCTGGGCGGTACCGACCAGAAATTCAACCTGCTGATGGGGCGCGAGTTGCAGCGTGCTTATGGGCAGGAAGCGCAGACCATTCTGACCATGCCGCTGCTCGAAGGGCTGGACGGCGTGAAGAAGATGTCCAAGTCGCTGGGTAACTATGTCGGAATCCAGGAAGCGCCGGGCGTTATGTACAACAAGCTGGTGTCTATTCCGGATGCGCTGATGTGGCGTTACTTCGAGCTGCTCAGCTTCCGTTCGATGGATGAGATCGAGGCATTCAAGGCTGAGGTCGCTGGTGGTGCTAACCCGCGCGATATCAAGATCAAGCTGGCTGAAGAGATCGTGGCGCGTTTCCACGGTGAAGAAGCCGCAGCCAATGCGCACCGTTCTGCGGGCAACCGTATGAAGGAAGGCGAGCTGCCGGATGATCTGCCGGAGGTGGAGGTTGTCTCTGCTGAGGATCTGCCGATCGCTTCCCTCCTTAATAAGGCGGGCCTGGTGAAGAATGCTGCGGGCGCGCGTGATCTGCTGAATGCCGGTAGCGTGCGTATAGATGGTGAGGTTGTAGATCGCACCTTTATATACAAGCTGGGCGCGACCCATGTTTGCCAGGCCGGTAAGAAGGCATTTGCACGCGTTACGCTAAAAGCTGAGTAAAAGGTCAAATAAAGCCTTGACGGGTTTTCGTGGGTGCTTATAATGCGCACCACTTCCGGCGCGGAAGGCTCTTAAAACTTCAAGTTAATCAATAAGTTAGCTGAATATTAAGGGTTGCAAAGCAGAGAGATCTGCGTAGAATGCGCCGGGCTGACAAGGTTGAGTTTTGGTCTTGTTGGTCGATCGTTAAGTTGATCGAAAGCGGTTTAAAGAGGGTGTTGACAGCGGTTTGAAACGCTGTAGAATTCGCCTCCCGCTGACGAGAGACTGAAGTTGATCGAAGGCGCAAGCGGTTGAGTTTGAAAAGAAATTTTCGAAATCGCTTGACGGAATGAGAGGCTGCTGTAGAATGCGCGCCTCGGTTGAGACGAAAGAATCAACCAACTGTTCTTTAACAACTGAATCAAGCAATTCGTGTGGGTGCTTGTGAGGTAAGACTGATAGTCACTAGATTGTCAGCATCACAAGTAACACTCGTTAATTTGAGAGTTTTTTTGCGATTGCTGAGCCAAGTTTAGGATTTTTACAAAATCCGATTATGTTTGAACTGAAGAGTTTGATCATGGCTCAGATTGAACGCTGGCGGCAGGCCTAACACATGCAAGTCGAGCGGATGAGAGGAGCTTGCTCCTTGATTCAGCGGCGGACGGGTGAGTAATGCCTAGGAATCTGCCTATTAGTGGGGGACAACGTTTCGAAAGGAACGCTAATACCGCATACGTCCTACGGGAGAAAGCAGGGGACCTTCGGGCCTTGCGCTAATAGATGAGCCTAGGTCGGATTAGCTAGTTGGTGAGGTAATGGCTCACCAAGGCGACGATCCGTAACTGGTCTGAGAGGATGATCAGTCACACTGGAACTGAGACACGGTCCAGACTCCTACGGGAGGCAGCAGTGGGGAATATTGGACAATGGGCGAAAGCCTGATCCAGCCATGCCGCGTGTGTGAAGAAGGTCTTCGGATTGTAAAGCACTTTAAGTTGGGAGGAAGGGCAGTAAGCGAATACCTTGCTGTTTTGACGTTACCGACAGAATAAGCACCGGCTAACTCTGTGCCAGCAGCCGCGGTAATACAGAGGGTGCAAGCGTTAATCGGAATTACTGGGCGTAAAGCGCGCGTAGGTGGTTCGTTAAGTTGGATGTGAAATCCCCGGGCTCAACCTGGGAACTGCATTCAAAACTGTCGAGCTAGAGTATGGTAGAGGGTGGTGGAATTTCCTGTGTAGCGGTGAAATGCG
>NZ_JBWBZC010000001.1:147500-966736 GCF_056174845.1 Pseudomonas sp. CC11G
GTCGGCCTGCGCGGAAGATGTAACGGGGCTCAAACCATGCACCGAAGCTACGGGTATCACTTAGGTGATGCGGTAGAGGAGCGTTCTGTAAGCCTGTGAAGGTGAGTTGAGAAGCTTGCTGGAGGTATCAGAAGTGCGAATGCTGACATGAGTAACGACAATGGGTGTGAAAAACACCCACGCGAAAGACCAAGGTTTCCTGCGCAACGTTAATCGACGCAGGGTTAGTCGGTCCCTAAGGCGAGGCTGAAAAGCGTAGTCGATGGAAAACAGGTTAATATTCCTGTACTTCTAGTTATTGCGATGGGGGGACGGAGAAGGCTAGGCCAGCTTGGCGTTGGTTGTCCAAGTTTAAGGTTGTAGGCTGACTGCTTAGGTAAATCCGGGCGGTTAAGGCTGAGAACTGATGACGAGTGCTCATTAGAGCGCGAAGTGGTTGATGCCATGCTTCCAAGAAAAGCCTCTAAGCTTCAGATAACTAGGAACCGTACCCCAAACCGACACAGGTGGTTGGGTAGAGAATACCAAGGCGCTTGAGAGAACTCGGGTGAAGGAACTAGGCAAAATGGCACCGTAACTTCGGGAGAAGGTGCGCCGGTGAGGGTGAAGCATTTACTGCGTAAGCCCATGCCGGTCGAAGATACCAGGCCGCTGCGACTGTTTATTAAAAACACAGCACTCTGCAAACACGAAAGTGGACGTATAGGGTGTGACGCCTGCCCGGTGCCGGAAGGTTAATTGATGGGGTTAGCTAACGCGAAGCTCTTGATCGAAGCCCCGGTAAACGGCGGCCGTAACTATAACGGTCCTAAGGTAGCGAAATTCCTTGTCGGGTAAGTTCCGACCTGCACGAATGGCGTAACGATGGCGGCGCTGTCTCCACCCGAGACTCAGTGAAATTGAAATCGCTGTGAAGATGCAGTGTATCCGCGGCTAGACGGAAAGACCCCGTGAACCTTTACTATAGCTTTGCACTGGACTTTGAATTTGCTTGTGTAGGATAGGTGGGAGGCTTTGAAGCGAGGACGCCAGTTCTTGTGGAGCCAATCTTGAAATACCACCCTGGCAACTTTGAGGTTCTAACTCTGGTCCGTTATCCGGATCGAGGACAGTGTATGGTGGGTAGTTTGACTGGGGCGGTCTCCTCCTAAAGAGTAACGGAGGAGTACGAAGGTGCGCTCAGACCGGTCGGAAATCGGTCGTAGAGTATAAAGGCAAAAGCGCGCTTGACTGCGAGACAGACACGTCGAGCAGGTACGAAAGTAGGTCTTAGTGATCCGGTGGTTCTGTATGGAAGGGCCATCGCTCAACGGATAAAAGGTACTCCGGGGATAACAGGCTGATACCGCCCAAGAGTTCATATCGACGGCGGTGTTTGGCACCTCGATGTCGGCTCATCACATCCTGGGGCTGAAGCCGGTCCCAAGGGTATGGCTGTTCGCCATTTAAAGTGGTACGCGAGCTGGGTTTAGAACGTCGTGAGACAGTTCGGTCCCTATCTGCCGTGGACGTTTGAGATTTGAGAGGGGCTGCTCCTAGTACGAGAGGACCGGAGTGGACGAACCTCTGGTGTTCCGGTTGTCACGCCAGTGGCATCGCCGGGTAGCTATGTTCGGAATAGATAACCGCTGAAAGCATCTAAGCGGGAAACTAGCCTCAAGATGAGATCTCACTGGGACCTTGAGTCCCCTGAAGGGCCGTCGAAGACTACGACGTTGATAGGTGGGGTGTGTAAGCGTTGTGAGGCGTTGAGCTAACCCATACTAATTGCCCGTGAGGCTTGACCATATAACACCCAAGCAATTTGCTTAATCGCAGATTGACGGTGTGAAGACGAAAGAACCGAAAATTCGCAACACACAAATTACCGAATCCGAAAAACACATACCCAATTTGGAGTAACGCGAAAGCGAGACTCCACCCGAATTGCTTGACGACCATAGAGCATTGGAACCACCTGATCCCATCCCGAACTCAGTAGTGAAACGATGCATCGCCGATGGTAGTGTGGAGTTTCTCCATGTGAGAGTAGGTCATCGTCAAGCTTAAATTCCAAACCCCTCATTCGCGCAAGCGAGTGGGGGGTTTGTTTTTGCGCGCAGAAAAGTTGGATAACTCGGCATCGTGAGGCTGGGTATCGCTCTGCTAAATGGCGCTCAATAACCTTGTTTCCGGTGTTGATGCTTTCTATGCAATGACGAGGTGCGCCGATATGATGCGTGCCTCTCAGTCGGGCGCTCCGCAGATGCAAAGTTTACTGACGCTTCTACAAGATGGGCGATTTCATTCGGGCGAGGCGCTTGGGCTTGCTCTAGGGATAAGCCGCGCCGCGGTCTGGAAGCAGTTGCAGGAACTGGAGTCTGCTTATGGCCTTCGTGTTCACAAAGTGCGCGGACGAGGCTATTGCTTGGAGAGCCCAGTCATTCTTCTGGAGCGCGACAAGCTTCTAGATAATCCTGGTGGATGGTTGCCCCATGTGCTGGAAGGCACTGACTCCACCAATGCAGAGGCTTTCCGTTGCCTGGAAGCGCGCCGCGAACCCCCATTTTTTATCGTTTCGGAAAGACAGACTGCTGGCCGGGGGCGGCGTGGGCGTCAGTGGGTGAGTCCTTTTGCAGAAAACATCTATTACAGTCTTTTGCTTCGCGTCGAAGGCGGTGCTGTGCAGTTGGATGGCCTTAGTTTGGTGGTGGGATTGGCTGTGCTAAGTGCAATGCAAGAGTCAGGCGTCGTCGGCTGTGGCTTGAAATGGCCGAACGACATTCTTGTCGGTGGGCGAAAATTGCCGGAATATTGCTGGAATTATCTGGGGATCCTGCAGATATTTGCCACGTGGTGATTGGCGTCGAATCAACGTCAATATGCGCAGCGAAGGTGCGATTGATCAGCCATGGACGTCCATGCGCCTGGAAGTTGGTGAGTTGGTTGATCGAAATACGTTGGTTAATAGTCTTAATGCGCACCTGGACCGTTATCTGCGGCTTGCATCGCCAAAGCGGATTTCAGCGCTTCAGGCTGAGTGGGAGTCAGTGCACCTTTGGCAAGAAAGGAAGTGTCTCTTTCCGCGGGAGCGCAAAAAATTGATGGGC
This sequence comes from Pseudomonas sp. CC11G, assembly GCF_056174845.1. Taxonomy (NCBI): domain Bacteria; kingdom Pseudomonadati; phylum Pseudomonadota; class Gammaproteobacteria; order Pseudomonadales; family Pseudomonadaceae; genus Pseudomonas; species Pseudomonas sp. CC11G. The sequence continues at coordinate 150,590 of NZ_JBWBZC010000001.1, forward strand.
GAGTGCTTGGGGTGGATTCCAGGGGGGCGTTGCGCCTCTTGGTGGGTGGGGTTGAGCGCCAATACAGTGGTGGTGAGCTTAGTTTGAGGTTGCGTGATGATTCTTGAGCTCGACTGCGGAAAACAGCTTATCAAATGGCGGGTGCTGGATAGGCGGTCGGTGGTGGCTGCTGGCGGTATGGTTGGCTCTTCGAGGAGCTGCTTACCAGTCTTGCTGAGCTGTCGAGCGCAGCATTGCGCGCTGCCAGAATAGTGAGCGTGCGCAGTGACGACGAGACTGCTGCGATTGTTAGCTCTTGCTTGAGCGATTTGGTGTTACTGCGCTGCTGGCTCGGTCAGCGGAGGTTGTTGGCAGCGTAGTGAACGGCTATGGCGACTATCAGCGACTGGGGTTGGATCGCTGGCTGGCTATCCTTGCGGCGTACCACCTTGCGGGTAAGGCATGTCTGGTTTCTCGACCTGGGTACGGCCGTAACTTCCGACTTTGTGGCTGCAGATGGGGCTCATCTCGGCGGCTTTATCTGCCCGGCGTTCCGCTGATGCGTAATCAGCTGCGTACTCATACCCGGCGTATCCGTTATGACGATGATGCGGCTGAGAAGGCGCTGCATGCCCTCGCTCCAGGGCGCTCAACTGTAGAGGCGGTTGAGCGCGGTTGCTCTCTTATGTTGCGGGGATTTGTACAAACCCAGCTGGAGCTGGCGCAAGAGTACTGGGGGGAGTCGTTTGAGGTGTTTCTCACGGGGGGGGATGCTGGTTCTGTAGAGGAAATCCTACCTTCCGCACGCGTGATGCCGGATCTGATTTTTATCGGCCTGGCTATCGCATGTCCCTTGGCTTGAGGTTCTTATGCGTTGGTTTGTTCCTTCGTTCCTGGTTTTGAATCTGTTCTATTACGTGTGGCACCAGCAGCAGACGCCATTGCGAGCTAAAGAGGTCGCGCCGTTGTCCCTGCATCAAGAGGTGCGCCAGGATATTCGCCTGCTAAGCGAGTCTGGTGGTGCGCAAAGTCGTCGGGAGCACCCAGTCGAGCCGGCGGCAGTTTCCTCTGAGGTGTGCATGTTTTTGGGTGGTTTTGATCAAGAGGATGCCGCCAAGCTGGTTGAGCAGCGTTGATTGCTCTGGATATCCAGTCCCGAGTGAGAGTTGTAGATGCGCCGGCGGGGTTGGACTACTGGGTTTACTTGCCGCCACTTGCATCTCGCCAGGCGTCACTGCGGCAGTTAAAAGAACTTCAGGCACGAAAAATCGACAGTTACATAATCACTCAGGGTGACCTTTCAAACGGCATTTCTGGGAATGTTCCCGCGTAGCGAGTCTGCGGAAAGCGTAATGCAGCGCCTGCGCGAAGTGGGTTACGAGCCGCAAATGCGGGAACTGCCGCGTGCGCACCGTAATTTCTGGGTCCGTATAGCGCCCGAAAGCCGCCGTTTAGCTGACGATGCGCTGCTGCAGTCACTAGCTCGTGATTTCAATGGCTTACAACATCAATTAATGCCGTGCGAAAGCGTTGCATCGCCGAATTAGTTTGAATAGAATGGCGCCCGCTTTGCAGGGTTGCTCTCTGGGTGAGTCTGAAAAGTTGTTGTCGAATGCGCTAACCTCAAGTTTTTTATGAGGAATTGCTTGACAGCTGGGTGGCATGCGAAGAGAATGCCGCCTCACTTTGGAGGGGTTCCCGAGTGGCCAAAGGGATCAGACTGTAAATCTGACACGCGAGTTTCGAAGGTTCGAATCCTTCCCCCTCCCCATATTTAGCGTGAGCTGCAAGCTCCGCGGGTATAGTTCAACGGTAGAACCTCAGCCTTCCAAGCTGATGGTGCGGGTTCGATTCCCGCTACCCGCTCCATGTTTGTGGTTTGTGTAAGAAGAGTTCGCTCTTGTAGCTCAGTTGGTAGAGCACACCCTTGGTAAGGGTGAGGTCAGCGGTTCGAATCCGCTCAAGAGCTCCATTATTAAAAGGCAGATATGCAGATATCTGCCTTTGTTTTAATGGTCGCGTGAGTCGCGCACTTAATCGATGGGAGACGCTCTGATGGCTAAAGAAAAGTTTGAACGGAACAAACCGCACGTCAACGTTGGCACCATCGGTCACGTTGACCACGGTAAAACCACTCTGACCGCTGCTCTGACCCGCGTTTGCTCCGAGGTTTTCGGTTCGGCTCGCGTTGACTTCGACAAGATCGACAGCGCTCCAGAAGAAAAAGCTCGTGGTATCACCATCAACACCGCTCACGTTGAGTACGATTCGGCCGTGCGTCACTACGCACACGTTGATTGCCCAGGTCACGCCGACTACGTAAAAAACATGATCACCGGTGCTGCTCAGATGGATGGCGCTATCCTGGTTTGCTCGCCGCTGATGGTCCGATGCCGCAAACCCGTGAGCACATCCTGCTGTCCCGTCAGGTTGGCGTTCCTTACATCGTTGTCTTCCTGAACAAGGCTGACATGGTGGACGACGCTGAGCTGCTGGAACTGGTTGAGATGGAAGTTCGCGACCTGCTGAGCACTTACGAGTTCCCGGGCGACGACACTCCGATCATCATCGGTTCGGCTCTGATGGCTCTGAATGGCCAAGACGACAACGAAATGGGCACTACCGCTGTTAAGAAGCTGGTAGAGACTCTGGACAGCTACATTCCTGAGCCAGTTCGTGTCATCGACAAGCCGTTCCTGATGCCAATCGAAGACGTATTCTCGATCTCCGGCCGCGGTACTGTAGTTACCGGTCGTATCGAGCGCGGTATCGTCAAGGTTCAGGAAGCTCTGGAAATCGTTGGTCTGCGTGACACCACTCAGACTACTTGCACCGGCGTTGAAATGTTCCGCAAGCTGCTCGACGAAGGTCGTGCTGGCGAGAACTGCGGCGTTCTGCTGCGCGGTACTAAGCGTGAAGACGTTGAGCGTGGTCAAGTACTGGCCAAGCCGGGTTCGGTTAAGCCGCACACCAAGTTCGAAGCTGAGGTTTACATCCTTAGCAAAGACGAAGGTGGTCGTCACACTCCGTTCTTCAAAGGCTACCGTCCTCAGTTCTACTTCCGTACTACCGACGTAACCGGTAGCTGCGAACTGCCGGAAGGCGTTGAGATGGTAATGCCAGGCGACAACATCAAGATGGTTGTTACCTTGATCAAGTCGATCGCCATGGAAGATGGTCTGCGTTTCGCGATTCGCGAAGGCGGCCGTACCGTTGGTGCCGGCGTTGTTGCCAAAATCATCGAGTAATCGTTGATAAGTCCCCATCGGGCCGGCATAATGGTCGGCCTGATTTTGTTTTAGGTCAGTAGCTCAATTGGCAGAGCGACGGTCTCCAAAACCGTAGGTTGGGGGTTCGATTCCCTCCTGACCTGCCAGTTTTACCAAGAAGTTAAAACTGGCACGTCTTTCACAGGGTCCTCGTAAATGACTGTTAAGGCTGAAGCCAAAGAATCGCGCTTTGATCTGCTCAAGTGGCTTGTTGTTGCTGCTTTGGTTGTGGTTGGCGTGGTTGGCAATCAGTTCTTCTCTGGTGAGCCGATTCTGTACCGTGTCCTGGGTCTGCTGGCGCTTGCAGCTGTAGCTGCATTTGTTGGTCTGCAAACCGCTAAAGGGCAGGCATTTTTCGGGCTCGCAAAAGAAGCTCGGGTTGAGATTCGTAAGGTCGTTTGGCCAACTCGTCAGGAAACCACGCAGACCACGCTTATTGTTGTGGCTGTTGTATTGGTGATGGCGCTGTTGTTGTGGGGGCTTGACTCCCTGCTAGGCTGGCTTGTTTCCATGATTGTTGGTTAAAGGTGTCCCGTGGCTAAGCGTTGGTACGTTGTGCATGCTTACTCGGGTTACGAGAAGCATGTAATGCGCTCTCTGATTGAGCGCGTCAAGCTGGCCGGCATGGAAGATGGGTTCGGCGAGATTCTGGTCCCCACTGAAGAAGTGGTTGAAATGCGTAATGGCCAGAAGCGCAAAAGTGAACGCAAGTTCTTCCCGGTTATGTTCTGGTGCAGATGGACATGAACGAAGGCACTTGGCACTTAGTCAAGGATACGCCTCGCGTCATGGGCTTTATCGGTGGTACTGCTGATAAGCCTGCGCCAATCACTGATAAAGAGGCTGATGCAATTTTGCGTCGTGTTGCTGATGGTAGCGACAAGCCGAAGCCGAAAACTCTGTTTGAGCCAGGTGAGATGGTCCGTGTAATTGACGGTCCTTTTGCTGACTTCAGCGGTGTTGTCGAAGAAGTGAACTATGAGAAAAGCCGGATCCAGGTGGCTGTGACCATTTTTGGTCGCTCTACCCCGGTTGAGTTGGAGTTTAGTCAGGTCGAAAAGGCATAACTGACAAAGCATCCCGTACCCCGCAGCCTCAGGCTGTGGGGTTTTGTCGTCACTGGGATAAACGCGTAAGTAACCCGGGGAGCCGTAAAGGCGCTAGAACCCGAATTGGAGTAGCTAATGGCTAAGAAAATCACGGCTTATATCAAGCTGCAAGTAAAGGCTGCACAAGCTAACCCGAGCCCGCCCGTAGGCCCGGCTCTTGGTCAGCATGGTGTGAACATCATGGAGTTCTGCAAGGCGTTCAACGCCAAGACCCAAGGCATGGAGCCTGGTCTGCCGACTCCAGTGATCATCACTGTTTATAGCGACCGTAGCTTCACCTTTGAAACCAAAAGCACCCCTGCTTCGGTTCTGCTGAAGAAAGCTGCTGGTCTGACTAGCGGTTCGGCCCGTCCGAACAGCGTCAAGGTTGGCACCGTTACCCGTGCTCAGCTCGAAGAGATCGCCAAAACCAAACAGGCTGATCTGACCGCTGCTGATATGGATGCAGCCGTGCGTACTATCGCCGGTTCTGCTCGCAGCATGGGCCTTAACGTGGAGGGTGTGTAATGGCTAAGTTGACTAAGCGCCAAAAGGCTATTGCCGAGAAAATCGTTGCCGGTAAATCGTACGGTTTCGAAGAAGCGGCCACCCTGCTGGCAGAGCTGTCGAAAGTTAAGTTCATCGAGTCGTTCGACATCGCTGTGAACCTGGGTGTTGACCCGCGTAAATCCGACCAAGTTGTACGTAGCGCTACCGTTCTGCCGCACGGCACCGGTAAGACCGTACGCGTTGCCGTCTTTACCCAAGGCCCGGCTGCTGAAGCTGCTCTGGCTGCCGGTGCTGACCGCGTTGGTATGGACGACCTGGCCGCCGAAATGAAAGCTGGCGACCTGAACTACGACGTCGTTATTGCTTCGCCGGACGCCATGCGCGTTGTCGGTCAGTTGGGTCAAATCCTCGGTCCACGTGGCCTGATGCCTAACCCTAAAGTGGGTACCGTAACCCCAGACGTAGCCACTGCCGTGAAAAACGCCAAGGCTGGTCAGGTTCGTTATCGCACCGACAAAACGGCATCATCCACACTTCCGTCGGCAAAGTTGGCTTTGAAGCCATCAAGCTGAAGGAAAACGTTGAAGCCCTGATCGCTGACCTTAAGCGTATCAAGCCGTCGGCGTCGAAAGGCATCTACGTTAAGCGCGTAACCCTGAGCACCACTATGGGCCCAGGTCTGGTTATTGATCAGAGCTCGCTCGACGCGTAAGACAAATCGGCCGGAGCAATTGATTGTTCGGGCTGTTGAAAGATTGGGGTCCCTGCCTGGCGGGGGCTATCCAAGACCGTAGGCGACGAAAGTCTTAAACCACAAGCCTACGCAGATGGTGCTCCCGGTTCCTTACGGAATCTGACACCAAACGACATCCGGCTTCGGTTGGATGAAACGTAACAAGCAGGAGTTAACCCGTGGCAATTAAACTCGAAGACAAGAAGGCCATCGTCGCTGAAGTCAACGAGGCTGCCAAAGTCGCTCTGTCCGCTGTCGTGGCTGATGCCCGTGGTGTGACAGTAGGCGCAATGACCGGACTCCGTAAAGAGGCTCGTGAAGCTGGCGTTTATGTACGTGTAGTACGTAACACCCTGCTCAAGCGCGCTGTTGCCGGCACTCAATATGACGTGCTCAACGACGTGTTCACTGGCCCGACCCTGGTTGCATTCTCGAACGAACATCCTGGCGCTGCTGCCCGTTTGTTCAAAGAGTTCGCCAAAGGTCAGGATAAGTTCGAGATCAAGGCAGCTGCGTTCGAGGGCAAGTTCCTCGCAGCTAATCAGATCGACGTACTGGCAAGCCTGCCGACCCGTGACGAAGCAATTTCTCAGCTGATGAGCGTGATTCAAGGCGCAACCAGCAAGTTGGCTCGTACTCTGGCGGCCCTTCGCGACCAGAAAGAAGCTGCCGCAGCCTGAGGCTGAGCATCTCCTTTCGCGTTTATTGTTTATTTCGATGGCCGCGTAGGCTGTCACCCCAATACAGGAATTAGAGTCATGGCTCTGTCTAACCAAGAAATCATCGACGCAATCGGCGAGAAATCCGTTCTGGAAATCGTTGAACTGATCAAAGCAATGGAAGAGAAGTTCGGCGTTAGCGCCGCTGCTGCTTCCGCTGGCCCAGCTGCTGGCCCAGCCGCTGTTGCTGAAGAGCAAACCGAATTCAACGTAATGCTGCTTGAATCCGGCGAGAAGAAAGTAAACGTGATCAAGGTCGTTCGTGAACTGACCGGTCTGGGTCTGAAAGAAGCTAAAGCCGTTGTTGACAGCGCTCCTGGCATCGTCAAGGAAGCTGTGTCGAAAGACGAAGCTGAAGCTGCTAAGAAAGCCCTGGAAGAAGCAGGCGCCAAAGTCGAGCTCAAGTAAGCGACGACCTTGCGTCTACAGCCCAAGCGTAGAGCGAAAGGCTGATGGCTGGTGGCTTTTGCCACCGGCCTTTTTCCGTTATAGGCCGACCTTCGAGGGTTGGCCTGTAGCTGAAGCAGTAACCGCCCCGAGGGGTGGCGCAAACCGAGAGTTTGCAAGATTTTCTGGCTGCTCCCGTCGGGAGGAGCCAAATAAGCAGGTGACCAAGCTGGGGAACGCTGATGGCTTACTCATATACTGAGAAAAAACGTATCCGCAAGGACTTTAGCAAGTTGCCGGATGTCATGGATGTGCCTTATCTCCTGGCCATCCAGCTGGATTCGTATCGCGAATTCCTGCAGGCGGGAGCTACAAAGGATCAGTTCCGCGACATCGGCCTGCATGCGGCCTTCAAGTCCGTTTTCCCGATTATCAGCTATTCCGGCAATGCTGCTCTGGAATATGTCGGTTATCGCCTGGGCGAACCGGCCTTTGATGTGAAAGAGTGCGTGCTGCGTGGCGTGACATTCGCCGTGCCGCTGCGGGTAAAAGTCCGTCTGATCATTTTCGATAAGGAATCGTCGAACAAAGCGATCAAGGACATCAAAGAGCAAGAAGTTTACATGGGGGAAATCCCCCTGATGACCGAGAACGGTACTTTCGTTATCAACGGTACCGAGCGCGTCATCGTTTCCCAGCTGCACCGCTCCCCAGGCGTGTTCTTCGACCACGACCGTGGCAAGACTCACAGCTCGGGCAAGCTGCTGTACTCCGCGCGCATCATTCCTTACCGCGGTTCGTGGTTGGACTTCGAGTTCGACCCGAAAGACGCGGTATTCGTACGTATCGACCGTCGCCGCAAGCTGCCGGCGTCCGTGCTGCTGCGCGCGCTGGGTTACACCACTGAGCAAGTGCTCGATGCGTTCTACGAGACCAACGTGTTCCATGTTCAGGGTGAGAATCTCAGCCTGGAACTGGTACCGCACCGTCTGCGTGGCGAAATTGCTGTTCTCGATATCAAAGACGAGAAGGGCAAGGTCATCGTTGAGCAAGGCCGCCGTATTACCGCGCGCCACATCAATCAGTTGGACAAGTCCGGAATCAAGACCCTGGAAGTGCCGCTGGACTACGTCATTGGTCGCACCAGCGCCAAGGCGATTGTTCACCCGGCTACTGGCGAAATCCTGGCTGAGTGCAATACCGAGCTGAACACTGAAATCCTGGCAAAAATCGCCAAGGCTCAGGTCGTACGTATCGAAACGTTGTACACCAACGACATCGACTGCGGTCCGTTCATCTCCGACACCCTGAAAATCGACGGCACTACCAATCAATTGGAAGCGCTGGTCGAGATCTATCGGATGATGCGTCCAGGCGAGCCACCTACCAAGGATGCTGCCGAGACCCTGTTCAACAACCTGTTCTTCAGTGCCGAGCGCTACGACCTCTCCGCTGTAGGTCGCATGAAGTTCAACCGTCGTATCGGTCGTACCGAGATCGAAGGTTCGGGCGTGTTGAGCAAGGAAGACATCGTCGAAGTTCTCAAGACCCTGGTCGACATCCGCAACGGCAAAGGCATCGTCGATGACATCGACCACCTGGGTAACCGTCGCGTGCGTTGTGTTGGCGAGATGGCCGAGAACCAGTTCCGCGTTGGCCTGGTGCGTGTAGAGCGTGCGGTCAAAGAGCGTCTGTCGATGGCTGAAAGCGAAGGCCTGATGCCGCAAGACCTGATCAACGCCAAGCCAGTGGCTGCGGCGGTGAAAGAGTTCTTCGGTTCGAGCCAGCTCTCGCAGTTCATGGACCAGAACAACCCGCTGTCCGAGATTACCCACAAGCGCCGCGTTTCTGCTCTCGGCCCAGGTGGTTTGACCCGTGAGCGTGCTGGCTTCGAAGTTCGTGACGTACACCCGACCCACTACGGTCGCGTATGCCCGATCGAAACGCCGGAAGGTCCGAACATCGGTCTGATCAACTCCCTGGCGGCCTATGCCCGGACCAACCAGTATGGCTTCCTGGAAAGCCCGTACCGTGTGGTGAAGGACACTCTGGTTACTGACGAAATCGTGTTCCTCTCGGCTATCGAAGAGGCAGACCACGTGATCGCTCAGGCATCGGCAACGATGAACCAGAAAGGTCAGCTGGTTGATGAGCTGGTAGCTGTTCGTCACTTGAACGAGTTCACCGTCAAGGTGCCGGAAGACGTCACGCTGATGGACGTTTCGCCGAAGCAGGTTGTGTCCGTCGCCGCTTCGTTGATTCCGTTCCTCGAGCATGACGACGCCAACCGTGCATTGATGGGTTCGAACATGCAGCGTCAGGCTGTTCCGACTCTGCGTTCGGACAAACCGCTGGTTGGTACCGGCATGGAGCGCAACGTTGCGCGTGACTCCGGCGTTTGCGTCGTGGCACGTCGTGGCGGCGTGATCGACTCCGTCGACGCCAGCCGTATCGTGGTTCGCGTTGCGGATGACGAAGTTGAAACTGGCGAAGCCGGTGTTGACATCTACAACCTGACCAAATACACCCGTTCGAACCAGAACACCTGCATCAACCAGCGTCCGCTGGTGAGCAAAGGTGACAAGGTTGAGCGCAGCGACATCCTGGCTGATGGTCCGTCCACCGATATGGGTGAGCTGGCTCTGGGGCAGAATATGCGCATCGCGTTCATGGCCTGGAACGGTTACAACTTCGAAGACTCCATCCTCCTGTCGGAGCGTGTGGTTCAAGAAGACCGTTTCACCACGATCCATATTCAGGAACTGACCTGTGTGGCGCGTGATACCAAGCTCGGGCCAGAAGAGATCACCTCGGACATTCCGAATGTGGGCGAAGCTGCGCTGAACAAGTTGGACGAGGCCGGTATCGTTTACGTGGGTGCTGAAGTTGGCGCTGGCGACATTCTGGTGGGCAAGGTCACTCCGAAAGGCGAGACCCAACTGACCCCAGAAGAGAAGCTGCTGCGCGCCATCTTCGGTGAGAAGGCTTCCGACGTTAAAGACACGTCCCTGCGCGTACCGACCGGTACCAAAGGCACGGTCATCGACGTTCAGGTCTTCACCCGTGACGGCGTAGAGCGTGACGCTCGTGCGCTGTCGATCGAGAAGATGCAACTCGACGAGATCCGCAAAGACCTCAACGAAGAGTTCCGCATTGTTGAAGGTGCAACCTTCGAGCGTCTGCGTTCCGCCCTGGTTGGCAAGAAAGCCGAAGGCGGTGCTGGTCTGAAGAAAGGCGCCGAGATCACCGACGAGTTCCTCGACGGCCTCGAGCGCGGTCAGTGGTTCAAGCTGCGTATGGCTGAAGATGCTCTGAACGAGCAGCTTGAGAAGGCGCAGGCTTACATCGTTGACCGCCGTCAGTTGCTCGACGACAAGTTCGAAGACAAGAAGCGCAAACTGCAACAGGGCGATGACCTGGCTCCGGGCGTGCTGAAGATCGTGAAGGTTTACCTGGCAATCCGTCGTCGCATCCAGCCGGGCGACAAGATGGCCGGTCGTCACGGTAACAAAGGTGTGGTCTCCGTGATCATGCCGGTAGAAGACATGCCGCACGATGCCTATGGCACCCCGGTCGACATCGTTCTCAACCCGCTGGGCGTACCGTCGCGTATGAACGTCGGTCAGATCCTTGAAACCCACCTGGGCCTCGCGGCCAAAGGTCTGGGCGAAAAGATCAACCGCATGCTCGAAGAGCAGCGCAAGGTTGCTGAGCTGCGTAAGTTCCTGCACCAGATCTACAACGAGATCGGTGGTCGTCAAGAAACCCTGGCAGACCTGTCTGACCAAGAAATTCTTGATCTGGCGAAGAACCTGCGTGGCGGCGTGCCGATGGCAACTCCGGTGTTCGACGGTGCCAAGGAAAGCGAAATCAAGGCCATGCTGAAACTGGCAGATCTGCCAGAAAGCGGCCAAATGCAGCTGTTCGACGGCCGTACCGGCAACCAGTTCGAGCGTCGTGTGACCGTTGGCTACATGTACATGCTGAAACTGAACCACCTGGTGGACGACAAGATGCACGCTCGTTCTACCGGTTCCTACAGCCTGGTTACCCAGCAGCCGCTGGGTGGTAAGGCGCAGTTCGGTGGTCAGCGCTTCGGGGAAATGGAAGTTTGGGCGTTGGAAGCATACGGCGCCGCGTACACCCTGCAGGAAATGCTGACCGTTAAGTCGGATGACGTGAACGGCCGTACCAAGATGTACAAAAACATCGTGGACGGTGATCACCGCATGGAGCCGGGCATGCCCGAGTCCTTCAACGTGTTGATCAAAGAAATCCGTTCGCTCGGTATCGATATCGATCTGGAAACCGAATAACACGAAGCGCAATGGGAGCGGGGCTGTAGAGCCCGCTCCTTGCTCCGCCAGGAGGAAAGGCCTTGAAAGACCTACTGAATTTGCTGAAAAACCAGGGTCAAGTCGAAGAGTTCGATGCCATCCGTATTGGGTTGGCCTCGCCAGAGATGATCCGTTCGTGGTCCTTCGGTGAAGTTAAAAAGCCGGAAACCATCAACTACCGTACGTTCAAACCTGAGCGTGACGGCCTGTTCTGCGCCAAGATCTTTGGCCCAGTAAAGGACTACGAGTGCCTGTGCGGTAAGTACAAGCGCCTGAAACACCGCGGTGTGATCTGCGAGAAGTGCGGTGTTGAAGTCGCCCTTGCCAAGGTTCGTCGTGAGCGCATGGCGCACATTGAACTGGCTTCGCCGGTTGCCCACATCTGGTTCCTGAAGTCGCTGCCGTCCCGTATCGGCCTGCTGCTGGACATGACCCTGCGTGATATCGAACGCGTTCTCTACTTCGAGAGCTATGTAGTTATCGATCCAGGCATGACCACCTTGGAAAAGGGTCAGTTGCTGAACGACGAGCAATATTTCGAAGCCATCGAAGAGTTCGGTGACGACTTCGACGCCCGCATGGGTGCCGAAGCTGTTCGCGAGCTGCTGACTGCTATCGATCTGGAGCACGAAATCGGCCGCCTGCGTGAAGAGATTCCGCAGACCAACTCCGAAACCAAGATCAAGAAGCTGTCCAAGCGTCTGAAGTTGATGGAGGCCTTCCAGGGTTCCGGCAACCACCCAGAGTGGATGGTGCTGACCGTTCTGCCGGTTCTGCCGCCAGATTTGCGTCCGTTGGTACCGTTGGATGGTGGTCGTTTCGCGACGTCCGACCTCAACGATCTGTATCGTCGAGTGATCAACCGCAACAACCGTCTGAAGCGCCTGCTCGATCTGTCCGCCCCGGACATCATCGTGCGCAACGAAAAGCGCATGCTGCAGGAAGCGGTTGACGCCCTGCTCGACAATGGCCGTCGCGGTCGTGCCATCACTGGCTCGAACAAGCGTCCGCTGAAATCCTTGGCCGACATGATCAAGGGTAAGCAAGGTCGTTTCCGTCAGAACCTGCTCGGTAAGCGCGTGGACTACTCCGGTCGTTCCGTTATTACCGTAGGCCCGACTCTGCGTCTGCATCAGTGCGGTCTGCCGAAGAAGATGGCCCTCGAGCTGTTCAAACCGTTCATTTTCGGCAAGTTGGAAATGCGTGGCCTGGCCACCACCATCAAAGCCGCGAAGAAAATGGTTGAGCGTGAGCTGCCAGAAGTGTGGGACGTTCTCGCTGAAGTGATTCGCGAACACCCCGTACTCCTCAACCGTGCACCGACCCTTCACCGTCTGGGTATCCAGGCGTTTGAACCGGTTCTGATCGAAGGTAAAGCTATTCAGCTGCACCCGCTGGTCTGCGCTGCGTACAACGCCGACTTCGACGGCGACCAAATGGCCGTGCACGTACCGCTGACACTGGAAGCCCAGTTGGAAGCGCGCGCGTTGATGATGTCGACCAACAACATTTTGTCGCCAGCCAACGGTGAGCCAATCATCGTTCCGTCGCAGGACGTTGTATTGGGTCTGTATTACATGACCCGTGAAGCGATCAACGCCAAAGGCGAAGGTCGTGTGTTTGCCGATCTGCAAGAAGTCGACCGCGTATTCCGCGCCGGCGAAGCAGCGCTGCACGCCAAAGTTAAGGTGCGTATCAACGAGGTCATCAAAGATCGCGACGGCAGCATCACCAAGAACACCCGCATCGTCGACACCACTGTTGGCCGCGCGTTGCTGTTCCAAGTTGTTCCGGCCGGCCTGGCGTATGACGTGGTCAACCAGCCAATGAAGAAAAAGGCGATCTCCAAGCTGATCAACCAGTGCTACCGCACCGTTGGCTTGAAAGACACTGTGATCTTCGCTGACCAACTGATGTACACCGGTTTCGCCTACTCGACTATCTCCGGCGTTTCCATTGGCGTGAATGACTTCGTCATCCCCGATGAAAAAGCTCGCATCATTGATGCAGCCACCGAAGAAGTTAAGGAAATCGAAAGCCAGTACGCCTCCGGCCTGGTAACCCAGGGCGAGAAGTACAACAAGGTGATCGACCTCTGGTCCAAAGCCAACGACGAAGTGTCGAAGGCGATGATGGCGAACCTTTCGAAAGAGAAAGTGATCGACCGTCACGGTAAAGAAGTGGATCAGGAGTCGTTCAACTCCATGTACATGATGGCTGACTCCGGCGCTCGGGGTTCGGCAGCTCAGATTCGTCAGTTGGCCGGTATGCGTGGTCTGATGGCCAAGCCGGACGGCTCGATCATCGAGACGCCGATCACCGCGAACTTCCGTGAAGGTCTGAGCGTACTGCAGTACTTCATCTCCACTCACGGTGCTCGTAAAGGTCTCGCGGATACCGCGTTGAAAACTGCGAACTCCGGTTATCTGACTCGTCGTCTGGTAGACGTGGCGCAAGACTTGGTCGTTACCGAGATCGACTGCGGCACCGAACACGGCCTGTTGATGACTCCGCACATTGAAGGCGGTGACGTGGTTGAGCCTCTGGGTGAGCGCGTTCTGGGTCGAGTAATTGCCCGTGACGTATTCAAGCCAGGTACTGAGGACATCATCGTGCCGGCTGGCACCTTGGTGGACGAGCAGTGGGTTGAATTCATCGAGCTGAACAGCATCGACGAAGTGATCGTGCGTTCGCCGATCAGCTGCGAAACTCGTTATGGCATTTGCGCCAAGTGCTACGGCCGCGATCTGGCCCGTGGTCACCAGGTGAACATCGGTGAAGCTGTCGGCGTTATCGCTGCTCAGTCGATCGGTGAGCCGGGTACCCAGCTGACCATGCGTACGTTCCACATCGGTGGTGCGGCAAGCCGGACCTCTGCTGCAGACAGCATTCAGGTCAAGAACGGCGGCACCATCCGCCTGCATAACCTGAAGCACGTTGAGCGTGCTGACGGCAATCTGGTGGCGGTATCGCGTTCTGGTGAGTTGGCTCTGGCGGACGAATTCGGTCGCGAGCGCGAGCGTTACAAGCTGCCTTACGGTGCTGTTATTTCCGTCAAGGAAGGCGACAAAGTGGATGCCGGCGCGATCGTCGCCAAATGGGATCCGCACACCCACCCGATCGTTACCGAAATGAAAGGTACCGTGACCTACGTGGGCATGGAAGAAGGCATCACCATCAAGCGTCAGACTGACGAATTGACGGGTTTGACCAACATTGAAGTACTGGATCCGAAAGACCGTCCAGCTGCCGGCAAAGACATCCGTCCTGCTGTGAAGATGGTCGGTGTTGACGGTAAAGACTTGCTGCTGCCAGGTACCGACGTACCGGCTCAGTATTTCCTGCCAGCTAACGCCTTGGTCGGTGTGGCGGATGGGGTGCAAGTGGGCGTGGGTGATGTTATCGCTCGTATCCCGCAAGAAACTTCGAAAACTCGCGACATCACCGGTGGTCTGCCGCGTGTTGCCGACTTGTTCGAAGCGCGCCGTCCGAAAGAAGCCTCGATCTTGGCTGAAGTCAGCGGCACCATCGCGTTCGGTAAAGAAACCAAAGGCAAGCGCCGTCTGGTTATTACACCGAACGACGGTAGCGATCCGTACGAGGAGCTGATTCCGAAGTGGCGTCACCTGAACGTCTTCGAAGGCGAACAAGTGAACCGCGGCGAGGTTATCTCCGACGGTCCAAGCGATCCGCACGACATCCTGCGTCTGCTGGGTGTAAGCGCGCTGGCCAAGTACATCGTTAACGAAATCCAGGACGTTTATCGCCTGCAGGGCGTGAAGATCAACGACAAGCACATCGAGACCATCCTGCGTCAGATGCTGCGTAAAGTTGAGATCACCGAATCCGGCGACTCTAGCTTCATCAAGGGCGACCAGATGGAACTGACTCACGTACTGGGCGAGAACGAGCGTCTGAGCACGGACGACAAGTTCATCTCCAAGTTCGACCGCGTTCTGCTGGGTATCACCAAGGCATCGTTGTCCACCGAATCGTTCATCTCGGCGGCTTCATTCCAGGAAACCACCCGCGTCCTCACTGAGGCTGCGGTTACTGGTAAGCGTGACTTCCTGCGCGGCCTGAAAGAGAACGTGGTGGTAGGTCGTCTGATTCCGGCCGGTACGGGTCTGGCTTATCACAGCGAGCGTAAACGTCGTCGTGATGCCGGCAAGCCGGTTCAAGTGAGCGCCAGCGAAGCTGAAGCTCAACTGTCGGAAGCGTTGAACAACCTGTAATCGCTACAGGTTGCCAATCGGGTCAGGGCCCGGTGAAGCGAAAGCCTCACCGGGCCTTGTCTTGACGGGGTGCCAGAAGCTCTTTAGACTCTTGTACCCCTAAATTTGGCGGGACTCATGTCCTGCCATTTTGTTTTTCTTGTAAGACAATAGCGTCGAAAGACAACAGTGGAGCTAGTAGATGGCAACTATCAACCAGCTGGTACGTCAGCCGCGTAAGCGTATCGTCGAGAAATCCGACGTTCCTGCGCTGCAGAACTGCCCGCAACGTCGTGGCGTATGCACCCGTGTGTATACCACCACGCCGAAAAAACCTAACTCGGCACTGCGTAAAGTATGCCGTGTGCGTCTGACCAACGGTTTCGAGGTTTCCTCGTACATCGGCGGTGAAGGCCACAACCTGCAAGAACACAGCGTGGTACTGATCC
This sequence comes from Pseudomonas sp. CC11G, assembly GCF_056174845.1. Taxonomy (NCBI): domain Bacteria; kingdom Pseudomonadati; phylum Pseudomonadota; class Gammaproteobacteria; order Pseudomonadales; family Pseudomonadaceae; genus Pseudomonas; species Pseudomonas sp. CC11G. Next base: position 166,275 of record NZ_JBWBZC010000001.1, read on the forward strand.
GCGGCGGTCGTGTAAAAGACTTGCCAGGTGTTCGTTACCACACCGTTCGCGGTTCCTTGGATACTTCCGGTGTTAAAGGTCGTAACCAAGGTCGTTCGAAATACGGTACCAAGCGTCCGAAGTAAGTGCAGCGCCCGAGTGATCGGTCGTTTCACCCAAAATAGATTTTCATTTTTCTGAGTCGATAAGAGTAAGGTCGGGCGTTCAACCCAGGATTGTCATCCAGAGGTTTTATTGTTCCCGGGCTAACCTGAAGACCGTTTGAGGGCTTATCCATGCCAAGAAGACGTGTAGCAGCCAAGCGCGAAGTGCTTGACGATCCAAAATACGGTAGCCAAATCCTGGCCAAGTTCATGAACCACGTGATGGAAAGCGGCAAGAAAGCCGTTGCCGAGCGTATCGTTTATGGCGCGCTGGAAAAGGTTAAAGAGCGTAAGAACAGCGATCCCCTGGAAATCTTCGAGAAAGCTCTCGACGCCATCGCTCCGCTGGTCGAAGTGAAGTCGCGCCGTGTTGGCGGTGCTACTTACCAGGTTCCGGTCGAAGTTCGTCCGTCCCGTCGTAACGCCCTGGCCATGCGCTGGTTGGTGGATTTCGCCCGTAAGCGTGGCGAGAAATCCATGGCCCTGCGTTTGGCTGGCGAACTGTTGGATGCTGCTGAAGGCAAAGGTGCTGCAGTTAAGAAGCGTGAAGACGTGCACCGTATGGCTGAAGCCAACAAAGCATTTTCGCACTACCGCTTCTAAATTCAGCGCTTCTAATATTGCGAGGGCTTTATGGCTCGTCTTACACCGATCAACCGCTACCGTAACATCGGTATCGTCGCGCACGTGGATGCTGGCAAAACCACTACCACTGAGCGCGTACTGTTCTACACCGGCGTGAACCACAAAATGGGCGAGGTGCATGATGGCGCCGCGACCATGGACTGGATGGTTCAGGAGCAGGAGCGTGGTATTACCATTACTTCTGCTGCTACCACCGCTTTCTGGTCCGGTTCCGTCAAGCAGCACAAAGACAGCTACCGCTTCAACATCATCGACACCCCCGGGCACGTTGACTTCACCATCGAAGTAGAGCGCTCGTTGCGCGTACTCGACGGCGCCGTCGTTGTGTTCTGCGGTACTTCGGGTGTTGAGCCGCAGTCGGAAACCGTATGGCGTCAAGCCAACAAATACGGCGTTCCACGTCTTGTTTACGTAAACAAGATGGACCGTGCTGGCGCAAACTTCCTGCGCGTTGTTGGTCAGATCAAGCAGCGTCTGGGTCACACTCCGGTGCCAATCCAATTGGCTATCGGTGCCGAAGACAACTTCCAGGGTCAGATCGATCTGATCACCATGGAAGCGGTTTACTGGGATGACGCCGACAAGGGCATGGCCCCTCGTCGCGAAGCTATTCCAGCCGAACTGCAAGAGTTGGCTAACGAGTGGCGCAGCAACATGGTTGAGGCTGCTGCCGAAGCCAGCGATGAGCTGATGAACAAGTACCTCGAAGGTGAAGAACTCACCAACGTGGAAATCAAGGCCGCTCTGCGTCAGCGTACTATCGCTGGCGAAATCGTCCTGGCTGTTTGCGGTTCCTCGTTCAAGAACAAGGGCGTTCCCCTGGTTCTCGACGCCGTTGTTGACTACCTGCCGGCCCCGGTCGACATTCCTGCCATCAAGGGTTCCGACCCGGATGACGAGACTGTTGAAATGGAGCGTCATGCAGATGACAGCGAGCCCTTCTCGGCTCTGGCGTTCAAGATCGCTACCGACCCATTCGTGGGTACTTTGACCTTTGCCCGCGTTTACTCGGGCGTGTTGAGCTCCGGCGACGGCGTGATCAACTCGGTTAAAGGCAAGAAAGAGCGCGTGGGTCGTATGGTGCAAATGCACGCAAACACCCGCGAAGAGATCAAAGAAGTACGCGCTGGCGACATCGCTGCTCTGATCGGCATGAAGGACGTCACCACTGGTGACACCCTGTGCTCCGCTGACAAGCCGATTATCCTGGTTCGCATGGACTTCCCGGAGCCGGTTATTTCGGTTGCCGTAGAGCCCAAGACCAAGGACGACCAGGAAAAAATGGGTATCGCTCTGGGCAAGCTCGCTCAGGAAGACCCATCGTTCCGCGTCAAAACCGACGAAGAGACTGGTCAGACCATCATCTCCGGTATGGGTGAGTTGCACCTCGACATTCTCGTCGACCGTATGAAGCGCGAATTCGGTGTTGAAGCCAACATCGGTAAGCCGCAGGTTTCGTACCGCGAGAAGATCACCAAGAACTGCGAAATCGAAGGTAAGTTCGTTCGTCAGTCCGGTGGTCGTGGTCAGTTCGGTCACTGCTGGATCCGCTTCGCACCTGCTGACGAAGGTCAGGAAGGTCTGCAGTTCGTCAACGAAGTGGTAGGTGGTGTGGTTCCGAAGGAATACATCCCGGCAATCCAGAAGGGCATCGAAGAGCAGATGAAGAACGGCGTTGTTGCCGGCTATCCGCTGATCGGCCTGAAGGCTACCGTGTTTGATGGTTCCTACCACGACGTCGACTCCAACGAGATGGCGTTCAAGATCGCAGCTTCCATGGCGACCAAGCAGCTGGCCCAGAAGGGTGGCGGTGTTGTGCTTGAGCCGATCATGAAAGTTGAAGTGGTAACCCCGGAAGATTACATGGGCGACGTGATGGGTGACTTGAACCGTCGTCGTGGTCTGATTCAGGGCATGGAAGATACGGTTTCGGGCAAGGTTATTCGCGCCGAAGTGCCGTTGGGTGAGATGTTCGGTTACGCGACCGACGTCCGCTCCATGTCTCAGGGTCGCGCGAGCTACTCCATGGAATTCTCCAAATACTCTGAAGCTCCGTCGAACATCGTCGAAGCTCTGATCAAAAAACAAGGCTGATATCAGCCCCTTTAGGCAAGGAGTTTATTGTCGTGGCTAAAGAAAAATTTGAACGTAACAAACCGCACGTCAACGTTGGCACCATCGGTCACGTTGACCACGGTAAAACCACTCTGACCGCTGCTCTGACCCGTGTTTGCTCCGAGGTTTTCGGTTCGGCTCGCGTTGACTTCGACAAGATCGACAGCGCTCCAGAAGAAAAAGCTCGTGGTATCACCATCAACACCGCTCACGTTGAATACGATTCGGCCGTGCGTCACTACGCACACGTTGACTGCCCAGGTCACGCCGACTACGTAAAAAACATGATCACCGGTGCTGCGCAGATGGACGGCGCTATCCTGGTTTGCTCGGCCGCTGATGGTCCGATGCCGCAAACCCGTGAGCACATCCTGCTGTCCCGTCAGGTTGGCGTTCCTTACATCGTTGTCTTCCTGAACAAGGCTGACATGGTGGACGACGCTGAGCTGCTGGAACTGGTTGAGATGGAAGTTCGCGACCTGCTGAGCACTTACGAGTTCCCAGGCGACGACACTCCGATCATCATCGGTTCGGCTCTGATGGCTCTGAACGGCCAAGACGACAACGAAATGGGCACTACCGCTGTCAAGAAGCTGGTAGAGACTCTGGACAGCTACATTCCTGAGCCAGTTCGTGTCATCGACAAGCCGTTCCTGATGCCAATCGAAGACGTATTCTCGATCTCCGGCCGCGGTACTGTAGTTACCGGTCGTATCGAGCGCGGTATCGTCAAGGTTCAGGAAGCTCTGGAAATCGTTGGTCTGCGTGACACCACTCAGACTACTTGCACCGGCGTTGAAATGTTCCGCAAGCTGCTCGACGAAGGTCGTGCTGGCGAGAACTGCGGCGTTCTGCTGCGCGGTACTAAGCGTGAAGACGTTGAGCGTGGTCAAGTACTGGCCAAGCCGGGTTCGGTTAAGCCGCACACCAAGTTCGAAGCTGAGGTTTACATCCTTAGCAAAGACGAAGGTGGTCGTCACACTCCGTTCTTCAAAGGCTACCGTCCTCAGTTCTACTTCCGTACTACCGACGTAACCGGTAGCTGCGAACTGCCGGAAGGCGTTGAGATGGTAATGCCAGGCGACAACATCAAGATGGTTGTTACCTTGATCAAGTCGATCGCCATGGAAGATGGTCTGCGTTTCGCGATTCGCGAAGGCGGCCGTACCGTTGGTGCTGGCGTCGTTGCCAAAATCATCGAGTAATCGTTGATTGATGAAAAAGCCCCCGCTTGCGGGGGCTTTTTTATTGGGTTGACACCTGTAGGGGGCGTCTATAGAATTGCGCCTCCTTTTAACGGGCGTATTGCGTCCGTTGGGAATAGCAACTGGGAGTCTGTGGACAATGCAAAATCAACAAATCCGGATTCGGTTGAAGGCTTTTGATCATCGCCTGATTGACCAATCCACCCAGGAAATCGTGGAAACCGCGAAACGTACTGGTGCTCAAGTGCGTGGTCCGATTCCTCTGCCCACCCGCAAAGAGCGTTTCACTGTTCTGGTTTCCCCGCACGTCAACAAAGACGCGCGTGACCAGTACGAGATCCGCACTCACAAGCGCGTTCTGGACATCGTCCAGCCTACGGATAAAACCGTTGACGCTCTTATGAAGCTGGATCTTGCGGCTGGCGTAGAAGTTCAGATCAGCCTCGGCTAAAACCGTCTGGTTTTAGTCGTGTAACGCTCTGAAATGGGCGGCCATAGCGGGTGAAAGCCCCGTACACTCATGAGGTTTACAACATGACTATTGGTGTAGTCGGTCGTAAATGCGGTATGACCCGTATTTTCACCGAAGAAGGTGTCTCCATTCCGGTTACGGTCATTGAGATCGAGCCGAATCGCGTCACCCAGTTCAAGACTGAAGAAAGCGATGGCTATCGTGCAGTGCAAGTCACTGTCGGTGAGCGTCGTGCTTCGCGCGTGACTGCTGCTCAGGCAGGCCACTTCGCTAAAGCAAACGTAGCTGCCGGTCGTGGCGTCTGGGAATTCCGTCTTGAAGAAGGCGACTACCAGGCTGGCGATCTGATCAATGCAGAAATTTTCCAAGCTGGTCAACTGGTGGATGTCACCGGTCAGTCCAAAGGTAAAGGCTTCGCCGGTACCATCAAGCGCTGGAATTTCCGCGGTCAAGATAACACCCACGGTAACTCCGTCTCCCACCGCGTCCCTGGCTCTATCGGCCAGTGCCAGACTCCTGGTCGTGTATTCAAGGGCAAAAAAATGTCCGGTCATATGGGCGCTGAGCGCGTGACCGTGCAGTCCCTCGAAGTAGTGCGCGTCGACGCTGAACGCAATCTGCTGCTGGTTAAGGGCGCTGTTCCTGGCGCTACCGGTGGCAACCTGGTTGTGCGTCCGGCAGCCAAGGCTCGCGGTTAAGGGGAAGCGAAGATGCAATTAAATGTAAATGACGCTCAAGCGATCGAAGTTTCCGAACTGACTTTCGGCGGCGAGTTCAACGAGACGCTGGTTCACCAAGCAGTCGTGGCCTACATGGCTGGCGGCCGTCAAGGTACTGCTCAGCAGAAGACCCGTTCCGACGTTCGTGGCGGCGGTAAGCGCCCATGGCGTCAGAAGGGTACTGGTCGTGCTCGTGCTGGTACCATCCGTAGCCCAATCTGGCGCGGCGGCGGCACCACCTTTGCTGCTCGTCCTCAGGATCACAGCCAAAAGCTCAACAAGAAGATGTACCGCGCAGCACTGCGCTCCATCCTCGCTGAGCTGGTTCGCACTGATCGTTTGGTTGTGGTTCAGGATTTCGTTGTTGATGCACCGAAAACCAAAGACCTGCTGAACAAACTGAATGGCATGGGCCTGACCGACGTACTGATTGTTTCCGACTCCGTCGACGAGAATCTGTACCTCGCTGCTCGTAACCTTCCACACGTTGATGTCCGTGACGTGCAGGGTTCCGATCCAGTTAGTCTCATCGCCTACGACAAAGTGTTGATCACTGTGTCGGCCGTGAAGAAATTCGAGGAGCTGCTGGGATGAACCAGGAACGCGTATTTAAAGTGCTACTTGGCCCGCACGTCTCTGAGAAAGCCACCGTTTTGGCTGACAAAAAAGGCCAGTTCGTTTTCAAGGTTGCTACCGATGCAACCAAGCTAGAAATCAAAAAGGCCGTCGAAAGCCTGTTCAGCGTGAAAGTAGAGCGTGTTACTACCCTGAATGTTCTGGGTAAGAGCAAGCGTACTGCTCGCGGTCTGGGCAAGCGTAACGACTGGAAGAAGGCAGTTATCTCCCTTCAGCCGGGTCAAGATCTCGACTTCAGCAGTAGTGCTGAGTAAGGAAGGGGAGCATCATGGCAATCGTTAAATGCAAACCGACCTCCGCTGGCCGCCGTTTTGTGGTCAAGGTGGTCAACCAGGAGCTGCACAAAGGCGCTCCTTACGCACCGCTGCTCGAGAAGAAGTCGAAGACTGGTGGTCGTAACAACAATGGCCGTATTACCACTCGTCACATCGGTGGTGGTCACAAGCAGCATTACCGTCTGGTCGATTTCCGTCGCAACGACAAAGATGGCATCGCTGCCACTGTCGAGCGTATTGAATACGATCCAAACCGTACCGCTCACATCGCACTGCTGCTGTACGCAGACGGCGAACGCCGTTATATCATCGCCCCAAAAGGCGTGAGTGCTGGCGACCAGCTGATCTCGGGCGCTCTCGCTCCGATCAAGCCGGGCAACTCGCTGCAACTGCGTAACATCCCAGTCGGTAGCACCATTCATGGTGTTGAGTTGAAGCCGGGTAAAGGTGCTCAGATCGCTCGTTCCGCTGGTGCTTCGGCTCAGCTGATCGCTCGTGAAGGCGCATACGTGACCTTGCGTCTGCGTTCCGGTGAAATGCGTAAAGTGCTGGCTGAATGCCGTGCGACCCTGGGCGAAGTCTCGAACTCCGAGCACAGCTTGCGTTCGCTGGGTAAAGCGGGTGCCACGCGCTGGCGTGGCGTTCGCCCAACCGTTCGTGGTGTCGCCATGAACCCGGTTGACCACCCACATGGTGGTGGTGAAGGTCGTACCTCTGGTGGTCGTCATCCGGTGTCTCCATGGGGCTTCCCGACTAAGGGCGCGAAGACTCGTGGTAACAAACGCACCGATAACATGATCGTCCGTCGTCGCAAGTAAATAGAGGGATACGACAGTGCCACGTTCTCTGAAAAAAGGTCCTTTTATCGATCTTCACCTACTGAAGAAGGTCGAAGTGGCGGTGGAAAAGAACGATCGCAAACCGGTGAAAACCTGGTCGCGTCGTTCGATGATCCTGCCACAAATGGTCGGTCTGACCATCGCTGTGCATAACGGTCGTCAACATGTTCCAGTTCTCGTGAACGAAGACATGGTCGGTCACAAACTGGGCGAGTTCGCCGGTACCCGTACATATCGCGGGCACGTGGCTGACAAGAAAGCCAAGCGTTAAGGGGTAAGGAAATGGAAGTAGCCGCTAAGTTGTCGGGCGCTCGAATCTCCGCCCAGAAAGCCCGCTTGGTCGCCGACCAAATCCGCGGGAAGAAGGTGGGCGAAGCGCTCAACCTGCTGGCTTTTAGCAGTAAGAAAGCCGCGGAAATCATGAAGAAAGTGCTGGAGTCGGCTGTAGCCAACGCCGAGCACAACGAAGGCGCTGACGTAGACGACCTCAAAGTCTCTACTGTTTTCGTCAACGAAGGGCGTTCGCTGAAGCGCATCATGCCACGTGCCAAAGGCCGTGCTGATCGCATCGTCAAGCGGTCTTGCCATATCACTGTCAAGGTTGCTGACAAGTAACGGAGTCGAAGAGATGGGTCAGAAAGTACATCCCATTGGCATTCGCCTGGGAATCGTCAAGGAGCACACCTCCGTCTGGTACGCCGACGGTCGGACTTATGCGGACTATTTGTTCGCAGATCTGAAGGTGCGTGAATACCTCCAAGACAAACTAAAAAGCGCGTCCGTAAGCCGTATCGATATCCATCGCCCGGCTCAGACTGCACGCATCACCATCCACACCGCTCGTCCAGGTATCGTTATCGGGAAGAAAGGTGAGGATGTTGAGAAGCTGCGTCAGGACCTGACCAAGCAAATGGGTGTGCCTGTGCACATCAATATCGAAGAGATCCGCAAGCCGGAGCTTGACGGTATGCTGGTTGCACAGAGCGTAGCTCAGCAGCTGGAGCGTCGTGTGATGTTCCGTCGCGCTATGAAACGCGCTGTACAGAACGCCATGCGTATTGGTGCCAAAGGCATCAAAATCCAAGTGAGCGGTCGTTTGGGCGGCGCAGAAATTGCCCGTACCGAGTGGTATCGCGAAGGTCGTGTGCCGTTGCACACCCTGCGTGCCGATATCGACTATGCCACGTACGAAGCGCACACCACTTACGGTGTGATCGGTGTGAAGGTTTGGATCTTCAAAGGCGAAGTAATTGGTGGTCGCCAAGAAGAACTCAAACCACAAGCACCAGCGCCTCGTAAAAAAGCTGCTAAGTAAGGGGTACGCCAAATGTTGCAACCAAAGCGTACGAAGTTCCGCAAGATGATGACAGGCCACAACCGTGGTCTGGCCCAGCGCGGTAGCAAAGTCAGCTTCGGCGAGTTCGCCTTGAAGTCTGTTGCCCGCGGTCGTCTCACCGCCCGTCAGATTGAGTCCGCTCGTCGTGCTCTGACTCGTCACGTAAAACGTGGTGGGAAAATCTGGATTCGCGTGTTCCCTGACAAACCGGTTACCAAGAAGCCTCTCGAAGTGCGGATGGGTAAAGGGAAGGGTAGCGTTGAGTATTGGGTAGCCCAAATCCAGCCAGGCAAAGTCCTGTATGAGATCGAAGGCGTTTCCGAAGAGCTGGCGCGTGAGGCTTTCGCCCTGGCTGCTGCAAAGCTGCCGCTCGCCACCTCCTTTGTTAAACGGACGGTGATGTGATGAAAGCGAATGAACTTCGTGAAAAATCAGCACAGCAGCTGAACGAGCAACTGCTCGGCCTGCTGCGCGACCAGTTCAATCTGCGTATGCAGAAAGCAACTGGCCAGTTGGGGCAGTCTCACCTGCTCTCGCAAGTTAAGCGCGACATCGCTCGCGTGAAGACTGTGCTTAACCAGCAGGCAGGTAAGTAATCATGGCTGAAGCTGAAAAAACTGTCCGTACGCTGACTGGCCGTGTCGTCAGCGACAAGATGGACAAGACCATCACCGTACTGATCGAGCGTCGCGTAAAGCACCCGATCTACGGTAAATACGTGAAGCGTTCGACCAAATTGCACGCCCACGACGAAACCAACCAGTGCCACATCGGCGACAAAGTCACTATTCGTGAAACTCGTCCGATGGCCAAGACCAAAAATTGGGCACTGGTTGAAGTCGTTGAACGCGCAGTGGAAGTCTAAGGACTAGGGGTCGGAGAAATTATATGATTCAGACTCAATCCATGCTCGATGTAGCTGATAACAGCGGCGCTCGTCGTGTTATGTGCATCAAGGTGTTGGGCGGTTCGCATCGTCGTTATGCCGGCATCGGCGACATCATCAAAGTTACCGTCAAGGAAGCAATTCCGCGCGGTAAAGTGAAAAAAGGCCAAGTGATGACTGCAGTAGTAGTCCGCACGCGTCACGGCGTTCGTCGCCCTGATGGCTCGATCATTCGCTTTGATGGCAACGCTGCTGTTCTGCTGAACAACAAGCAAGAGCCGATCGGCACCCGTATCTTTGGGCCCGTGACCCGTGAACTTCGCTCTGAGAAGTTCATGAAGATCGTCTCGCTCGCCCCTGAAGTGCTGTAAGGAGATCCGACATGCAAAAGATTCGTCGTGACGACGAGATCATCGTGATCGCCGGCAAAGACAAAGGTAAGCGTGGCAAGGTGCTCAAGGTTCTCGCTGACGACCGTTTGGTCGTTGGTGGGATCAACCTGGTGAAGCGCCATACCAAGCCGAACCCTATGTCGGGCGTTCAAGGCGGTATCGTCGAGAAAGAAGCGCCTCTGCACGCTTCTAACGTCGCCATTTTCAACTCTGAAACCAGCAAGGCTGATCGCGTTGGTTTCAAAGTAGAAGAAGGCAAAAAAATTCGTGTCTTCAAGTCGACCCAAAAAGCGGTTGATGCTTGAACACTGCTAGGTAGAAGACCATGGCACGACTAAAAGAGATTTATCGGAAAGAAATCGCTCCGAAGCTTAAGGAAGAACTCAAGCTCTCGAACGTGATGGAAGTTCCGCGCGTTACCAAAATCACCCTGAACATGGGTCTTGGCGAAGCGATCGGTGACAAGAAAATCATCGAACACGCTGTAGCGGATTTGGAAAAGATCACCGGTCAGAAAGTCGTTGTGACTTACGCCAAGAAATCCATCGCGGGCTTCAAAGTTCGTGAAGGTTGGCCGATCGGCGTGAAAGTGACCCTGCGTCGCGAACGTATGTACGAATTCCTGGATCGTCTGCTTTCGATCTCCCTGCCGCGCGTGCGTGACTTCCGCGGCCTGAATGCCAAGTCCTTCGACGGTCGTGGCAACTACAGCATGGGCGTTAAAGAGCAGATCATTTTCCCGGAAATCGATTACGACAAAATCGACGCGCTGCGCGGTCTGGACATCACCCTGACCACTACTGCTCGTACGGATGATGAAGGTCGCGCCTTGCTGCGTGCTTTCAAATTCCCGTTCCGCAACTGATCGGAGTAGGAACATGGCCAAGACAAGCATGAAAAACCGCGAGCTGAAGCGTCAGCAAACGGTTGCCAAGTACGCCAAAAAGCGTGCTGAGCTGAAAGCTACCATCGTTAATCCGAACACCAGTCCGGAAGCTCGTTGGGAAGCGCAGATCGCCCTGCAAAAGCAACCACGTGACGCCAGCGCTTCGCGCCTGCGTAACCGTTGCCGCATCACCGGTCGTCCGCACGGCGTGTACCGCAAGTTCGGCCTCGGCCGTAACAAGCTGCGCGAAGCTGCAATGCGCGGTGATGTACCAGGTCTGGTGAAAGCCAGCTGGTAAGTCGAAGTCTCGACAAGCCGGGGTCCGCTCTTCACGGAGTTGGCCCTGGTACAGAGCAAAAATGAATCAAGCCCCTTTTGGGGCTTGATTCATTTTTAATCAGTCTCTAGAATGCTCGGCTCGCCTGAGCCTGGCTTTTATATGCACGGCATTTTTCTAGCGACATGCAGTAGCCGTTTGGCTAATTCTTTTGTTTCAGGAGCACCTAGCCCATGAGTATGCAGGACCCGTTAGCGGACATGCTAACTCGTATCCGTAATGCCCAGATGGCTGAAAAGTCCGTCGTAAGCATGCCGTCTTCCACGTTGAAGGTGGCTGTAGCCAAAGTCCTGAAGGACGAAGGTTACATCGCGGGTTTTCAGATCAGCAGCGATGTTAAGCCGCAGCTGTCCATCGAGCTGAAATATTTCGAAGGCCGTCCGGTCATCGAAGAAGTGAAGCGCGTCAGCCGTCCAGGCCTGCGCCAGTACAAGTCCGTTGATGATCTGCCGAAAGTTCGTGGCGGTCTCGGCGTTTCCATCGTCTCCACCAACAAAGGTGTGATGACGGATCGTGCTGCGCGCGCTGCCGGTGTCGGCGGCGAAGTGCTCTGCACCGTGTTCTAAGGGGGGAACAAGCATGTCTCGCGTTGCTAAGAACCCCGTTAAGCTGCCAGCTGGTGTCGAGATCAAACTCGCCGGCCAACAGCTCTCGGTGAAGGGTGCCAAAGGCGCTCTCGAACTGAACGTTCATTCGTCCGTTGAAATTGTTGAGGAAGCTGGTGAGCTGCGTTTCGCTGCTCGCAATGGCGACCAACAAACTCGCGCAATGGCCGGTACCACCCGTGCGTTGGTGAACAACATGGTAATCGGCGTCAGCCAAGGCTTCGAGCGCAAGCTGCAGCTGGTTGGTGTTGGTTACAAGGCTCAGGCCAAAGGCGAAATCCTTTCCCTGGCACTTGGCTTCTCGCACCCGGTGGATTACGAACTTCCACAAGGCGTAACCGCAGAAACTCCTAGCCAAACCGATATCCTGATCAAGGGCATCGACAAGCAGCTGGTAGGTCAAGTGGCCGCTGAGATCCGTGACTTCCGTCCGCCAGAACCTTACAAAGGTAAAGGTGTGCGTTACGCAGACGAAGTCGTCCGCCGTAAAGAAGCGAAGAAGAAGTAGGGCATAGCAAATGACCGACAAAAAAGTTACTCGACTGCGTCGCGCTCGCAAAGCACGCCTGAAAATGCACGAGCTAGAAGCCGTGCGTCTCTGCGTGTACCGCTCTTCGCAGCACATTTACGCCCAGGTCATCTCGGCCGACGGCAGCAAAGTCTTGGCAAGCGCTTCGACTTTGGACAAGGATCTGCGTACTGGTGCCACTGGCAACATCGACGCGGCCACGAAAGTTGGCCAACTGGTTGCTGAGCGCGCGAAAGCCGCTGGCGTCACTCAGGTGGCATTCGACCGTTCTGGCTTCAAGTACCACGGCCGCGTCAAGGCGCTGGCTGATGCTGCTCGTGAAGGCGGGCTGGAGTTCTAAGTTATGGCAAATAACGATCAAAGACGCGACAGCCGCGACAACGGCAACGACGAAGGCTACATCGAGAAACTGGTTCAGGTTAATCGTGTAGCTAAAACCGTAAAAGGCGGCCGTATCTTCACTTTTACCGCGTTGACCGTGGTGGGTGATGGTAAGGGCCGTGTTGGTTTCGGTCGCGGTAAGTCCCGCGAAGTGCCAGCCGCTATCCAGAAAGCTATGGAAGCTGCTCGTCGCAATATGATTCAAGTGGACCTGAACGGCACCACTCTGCAGTACGCAATGAAGTCTGCTCATGGCGCCTCCAAGGTGTACATGCAGCCTGCTTCTGAGGGTACCGGTATCATCGCTGGCGGCGCTATGCGTGCTGTCCTCGAAGTTGCTGGCGTGCAGAACGTGTTGGCCAAGTGCTACGGCTCGACTAACCCGGTAAACGTGGTTCACGCCACTTTCAAAGGTTTGAAAGCTATGCAATCTCCAGGTTCTATTGCTGCCAAGCGCGGCAAGAGCGTTGAGGAGATCCGTTGATCATGGCTACCGTTAAAGTAACGCTGATCAAAAGCATGACCGGCCGTATTCCTAACCACAAACTCTGTGTTAAAGGTCTGGGCCTGCGTCGCATCGGTCACACTGTAGAAGTCTTGGATACTCCGGCTAACCGCGGGATGATCAACAAGGCTTACTACATGCTGCGAGTTGAGGGTTAACACATGTACCTGAACGATCTGAGTCCTGCGCCGGGTTCCCGTCGCGAGAAGCACCGTCCGGGCCGTGGTATCGGTAGTGGTTTGGGTAAGACAGGTGGCCGCGGCCACAAAGGTCAGACCTCCCGCTCCGGTGGCACCATCGCTCCGGGTTTTGAAGGCGGTCAACAGCCGCTGCACCGTCGTCTGCCGAAGTTCGGCTTCGTCTCCCTGAAAGCTATGGATCGTGCAGAAGTTCGCACCTCCGAGCTGAATAAAGTGGAAGGCGATGTTGTAACTCTGCAGTCCCTGAAGGATGCCAACCTGATTAATCAAAACGTACAGCGCGTGAAAGTAATGCTGTCCGGTGAGATTACTCGTGCGGTGACCCTCAAAGGTATCGCTGCCACCAAAGGTGCGCGTGCGGCTATCGAAGCAGCTGGCGGCAAATTCGAGGAATAAATGGCTAAGCAAGGTGCTCTCTCAGCGCTCAGCAATGGCGGGTTGTCCGAGCTCTGGGCTCGTCTGCGCTTTCTCCTTATGGCGATCATCGTCTATCGAGTAGGCGCTCACATCCCAGTTCCAGGTATCAACCCGGACCGGTTGGCGGATCTGTTTCGGCAGAATGAGGGGACCATTCTTAGCTTGTTCAACATGTTTTCCGGCGGTGCGCTGGAGCGCATGAGCATTTTTGCACTGGGGATCATGCCGTACATTTCGGCATCGATCATCATGCAGCTCATGACTGCTGTCAGCCCGCAGCTGGAGCAGTTGAAGAAGGAAGGTGAGTCTGGCCGTCGCAAGATTAGCCAGTACACCCGCTACGGCACCTTGATTCTGGCGTTTGTACAAGCAACCGGTATGTCCGTTGGCTTGGCCGGTCAAGGTGTAGCGTTCTCGGGCGATTTCGGCTTTCACTTCGTGGCAGTCAGCACATTTGTTGCTGGTGCCATGTTCATGATGTGGCTGGGTGAGCAGATCACTGAGCGCGGTGTCGGTAACGGCATCTCGATGTTGATCTTCTCAGGTATTGTCGCTGGCTTGCCGCGTGCAATTGGGCAGTCTTTCGAGTCTGCGCGTCAGGGGGATATCAATATCTTCGCTCTGGTTGCAATCGGCCTGCTCGCGGTAGCGATCATCGGGTTTGTGGTGTTCATTGAACGTGGTCAGCGTCGCATTGCGGTGCACTACGCCAAGCGTCAGCAAGGCCGCAAGGTCTTCGCTGCGCAGACTAGCCACTTGCCGTTGAAGGTAAACATGGCCGGAGTTATCCCGGCTATTTTTGCCAGTAGCCTTCTGTTATTCCCGGCTTCGCTGGGCGCCTGGTTTGGTCAGTCTGCAGGTCTGGGCTGGCTTCAGGATGTTTCGCAGGCTATCGCTCCTGGTCAGCCGTTGAATATCTTGCTGTTTAGTGCGGGGATCGTTTTCTTCTGCTTCTTCTACACAGCGCTGATGTTCAACCCGAAAGACGTAGCGGAAAACCTGAAGAAGTCTGGTGCCTTTATTCCTGGCATTCGTCCGGGTGAGCAATCGGCGCGCTATATCGATGGCGTGTTGACTCGCTTAACCATGTTCGGTGCTTTGTACATGATGGCTGTTTGCTTGCTGCCCCAGTTTCTGGTCGTTGCTGCAAACGTGCCGTTCTATCTTGGCGGGACCTCGTTGCTGATCGTGGTAGTGGTTGTGATGGACTTTATGTCCCAAGTACAATCGCACCTCGTTTCACACCAGTACGAATCCCTGATGAAGAAAGCCAACCTGAAGGGCTACGGCAACGGCATGCTCCGTTAATGTGTCCATAAGGTTCGAGGAGTTGGTGATGAAAGTTCGTGCATCGGTGAAAAAGCTGTGCCGCAACTGCAAAATTATTCGCCGTGAAGGTGTCGTGCGAGTCATCTGCAGTGCAGAACCGCGTCACAAGCAGCGCCAAGGCTGAGTGTGATCAAAAGCTATAAGCCCGGCAGCTAGTGCGCTGTCGGGTTGCTTATTTGTTATTACAGCGTTAATATCTCGCGCCCTTTTCTTGGCTTCCGGGGCGTAGGTAGCTGTCAATTGGAGTTTCATTGAATGGCCCGTATTGCAGGCGTCAACATTCCAGATAACAAGCATACTGTTATCTCGCTGACCTACATCTTCGGTGTTGGTCGCACAACTGCGCAGAAAATTTGCGCAACCACCGGGGTTAACCCGGCGGCAAAGATTAAAGATCTGAGCGATGAGCAGATTGAACTCCTGCGTGGCGAAGTGGCAAAGGTGAACACCGAAGGTGACCTGCGTCGTGAAGTCAACATGAAGATCAAGCGCTTGATGGACCTGGGTTGCTACCGCGGCCTGCGTCATCGTCGCGGTCTACCGGTTCGCGGTCAGCGCACCAAGACCAACGCACGCACCCGTAAGGGTCCGCGTAAGCCGATCCGCAAGTAATCGCACCCGCGAATCGACAGGAATCTAGTCATGGCAAAACCTGCTGCTCGTCCTCGTAAAAAAGTTAAAAAGACAGTGGTTGATGGCATCGCCCATATCCACGCGTCTTTCAACAACACCATTGTGACCATTACCGATCGTCAAGGTAACGCCCTATCCTGGGCTACCTCTGGTGGTTCGGGTTTCCGCGGTTCACGCAAGTCCACTCCGTTCGCTGCTCAAGTAGCTGCTGAACGTGCTGGTCAAGCTGCGCTGGAATATGGCCTGAAAAACCTCGACGTTAACGTCAAGGGCCCAGGTCCAGGTCGTGAGTCCGCTGTCCGTGCTTTGAACGGCTGCGGTTACAAGATCGCCAGCATCACCGACGTGACGCCAATCCCGCATAACGGGTGCCGTCCGCCGAAGAAGCGCCGCGTGTAATCAGGAGACGATAGATAATGGCTCGTTACATTGGTCCAAAATGCAAACTGGCGCGTCGTGAAGGCACTGACCTGTTCCTGAAAAGTGGCGTTCGCGCTCTGGAATCGAAGTGCAACATTGAAGCTGCCCCTGGTATCCACGGTCAGCGCCGCGGTCGCCAATCCGACTACGGTACCCAACTGCGTGAAAAGCAGAAGGTACGTCGTATCTATGGCGTGCTTGAGCGTCAATTCAGCGGTTACTACAAAGAAGCTGCCGGCAAGAAAGGCGCTACTGGTGAGAACCTGCTGCAACTGCTCGAATGCCGTCTGGATAACGTTGTATACCGTATGGGCTTTGGTGCTACACGCGCCGAATCCCGTCAGCTGGTTTCGCATAAAGCTATCAGCATCAACGGTAAAACTGTAAACATCCCGTCCTACCAGGTTCGTGCTGGTGACGTTGTTGCAGTTCGCGAGAAATCGAAGAATCAGCTGCGCATTGTTCAAGCTCTTGAGCTGTGTGCCCAGCGTGGCCGCGTTGAATGGGTAGATGTAGACACTGAGAAGAAATCGGGCGTTTTCAAAAGCGTACCAGCTCGCAGTGACCTCTCCGCCGACATCAACGAAAGCCTGATTGTCGAGCTCTACTCCAAGTAAGGGCTAGAAAATAGGTGCATCCATGCAGATTTCGGTAAATGAGTTCCTGACCCCCCGTCACATCGATGTGCAGGTGGTCAGTCCGACCCGCGCTAAGATCACCCTCGAGCCTCTCGAGCGTGGTTTTGGCCACACGTTGGGCAACGCGCTGCGTCGTATTTTGTTGTCCTCAATGCCTGGCTGTGCAGTAGTCGAGGCCGAGATTGACGGTGTACTCCACGAGTACAGCGCCATCGAAGGTGTACAGGAAGACGTAATTGAAATCCTGCTCAACCTGAAAGGTCTGGCTATTAAGTTGCACGGTCGTGACGAAGTGACTCTGACACTGGCGAAGAAGGGCTCGGGCGTTGTTACCGCTGCCGATATTCAGCTGGATCATGATGTCGAGATCGTCAATGGTGATCACGTTATTGCCAACCTGGCTTCTAACGGCGCACTGAACATGAAGCTCACTGTGGCTCGTGGTCGCGGCTATGAGCCTGCTGATTCGCGTCAGAGTGATGAAGACGAAAGTCGCAGCATTGGTCGCTTGCAGCTGGACTCCTCTTTCAGCCCTGTGCGCCGTGTGGCGTACGTCGTTGAAAACGCCCGTGTTGAGCAGCGTACTAACCTTGACAAGCTGGTTATTGACCTGGAGACCAACGGTACTCTGGATCCTGAAGAGGCTATCCGCCGCGCTGCAACCATTCTGCAACAGCAGTTGGCTGCGTTCGTCGACCTCAAAGGTGACAGTGAGCCAGTGGTAATCGAGCAGGAAGACGAGATCGATCCGATCCTGCTGCGCCCGGTTGATGATCTGGAACTGACCGTTCGTTCGGCCAACTGCCTTAAGGCGGAGAACATCTACTACATCGGCGATCTGATTCAGCGCACCGAAGTAGAGCTGTTGAAAACTCCGAACTTGGGCAAGAAGTCCCTGACTGAGATCAAGGACGTGCTGGCCTCTCGTGGTCTTTCTCTCGGTATGCGCCTGGACAACTGGCCACCGGCAAGTCTTAAGAAGGACGACAAGGCGACTGCCTGATCGTCGTAATCACCGAACGTAAGTTTGGTAAGGAATTGAACCATGCGTCATCGTAAGAGTGGTCGTCACCTGAGCCGCACTAGCGCTCACCGCAAGGCCATGTTTCAAAACATGGCGGTGTCGCTGTTTGAGCACGAGCTGATCAAAACGACCCTGCCTAAGGCCAAGGAACTGCGCCGCGTAGCCGAGCCGCTGATCACCCTGGCTAAAGAAGATAGTTTGGCAAACCGCCGTTTGGCCTTCGACCGTACTCGTTCGAAAGCCATCGTTGGTAAGCTGTTCAACGACCTGGGCAAGCGCTACGCCACCCGTCAGGGCGGTTACCTGCGTATTCTCAAGTGCGGTTTCCGCGCTGGCGACAATGCTCCAATGGCTTATGTTGAGCTGGTTGACCGTCCGGTCGGCGGCGCAGCTGTAGACGCTGAGTAAGTCGTAGGTTGTAAGAAAAAACCGGGCTTTGGCCCGGTTTTTTTGTGCCCAAAGAAAAGACGACTATAGATAACGCAAGGCTAAAAGTATTTGACTATCGATAGTCTGTATTAATGAATTATCCATAAGCGATAGCGAACCTTAATCTCTCCTCCAACGCCGGGCGACACCGGTTGGATATGACCAGGAGAGTGAAATGAGCCAGTCCCCCATCCTCACGACCGCAAGCGGTGCGCCGGTTGCTGACAATCAAAATTCCCGTTCAGCCGGCCCCCGTGGTCCGTTGCTGTTGGATGATTTTCATCTGGTAGAGAAGCTCGCCCACTTCAACCGCGAAGTGATCCCTGAGCGCCGCGTCCACGCGAAAGGCTCCGGTGCGTACGGCACGTTTACCGTTACCCGCGATATCACCGCACTCAGCCACGCCAAGCTGTTCGATAGCGTGGGCAAACAAACGCCCATGTTCCTGCGCTTCTCCACCGTCGGCGGCGAGCGTGGTTCTGCCGATACCGAGCGCGATCCTCGCGGTTTCGCCGTGAAGTTCTACACTGAAGAAGGTAACTGGGACATCGTCGGCAATAACACCCCGGTGTTCTTTATCCGCGACCCGATGAAATTCCCCGACTTTATCCACACGCAAAAGCGCTTGCCGCAAAGCAATCTGAAAAGCCCGCAGATGATGTGGGACTTCTGGTCGCTGTCGCCTGAGTCGTTGCATCAGGTCACCATCCTGTTTTCCGATCGCGGCATACCGGACGGCTACCGCTTTATGCACGGCTTTGGCAGTCACACCTACAGCCTGATTAACGCCAACGGCGAGCGCCACTGGGTGAAGTGGCATTACAAGAGTCAGCAAGGCATCAAAAACCTTTCGCCGACGGTAGCTGCCCACCTGGCGGGCACCGACCCGGATTACGCTCAACGCGATCTGTTTGGTGCCATCGACCGTGGCGACTTCCCGAAATGGAAGGTGTGCATTCAGGTAATGACCGAAGCTCAGGCCGCCGCACACCGCGAAAACCCGTTCGATGTCACCAAGACCTGGTCGCAGAAAGATTTCCCGCTCATTGAAGTAGGCGAGATCGAGCTGAACCGTAACCCGCAGAACTACTTCGCTGAGGTCGAGCAAGCAGCGTTCGCGCCGAGCAATATGGTGCCGGGTGTTGGTCTGTCGCCGGACCGCATGCTGCAGGGCCGCGTATTCGCCTACGCCGACGCGCACCGCTATCGCATTGGCACCAACCATCAGCAACTGCCAGTGAACGCCCCGCGCTCGCCGGTGAATAACTACCAGCGCGACGGTTCTATGCGCTTCGATGGCAACGGTGGTGCGGCGCCGCACTACGAGCCCAACAGTTACGCCGGTGCGCCGAAGCAGGCGCCGCAATACCGGGAACCTGCTCTGGCGCTGGAAGGCGCGGCCGACCGTTACGACCACCGTACCGACGGCGATTACTACAGTCAGGCCGGTGCGCTGTTCCGCTTGATGAGTGCCGAGCAGCAGGCGCTCCTGATCAGCAATATCGCCGGCGCCCTGCAAGGGGTCAGCGAAGACATTCAACTGCGTCAGCTAGCGCATTTCAGCCAGGCGGATGGTGCCTATGGCCGTGGCGTTGCCAAAGCGCTTGGCTTGAACGTGGAGTAACGCTCCACAAGCGAAAAAGGCGCCCTCAGAGGCGCCTTTTTTATCGCGGCTAAAAACCTAGTCCAGACTAAAACCCAACTGCCGCCAGCCTTCGTAAACGGCCACGGCAACGGTGTTGGACAGATTCAGGCTGCGGCAGCCCGGGCGCATGGGCAAGCGCAGGCGTTGCTCGGCAGGAATGGCTTCTAGCACGTCTGCCGGCAAGCCTCGACTTTCGGGGCCAAACAACAACGCATCACCTTTGGCAAACGTCGCTTCATGAAACGGGTGCGAGGCCTTGGTGGTGAACGCAAACACCCGCGGCTGCCCCAGGCTTTCCAGACAGCTGGGCAGGTCGCTGTGGCGAGTCAGGGTGGCGTACTCGTGGTAATCCAGCCCGGCGCGGCGCAGACGCTTGTCGTCAAGTTCGAAACCAATCGGCTCGATCAGGTGCAGACTGCATCCGCTATTGGCGCAGAGCCTGATAATGTTGCCGGTATTGGGGGGGATTTCCGGTTGAAACAGAATCACGTGAAACATGCACGACTCCGACTTGAGGGCGTCGAGGATTTTACCCTCGAAGTGCCGGACCCGCGGCCAAAATTATTGGTTCGTGTGGTGGCGTCTTTGGCGCTGTTCGGCTTTATGGTGGGAATGATGATCGGCCGCTTGCAAGACCCTGCGCCCGTGATGCTCGACGACATTGTGGTCATCGCCGGTGGGCTGGAGCTTCTGTTCGACGCTGAACCAAAAGTGCTCGCCGAGCAAGTCGATGGTGCGCTGGTGATGCGCTTTTATGCCGAAGGCAGTTCGCGCCAGGGCCAGCTGCAATTGGACGGTAAGAACGTCAATTGGCGGCTTCTGCGGAGTAAGGGAGGGTTGCTGCTGAATCTGGTCGCGGCCCGCCCGCTGCAGGCCCAGTGGCACGGCGCAGCGGAGGGTGGACGGTGGCGGCTAGTGATCAGCCTTGTTGCGCAGTAACAGTTGCGGATAAAACCGCAGAATAAAAAAGGGGAATCCCCGGCCTGCCTGTACCAAGGTCCCCGAAAACTGGGGGTATTTCGTTTCTACACTTAACACTATGCAGGTGGTGTGCCAGTTTTATTGCGGCCCACAAAAAAGCGAGCATTGCGCTCGCTTTTTTGTGGGCGGGTAAGGCGAAAACTCAGCTTTCGTCTTCGTCGTCATCGCCGCCGTCGATCTTCATGCCTAGCTCTTTTATCTTACGAGTCAAGGTGTTACGGCCCCAGCCGAGCAGCACGGCGGCGTCGCGACGACGGCCGGCGGTGTGCTTGAGGGCAGTCTCGATCATGATCCGTTCGAAGGTTGGCACGGCCGTATCGAGCAGGCTGGACTGCCCGCGTGCGAGCGCCTGATCGGCCCATTGGCGCAAAGCCTGCTCCCAATTGGTCGCCGGAGCACTGTCTTGGGGCTGCGTAAGCAATTCCGGGGGCAGGTCGTCGATATGCACTTCGCGGCCCGACGCCATTACTGTAATCCAGCGGCAGGTGTTTTCCAGCTGACGCACGTTGCCTGGCCACGGCAGGTTCTTCAGGTAGTCCTCTGTCTCGGTTTTCAGCAGCTTCGGCTCGACGGCCAGCTCCTGGGCAGCGCGAGCAAGGAAGTGACGGGCCAGGGTCGGGATATCTTCGCGGCGATCCGACATGCGCGGGATATGAATGCGGATAACGTTCAGGCGGTGGAACAAGTCTTCACGGAACTTGCCGGCCTGCACCAGGTTTTCCAGATTCTGGTGGGTGGCGGCGATGATGCGCACGTCCACTTTCACCGGCGTATGGCCGCCGACGCGGTAGAACTCGCCATCGGCCAATACGCGCAGCAACCGCGTTTGGGTGTCGGCCGGCATATCGCCGATTTCATCGAGGAACAGGGTGCCGCCGTCGGCTTGCTCGAAACGACCGCGACGCTGGTTGGCCGCGCCGGTAAAAGCGCCTTTCTCATGGCCGAACAGCTCGGATTCCATCAGGTCTTTCGGAATCGCCGCCATGTTCAGCGCAATAAATGGCGACGCCGCGCGCGGACTGTGCCGATGCAGGGCGTGGGCAACCAATTCTTTACCGGTGCCCGACTCACCATTAATAAGCACGGTGATGTTCGAGTGGCTCAGGCGGCCGATGGCGCGAAACACTTCCTGCATCGCCGGCGCTTCGCCGATGATTTCCGGAGTGCGGGTCTGCTCAACCGGCACGTGCAGGCCTTGCTGTTCCTGGGCGTGTTGGAAGGCTCGCTTTACCAGCGAAACAGCCTCGTCCACGTCGAAGGGTTTGGGAAGGTATTCAAAGGCGCCGCCCTGATAGGAAGCCACCGCGCTTTCCAGGTCGGAATGGGCGGTCATTATAATCACCGGCAAACGCGGGTAGAGCTCGCGAATGCGCGCCAGCAAGTCCAGGCCACTGGCACCGGGCATGCGGATGTCCGAAATGATCACGTCCGGCTGCTGACGGCTAAGACGGCTGAGCACGCCGTCGGCACTGTCGAAGCTGGTGGTGGTCATGCCTTCTTGCTGCAGGGCTTTTTCCAGTACCCAACGGATGGAACGATCGTCGTCGACAATCCAGACGGTTTCGCTGCGGCTCATGACGAAGTAACTCCTTGTTCCAACGGCAGGAAGATCGAAAACACGGTGTGGCCAGGGTGGCTCTCGCATTCGATCAGCCCCTGATGCTGACTGATGATGTTCTGGGTGATAGCCAAGCCCAGTCCGGTACCGTCCGGACGACCACTGACCATGGGATAGAAAATGGTTTCTTGAAGTTCAGCCGGAATGCCCGGGCCGTTGTCGATGATTTCCACCTTCGCCACCAGGCGGTGGCGGGTGTGGGCAATGGTGAACTGCCGCAAGGTACGGGTACGCAGCATGATGCGGCCCTGGCGGAATTCATTCTGGCCGCCGATGGCTTGCATGGCGTTGCGCACGATATTGAGCACCGCCTGAATCATCTGCTCGCGGTCGATCAATACGTCGGGGATGCTCGGGTCGTAGTCGCGCACCAAGGTGATGCCGCCCTGGCTCTCGGCCTCCACCAGGCTGCTGACCCGCTCCAGTACTTCGTGCACGTTGGTCATTGCCAGCGATGGCAGCTTGTTGGAGCCGAGCATGCGGTCGACCAGATTACGCAGGCGGTCGGCCTCTTCGATGATGACGTTGGTGTAATCCTTGAGGTTTTCGTCTGGCAGTTCTCGGGCCAGCAGCTGTGCGGCGCCGCGAATGCCACCCAGTGGATTCTTTATTTCATGGGCGAGGCCGCGCACCAGCATTTTGGTGGTTTCCTGCTTGGACAGCTGGGCTTCTTCCTTGGTGATGCGCAGCAGGCGATCACGCGGATGAACCTCAAGCAGCAGCAGGGTGGCGCCGCGGTTGAGAATCGGCGTAACCGCATAGTCCACGGTCAGGGTCTGGCCGGTGAGGGCGATCAGCACCGCTTCGCGCTTATTGAAGGGGTGCGCCTCTTCGACAGCCTGGCGCAACGAGGCCAGCGCTTCGGGCGATTCGGTAAACAACTCACTGATGAATTGGCCGTGGCTGCGCTGGCCGCTGACGGCCAGAAGCATTTCCGCCGCGGGGTTCATGTACTCAAGGCGCAGTTCGGCGTTGAGCAGCAGAGTCGCGGTGGTCAGGTTGTCCAGCAGCAGGCGGTGCAGTGCGTCGTTGATGGTCATCTATGGGATCCCGAGAATGGGACTGAAAATGCAAAAAGCAAACCAAAGCCCCGAAAAGACGCGTGATAGCGGCGTAAACAGGGAAATTGGGTCGTTTTGCTGCACCGTCAGCCGCCATGAGCGAACCAAAACAGGGAGAGCATAGAATTTGGTGCGTCACAAAGCACCAATATGGTGCTTTGTGCGTGACGGCTAGACGGTTAGAGGAAGGGGACGAAGGGGATGTCGTCGTCATCGTCTTTGGGTTTGTCCTTGAGCGGGCATTCCGGCCGCACGCCCCAGTCGCCTTTCGAGCAGGGATTGGCTCGGCGCTTACTGTCGAGCGAGGTGCGCACGATATGCACGGGTTGGCTCGGCGTGCGCGCAACGCTGCGCCCTTCGGCGTCGATAATCTCTGCCGCCAACTGGTGGGTGCCACGGTCCAGGTTGGTCAGCGGAATCACCGGGCTGCGCCCGGGTGTGCCAGCCACGGTGCCATCGAGCAGCAAGCGGTAGTTGTGGCCCTCCATCAGTGCCGGGTCGCTGGTCAGCGTGACGATCAGGTCGCCGGACGAGCCTTCCTGCACCGTGGCATCGGGTTCGGGCACCAGAATGCGCAACAGCTGATACGTGGCCAACGGCGCGGGTGCTACTACCGGCACGGGCACCCGTACGGTTGGCGGTGTGGTCTGGTTCATGCCATTGGTGGGGGCGATCTCCACCTTCTTGGCATTGCCCCTCGGTTGGTCGGTAAAGACCCGGTTACCTTCGCTATCAATATAGGTATACACATCGGCCACGGCTGGGAGGCCCAGCAACAGCAGGCAGAGCAGAGCGAATCGCATGGTTTAGTTGGCTGGCCTTGGAGTCGGTTTGGGCGTCGGTTTGATCGGCGGACGGGCTGGGCTGTTGGTGCTGATGCGCTGCGTAGTGAAAGTGACGGTGGCGCTCTGCTGAATCAGGCGATCGCCGCTAAACACCTGCACCGAGAGGCTGTGTTCGCCGCGGTCCACATTGTTGAGGGGGAACTGCAGACTGCTGGTCAGGCCGCCATAGGGCTGGCCGTCGAGCAGCAGCTGCAGGCTGTCGCCGATGCGCAGTTGTGGTTGGATGTTCACGCTCACGGTGAAGCTACCGTCGTTGGCGCGTAGCGCTTCTTCGTCCGGCACATTGGCAATTTCCAGCACGCTGTAGATTTGTTCGGTTGCCGATGGCTCCTGCGAGTTGCCCGGCATGGTGGGTGGAGGTGGCGATTGCACGGTGTTTACCGGCGGCAGGGTGACGGCTTCGGCGTTGGTGCCTTGGGGCGGCTGGTTGGTGAAAACGGTGTTGCCGTTGGCGTCGGTGTACTTGTAGATCTCGGCGCTGGCGGGCAGGGCCAGGGCGGCTAACAGGCAGGTCACGATCAGGCGCATGGCGTGGGTTCCGTGGGGTGTGTGCTTAGCCTTGCACTGCAATGCGGCGCTGGCAAGTTTGTCCGCTTATCGCTGTGCACGAGAACAAGATTGCGGGCAATAAAAAGCGCCTCTGCTGGGAGGCGCTCGGCCATCACGGGCGGCCTTACCTGTTTTTTCGCTGAGTGGCAGCATCGGCACGCCGGCATAGAACACCAGCAGGTCGGCTGGCTGTTCGCCGGTCATGCCGCGGTGAATGATGCCCACCGTTTCCGCCAACGTGTCGCCCTGTTTGAGTAGGCGCCTTTGTCCCGGCTTGCGGGTTTCGACGGTGAGTTCGCCAGCAAGCATATAAGCGGCGTTGGGGATGGGGTGAGTGTGCCAATCAAGCACGGAATTGGGAGGGATATGGATTTTCACCAAGGTCAATTCCGGCGTGCCGCGCGGGTAGCTGGTGTACGGCGTGCCATCCCAGGAGATGGTGGTTTTAAGCAGGACTTGCGATTCGATGCCGGGCTTGTCGAGGGTGTGGCTGCAGCCGGCAAGCCACAGGCAGCTGAGGGCTGTGGTGGCGATCTGGCGTGGGTTCATGGCGTCGCTCCAACTGTTGGGGGTACAGAGGGAGGAATACGGGTAATCGCTGCTGCGGGCTGTCAGGCAAGGCGCGCTGATGCCGCGCGATGGCGCTTTGTACGGTGTGAAAGGCGGAAATAAAAAAGGCCTCCCGAGGGAGGCCTTCTCAATCACGCCGCTATGAAAGCGAGCGTGTCTGGCTTGGACGCTGTTCTACTTAAACGCTGTAGTACAGGTCGTATTCCAGAGGGTGCACGAAGGTGCGCACTTTGATTTCTTCTTCGCTCTTCAGCTCGATGTAGGCATCGATGAAGTCGTCGCTGAACACGCCGCCTTTGGTCAAGAACGCACGGCCCTTGTCCAGTTCTTCCAGAGCTTCTTTCAGGCTGCCGCACACTTGCGGAATCAGCTTGCCTTCTTCTGGAGGCAGGTCGTACAGGTTCTTGTCCGCTGCGTCGCCAGGGTGGATCTTGTTCTGAATACCGTCCAGACCAGCCATCAGCAGAGCTGCGAAGGCCAGGTACGGGTTGGCAGCCGGATCCGGGAAGCGCGCTTCGATGCGGCGAGCTTTCGGGCTGGAAACGTACGGGATACGGATGGAAGCGGAACGGTTACGAGCCGAGTAGGCCAGCATTACCGGAGCTTCGAAACCTGGGACCAGACGCTTGTAGGAGTTGGTCGACGGGTTGGTGAAGCCGTTCAGTGCCTTACCGTGCTTGATGATGCCGCCGATGAAGAACAGAGCGGTATCGGACAGGCCGGCATAGCCTTCGCCGGCGAAGGTGTTCTTGCCGTCTTTACCGATCGACAGGTGAACGTGCATACCCGAACCGTTATCGCCGTACAGCGGCTTAGGCATGAAGGTAGCGGTTTTGCCGTAGGCATCAGCTACGTTGTGTACGCAGTACTTCAGGGTCTGAACTTCGTCAGCCTTGGCTACTAGGGTGTTGAACTTAACGCCGATTTCGTTCTGACCAGCAGTCGCCACTTCGTGGTGGTGAACTTCGATGACCAGGCCCATTTCTTCCATGGCATTACACATGGCAGTACGGATTTCGTGGTCGTGGTCGCATGGCGGAACCGGGAAGTAACCACCTTTAACGCCTGGACGGTGGCCTTTGTTGCCGGTTTCGATGTCAGCGTCGGACATCCAGGAGCCTTGTTCGGAGTAGATCTTGAACATGGAGCCGGAGATGTCGGATTTGAATTTTACTTCGTCGAAGATGAAGAATTCTGGTTCCGGGCCAACGAATACGGTGTCACCGATACCGGTGGTCTTCAGGTATTCCTCGGCACGCGAAGCGATGGAGCGCGGGTCGCGGTCGTAGCCTTGCATGGTCGATGGTTCGATGATGTTGCAAACCAGGATCAGGGTTGGCTCTTCGGTGAACGGGTCGAGCACGGCAGTGCTGTCTACTGGCAGCAGGATCATGTCGGAGGCTTCGATGCCTTTCCAGCCATGGATCGAGGAGCCGTCGAACATTTTGCCGACTTCGAAGAATTCGTCGTCAAGGGCGTCACGGGCCGGCATGGTCACGTGGTGCTGCTTGCCTTTGGTATCGGTGAAGCGCAGGTCAACCCACTTCACGTCGTGTTCTTTGATTAGTTGAAGCGCCTTCGACATGGTGTCCTCCAGATGGTGGGGCGTTGTGATTTTTTAGCCCCAAATAAAACGGTGAAGCCGGGCGGCATAGTCCGCCAGGGCAACCTGCCTCACAAGGGAGCAAATTGCATGCCAGTGCCCCGAAGTGGGTTTGATGCACGAAACTCAGGCGTAGCGGGGGCTGCGCGGCAAAAACATAGCGGGCAATGCACCAATATGAGGCTCTGGTTAAATGGCGAGACTCATTTTGGTGCGCCGCCGATCTTTGTGTGCATTGCCTGGTTAAACCTTGAGCAATTTCCGCTATAATCCGCGCCCCTCAATTTCGGCCGGGCTCGCGCACGCTGTTTTCATGAAACTTATCGTTAAAGTCTTCCCCGAGATCACCATTAAAAGCCGGCCGGTGCGTACGCGTTTTATCCGCCAGCTTGCGAAGAATATTCGCGCGGTGATGCGTGACCTGGATCCAGATCTCGTGGTGGACGGCGTGTGGGACAACATTGACGTCGAGACCAAACTCACCGAGCCCAAAGTGCTGGTTGAGCTTAAAGAACGCCTGACCCGTATCCCGGGCATCGGCCAGTTCCTCGAAGTGAATGAATACCCGCTGGGCGATTTCGACGACATGGTCGAAAAGTGCAAAGCCCACTTCGGCGAGCAACTGGCCGGCAAAGTGTTTGCCGTGCGCTGCAAGCGTGCCGGCAAACACACTTTCAGTTCCATGGATGTTGAGCGTTATGTCGGCAGCCAACTGCGTCGTCAGTGCGGCGCCGCCGGTATCTCGCTGAAAGAGCCTGACCTGCTGGTGCGCATGGAAATTCGCAATCAGCTTTTATATGTCATTCACAGCCAACACGAAGGCCTTGGTGGATACCCGCTGGGCGCCATCGAGCAGACGCTGGTGCTGATGTCCGGTGGTTTCGACTCCACCGTGGCGGCGTACCAGATGATCCGCCGCGGGCTGATCAGCCATTTCTGCTTCTTCAATCTTGGCGGCCGCGCCCATGAGCTGGGGGTGATGGAAGTTGCCCACTATCTATGGAGCCGTTACGGCAGTTCGCACCGCGTGCTGTTCGTCAGCGTGCCATTTGAAGAAGTGCTCGGCGAAATTCTCGGCAAGGTCGATAACGCGCACATGGGTGTCGTGCTCAAGCGCATGATGCTGCGCGCTGCCACCCGTGTGGCCGACGGCCTGGATATCGACGCGCTGGTCACCGGCGAGGCGATTTCCCAGGTGTCCAGCCAGACGCTGCCGAACCTGTCGGTGATCGACCGCGCGACCGAAAAGCTGGTGATGCGCCCGCTGATCGCGAGCCACAAGCAAGACATCATCAATATGGCTGAGCACATCGGCACCGCCGAATTTGCCAAGCATATGCCCGAATATTGCGGAGTGATCTCGGTAAACCCGACCACCCGTGCCAAACATGACCGCGTCGTTTATGAAGAAGCCCAGATCGATATGACCGTGTTCGAGCGCGCCCTTGAGCGCGCCCGTTCCGTGACAATCGACCGGGTGATCGACGAGTTAAGCCAAGACATCCAGGTCGAGGAATTGAGTGAAGCCTTGCCTGGGCAGATCGTGCTGGACATCCGTCATCCGGATGCCCAGGAAGATCTGCCGCTGGAGTTGGACGGCATCGAAGTAAGAGCGTTGCCGTTCTTCGCGCTCAACAGTCGCTACAAGGAACTGGACTCCACCCGTCAGTACCTGCTGTATTGCGACAAAGGCGTGATGAGCCGCCTGCATGCCCACCACTTGCTTAGCGAGGGGCATGCCAATGTGCGCGTTTATCGTCCGGCATAAAACGCCGGGGCTGAATGGCGGCAGTATCCGCCACCGCCCCCCCGACCGACGGGGCAGTTGAGCCACTCATTCTTCATACTGGCCGCCTAGACTTAGCGGCGAACCGAATCCTCTGATCGAGATGCAAAAGTGATCGAAAATCTACGCAACATCGCCATCATCGCCCACGTTGACCATGGTAAGACCACCCTGGTTGATAAACTCCTGCGTCAATCCGGCACCCTGGAGCGCAACGAGCTCAACGACGAGCGCGTGATGGACTCCAACGACCAGGAAAAAGAGCGCGGCATTACCATTCTCGCGAAGAACACCGCGATCAACTGGAACGGCTACCACATCAACATCGTCGACACCCCCGGCCACGCCGACTTCGGCGGCGAAGTTGAGCGCGTAATGTCGATGGTGGACTCGGTTCTGCTGCTGGTCGACGCTCAAGACGGCCCGATGCCGCAAACCCGCTTCGTAACCAAGAAAGCCTTCGAAGCCGGCCTGCGCCCAATCGTGGTCATCAACAAGGTTGACCGTCCAGGCGCTCGTCCGGACTGGGTTCTGGACCAGATCTTCGACCTGTTCGACAACCTCGGTGCTACCGAAGAACAGCTGGACTTCAAGGTCGTCTACGCCTCCGCCCTGAACGGTATTGCTGGTCTTGACCACACCGAAATGGCTGAAGACATGACCCCGCTGTACCAGTCCATCGTCGACAACGTTCCGGCTCCGGCCGTTGACCGCGACGGTCCGTTCCAGATGCAAATCTCGGCACTGGACTACAACAGCTTCCTCGGCATCATCGGCGTTGGCCGTATCGCCCGTGGTCGCGTCAAGCCGAACACCCCGGTCGTCGCCATCGACGCCGACGGCAAGCGCCGCAACGGTCGTATCCTGAAGCTGATGGGTCACCACGGTTTGCACCGTGTAGACGTTGAAGAAGCAGCTGCCGGCGACATCGTCTGCATCAGCGGTATGGACCAGCTGTTCATCTCCGACACCCTGTGCGACATCAACAACGTGGAAGCGATGAAGCCGCTGACCGTTGACGAGCCGACCGTATCCATGACCTTCCAGGTCAACGATTCGCCGTTCTGCGGTAAAGAAGGCAAGTTCGTTACCAGCCGCAACATCAAAGAGCGTCTGGACAAAGAGCTGCTGTACAACGTGGCACTGCGCGTTGAAGAAGGCGACTCGGCCGACCGTTTCAAAGTATCGGGCCGTGGCGAGCTGCACTTGTCCGTACTGATCGAAACCATGCGTCGCGAAGGCTTCGAAATGGGTGTAGGTCGTCCTGAAGTAATCATCCGCGTAGTTGATGGCGTGAAGAACGAACCGTTCGAAAACGTCACCATCGACATCCCGGAAGAGTCGCAGGGCAAGGTCATGGAAGAAATGGGTCTGCGTAAAGGCGACCTGACCAACATGTCCCCGGATGGCAAAGGCCGTGTACGTCTGGAATACAACATTCCAGCCCGTGGTCTGATCGGTTTCCGTAACCAGTTCCTGACCCTCACCAACGGCGCCGGCATCCTGACCTCGATCTTCGATCGTTACGACACCATGAAGTCGGGCCACATGTCTGGCCGTCAGAACGGCGTTCTGGTTTCGGTTGAAACCGGCAAGGCTCTGACCTACTCCCTGGAAACCCTGCAAGCGCGCGGCAAGCTGTTCGTTGAGCACGGTCAGGACATCTACAACGGTCAGATCGTTGGTCTGAACAGCCGTGACAACGACCTGGGTGTTAACCCAACCAAAGGCAAGAAGCTCGACAACATGCGTGCTTCGGGCAAAGACGAAACCATCGCTCTGGTTCCGCCGGTTCGTTTCACTCTGGAACAGGCTCTGGAATTCATCCAGGACGACGAGCTGTGCGAAGTAACGCCGAAATCCATCCGTCTTCGTAAGAAGATCCTGGACGAAGGCGAGCGCACCCGCGCTGCCAAGAAAGCGGCCAAATAATTGGCTTAGCTTCGGCTAAATAAAAACGCCCCCGGCCTTACGACCGGGGGCGTTTTTTTATGCCCAGATTTTGGCGTTCATTTCACACCGTCATTCCCGCGAAGGCGGGAATCCAGAATGGGCCAGAAATACGTAATTTATTCAGAATTCTGGGTCCCCGCCTGCGCGGGGACGACGGTGTGTCTATTGGGAGAGGGCTGGGCGGGGGAGCCGGCCGTTACGCGTTCAACCCTTCGCAGCCGGCTTGGGCTTATATGCACAATACCCAGGCCGCGGCCCGATCTTCGGGTGATTACGGCAGGTATCCGGCCGCTGTTCATAGATGGTGCACAACCGGGTCTTGCGATCCAGGTACAGGCAATCGTTATTGCCCATGCGTGTCAGCGTGTAGATGCCGTACTTCTGATTGAAGCGCTCCACCACACCGTCTTTCATCAACCGCTTGGCGATCTGCTTGGGCGGTTCGCTGCGCTCGAATTCCTGCACCAGGCCAATGCGCAGGAGGTCGGCGAATTTCACTTCCACCGGCATCGTGCAGCAACTGGAAACGCAGCTGCTGCACATGCTGCGTTCGTATTTGATCCAGGTGTCGGTGCGATCGAGTTCGGCGCCGACTACCAATAGCTTTGTCATGACTTGCACACCTGTAAACGCCACCGTCTGGCAGGGCTTGAAGAGCGCGCTACGCCGTGTGGGGGGCGGCATCATAGCGATATTGGTGAAATTGTGAACAACCATCCGCCGATTCAACGCAAACCGTGCACTGGTAGTGGCGGCGCGCCGGGGTAGGGCGGATATACTCGCGCTCTTGCAGGCCCCGGCCTGCGTGAGCTGGACAGGGATGCCCAGGCGGCAGATGTGACGTTGCCGCTGTAGGGGCTGTCATTGGCTGGCACCTCGCCTGACTAGGAAGCGCTGCATGCAATGGATTTTCATGCTGGTGGGTCTGCTTATCGGCGTTTCGCTCGATGAGTCGATCACGGACGGTTTACTCGGTGCCCTGCTGGGGTTTGCCGTCGGCCAATGGCTGCAACTGCGCAATCTGCAGCTGCGCAACGAAGAGCTGCAAACCAAGCTGACCGGCTTTGCCGACCGCTTCGAGCGCGGCACCAGTGCCGTCAGCGCACGCCTGGCACAGTTGGAAGAGCGCCTGGCCAGTGGCGCCGCCCCCGAGCCTTCACCGGCGCCGGTCGTGGTTGCCGAAACGCCCGCCGCCACAGTCGATGAGCTGGACTTCACCCTCGACTTCGAACCTGAACCCATTACCGTCGCGACCGATGAACCCGGTCTGGTGTTCGAGTTGCCGCCCGAGTTGCTGTCCACGCCGCCAACGCCGGTCGCCGCCGCGCCATTCCAGGTCGTGGACGACTGGACCCGCGAGCCCGCAGCCCCGCAACCACCCCGCCAGCCGCCCGCGCCGCCAACGCCACGCGAACCCAACCTGTTCGAGCGCGGTTTCAGTGCGGCGAAAAACTGGCTGTTCGGCGGCAACACCGTGCTGCGTATCGGCGTGGTGCTGTTGTTCCTCGGCCTGGCCTTTTTACTGCGCTATGCCACCGAAGGCATGGTGGTGCCGATTCAAGTGCGTTACGCCGGGGTAGCGGCAAGCGCCGTGGCCTTGCTGGCGCTGGGCTGGTGGCTGCGCCACAAAAATCCAAACTACGCGTTGATGCTGCAGGGCACCGGTATCGCCGTGCTGTACCTGACCACCTTCGCCGCGTTCCGCCTGCATCCGTTGCTCGACCCGACCATGGCGCTAAGCCTGTTGGTGGTCGTGACGATCTGCTCAGCCATTCTCGCCGTCACCCAGAACGCCATGGCCCTGGCTGCCGTCGCCGCGCTCGGCGGTTTTGCCGCGCCGATTCTGACCTCCACCGGCAGCGGCAACCATGTCGCGTTGTTCTCCTATTTCATCCTGCTGAACAGCGGCATTCTGGCCATCGCCTGGTTCAAGGCTTGGCGCCCGCTGAACCTGATCGGTTTTGTCGGCACCTTCGGTATCGGCTTTGCCTGGGGCGCGCGGTCGTACACACCGGAGCTGTTGTGGAGCACCGAGCCATTTCTGGTGGTGTTCTTCCTGATGTATGTGGCCATCGGTCTGCTGTTCGCCCGGCGCAAATTGCGCGAGCTGAGCGACGGCCCGGCTGACGACAGCCGCGAGGCGCTGCTCAGTTGGTCACGCCGCCAGGGCGACTATGTGGACGGCACCATGCTGTTCGGTCCGCCGCTGGTGGGTTTTGGCTTGCAGTTCGCGCTGGTGCAGCACCTCGAATTCGCCGCCGCTTTCAGTGCCTTGGCCATGGGCCTGCTGTATATGCTGATTGCCCGCGTGCTGGTCGGCCGTGCGCCGGGCCGCGCGTTGCTGCTGGTGGAAACCTGCATGGCGCTGGGGGTGATCTTCGGCTCGCTGGCCATTCCCCTGGGCCTGGATGCCCGTTGGACCTCCGCCGCCTGGGCCGTGGAAGGCGCCGGCATTTTCTGGCTCGGCCTGCGTCAACAGCGGCCACTGGCCCGCGCCTTTGCCATGCTTCTGCAACTGGGCGCGGCGATTGCGTTCCTGGTGGATCTGCACAGTGGCGAGCACACGCTGCTCGACGGCTCCTGGCTAGGTGCGTTGATGCTCGGCGTCGCCTTGCTGTTCAGCCACTACCAACTGCGCAAGGCCACACCCGAGCAAGCCAAAGACTGGGAGCGTCGTGGCCTGCCGGTATTGGCCGTATTGGGCCTGAGCTTCCTGTACCTGCTTGCGCCGCTCCATCTGCAAGCCGAAGCCACGGCCATCTGCTGGGCGCTGGCCGGGCTGGCGACCTTGTTTGTCGGCTTGCGTATTCATTCGCGCAGCTTCCTGTTTACCGCCTTCGGTGTGCAGTTGGTGGGCGGTGCGTTGTTCCTGCTGCAACTACGCGGTGCAACCGGCGATGAAAGTGGCGTGTTCAGCGCAGGCTGGCGTGGCCTGGTGGTGGCATCCCTGATCGGCCTGGCGCTGATCGGCGGCATGCTGGTGGCGGCGCGTGACAGCCAGGTGCGCAGCGATGCGCGGTTGATGCGCGGGCTGTCGCTGGTGCTGCTGGTGGGCCTGGTGTTTATCAACCTGGCGGTACTGTTCGTGCTGCCTTGGCAAACCGCCAGCGCGGTGTGGGCGGGCAGTGGGTTGCTGATCGTCTGGCTGAGCCTGCACCTGCAACAGCGCGCCAGTTTTGTTTTTGGGTTGCTGCTGCAAGCTTTGGGCGGCATTGCCTTCCTCGCCGCTAGCCCGCTGTTGCTGGGCCCGCTTAGCAGCGAAGGGCTACGGCCATTGGCCCATGCTGGTTTCTGGACGCCGGCGACCCTGGCGCTGGCTGCCCTTGTCGGTGCCTGGCGCCTGATGCGCGCGGCGCGTAATGACAACGACACCATGGGCTCGCTGAGCCTGGAGCGCCTCTCGCAATTGCTCGTGGTGTGGGGCGCCGGCTGGTGGGTGTTGGCGGCGGTCAGTGAAGTGCTGCGCTTTGCCGAACCGACGTTGCAGGTACCGCTGCTGCTGATCGTCGCCGCCGCCAGCGTGGCGCTCTGGGCCTGGCTGGCCGCGCGGGAGAACTGGCAAGCGCTGGCCTTGCTGTGCCCGCTGCTGGTGCCGGCCGCCGGCGTGGCTTTGCTGTATGCCTGGCAGGTGGACTACCACCCGGCCGCGCGTTTCGGCTGGCTGGGCTGGGGACTGGTCTTCGCTGTGCACCTGTGGTCGTCGCGGCGCCTGGCCACCTTGCTACCGGCCAACGCCCTAAGCGCGGCCCACGTGTTGGGTTGCTGGCTGATGATTGGCGTGCTGGCGCTGGAACTGCGTTATTTGCTCTACGTGCTGTCCGACCACTACAACGCCTGGCGTTGGCTGGGTTGGGCGGTGTTGCCGAGCATCTACCTGCTGGCCATGGCCTCAAAGCGCGACTGGCCGTGGCCGGTGCGTGCTTATGGCCGCGAGTACCGGCTGTACGCCGCGCTGCCGTTGGCGGTGCTGATGCTTGGTTGGTTCTGGCTGGCCAATATCGCCAGCGACGGCAATGCCGAGCCGCTGCCGTATGTGCCGCTGATCAACCCACTGGAGCTGGGCATGCTGTTCGCCCTGTTCGGTGTATGCCGCTGGCTACATAACGCGCTGCCGCATATGCCGGATGGCGAGCGCCTGGGCTGGCTGCCGCAGGTGATCGCCGGGGCGTCGCTGTTTGCCCTGTTTACCGCGTTGGTATTCCGTGCCGCGCACCATTGGGGCGGCGTGCCGTACCAGTTGGATCTGCTGCTGGAGTCGATGCTGGTGCAGGCCGGGTTGTCGATTGTCTGGACCCTGATCGCCCTGGCCCTGATGATTTTCGGCCACCTGCGTAGCCGCCGCGAAATCTGGCTGGTGGGCGCCGCGCTGATTGCCGTGGTGGTGGCCAAGCTGTTCTTCGTTGAACTGGGCAACCGCGGCGGGCTGGAGCGCATCGTGTCGTTTATCGGCGTGGGCGTGCTGTTGTTGATCGTGGGTTATTTCGCGCCGCTGCCGCCTCGGCATGCGGAGTCTGAAGCTGAAAAAGAGCAGGCCAGTTTATGAGTGCGGAGTTTTCTCGGGCGGCCCTGCGCCGCGTGGTGGTGGCAGCAGCTATCGCCTTGGCAGCGGGCGGCGCGGTGGCTGAAGAGCGCGCGGATTACCGCACCCAGGTGCCGCTGACGCTGACTGGCGAAGGCCCTTGGTACCGCCTGGAAGTGCCCATGGCTCTGCGCCTGGCCGCGCACTTTGGCGACCTGCGCGATATGCGCGTGTTCAACGCCGAAGGCGAGGCCCAGGCTTACGCCCTGACGCTGGGCAGCGCCGAGCAAAGCGAAACCAGCACTGCCTCGGCAGTGAAGTGGTTCCCGCTGTACAGCGCCGTCGATGCGCCAGCCGGTGCGCCGAGTGTAAGGGTTGAACGCACCACCGCCGGCACCATCGTCGAAGTCGGCCCGCAAGCGGCGACCTCAACCGACAAACAACAAGTGCTGCGCGGCTGGCTGCTGGATGCCAGCGCCATCGATGCGCCGCTGAACAAACTGAGCCTGGACTGGACTTCCGAACAAGACGGCTTCCAGCGTTTCTCCATCGAAGCCAGCGACGACCTGCAAACCTGGTCGCGCTGGGATGACGGCCAGATCGCCCGCCTGGCCTTTGCGGACGAGCGCCTGGAACAACGCGACACCACCTTGCCCGGTCAACGCGCGCGCTATCTGCGCTTGCTGTGGCTAGCGCCGCAAAAGGCGCCGGTGCTGATCAGCGCCGAGTTGTTCAGCACCTCGCAGAGCAGCGTGCCGGCGCCGTTGTCCTGGTCGGACAGCTTGTCCACCACGTTGGTAAAAGACGGCGAATACAGCCTGGATCTGCCGGTGCCGTTACCGCTGGAATTGCTGCGGGTGGAATTGGCCCAGGCCAACACCCTGGCGCCGGTTAGCGTCAGTGCGCGGCGTGACAGCAAAGACAACTGGCAGCCGTTGGCGCGGGGCCTGCTGTATCGCCTGCCGGAAAACGGCAAGGATGTGGTGCATGACGAGCTGCAGCTGCCGGGGCAGTGGGTGCAGCACTTGCGGTTGCAGGTCGATCCCCGTGGCGGCGGTTTGGGTAAAGGTGCGCCGACGGTACGGGTCGGATTGCGCTCAACCCAGTTGGTGTTCCTGGCGCGCGGTACGCCGCCGTATGTGCTGGCGTTGGGCAATGCCAATGGCAAGGCCAACAGCTTGCCGCTGACTACGCTGATTCCCGGCTACGACGACAAGCGTCTGGCCAAGCTGGGCGTGGCCAAGGCAGGGGAGGCGGTGGTGGTTGCGCCGACGGCTGCGACAGCAACAACGGCGGCCAGTGTTGACTGGCAGCGTTATGGCCTGTGGGCCGTGCTGTTGGTCGGTGTCGCGTTGTTGGTGGGCATGGCGTTGAGTTTGTTGCGCGCGCAGAAGTCGTAATTTGCGTATTGGTGCGCGGCCCAACGCGCACCAGGCGATCCACGTCGTTACGCAGAAGATCTTTAGTTTTTCGCCCCAGATGGCGTATCGTTGCGCGTTCGCGCCAATGCTGGCATGGGGCCCTTCCGGCCGCGCCGGTCCACCACTTTCCTGAAGTATCCCGCAGAGAGCTCCCCGGTTCGGGCGTCGGCTCTTGGACGGTAGGTATCGCGTCATGAGCCTTTGCAGTAACTCGGGTTGGGCGTTAAGCATGCCGTTGGTGTTTACCGTATTGGTATGCGTCGGTGTGCTGATGCTTGCCCATTGGGTTACTCGCCAGCGCGGCTTCCCCGGCCGCGACAGTTTCTTTCTGCTGCATATGGCCAGCTTCTGGTGGCTGGTAGCCGCCAGCCTGGAAATGGCCGCGCAAGGCAGCAGCTGCAAAATGTTCTGGGCCAGCATGGCCTGGCCCGGCATCGTCGGGTTGC
Source organism: Pseudomonas sp. CC11G (assembly GCF_056174845.1). NCBI lineage: Bacteria > Pseudomonadati > Pseudomonadota > Gammaproteobacteria > Pseudomonadales > Pseudomonadaceae > Pseudomonas > Pseudomonas sp. CC11G. The sequence goes on from NZ_JBWBZC010000001.1 coordinate 203,268, forward strand.
CGACGTTCTGGGCGGTGTTTCTCTGGCAGTACGTCAACAGCGAACGCAAGCCGCTGCCGCTCAGCCAGATCGCGGTGTTTGCCGCCGTGCCGGTGGTGGTCTGGCTGCTGGCGCTGAGCAACCCCTGGCACGGCCTGTTCTACACCTTCGATTCGGCGCCGGTTTCCGACCTGCCAGGCGCCCCGGTCAACTACCGCCACGGCCCGCTGTTCTACGCCACGGCCATCTACGAATACGCGTTTGTGCTGTTCTGTTTGGCCGTGGTGATCAAGGCCGCAGTGCTCAGCAGCGGCGTGCACCGCCGGCATTATCTGGGTTTTGTGGTGGTGACCTTGTTGCCCTGGGGCGCCAACCTGTCGTACGTGTTCTGGAATGTGCAGCTGTTCGGCTTCGACCCCACGCCCTTCTGCTTTGCCTTCACCTTGTTGGCGTTTTCCTGGCTGATCGTCGGCGTGCGGCTGTTCGACCTGTTGCCGGTGGCGCGCCATCTGCTGCTGCAGGAGTTGCTCGACCCGGTGCTGGTGGTCGACACCCAGCACCGTGTGCTCGAAGCCAACCCCGCTGCCTGCCGCCTGGCCGATAAAACCGGGCAGTGGCAAGGCGTGCCGCTGAGTGAGTGGCCGGTGTATGGCGCGGCGCTTGAAGCGTTGTTGCAGCAACCGCTGAGTGCCAACAACGACCGGTTGTTGACCCTGGAAGACCCGGAGCGTTATTTCGAAGTGAGTTGCCGCGCCATCGAACGTGCCACCCGCAATGGCACCTCGTTGCTCGGGCAGATGCTGTATTTGCGCGATGTCACCCAGCGTCATCTGAGCGAACGCAAGCTGGCCGAGGCGCTGGCGGTGAGCGAAGACCGTCTGCGCACTATCTCCAGCCTGCACGAGCGGTTGCAGGAGCAAGCGCTGCGCGACCCGCTGACCGGCCTCTACAACCGCCGCTACCTCGACGAATTTTTCGACCGCGAATTGGCCCGTTCCCAGCGCGAGAAAAAACCGCTGGCCCTGGCGCTGATCGACCTCGACCACTTCAAGGCGCTGAACGACGCCCATGGCCACCTGGTCGGCGACGACGTGCTGGTGCTGGTCGCGCAATTGCTCAGCGACGCCTTGCGCAGCACCGATGCGGTGTTTCGTATTGGCGGCGAAGAATTCCTGCTGATTCTGCCCGGCGTCGGCCCAGAAGAAGCGCGCCAGCGCCTGGAGCGCATCTGCCTGCAATTGGCGATCACCCCGATCGTTACTCGCAATGGCCCGCAAAAGGTCACCTTGTCGGCCGGTATGGCCTGTTGGCCGGCCCAGGGCGAGTTCCTCGAAGACCTGTTGCAGATCGCCGATGCGGCGCTCTACGAAGCGAAACGTAGCGGCCGTAACAAGGTTTGTGGCATGGATACTGCGTCGTCCAAGGACTTGTCCTAGGTGTGTACTGAACTCTCCTGACAGCCCCTGGGTCTGACAGGAGGAATTGCAGGCAGACTCGCGCTAAACTGCGCGGGATTTCAAACCCTCTGGAGCACTCCATGTCCCGCGTTACCCTCAGCCGCTACTTGATCGAGCAGACCCGAAGCAACAACACTCCCGCCGATCTGCGCTTCCTGATTGAAGTGGTCGCGCGTGCCTGCAAGGAGATCAGCCACGCGGTATCCAAAGGCGCCCTGGGTGGCGTACTGGGCAGCATGGGCACCGAAACGTGCAGGGCGAAGTGCAGAAGAAGCTCGACGTGATCTCCAACGAGATTCTGCTCGAAGCCAACGAATGGGGCGGCCACCTGGCCGGTATGGCGTCCGAAGAAATGGACAACGCCTACCAGATCCCCGGCAAATACCCGAAAGGCGCCTACCTGCTGGTATTCGACCCACTGGATGGTTCGTCGAACATCGACGTCAACGTCTCGGTCGGTACCATCTTCTCGGTACTGCGTTGCCCGGACGAATACCTGAGCCAGAACGACAGCCTCGACGAGCAGGCATTCCTGCAACCAGGCACCAAACAAGTGTGTGCCGGTTACGCCATCTACGGCCCGCAAACCATGCTGGTGCTGACCTTGGGCAACGGCGTGAAAGGCTTCACCCTGGACCGCGAGCTGGGCAGCTTCGTACTGACCCACGACGACATCCGCATTCCGGAAACCACCGCTGAATTCGCCATCAACATGTCCAACTCGCGTCACTGGGAAGCGCCAGTCAGCCGCTACGTGGATGAGCTGTTGGCCGGTAAGGAAGGCCCGCTGGGCAAGGACTACAACATGCGTTGGGTCGCGGCCATGGTTGCCGACGTACACCGCATTCTTACCCGTGGCGGTCTGTTCATGTACCCGCGTGATTCGCGTGAGCCGAGCAAGCCGGGCAAGCTGCGCCTGATGTACGAAGCCAACCCGATGTCCTTTATCGTCGAGCAGGCCGGTGGCGTGTCTACCAACGGCGTGCAGCGCATTCTCGATATCCAGCCGACCTCGTTGCACCAGCGTGTGGCGGTGTACCTGGGTTCGAAGGAAGAAGTCGACCGCGTTTCTGCCTACCACCAGGGTTAAGGCATGAGCGCCCCTTGGCAGCCGTTGCTGGACTGGTGGTTTGGTTCCGGCGAAACGGCGGCCGAGGTGGCGAGCGCGCAGAACGGCCTGTGGTTCGGCAAGCAAGATAGCCAGGACGACTACGCCCGCGAGCACTTCGCACCCCTGGTGCGCCAGGCGCTGGCGGGTGAACTGGAAGACTGGACCGAGACCGCCGAGGGTTGGCTGGCGCTGATTCTCTTGCTCGACCAACTGCCCCGCATGATTTACAGGGACACTCCCTTCGCCTATTCCGGCGACCTCCGTGCCCAGCAACTCGTAGCCCGTGGCCTCGCCGCCGGCTGGGAACAAGCGCTGGCGCCACTGGAGCAAACCTTCGTGTACCTGGTGCTGGAACACAGCGAAAACCTCGCCAGCCAGAACCTGGCCGTCGAGCTGTTTGCCGGCTTGCTCGAACAGGTGAGCGAAGAAGACCGCGACTACTTCACCAATACCCTCGACTACGCTGAACGTCACCAGCGTGTGATCGTCCGTTTTGGTCGTTTTCCCCACCGTAATCAGGCACTTGGCCGTGAGAGTACGGCTGAGGAAATTTCCTATCTCAAGGAACCCGGTTCCGGCTTTTAACGTCCAAGCAGGCAGTTGCCAGTCGCCTGTCTATCCTTTCCCTGCCTTGGAGTTCTTCCATGACCCTGCGTCGCATCCTGCTCTTGTCGTTCTGCGTGCTGATCACCGCGTGCAGCAAGATCAATCAGGACAACTACTCGAAAATCAGCGTCGGCATGAGCAAAGCCGAAGTCGAACAACTGCTCGGCACGCCCACCGATTGCTCAGGCGCCATTGGCCTGTCCAGCTGCACCTGGGGCGATAAAGAAACCTACATCAGCATTCAATACGCCGGCGAGAAAGTGGTGGTATTCGCCGGTCATGGCCTGAAATAAGGGAGCTCGCTTATGCGTTTTTACCTGACGTTATGTGCCGCACTAATGATGAGCGGCTGCGCCAATTCCGGCACCGGGCCGGTGCCACCGAAAACCGTGGATAAAGTCGACCTCGAACGCTATCAGGGCACCTGGTACGAGGCGGCGCGGTTGCCGATGTTCTTCCAGCGCGACTGCGCGCAATCCGAAGCCCATTACACCTTGCAGGCCGATGGCAAAGTGGGCGTGCTGAACCGCTGCCGTACCCTGGAAGGCAAGTGGCAGGAAGCCAAAGGCGAGGCGGTGCCGCAGGTGGAAGGCAAGACCGACAAACTGTGGGTCACCTTCGATAACTGGGTGAGCGATTTGCTGCCGGGTGTCGTCAAGGGCGAGTACTGGGTGCTGTACCTGGACGACGACTACCAAACCGCGTTGGTCGGCAGCCCTAACCACGAGTACCTGTGGTTGTTGTCGCGCACGCCTGAGCTGAAGCCTGGCATGAAGGAAAAATTGCTAGAGGTTGCCAAGGGTCAGAACTACGACACCGGCGAGTTGATCTGGCGTACGCCGGATGGGTCGATCAAGAAATAAGCGGCAAGGACCGTAGGATGGGTGGGGCCGCCTGGGCGAGCGTAGCGAAACCCATGCTGAATCGGCGAAACGATGGGTTTCGCCTCTGGCTCTACCCATCCTACGTGTCAGCGCTTCGCTTTGGGTGACTGCAGCTTGATTTGCACTTCGGTATCGCCCGTCCCATGCTCGAACCCGCACTTCAACGGCGTCGGCTTTCCCGTGAGCAGGGCGGGGTTGTTGGAAAACCCCACCGGCTCCAACGGCACGCCGCGCGGGCTTAAGTCCAGCTCACCGTTGCCATTGCTGTCCTGATACAACTGCAATGCATACCGCCCCGGCGGCAGGTTGCGCAGGCGTATGGTGTGCTCGCTGCCGTGCACTTCGCGCAGCGGCGTTTGCGGCCAGGTTTGCTGGTCGGCGAACACCAACGCCAGCCCCAATTCCCCCTCGGCCTGAACGCCGTCGATCTTGACCACAATGTCGCCCGCCACGGCCTGTGCCCCGACGAGTAACAGGAACAAGCCGGCAGTTCTGGCCAGCTGGGTTACAGAGTGATGATTTCTGTGTGGCATAATTCCGGCACTTTTGTGTTGCAAGGATTGCGCGCGCTATGCGTCAGGTGTTGGTGGTTCACTATTCACAAACAGGGCAGTTGAGCCGGCTGGTTCATGCCGTGTGCGGCCCGCTGCAGCAGCGCGATGATATTCAGGTGGACTTTTTGGCCATCGAACCTGCGCAACCTTACCCCTTTCCCTGGCCGTTTCTCAGCTTTTTCCGGATCTTTCCCGAGACCGTGCTGATGCGCCCGCAGCCGCTGAAACCCTTGGCGGTCGATCCGCAAAAACGCTACGACTTGATCATCCTGGCTTACCAGGTGTGGTTCCTTACGCCGTCCTTGCCCATCACCAGTTTTCTCGCCTCGCCTGAAGCTGCACAGCTGTTGCGCGATACGCCGGTGGTGACAGTGATCGGCTGCCGCAATATGTGGCTGATGGCTCAGGAAAAACTCAAAACCCGCCTGAACGAACTCGGCGCACGGCTGCTCGACAACGTCGCGCTGACCGATGCCTGCGGCACCGCCGCGAGTTTTCTGTCCACCCCGCTGTGGATGTTTACCGGCCGGCAAAAACCCTACAGCTGGGTGCCGCGTGCCGGCATCGAAGAGACGGAAATCACCGCCTCTAGCCGTTTTGGCGACGCCATTGCGCAGCGCTTGAGCGCCGATGATTTGCCGCTTACCGAGCCCATGCTGCAAGGCCTGGGCGCGGTGCGCGTGGATGAAAAACTGATCGGCAGCGAAACCGTCGGCAACCGCAGCTTCCAGTTGTGGAGCCGGCTGCTGGCGTTTATCGGCCCGCAGCAAAGCCTGCGTCGCGGTCTGGGGCTGGTGGTGTATGTGGCGTTTCTGCTGTGTCTGATCATTACCGTGGTGCCGCTTGGCGCCGTTCTGAAGAAGCTGCTGGCGCCGGTGTTCAAAGCCCGTACCCAGCGGCAGAAAGCTTACTTTGCCGGTCCGTCCGGTGAGTGATGAGCGCGCAGGCTGTGCGCTGCGCGTTCTGAAGTGACTCGAAAAGGAAGTACCGTGGTTCAACCCGTATTTATCAACCGCATCAGCGCCTTTCTGCCCCATGACCCAGTCGACAACGACAGCATGGAAGGCCGTCTGGGGCTGGTCGGTGCGCGCCCCTCGCGGGCCCGTAAGCTGGTGCTGCGCAGCAACGGCATTCAGAACCGCCACTACGTGATTGACCCCGCCACCGGCGAGCCGAGCATGACCAACGCCCAGGTCAGCGCCGAAGCCATTCGTGGTCTGGCCGGCAATGGTTTTGAGCTGGACCAGCTCGACTGCCTGGTGGCCAGCAGCTCCTCGCCCGACCAGGTGATGCCCAACCACGCAGTGATGGTGCACGGCGAACTCGGCAACCCGCCGTGCGAAGTGGTGTCCACCGTCGGCATCTGTTTGTGCGGCATGACGGCGCTGAAATACGCCTGGCTCAGCGTGGCCAGTGGCGAAAGCCAGAACGCCGTGGCGTGCGGTTCGGAAGTGGCTTCGGTGCTGATGCAGGCGAAGAACTTCAACGCCGAATACGAAAGCCGCGTCGACGAGCTGGAAACCCACCCGGAAATTGCCTTCGAAAAAGACTTTCTGCGCTGGATGCTTTCCGACGGCGCCGGTGCCGTCTTGCTGCAAAAACAACCGAATGCCAAAGGCCTGAGCCTGCGTATCGACTGGCTGGATATCTATTCGTTCGCCGACCAGATGCCGGCCTGCATGTACGCCGGCGCCGACATGGAAGGCGGCCAGCTCAAAGGCTGGAGCCGCTATACCGCCGACGAGCGCGGCCGTAATTCGGTGATGGCGATCAAGCAAAACGTCAAACTGCTCAACGACAACATCGTCAAATTCACCGTGGAGCAGGCGCTGCAACGGATCATGTCCAAGCGCACCTTGCACGCCGACGCGATCGATCTGTTTCTGCCGCACTATTCCTCGGAATTCTTCCGCGAGCGTCTGGCCGTTGGCCTGCGCAACGCCGACCTGCCGATTCCCCAGGAGCGTTGGTTTACCAACCTCACCAGCAAGGGCAATACCGGCGCCGCGTCGATCTTCATCATGCTCGAAGAACTGTTCAACGGAGGCCGCCTGCACAGCGGTCAACGCCTGCTCTGCTACGTGCCCGAGAGCGGGCGTTTTTCCAGTGCCTTTATGCATCTGACGGTGGTTGGCGATGAAGCTTGATGACGTGCCGCAAGACCACAGCTCCACCTACGGCGGGCACAGTAAGCTGGTGTATGCGGTGGATGCCGACGGCCACTACCAAGGCTCGCAAAGCGACGGCTGGGAACCCGAGGCCTACTCCACACAACTGGCGGTGCAAGAGCTTGAAGACCTGGCTGCCGAAGCCAATGCCGCCTGGCAGCGCGGTGAACTGTCGCCGCTGAAATTTCTGATGTACCGCTACCGCCTGGACGAGCCCGCGCTCGCGCAAATCACCGGGCTGTGGCAATGGCGTATTCGCCGGCACTTTCGCCCGGCCATTTATCAGCGTTTGTCGGCCGCCATTCTTGGCCGATACGCCGAAGCGTTCGGGTTGCCGCTGGCCGACCTGACCCAATACCAGAACAAGGACAAGGCATGAGCAGTTTCCAACACCGCCAGAGCGCCCACTGCGAAAGCGGCGTGATGGCCAGCCTGCTGACCCATGCCGGGTTGCCGATGAGCGAGCCGATGGCTTTTGGCTTGGCTTCCGGTCTGGCGTTTGCCTACCTGCCCATCGTCAAACTCAGCGGCATGCCCCTGATCGCCTACCGCATGCCGCCCAAGCACCTGATCAAAACCCTGAGCAAACGCCTGGGCGCCAAGCTGCACACGCAAACCTTCGGCAAACCCGAACAAGGCCGCCTGGCCCTCGACGCGGCGCTGGATAGCGGTCGTCTGGCCGGCCTGCAGAGTTCGGTGTTCTGGCTGCCGTATTTTCCGCCCGAAATGCGCTTTCACTTCAACGCCCACAACCTGTTGGCCTATGGCCGTGAAGGCAACGACTACCTGATCAGCGACCCAGTGTTCGAAGAGCCCGTGCGCTGCGCCAGCGAAGACCTGCAAAAAGCCCGCTTCGCCAAAGGCGCGTTGGCCGCCAAGGGCCTGATGTACTGGCTCGACGATGTGCCGCTTGCGCAGGACTGGAACAAGCTGATCCGCCAGAGCGTGCTGTCGACCACGCGCATTCTCGACGGCATGCCGCTGCCGTGGATCGGCATTCGCGGCATTCAGCACCTGGCCAGCAAAGTGGAACAGCTCGACCCGGCGCAGGTGAAATACAACCGCCTGTACCTCACCCATATCGTGCGCATGCAGGAAGAAATTGGCACCGGCGGTGCAGGCTTCCGGTTTATGTACGCCAGCTTTTTGCAGGAAGCGGGGGAGAAGCTGGGCGACGCCAACTTGAAAGAGGCGTCCGTGCAACTGACGGCGATTGGGGATAACTGGCGGCAGTTTGCGTCGGCTTGTGTGCGAGCCAGCCGGAGTAAAACCGAAGCGCCAAATTTTGCGCCGATTGCGGATGCGTTGCGGGGGATCGCGTTGCAGGAGCGGGGGTTGATGAAAGAGTTAGGCGCCTGGGCCAAGCGTAAAAGTTAAAAAGCAATTGATGCTGGCTGAACCTTGCGCGCTTCAATTCGAGATTCTGGATTCCGAATCGTCGGACCGCCGCCTACGCGGGAATGACGGTGGTCTTGCAGAAAAATCTCCGTCATTCCCGCGCAGGCGGGAATCCAGAATTCAGCAGGAGAGCGCGTTATTTCAGAGCGAGCTGTTGCACCTGAACGCACGCGCTCAGTTCGCCAAAGCTGTTGGCAGACAAACCACCATCCCCCTCCACCAACACCCCCTGCACACAAAACTCCCCACTCTCATCCACCACCAGCAACAACGCCTGGCTGATCACCCCCGCCTGCAGATCCACCCGCGCCAACCCAAGCAATTGCGACCACACCCGCGGCCCGGCACCGATAAACAGATTCGGCCCCTCCAGCCCCAACTGCTGCGCCACATGAAACCCTGCGGCATTGCTCACGCTGTTCACAAACTCGAAGGGCTTGGGCTGTTTGTGCTGCACGCACACGGCGTCCAGCAAGGCGATCATGGTCGGCCGCGCCGGGTGGCGGGAGGCGAGGTACAGGCCGCAGTCGCTGCGTACGTGTTCCTTCAAAGCAGCAGCACCAAGCAGGGCCTGAAAAATCAGCCGGTCGATACGCCGTGGCGGGTTGCTGAGCCATTGGCTGAGCGCCGCTTTCAGGTCTTTATCGCTGGTGCTGGCCGAGCCACGGATTTCACTGGCGGCAATAACCTTCATCGCGCACCTCCTACGCACTGCCATACCAGGCTGGCGTTGTTGCCGCCAAAGCCGAAGAAGTTGGCCAGCAGCACGGCGCCGTCGGGCAGTTCAACAGGCTCGCTGCTTAATGGCAGACTAGCCTCGGCGGCGTAATCCAGCCCGGGCAACTGCTGCTGTTGCAGGGCCTGCATCAGCAACAGGGTTTCGCTCAAACCGCAGGCGCCGAGGGTGTGGCCGAGCCAGGGTTTGAGTACGCACAGCGCCGGCATGTTCTCGCCGTACAGGCTGAGCATGCCGTTGCGTTCGGCAACATCGTTGGCTTGGGTGGCGGTGCCGTGCAGCTTCACCAGCGCCACGTCGGCGGCGCTGCGTTCAGCGCTTTTCAGGGCTTGCTGCATCACCCAGTCGATATGCCTGCCGTCTTCGCGGGTGGTGGTCAGGCTGCTGGTGTCGCAGGCGCTAAAACCGCCGAGCAAGCGGGCCAGCGGCGCGGCGCCGGGTTCGAGCGAGAGCAGGGCGGCGGCGTAGGTTTCGCCCAGCACCAGACCGTCGCGCTCGGGGTGAAAGGGGCGGTAGTGGCCGCTGGGGCTGAGCAGGTCCAGCGCGCCAAAACCCTGCATGGCCACGGCGCTGGGCGTTTCGTAGGCCAGCAACACCACGCGGGTAATCGGGCCATTGCCGAGCAAGCGCGCGCCATACAGCAGGCCGTTGGCCGCGCTGGTGCAGGCGGTGTTCAGGGTGAAGGCATCGGCAAAACCCCAGCGCTCGCGCAGTTGCTCAGCGATGCGGTCGAGCGATGTGGAGTCATCCGGCAAGAACTGCCCCTGCGCGGCGGCGCGGGCTTCCAGTTCGAGGATATCCAGGCTGGTGCTGGCGACGATCAACGCGCAGTCAGCCAGCGGCCCGTGCTCGGCGCCTAGGGTTTCGCGCAGCAGTTGATCCAGTCGGGCGTCGAGGGTTTGCGTGGGGCCGACTACGTCCAGGTAGGTTCGCGGTTGCTGCAATTCGTGCAGGAGAAACGTGCGCCCCTGGGCCTTGCGACTGTCGCCCAAGGCACGGCTCGCGCTCGCCAGGTCAGCGCCCAACGCGCAGTGCAGGGCCCCGCGTTGCAGGTACACCGGAGTCACTGCGACTGCCTGATAAACGCGGCGATGGTGGCGATGGTATTGAGGATGCGCCGGCCGTCTTTGGCCCCTTCAATGCGCACGCCGTAATGCTGTTGCAGCGCGAGGGAGACCTGCAGGGCGTCGAGGCTGTCCATCTGAATGCGGCTCTTGGGGCCGAACAGCGGTTCGTCGTCGGCGATGCTCTGCCAGTCGATATCGTCTTCCTTGTCGCATTCGCGGATCAGCAGCTGCTTGAGCTGTTGTTCTAATAATGTGTGGTCCATTGCGTGTGCTGCACTCGCTGCTTGAACAGAAACAACCCCAGGCTCCCCAGCACGGCTGCAAGCAGCAACAGGCGTAGGCAGTAGGGCGCGATATCGGCCAGTGAGCCGTGGCCCACCAGCAGGGTGAGAAAGGCGTCCAGCGCCCAGCTCATGGGAGACACTTCAGCCAGTTGGGCCATGGCCGCCGGCATTACGCTTTTGGGCACCATGATCCCGCCGATGGCCGCCAGCAGGATATTGATGCCGCCACCGAGTAATAGTGCCTGCTCTGCACTGCGCGCCACGGCGGCGAGCAGCAAGCCGAGGCAACTGGTGGTGAGCGCGATGCTGATCGCCAGTACGCCGTAGGCAAACGGATTGCCCGGCAAGCTCAGCGGCTCCAGGCCCAGCGCGGGCAAGCCGTAGACACCAAGCGCCAGCAGCAAGGCGAACTGCAGCAGATTGAGCGCCATATACGGCAGCACTTTGCTCAGCACCAGGGTGCGCAAACTCAGGCCCAGGCAACGCAGGCGCAGCAAGGTGCCGCTTTGCTGTTCTCGCTGAAATCCGCCAGCCATGGGCAGCACCACGAAAAACATGCCGAAGATCAGCCAGGCCGGCACGCTCATTTGCGTGGCGTTGGCCTGGCCACTAAGGTCGCCGTTGGCCAGTTGCTGCTGCTCGTCGATCTGGCTTTGCGTACGTTGCTGAATCAGTTCCAGACGCTCGGCGGCGCTCAGTTGCGGGTCCAGCGCGCCGCTGTCTTGCAGGTAGGCAAGCAGCCGCGTCTGGGCCAGGGCGATGCTGACCGCACTGTGCAGCCGCTGACGGGACAGGCGATCGAACTGCGCCGGAAAACTCAGCGTCGGGCCCTGGTGCGGCGTGGCCAGCAGGGTGTCGGAGAAGTCGGCGGGTAGACGCACGGTGGCCCGGTTGGCGCCGTTGTCTATCTGGCTATCGGGCAATTGCGCCTGCAACGCGGCGCGGAAAAAGTCGCTGGCTTCGCTGTGCTGCGGCACGTCGAGGCTCAGCTGCAGCGGCGGCAAACGGTCCTGCATATAGCTCGACATCGCGCCGGCCATCAGCAGCAGAAACAGCGCCGGCATGATAAACAGCACGGCCAGCGCATGGGGGTCGCGAACCAGCAGCAGGCCTTCTTTGCGCATCAGGGCGAGCAGTCTCATAACTGGCCTCCGTTGAGGCGCAGGTAGAGTTGTTCCAGCGAGGGCCGGCCGAAACGCATCAGCGTGGGCAGCGGATTTTGCGTGCCGACAAACGCACTGATGGCCGCCAGTTGCTCGCCATTCAAGGCGGCGATGCGCATGCCCTTGGGCAATATTTCGGCGCTCAATTGGAGGTTGGCCAAGAGGGCGTCGAAGCCGGCGGGAATCTGCTCGGGCCATTCCAGCAGCAGGCCGTGGTCGGCGCCGAGCAGTTGCGTGGTGTCGAGGTCCAGGCGCACCTGACCTTCATGCAGCAGCAGAATGCGCTGGGCCACGCGCTCGACTTCTTCCAGGTAATGGCTGGTGTAGATCACCGCTTTACCGCTGGCGGTCAGTTGTTCGACGGCGGCCAGCAGCAGTTGCCGGCTTTGCGCGTCGACGCCGACCGTGGCTTCGTCGAATAGATAGAGCTGCGCCGGTTGCAGCAAACCGATGGCGAAGTTCAGGCGCCGTTGTTCGCCGCCAGACAGGCTCTCGGCGCGCCGTTGCAGTTTGTCCGCCAGGCCCGTGCAGTCGATGCACAGCGCCAGGCGCTCACGGCGCTCGGCACCGCGCAGGCGATACAGGTCGGCAAACAGGTTGAGGTTTTCGCCCACCTTCAGCCCGGCATAAAAGGCCAGTTGCTGCGGGACCAGGGCGAGGCTGCGCGGGCCCTCCCACAGCAGTTCGCCGCTCTGCGGGGCGAGCACATTACTGAGCAGCGAGAGCAGGGTGGTTTTGCCGGCGCCGTTACTGCCCAGCAGGCCCAGGCATTGGCCGGCGCGCAGGTGCAAGTTGATGCCCTGCAAGGCCGCGCGGTCGCTGCCCGGGTAGCGGTAACCGAGGTTGCGCAGCTCAAGCACGGACGAGCACCAGCAGCAGTTTGCCGTCCAGCAATAATTGGTTTTGCGCGTGAATGGTAAAGGCGTACAGAGCGCCGGCCGGGCTTAGCGCTTCCTGCGTGGCGGCGACCAACAACGCGCCATTGCGCTCGGCCGGTTCATGGTGCAACTGCAGCTGGGAGAGCTTGCCGACCAGGGCCATTTCAATGGCACTGTCGTCGCCGTATAAGGCACCATGCGCGGCACAGAGCTGAGCGGCGGCTTCGAAAAGCAGGCAAGGCGAGGCGTTATTGCCGAACGCGGCGAGATGCTGCCAGCCACTCAGGCCCTGAATGCGCTGGGCGTCGTGCTCAAGCAGGCAGTCCAGCCAGAGGGCGTTGCCCTGATGGGGCAGCAGCGTATGCAATTCGGTGCGATCCATTGCGTGCCGGGTAGGAATTTTCGAAGGCCGGCAGTGTAACAGAGGGCCCGTAAGGGGCGCAGCGCGTGCGGCGGGCCTGTTTCGCGGGTCGCGATAAAAGGAGAAGGGTATGTGGCAACAGTGGCTGGCGTTCGCTCTGGGATCAGGCGTGCTGGTGGGAATTTCCTGGCGGGCCATGAGCCATCCGCAGTCCCATGGGTTTTACCGGTTCTGGGCCTGGGAGCTGATGCTCGCGCTGCTGGTGCTGAATGCGCCGGTGTGGTTTTTCGAGCGCTATTCGTGGCATCAGGAGGTGTCGTGGACGCTGCTGTTTCTGTCGCTGGTGGTGCTGGGGCTCGGCGTGTATCAGCTGCGCCGCGATGGTCGGCCGAATGCGCAGCAGCGTACCGATGAAGAGTTGTATGCGTTTGAACGTACGTCGCAGCTGGTGACCGAAGGCATCTATTCCCTGATTCGCCACCCGCTGTTCTGCTCGTTGCAGTTGCTGAACTGGGGCATCTTTTCAAACAGCCGGGCGTGCTGACCGTGGTGCTGGCGCTGGGGGCGAGTGTGTTTTTGTACCTGGCGGCCAAGCGGGATGAGGCTGAGTGCACGGCGTTTTTTGGCGAGGCGTATCGCGACTATATGCAGCGTACGAAGATGTTTGTGCCGTACGTTTTTTGACGCCCACCGTCATCCCCGCCTGCGCGGGGATGACGGACGTAGGGGCGGAGGAAGTGGTAAGCCAAACGTTGCGCAGATTAATCAGCCCTTGCCTTTGGTGCGCACCATATTCGGCCCACCGTTCTTTTCTAGGTGCTGAATGATGATGCTGCCCACATCCTTGCCGGTGGTCACTTCAATGCCTTCCAGGCCTGGCGAGGAGTTCACTTCCATCACCAGCGGGCCGTGGTTGGAGCGCAGGATATCCACGCCGGCCACCGACAACCCCATCACCTTGGCCGCGCGAATGGCGGTCATACGTTCTTCCGGGGTGATCTTGATCAGGCTCGCCGTGCCGCCACGGTGCAGGTTGGAGCGGAATTCTCCGGGTTTGGCCTGACGCTTCATTGAGGCAATTACCTTGTCGCCCACCACGAAGCAGCGAATGTCGGCGCCGCCGGCTTCCTTTATATATTCCTGCACCATGATGTTTTGCTTGAGGCCCATAAACGCCTCGATCACTGACTCGGCCGCCTTCTCTGTTTCGCACAGCACCACGCCGATGCCTTGGGTGCCTTCGAGCACCTTGATCACCAGCGGGGCGCCGTTGACCATCTGGATCAGGTCGGGAATGTCGTCCGGCGAGTGGGCAAAGCCGGTCACCGGCAGGCCGATGCCGCGACGCGAGAGCAGTTGCAGCGAGCGCAGTTTGTCCCGCGAGCGGGCAATGGCCACCGATTCGTTCAGCGGGAACACACCCATCATTTCGAACTGGCGCAGCACCGCGCAGCCGTAGAAGGTGACCGAGGCGCCGATGCGTGGAATCACCGCATCGAAGCCTTCCAGCGGTTTGCCGCGGTAGTGGATCTGCGGCTTGTGGCTGGCGATGTTCATATAGGCGCGCAGGGTGTCGATCACTACCATTTCATGCCCACGCGCTTCGCCGGCTTCGACCAGACGGCGGGTGGAATACAGACGCGGGTTACGCGACAGCACAGCAATCTTCATGCAGCACCTGTGGAAGTGGATGAGGTGGGAAACACGGTTTGTCCTGGACATAACGAAGCCCCGGGTTGACCACCAGGTGGCCATCGACCAGGGCTTTGGAACCGAGCAACAAGCGATAACGCATGGACTTGCGACAGGCCAGGGTGAATTCCACCTGCCAAACCCGGTCACCGAGGGCCAGGCTGGTACGGATCACGTAACGGCTTTGGGTGTGACCGTTGGAGCTCTTAATGGTTTTAACTGCTACGAGCGGCGCTTCGCAGTGCCGATGGCGCAGTTGCACCAGCGTGCCCAGGTGCGCGGTGAAGCGAACCCACGGTTGACCGTCGCGCTGGAACTCGACGATGTCGGTGGCATGCAGGCTGGACGTGCTGGCGCCCGTGTCGATCTTGGCGCGCAGGCCCGCCACACCGAGGTCCGGCAGGGCGATCCATTCTTTCAGGCCGACGACGGTAAGGTGATCGAACGTCTTCAAAAGGTACTGTCCGCAAAAGGTCACCGGATTCTAGCTGCGCAGTATGACAACCGCATCCGCCGATGTTTGGTTAGAGTTAAAGCGTCACGAAACGAAAAGGCCGTTCATGAAAGAGCACGAAGACGACAACAAAGTACGCCTGGATAAATGGCTGTGGGCAGCGCGCTTCTTCAAGACGCGTGCCCAGGCCAAAGAGGCCATAGAAGGTGGCAAGGTGCATTGCCGGGGCGAGCGCTGCAAGCCGGGCAAGGAGCCGAAAGTAGGCGATGAGTTGCAGATTCGCATCGGCTTCGACGAACGCACGGTGCTGGTGCAGGCATTGTCGGCCGTGCGCCGTGGTGCGCCAGAAGCACAGCTGTTGTACAGCGAGACCGCCGACAGCATCACCCGCCGTGAAGCGGCTGCCGCCCAGCGCAAAGCCGGCAGCCTTGGCGTGGAAACCGATGGCCGGCCGAGCAAGAAGCAGCGCCGTCAGCTATTCCAGTTCCGTGGCGACCGCGGCTTATAGCCCGGCGCTTATAGAAGGTACCCGCGTCGGCGATAGAGAAGACTCGCTTGGTCGCCGCTGCCTTTGCGCATAAAATCGCCGGCCCTGGCAAAGGTTGCGAATCCGCTATGTCTGATTTTTCCCAACGCTTTATGTTCGACGACAGCGATGTGCGCGGCGAGCTGGTGTCCCTCGGTGAGAGCTACGCCCATGTGCTGGCCAAACACCCCTACCCGGAACCCGTGGCGCAATTGCTCGGCGAACTGCTGGCAGCCGCCGCGCTGCTGGTAGGCACCATGAAGTTCGATGGCCTGCTGATTCTGCAGGCGCGCAGCTCCGGCGCCGTGCCGCTGCTGATGGTGGAATGCTCGAGTAACCGCGAAATCCGCGGCATCGCTCGCTACCACGAAGAACAAGTGACCGCCGACGCCGGCCTGCGTGAGCTGATGCCCGAAGGTGTGCTGACATTGATCGTCGACCCCACTAAAGGGCAGCGTTATCAAGGGATTGTTGGCCTCGACGGAATCAATTTGTCGGAATGCCTGTCTGACTACTTCGCTACATCTGAGCAACTGCCGACGCGCTTCTGGCTCAACGCCGATGGACGCCGTGCCCGTGGCCTGCTTTTGCAGCAACTGCCGGCCGAGCGCATCACCGACGCGGAAGAACGCGCGGCCAGTTGGCAGCACGTCACCGTGCTTGCCGACACCTTGAGTGCCGAAGAACAGTTGGGGCTGGACAACCAGACCTTGCTGCACCGCCTCTACCACGAGGAAACCCTGCGCCTGTTCGAGCCGCAACCGTTGCAATTCAAATGCAGCTGTTCGCGGGACCGCTCGGCCAACGCGCTGGTCAGCCTGGGTGAGCCGGATGCCGAAGCACTGCTGGTGGAAAGCGGTGGCAGCATCGTTATCGACTGCCAGTTCTGCAACGAGCGGTATGCGTTCGATGCGGCGGATGTGGCGCAGTTGTTCGCCGGTGGCGGGGTGAAATCCCCCTCCGATACTCGGCACTGATAATGCAGGGCGTTCAGCGCCCAGTGAAAATGATCAGAGGCTGCACCTGAATTGTGCTTTCTGGCATAATCCGGCCACTTTTTTATATGTAGTAGTTTTTTGATCGTTACTACAAAACGTTTGGAGGCTCGGCTCGAGGCCGACGGGGACCCCATATGACGCAAGCCAATAACGCCGTTTACACCGACATTAGCGCCGCACAACTGGTCGAAGAGTCCATTCGTCGCGGCGAAGGCGAACTTGCCGCCAACGGCTCGCTGGTTGTCCGCACTGGCCACCGCACCGGTCGTTCGCCGATCGACCGTTTTATCGTTGACGAGCCAGGCACTTCCGCTGCCATCGCCTGGGGCCCGATCAACCGCAAGTTCCCCGCTGACAAGTTCGACGCCCTGTGGGAGCGCGTTTCCGCGTTCGCCGAGGCCAGCGACCGCTTCGTTTCGCACGTGCATGTAGGCGCAGATCCTGCCCACTACCTGCCGGTGAAAATGACCACCACCTACGCCTGGCACAACCTGTTCGGCCGCTGCCTGTTCATTGAACCGGCCGCGTACAACCCGAGCACTAAAACCGAGTGGCAAGTGCTGAACGTTCCACAGTTCGAATGCGAGCCTGAGCGTGACGGCACCAACTCCGACGGTTGCGTGATCCTCAACTTCGCCGCCAAGAAAGTGCTGATCGCAGGCATGCGCTACGCCGGCGAAATGAAGAAAGCCATGTTCTCGGTACAGAACTTCCTGCTGCCGGCCGTCGACGTGCTGCCAATGCACTGCGCCGCCAACATTGGTGAAGAAGGCGACGTGACCCTGTTCTTCGGTCTGTCGGGCACCGGTAAAACCACTCTGTCGGCCGATGAAAGCCGTTACCTGATCGGTGACGACGAGCACGGCTGGGGCGTGGGCAGCGTGTTCAACATCGAAGGCGGCTGCTACGCCAAGTGCATCGACCTGTCGCAGAAGAACGAGCCGGTTATCTGGAAAGCCATTCAGTTCGGCGCCGTTCTGGAAAACGTTGTTCTCGACCCGGTTACCCGTCTGCCGAACTACGCCGACGACAGCCTGACCCAGAACAGCCGTGCCGCTTACCCGATCGAACTGGTCGAGAAGCGCTCCGAGAAAAACCTCGGTGGCGAGCCGAACGCTGTGATCTTCCTGACCTGCGACCTGACTGGCGTGCTGCCACCGGTGTCGATCCTCAACGAAGAGCAAGCGGCTTACCACTTCCTGTCCGGTTACACCGCACTGGTCGGTTCCACTGAAATGGGTTCGGGCGGCGGCATCAAGTCGACCTTCTCCACCTGCTTCGGCGCACCGTTCTTCCCGCGTCCGGCTGGCGAATACGCTGAGCTTTTGATCAAGCGCATCCGCGGCTTCGGCTCGAAGGTCTACCTGGTTAACACCGGCTGGACTGGCGGCGGCTACGGCGTCGGCAACCGCTTCAACATCCCCACCACCCGTGGCGTGATTGCAGCGATCCAGAGCGGCGCGTTGATCGGTACCGAAACCGAGCACCTACCAATCATCAACCTCAGCGTGCCGAAGTCGGTACCTGGCGTTGAGACCAAGCTGCTCAACCCACGCAACACCTGGACCGACGGCAACGCTTACGACGAAGCAGCCAAAGGTCTGGCGCAGCAGTTCGTCGAGAACTTCAAGAAGTTCGACGTTTCTGATGCCATCAAAAACGCCGGCCCGCAGCTGTAAGGGTTCGATGTTTTCAAGAAGCCGCCTTCGGGCGGTTTTTTTGTGGGCGATCTGAAAATTCTGGATCCCTGCCTGCGCAGGGATGACGGTGTTCTGACCAAAAACCTCGTCATCCCGCGAAGGCGGGGATCCAGACTCGTGCAGGTTCCTTCAGAAACATCCCGCTCGATTTAGATCAATGCTTTACCTGAACCTTGCCTGTATATCTGGTTTCCAACACCTACAACCGTCGTAAACGAGGTAGCTATGCAAGTTCAAGTCAACAGCAACGATATGCAAGGCAGTGCCCGTCTCCAGGAGTGGGTCGGTTCAGCAGTCAGTGATCGGTTGGAGCGGTTCGACGATTTTCTCACCCGGTTGGAAATTCACTTAAGCGATGAGAACGGCAGCAAAGCCGGTGCCGAAGACAAACGCTGCCAGATCGAAGCACGCCCCAAAGGCCATCAGCCGATTTCCGTTACCCATAAAGCCGAATCCGTAGACCTCGCCGTCGAAGGCGCTGCGGAAAAAATGCGCCATGCGCTGGAGCACCTGCTGGGTCGCCTGGACGCCAAAATCGTCTCCACCGGCCATATCCCGACCGAATTCGATGAAGCCACCGGTGAGGACACCGATGCGCTGCTGCAGGAAGACTTCCTCGCCAACCAGGACGCGCTCGGCAAAAGTTGATTGCCGTCTGCCAGTCATAAAAAAACCGCCCTTCGAGGGCGGTTTTTTGTGGGCGTTGATTGCGCTTAGCGCTCGATCAAGCCTTTTACCTGGGCCTGCGGAATCTGCTGTTCGTTGCCATCGGCATCTTCGTATTGCAGCAGGCCGGTCTCATCATCCAGCTCAGGTTTGCCCTGGGTGTTGATCATCTGGCCGTCGGTTGTGTTGATAATGTAATCGCTCGAGCAGCCGGCGAGGGTGAGCAGGCAGCAAGCGGCAAAGATCCATTGTTTCATGGGTGTTCTCCTGTATGGGTCTACAGAAGTTGACCGCCCGGACCGCAAAAAGGGTCCATGTTTTTTTGCGTCAACGCACTTTTGTGGGAGAGGATTCGGCCTCGATTCCTAGAAAAGGCAATCGAGGCTGAAGCTTCTCCCACAAGAGCGATTCCATTAAGCAACCAGACCAGGATTAAGCAAATCCACCCCATTCTGGGTTTCCTGGTAGGTGGTAATGGCCTGCGTGGCCACCAACGTAGTCACCTGGCTCTGACCATTCAACCCAAGTGCCTGCGGGTTGGTGTTGGTCGCCAACTGCTGACGAGCAATGTTCTCGGCGGAGAACGGATTGTTCAGGTCGTCCTGCTGCTGATTAAAGGCGTCCAGCTGCGCCTGGGCTAGCTGGTTCTGCAGGTCCTGAATCTGTTGCTGCTGGGCCTGCTGCAGGTCTACCTGACGCTGCTGCGTTTGCTGTGCCTGCAGGTCTCGCTGCTCTTGCAGCTGCTGCCTACGGGCCTCGGCGGCCTCGTTACTGGCTTGCAATCGATCTGCCAGGGAGGTCGTGTTGCTGGCCTGCGTCGCAGTGGTCAGCAGGTTGTTGTTGGGCACTACCGGGGTAGTGGTGTAGAACGCATTGTTCACGCTGTCGATGGCTAAGGGCATAAAAGGCTCCCTGGTTTTATGGCCTGGGAATGTCAGTGTAAGTGCCTAAACCGCCGCTCTTTAGGCGGATGTGGCATAGCTACCCGAAGCAGATGGTCTAGAACTTTTTGCCCCTGCCGTTGACCCGCCGCGCTTGGCACCGCCGCCCGTTGCGCTTGATCGCCCATGAGCCGGGGGCTGTGGATAAATCGGCAAAAAGCGCTTTTGCACCGACGTGCCAGCCCTCATTTGCCGCGCTTGCCGTGGCGTTCCGCGCGAAAAACCGACGAACGTACCTCTTCATGGTGCATCGGGCAGCCCGATCAGCATGATCTGCTCCACCAGCCATTGCAGCGCCGGGTCGCGAAGGCGTTGGCCGAGATGGACGATTTCCAGGTGGAACGGCCCCAGCGGCATCGGCAGATCCCACAGGGTAAGCGGCAGCAGCGCAGCGAAGTGTTGCGCCAACTGACTGGGCAATACGGCCGCCAATTCGCTGCTGGCAACGATATGCGCCGCTTGCAGGTAGTTCGGCGTGGTGTAGGTGATGGTGCGGCTCAGGCCTTGCTCGCTTAGCCATTGATCGACCATGCCGCGGGTTTGCCCGCCGTGCACCCACAAATGCCGCAGGGCCAGAAAGCGCTCCAAATCCAGCGGCGCCTCGTCGGTCAGCAGCGGGTGCCCCTCACGCACTGCCAATTGCAGGGTTTCGCTCATCCAGTGGCGGCGGGCGAAGCGCGGGGGAATGTCTTCGAAGCGGCCTAGAACCAGATCCAGCTCACCTTTATCCAACGCATCACTGGGCAAGCTCGGGCTCAGGTGGTGGATTTCTATGCGAATGCCCGGCGCCAGCTGACTAAGCTGTTCGATCAGGCGCGGCATGCAAATCAGCTCTACATAGTCGGTCACAGCGATATTGAAACGCTGCTTGCTGCGCGCCGGGTCGAAGATTTCGCCCGCGCTCAGGCTTTGTTCAATCTGCTGCAACGCCGCGCGAATCGGCCCGGCCAGCGCCAACGCGCGTGGGGTCGGTTGCATGGCGCGACCGACCCGCACCAGCAGCGGATCATCGAGCAAAACTCGCAAACGATTGAGGGCGTTACTCACCGCCGGCTGGCTCAACGACAGGCGTTCGGCTGCGCGCGACACATTGCATTCACGCAGCAAGGCATCAAGTACGCGCAGCAGATTGAGGTCGAACGTGGAGATATTCATTGGGTGAATGCCAAATATCACAAGACTAAATTTCAAAAATAGTAGCGCTTTACTTATGGTGTTGGGCGTTTTTGCGTTTGCTGCTGCGCGCAGCCCCTTAATAAAAAGGAGTCCCAGATGACCCAGAGCACCTTCGATATCAAACGCGCCGCCGTTATCGGCGCCGGCACCATGGGCCGTGGCATCGTCATGAGCCTGGCCAATGCCGGCATTCAGGTGCTGTGGCTGGACAACAATCCGCAGATGCTCGAACAAGCCATGGGCGTGGTGGCCGACACCAACGCCCATAACGTCAAGCTGGGCCGTATCACCCCCGAAGACTCCGCCGCGCGGCTGGCTTGTGTGACCCCGGTGGGCGATTACGCCGCGCTGGCCGAGGCCGACCTGGTGATCGAAGCGGTGTACGAAAACCTTGAGCTCAAGCAGCAGATTTTCCGCACCCTGGATACCACCGTTAAACAGGGCGCGATTCTCGCCAGTAACACCTCGGCGCTGGATATCGACGCCATCGCCAACGTCACCCAACGCCCGCAAGACGTGCTCGGCCTGCACTTCTTCAGCCCGGCGCACATCATGAAATTGCTGGAAATCGTACGTGGCGAAAAAACCAGTAAAGCGGTGCTCGACGCGGCGGTCGCTCTGGGCAAGCGCATCGGCAAAGTCAGCGTGGTGGCCGGCAACTGCGACGGTTTTATCGGCAACCGCATGCTCGCCACCTATGTACGGGAAGCGCGCATGCTGCTGCTCGAAGGCGCATACCCGCATCAAGTGGACGCCGCGCTGCAAGGCTTCGGTTTTGCCATGGGCCCGTTCCGTATGTACGACGTGGTCGGCATCGACCTGGAATGGCGTGCCCGTGAACTGGCTGGCAAGGGCCAGGATGATCCGGCCGTGCAAGTGGATACGCGCCTATGCGAACTGGGCCGCTTCGGTCAGAAAGCGCGCATGGGTTACTACCGTTACGCCGAAGGCAGCCGCCAGGCCGAGCACGACCCGGAAGTAGACGCGCTGGTGCTGCAGGTGTCCGAACAGCTGGGCTTCAAACGTCGCTCCATCGGCCAGGAAGAAATTCTCGAACGCTGCCTGCTGGCGCTGGTGAACGAGGGCGCAAAAATTCTCGAAGAAAACATTGCCGCCAACAGCCATGACGTCGACCTGGTGTACCTCAATGGCTACGGCTTCCCGAAAGAGAAAGAAGGGCCGATGAGCTGGGCCGACAGCCAGGGCGTGGACGATATTCTTGCCCGCTTGCAGACCCTGCAAACCCATTTCGGCAACCACTGGCAGCCGGCCAAATTGATCGAACAACTGGCCACCAGCGGCAAACGCTTTTCCGACGTTAAAGAGGGTTCGCTATGAGCTATCAAGCCCCGCTGCGCGATATGCGCTTTGTGCTGCACGAGATGTTCGACGTCGGCGCCCACTGCGAACTGCTCGACAACGGCCTGGACCGCGAACTGGTGGATGGCGTGCTGGAAGAAGCCGCGCGCTACACCGGCGAAGTGGTCGCGCCGCTTAACCGTGGCAGCGACGAAGAGGGCGTAACGCTGGTCGATGGCAAGGTCACCACGCCGACCGGTTTTCGCGATGCGTACCAGCAGTATGTGGATAACGGCTGGGCCAGCATGACCGGCCCGACCCAGTACGGCGGCCAGGGCTTCCCGCAGATGGTGGCGGCCAGCTTCCATGAAATGCTGATGGCGGCGAGCCTGTCGTTTCGCGTCTATTCCGGCCTCACCGAAGGCGCCGTGCTGGCGCTGTACAAGCACGGCAGCGAAGAGCTGAAGAATTCGTACCTGGGCAAGATGGTCAGCGGCAGCTGGACTGGCACCATGTGCCTCACCGAGCCGCAAGCCGGCACCGACCTCGCGCTGCTGCGCACCAAGGCCGAACCGCAAGCCGATGGCAGCTACGCCGTTACCGGCAGCAAGATTTTTATCAGCGGCGGTGAGCAGGACATGTCTGAGAACATCGTCCACCTGGTGCTCGCCCGTCTGCCCGATGCCCCGGCCGGCGTAAAAGGCATCAGCCTGTTGCTGGTGCCCAAATACATCGCCAAATCCAATGGTGCGCCGGGTGAGAAAAACTCCCTGAGCTGCGGCGCCATCGAACACAAGATGGGCATCAAAGGTGCCGCCACCTGCGTGATGAACTTCGACGGCGCCAAAGGCTGGCTGATCGGTTCGGCCAACCAGGGCCTGGCGTGCATGTTCACCATGATGAACGACGCGCGTTTCCAGGTCGGCCTGCAAGGCCTGGGCATTGCCGAACGTTCCTACCAGGGCGCCCTGAGCTATGCCCGTGAGCGTCTGCAATCGCGCGCGCTTACCGGCCCGGCCGCGCCTGAGAAAGCCGCCGACCCGATCATCGTGCACCCCGATGTGCGCCGTATGCTGCTCACCCAGAAAACCCTGGTGGAAGGCAGCCGCATGCTCTCGGCCTACACCGCGCGCCAGCTCGACCTGGAGCACGGTCACCCGGACCCGGCCGAGCGCAAGGTGGCGAGCAAGCGTGTGGCGTTGCTGATTCCAATCGTGAAATCGTTCTTCACCGACATGGGCCAGGAAGTGGCCAGCCTGGGCGTGCAGATTTACGGCGGCCACGGCTATATCCGCGAATGGGGTATGGAGCAGTTGATGCGCGATAGCCGCATCACGCAGATCTACGAAGGCACCAACGGCATTCAGGCGCTGGACTTTATCCGCCGCAAATTGCTCGGTGATGGCGGGGCTGAGCTGAACGCGCTGCAAGACGAATTCGCCGCGCTGTGCGACGCGCAAAGCGGCCGTAGCGAGCTGGCTGACCTGGTGCAACCGCTGCAAGCCCGCCTGCAGGAATGGCGCGAGCTGACCGCTGACGTACTAGCGGCCAGCAATCGCGACCCGCAAGAAATTGGCGCCTGCTCCGTGGATTTCCTGCAATACAGCTCGTATCTGTTGCTGGCCGGTCTGTGGCTGCAAGCGGCGGCGCGGGCGCAGGATGCATTGGAAGCGGGGACCGGCGAGGTGGACTTCTACACAGCCAAGCTGCACAGCGCGCGGTTCTATATGCGCCGTGTGTTGCCGCGTGTTAGCAGCCATCGCGAGATGCTGTTGGGTGGGGCGGATTGCTTGATGGCGTTGCCGGAAGCGCATTTCGCGTTTTAAGTGTACGGCTCGGGATTCTGGGTCCCCGCCTGCGCGGGACGACGGTGAAATAACCAACACCACCGTCATTCCCGCGCAGGCGGGAATCCAGAATCTTCAGTCGATCATCCATAACAATAAAAAAGAGGGTGCCGATTGAAAAAGCTCGTTCGTATATCCGTAGTCGTGCTGGGCCTTATCGCCTGCCTGTACGCCTATTTCGCCTACGCCCCCCGGCCTAACCCGCCGACCCTGAGCGCCAGCGTGCAACACGACCACATCCAGGTCGGCGCACTGGACCGCCAGTACAGCTACTACGTGCCCAAACAACTCCCAGCCAACCCGCCTTTGGTGTTCGTGCTGCACGGCTCGCTGCAAACCAGCGACGACATCCGCGCCTACACCGGCTATGAGTTCGAGCGCCTGGCCGATGCCAAGGGTTTTGTGGTGGTGTATCCACAAGGTTTTGAGAACAACTGGAACGACTGCCGCAAGGCGGCCGACTACGCCGCCCGCACTCAAAATATCGATGACAAAGGTTTTGTCGCCGCGCTGATTCAGCGCTTCGCCGAGCAGCAGCACATCGACCCTGCGCGGGCTTTTTTGACCGGCTATTCCAGCGGTGGTCACCTGGGTTTCCGCCTGGCGTTGGAGCAGCCTGAACTGCTCGCCGGCGTGGCGGCGGTGTCGGCCAGTCTGCCGACTAACGACAACCTGGCCTGCCAGAGCAGCGGCAAGCCGGCATCGGTGCTGGTGATCAATGGCACCGATGACCCCATCAACCCGTTCAACGGCGGCAAGGTCACTTTGTTCGGTTTGGGCAATCGCGGCACCGTGCGTTCGTCGGCCGATACCGTGGCCTATTTCGCTGGCTTGAACGGCTACCCCGCGCAAGCCACTGTGCAGCAGGAACCGAGCGCCAACGTGCGCTTCCAACAATGGCAGGCCGCGGGTAAACATGAAGTCGCCCTGTATGCCCTGGCCGGCGGCGGCCATCTGGTGCCGCAACCGAATTACCGCGCCCCGCGTTTGCTGGGCCATAACACCGACGGCTTTAATGCACCCGAAGCCATCTGGGCCTTTTTCGCCCGTCAGCCGAGCGCTGTTACACCGCCTTCACCCTGAGGAGATCGTCATGCATCCGTTCAGCTTTGCCACTACCGCGCAGATCATCTGCGAATCCGGCTCGGCCCGCCGCCTGGCCGCCCTGTGCCGCGAGCGCGGGGCCGACTCGGTGCTGATCGTCACCGACCCCGGCATCACCAAATTCGGCCTGCTTAACGACGTGCTGCCAGGGTTTGCCGACGAAGGCCTGAGCGTGGCGGTGTTCGACCAGGTGGTGGCCGACCCGCCCGAAGCCATCGTGCTGAAGGCCGTCACCCAGGCCCGCGAATTGCGCGCGCAATTGATCATCGGTTTTGGCGGCGGCAGCTCCATGGACGTGGCCAAGCTGGTCGCCTTGCTGGCCCACCCGGACTGCAAGCAGGAGCTCAAAGATATCTACGGCGTGGGCAATGCCCGTGGTCAGCGCTTGCCGCTGATTCAGGTGCCGACCACCGCCGGCACCGGTTCGGAAGTCACCCAGATCGCTATCATCACCACCGGCGAAACCACCAAGATGGGCGTGGTGTCGCCGCTGCTGTTGCCCGACCTGGCGCTGCTGGATGCCGACCTGACCCTCGGCCTGCCGCCGGCAGTCACCGCCGCTACCGGTATCGATGCGATGGTGCATGCCATCGAGTCGTACACCAGCGCGCTGAAGAAAAATCCGTTGTCGGACTTGCTCGCCCGTGAGGCCCTGCGCCTGCTCGCCGCCAACCTGCACGAGGCGGTGCACAACGGCCAGAACCGCAGCGCGCGGCAAGCGATGTTGCTCGGCGCCTTGCTGGCCGGTCAGGCATTCGCCAACGCGCCGGTGGCGGCGGTGCATGCCCTGGCGTATCCGCTGGGCGGCCACTTCCATATTCCCCACGGCCTGAGCAATGCGCTGGTGCTGCCCCATGTGCTGCGCTTCAATGCGTCGGCCGCCAATGCGCTGTACGCCGAGCTGGCGCCGCTGCTGTTGGGCGACAAGCTGAAGGCAGGTGACACGCAGAGCCTGACCGAACAATTTATTGCCGAGCTGTCGGCGCTGAATGAGCGCCATGGTTTACCGAGCCGCCTGCGCGATGCCGGCGTGCCGGAGGAGATGCTGGCGCAACTGGCCAGCGATGCGATGCTGCAACAGCGCCTGCTGGTGAATAACCCGCGCGCCGTGACCGAAGCCGATGCCCTGGCGATCTACCAAGCCGCTTACTGATGAGTACCTCGATGACCGACCGCCAACACCTGCGCAGCGACTACGCCCACTTCCAGCCGATCACCACACGCTGGCACGACAACGACGTGTATGGCCATGTGAACAACGTGACCTACTACAGCTTCTTCGACAGCGCGGTGAACACCTACCTGATCGAAGTGGGCGGCCTGGATATCCATGGCGGCGCGGTAGTGGGGTTTGTGGTGAGCTCGTCGTGCGACTACTTCGCTTCCATCGCCTTTCCCGACCGGATCGAGATTGGCCTGCGGGTCGGCAAGCTGGGCAATAGCTCGGTGCAGTACGAGTTGGCAGTGTTCAAGGCGGGCGAGGACGAAGCCTGCGCGGCGGGGCGGTTTGTGCACGTGTTTGTGGACCGCGAGAGCAATCGGCCGGTGAGTATTCCGGATGGGTTGCGCAAGGCCTTGAGCGATTTGGTAGTGGGTTAAAACGCTTATTCAACGCCATAAAAAAACCGCCCAACTGGGCGGTTTTTTTATTTAGTCGTGACGACGGTGCTTATGTTTGCCATGGCCGTAGTGATGGCCATTGTCGTGACGGTAGTTGCGTTTCTTGCTGTGGCTTTCGCGCTCGTCATCGGCGCGGCTGGCGCTGCCGTAGTTATTACCCAGCGCGCCACCCGCTGCACCACCGACGCCCGCACCGATCATGCCGCCGGTGCTGCCGCCCATTTTATTGCCGATGACATTGCCACCCGCAGCGCCGATGCCGCCACCAATGGCTGCCTCGGTTTTATTGCCCTTACGCGCGCCGACGGCCGCACCGCCTGCACCGCCCACGCCAGCGCCGATCGCCGCGCCGGTGGAGCCGCCCATCTGTTCACCCACTACCGAGCCCAACACCCCGCCCAGTGCGCCGCCAATACCGGCTTCGGTATTGCCTTCGGCTGCAAATGCCTGGCTGCCGAGCAAGCCAAGGGACAGGATAAAAATGCGCGAGTACTTCATGCAGGGAGAAACCTATGTAGGAAAGACGCGCCGATCCTGTATCCGCTTCGGTACACAAACAAGCCTCAATCGACAGCCGGTACGGGTTTGTTCACGTTTCGTAAATATATGTTTTAGCTAGGAAACTTTTACTTTTCTGGTGGGGTCTGAGGTCTCTTGTAGGAGAGGCGTAGGATTGGTTGGGGCCGTCTTGGCGAGGCATAGCCGAAACCCATCGATTCGCGTAACGATGGGTTTCGCTGCGCTCTACCCATCCTACGGTCCTACCTGCCAGAATCGCCTGCACTTCCCCCCGCCAAGGAGCAGGCATGAACGCCGAACAGGCACAGCAACGGCTCGGTCAGATCGAGGCGTTTCGCCAGGAACTCAAACAGCTGCAAGCCGAGCGGGTACTAACCCTCGCGCCCGAGCAGCGTCAGCAGGTCGATGAACATCACCGGCAACTGCTGCAGCACTTTTCCACCACCCTGGATATCGACGCCGACGAGCGCTCTCGCCAGCTCTCGCTGGGCATGCGCGCGGCCTCGCTATTCGGTGCGTTGGCACTGGCGGCCAGTCTGTTTTTTCTGTTCCACCAGTTCTGGGGCCTGTTCAGCGAAGTGCAGCAGGTGGCGATTCTGCTTGGCACCACCCTCGGCACCTTCGGCCTGACCATCTGGTTGCACGGCCATGACCGCAGCGGCTACTACACCAAGCTGGCGGCGCTGCTGGCGTTTATCGCCTTTGTGCTGAACCTGTCGCTGGCCGGGCAGATATTCAATATCACCCCTTCCGACAAAGCCCTGATCCCCTGGGCCATGCTCGCCTTTCTCCTCGCTTACCAATGCAACCTGCGCCTACTGCTGGCCGCCGGGCTGATCTGCGTGGGCGGCTATATCGCTGCGCGGGTTGGCGCGTTTGGTGGTGGGTATTGGTTGTCGGTAGGCGACCGCCCGGAAAACTTCTTCCCGTCGGCGCTGGTGCTGTTCTGCCTGCCGCTGGTGATCAAGCACGAGCGCTTCCCAGGCTTTGCCGCGCTGTACCGGGTGTTCGCGCTGCTGTTCATTTTTCTGCCGGTGCTGGTGCTGTCGTTCTGGGGCGAGAGCAGTTACTTGTCGCTCGAGGCCTCGGCTATCGAGTCGCTCTACCAGTACCTGGGTTTTGTGCTGGCCGGGCTCGGTATCTGGCTGGGCATTCGCCGTGGCTGGCGTGAAGTCAGCACCACCTGCATGGTGTTCGGCGTGCTGTTTCTCTACACCAAGCTGTTCGACTGGTGGTGGGAGAGTCTGCCCAAATACCTGTTCTTCCTCGCTATCGGGGCCATTGCCGTGTTGTTGCTGGTGCTGATGCAACGGTTGCGTCGCTACTCGGCAGGCGGTGCAGCATGAGCCCGCTAAAACGCACGTTCTGGCTGGGGGCCGGGTTGATTGTGCTGAGCAATGCGGTCGCGCTCGGCGGGGTGTTTTACAACCGCAGTGGCGAACCCGACAGCGTATTGCGGTTGAGCGAGCGGGAGTTGTCGATGGCCTACAACCAACTGCGGGATGACAGCGATCTGGCGGGGCAAGTGCTGGACCTGGAAGTCCGCGTGGCCAAGGGCTGGGTAACGCCGGACAAGCTGACGGCCCTGGGTTTCGACATGGGCGAGAACGGCACGGTCGAGCGCAGAGACCGTATCGAACGCGACGGTTTCGTGGTGTTGGAACTGAACGGTGCGGGCTATCAGGCCGCGCTGACCGCCGTCGAACTGGAATTGAAGCAGGAGCAAAAAAAGGCGTCGTCAGAGGCAGAGCAAACGCAAGCGCAGCCGCCGAGCGCTGAATATGAGCTGGAACGGCTGCGCGACGTGGATACCCGGCTGTACGTTGTGGACGCCGACCTTGATGCCGCGCGCTTGCGCGAGCGGTACCCGGACCGCAGCCGTTACAGCGTGGCGCGTGCCAGCTTGCGCATGGGCTGGGAATGGGAACGGCGCGTTCCGAGGGAGCTGGGTTATTTGCTGTATGTCGACCTCGCCGACCTCAGCGTGCCGGGCCAATGGCGCGACGTATTCAGTGGTTGGCAGCCCTATGACCGCTCGGCTGAAGAGCGCAGCAAGGTGAGCGTTGAACTCGCCTTTGGTAAGCGGTTTGAACCGTGGATCACCGACGCCAGAAGTATCGAGTGACCGTAGGATGGTTTAGATAATCCGCCCGTTATCCCGCGCCGGCTCGAAGCGAATGGCGACGAATTTCGAAGTCGGCGTATAGCTACCATCACCCACGCTTTCCAACGGCACCAACGGGTTTGTCTCCGGGTAATACGCCGCCGCTTGCCCGGCCGGAATATCGTAGGCCAGCAACGTAAACCCGCTGATGCGCCGCTCACGCCCGTCACCCCATAACGACAACACGTCCACCTTCTGCCCGGGCTTGTAGCCCAGGCGGATGATGTCGGCTTCGTTGGCGAACACCACATCGCGCTGGCCTTTCACCCCGCGATAACGGTCGTCGAGGCCGTAGATGGTGGTGTTGTATTGATCGTGCGAACGCATGGTTTGCATGATCAGGTCTGGCACTTCGCCACGGGCGCGAATGCCTTCGTGGATCAGGTGGTCCGGCAGGGCGTTGGCTTTGAACGTGGCCAGGCCCGAGGCGGTGTTCCAGCGGCGTTGCCCGGCGGCATTGCCGAGGTAGAAACCACCCGGGTCGCGGGCACGCTGATTAAAGCCCTGGAAGCCCGGCACCACATCGGCGATCAGCTCGCGAATGCGGTCGTAGTCTTCAATCAGCCATAGCCAGTTCACCGGCTTGTTGCCCAAGGTAGCGGCGGCGATGCCGGCGACGATGGCCGGCTCCGAGCGCATTTGTTTGCTCAGCGGCTGCAGCTGGCCGTTGGAGGCGTGCACCATGCTGAAGGAGTCTTCCACGGTCACCGCTTGCGGGCCGTTGGCCTGGCGGTCGATATCGGTACGGCCCAGGCACGGCAGAATCAGCGCCTGTTTGCCGAGGGTCAGGTGGCTGCGGTTGAGCTTGGTGCTGATCTGTACCGTAAGGTCGCAGTTCTGCAGGGCCTGGTGGGCGCGCGGGGTGTCGGGCGTGGCTTGGGCGAAGTTGCCGCCCAGGCCGATAAACACCTTGGCCTGGCCATCGAGCATGGCGTGAATGGCTTCCACGGTGTTGTGGCCGAATTCACGGGGCACCTTGAAGTCGAAACGGCGTTCCAGCGCATCGAGGAAAAACGCCGGCGGCCGGTCGTTGATGCCCATGGTGCGGTCGCCCTGCACGTTGCTGTGGCCACGCACCGGGCACAGGCCGGCGCCGGGTTTGCCGATGTTGCCGCGCAGCAGCATCAGGTTGGCGATTTCCTGAATGGTCGGCACCGAATGGCGGTGCTGGGTCACGCCCATGGCCCAGCACATGATCACGCGCTCGGCATTGCGGTAAAGGTGCGCCATCTGCTCGATGTCGGCCTTGGTGAGGCCGGACTGCTCGATGATGTGCTCCCAACTCGTGGCTTCCACAACCTCCAGGTACGCCTCCACCTGCGCGGTGTGCTGGGCGATAAAGGCGTGGTCAAAGACTGTGGATTTGCCTTTGGCCTGGGCTTCGCGGTCCCATTTAAGGAGAAACTTGGCCATGCCGCGCAACGCCGCCATATCGCCGCCCAGTGCCGGGCGGAAGAAGGTGGTGCTGGTCGGGCGGTCGCCGTTGCTGAGCATTTCAATCGGGTGCTGCGGGTGTTGGAAACGTTCCAGACCGCGTTCTTTCAGCGGATTCAGGCACACCACTTGCGCGCCGCGCTGCACCGCCTCACGCAGCGGTTCGAGCATGCGCGGGTGGTTGGTGCCGGGGTTCTGGCCGATGACGAAAATGGCGTCGGCGTGTTCGAAGTCTTCGAAGGTGACCGTGCCTTTACCAACCCCGACGCTTTGCCCCAGGGCCACACCGCTGGCCTCGTGGCACATGTTCGAGCAGTCGGGAAAGTTGTTGGTGCCGTAAGCGCGCACAAACAGTTGGTAGAGAAATGCGGCCTCGTTGCTGGCTCTACCTGAGGTATAGAACTCGGCCTCGTTGGGGCTGGCCAGGGCGTTGAGGTGCTGGGCGATGAGCTCGAAAGCGGCGTCCCAGGAAATCGGTTTGTAGTGGTCGCTCGCCGGGTCGTAGACCATCGGTTCGGTGAGGCGGCCCTGGAATTCCAGCCAATAGTCGCTCTGTTCGCGCAGGGTGGTGACGCTATGTTTGGCGAAGAAGGCGGCGTCGACACGGCGCTTGGTCGCTTCCCAGTTCACCGCCTTGGCGCCGTTCTCGCAGAACTTGACCATGCCGCTTTCCGCCGACTCGCCCCAGGCGCAGCCCGGGCAGTCGAAGCCGCCGTGCTGGTTGGTTTTCAGCAGGGTGCGGATGTTTTTCAGGGCGTTGTCGCTCTCCAGCCAGAAGTGCGCCACGCTTTTCAACGCGCCCCAGCCGCCGGCTGCGCCCTTGTAGGGCTTGTAGCGTTGGGCGGGGTGGGTGTCGACCTGATGGCTCATTGCGGGTACTCCGGGCTGTAAACCCGCGGCGCATTTTTATGCGGCAGGTGAATCAGATTGAGGTTATGGCGGCGAGCCCATTGCACGGCGAGACCGGTGGGTGCCGAGAGGCTGACCAAGGTGGTGATGCCGGCGCGCAGCACTTTCTGGATTAACTCCAGGCTGCAGCGGCTGGTCACCAGGGCCAGGCCGCCGGTGGTGGAAATCTGCTGGCGGGTGAGGGCGCCGATCAATTTGTCCAGGGCGTTATGCCGGCCGATATCTTCGCGGCCCAGCAGCAGTTGGCCCTGGTTATCCATAAACAGCGCTGCGTGTACGGCGCCGCAGTGTTGGCCGAGGGGCTGAAAATCGTTGATGCGGTCGCGCAGGCCGACCAGCCAGGCGGCGGGCGGCAAAGGCGCCTGGGTTAATGCGGTGAGTTGCGGCAGCGCTTGCTCCACGGCTTCCACGCCGCACAGGCCGCAGCCGCTGGTGCCGGTCATTTGCCGGCGTTGCTGCTTGAGATTCCAGAAGGCGCGGCTGCTGATTTGCACCTCGGCCTGACGGGCCGAACCGCTGCCGCTGAGCTTGAGGTCATAAATGTCGTCGATGGACTCGACAATGCCGCTGCCGAGGCTGAAGCCGATGACGAAATCTTCCAGGTCGTTGGGGGAAACCAACATGACCGCCTGGCTGATACCGTTGTAGGCAATGGCCAGCGCCACCTCTTCGGCCAGGTCGGCAGGCGCCGCTGCGCTGTGCTCTAGCTCACAAAAGCTGTAGGGCTGGCTGGCTTCGCTAAGGGGGGAAGCAGAGGCGCAGGCGGGAACCGCCGCAAGGGGTTGGCGTTTGGCGTTCATTGTCGTCACCGAGATGCACGAGGTTCGGTTGATCGTTATTTGAACAGCCTAGGCCGGTTGACCGATGGCGTCTAATCGTCAGTGCTGATGTGGTGATAGAGCGCGTCGATGATGGGTGGTCAGGATTCGAGCAGCATCGCGCCCGCTTCCTGAAAACACGCTTCGGCCAACGAAGAGCGTGGCGCGCTGCGGCGCATGATGAGGCCCAGCGGTGCGAGGGTCTGGGCGTCTTCGATGGGTTGCAGCTTGAGGTGTTTGGTCAGCATATCCAGGCCGCCATAGAGCGGCATGATCGCGCAGCACAAGCCGCCGTGAACGGCCTGTAAAAGCTGGTGTACCACGTCGGTTTCCAGCAGCGGCGAGGGCGTAAGGCCGCGGCTGCGGAAGTTGTGGTTGATGGATTGGCGAAAGTGCATGCCGCTGGAGAGCAGGCCCAGGGGCAGGTCGATCAGCGCTTCCCAAGTTAGTTCGGGGGCCTCGAAACGGAAGAAGCGTTGGTCATAGAGCAGGCCCATGCGGGTTTGCATCAGGTTGAGGCTGTCGAAGTGTTCGGCGTTCAGGCGGTCGAGGTACGACACGCCGAGGTCGAGCCGGTTGCTGGCCAACTGTTCGAGGATTTGCTCGGAGCTGAGCGCCGACAATTCAAAGCGCAGGCTCGGGTGTTGCTGGTGCAGGCGCTGCAGCAGGGGAACGGGGTCGTAGCTGGACAGCGGCACCACGCCCAGGCGCAAGGTGCCGATCAAACTGCCGCGGCAGGCGGCGGCTTCGGCGTTCAGGCCGTCATACGCGGCGATTACGCTGCGCGCCCAGGCCAGCACCCGTTCGCCGGATTCGGTAAAGCCTTCAAAGCGCTGGCCACGCAGTACCAGCGGCAGTTGCAGCTCTTCTTCAAGACTGCGTAGGCGCATCGACAAAGTCGGCTGGGTAACGTGGCAGCGCGCGGCCGCCTGGCCGAAGTGCCGGGTTTCATCGAGGGCGATGAGAAATTTCAGCTGCTTGATGTCCATCGCGACCTCCAGGTGGCGGGCTTAGAGCAGGCCGTCGATCAGCAGGCGGTAATCATCCACCGCCGGGAATTCTTCGGTGTCTTTCGGCCCTTTGCGGCTGTCGGGTTCGCGCACCGCGAGTAGCTGGGCCACGCCGTACTGCCGGGCACTGCGCAGAATCGGCAGGCTGTCGTCGATAAACAGGCTGCGCTCGGGCTCGAAAGCAAAGTCGTTTTGCAGAGCGGCCCAGAAGCGTTGGTCTTCTTTGGGATAACCATAGTCGTGGGAGCTGATCAGGCGGTCGAAGTAGGGCGCCAGTTCAATGCGCTCCATCTTCAACGACAGCGAGTCGCGGTGGGCGTTGGTGATCAGCACCACGCGCTTGCCCGCCTGGCGCAGGGCGACGAGGAATTTGTCGGCATCGGGCCGCAGGGAAATCAGATGGGCCACTTCCCGTTTCAGCTCGCGAATCGGCAGGTTCAGTTGCGCGGTCCAGAAGTCCGTGCAGTACCAATTCAACTGCCCGGCATGGTCGCGAAACAGCGGCAGCATTTGCGCATCGGCTTGCTCGCGGGTTACGCCATGCACCTCGGCAAAGCGCTGGGGCAGGTGCTCGAGCCAGAAGTGGTTGTCGAAATGCAGGTCCAGCAGGGTGCCGTCCATATCGAGCAAGACGGTATCAATGGTGGACCAGGGCAGTTGGGACATAACTAGGAGCTCTGCAGTAGGACGGGACGTTTTCACACACCCTGTAAGGGAAAAGGGTCGTGATTGAGTCGGCAGCCGCAATCTGGCGCGGCGATAATCCGAAAAGCCGCGTTATGATAACCCGCCAGGTCATGCCAAGGAGCCGTCCCATGCGTCAGAAACCCACCGTCCTTAACCGCGAAATAGTGGCAAGTAGCCGCCTGTTTCGCGTCGAGGAATTGCAGCTGCGCTTTACCAATGGCGTGGAGCGCACCTACGAACGGCTGGTGGGCAAGGGCGTTGGCTACGGCGCGGTAATGATTGTGGCGTTGGCGGATGACGACCATGTGCTGCTGGTGGAGGAATACTGCGCCGGCACCGACGACTATCAGCTGTCGTGCCCCAAGGGCCTGATCGAGCCGGGCGAAGACGTGCTGGATGCTGCCAACCGCGAACTCAAGGAAGAGGCGGGTTTTGGCGCACGCAAGCTGGAGCGTCTGACCGAACTGAGTTTGTCGCCCGGCTATATGAGCCAGGTGATTCAGGTGGTGCTGGCGCGTGACCTTTACCCGGAAACCTTGCCGGGCGACGAGCCCGAGCCGATGGGCGTCGAGCGGTTCAGCCTGCATGAGTTGTCGAGCCTGGCGCAGCATCCGCAATTCAGCGAAGGTCGCGCACTGGCCGCGCTGTACCTGGCGCGCGATGTGCTGACCCAACGCGGCGAATTCAACCCGGCGCCGCGTTCATGAGTTATTTGCCTTTGATGGAACGCGTGGTCGCCCTGGCCCGTGAGGCCGGCGCGGCGATTCTGCCGTACTGGCGCAGCGGCGTTGCCGTCACTGCCAAGGCCGATGATTCGCCTGTGACGGCCGCTGACCTGGCGGCTCACCATATTCTGCTGGCCGGGCTTACCGCGCTGGACCCAAGCATTCCCGTGTTATCCGAAGAAGCCGCCGATATCCCGTTCAGCGAGCGCGCCCAGTGGACGCGCTGGTGGGTGGTCGACCCGCTGGATGGCACCAAGGAATTTATCAGCGGCAGCGACGAGTTCACTGTCAACGTGGCGCTGGTGGAGAACGGCAAGGTGCTGTTCGGGGTGGTCGGTATGCCGACTACCGGGCGCTATTTCTACGGCGGCGCCGGCATTGGCGCGTGGCGCTGTGATGCCCATGGCGAGCCGCAGGCCGTAACGGTGCGCAATGCGCCGGAGCAGGCGTTTACCGTGGTGGCCAGCCGGCGCCATTCCAGCCCTGAGCAAGAGCAATTGCTCGCAGGGTTGACGGTGCTGTTCGGTGATTTGCAGTTGGCCAGCGTGGGCAGTTCGTTGAAGTTTTGCCTGTTGGCCGAAGGCGCTGCCGATTGCTACCCGCGCCTGGCGCCGACCTCGCAGTGGGACACCGCCGCCGCACAGGGCGTGCTGGAAGGCGCCGGTGGTGAGGTGCTGGATATTCAGGGTGAGGTGCTTACGTATGAAGCGCGTGAGTCGTTCCTGAATCCTTTCTTTTTGGCGTTGCCGGCGGGTGCTAGCTGGCGTGGCGAGTTGTTGCGGTTGGCGAAAGGGTTGAGCTGAGGTTGGCGTGCTGACTCCACATTCTGGATCCCCGCCTGCGCGGGGATGACGGTGTCTCTATTAAAACCTCCGTCGTTTCCGCGAAAGCGGGAACCCAGGCGCGGTGATCTATATCCCCTACAACATGTCCTTGAACCGCTCATCCTTCTTAAACACCAGCGGCTGACTAAAGCCCGGAATACGCATCTGCTCGGCCGTGATTTCAATGGCCTGGTCTTCGATCATGTCCTGGCCGAAGTTGTAGATGATGTCGAGCTGGCCATTTAGCGCGCGCTGGTTGTAAGCCTCGGCGCTGGCGCGGGTCGTTTCGCGGCGGCGGACGTAGTCGGCAAATGCCGCGTCGCCATGGCGTTTTTTCAGCATGCGCTCGGCCACATGGGGCGCGAGGATCACGCCGCTGGCGTTGTTGCCGCCAAAGCCTTTGGAGTTGATAAAGCACACGTCCAGATGTTCAGCGCCCACGTTGCGGTCTTGCGTGGCGATGGCCAGGTGTTGCTGGTGCACGTCTGGGGCCACGGCGTCGATGGTTTTGATGCCGGGAATCACGCCGTATTTGAAGGTGCCCAGGGCCGAAATCAGTTGGTCGCCGCTGGCGGTGGCCAGGGAGTGGCCGACAAAAGCTTTTACGGCGGTGACCGGCCAGCTGTCGATCTTGAAGGCGGCGGCCACACGGTCGAGCAATTCGGATTCGGTTACGCGGTTGGCCGGGGTGCTGGAGCCGTGGGCGTGGATAAAACTGCGCTTTTGCACGCCTTCCAGGCCAACGATCTGTACGGCGCTGGCCACGGCTTTGGCCACGGTCAGGTAGTTGCCCGGGCCGGGTGCGGAGATGGATTTCTTGAAACCGTCGGCGTTGATAAACACATCGGCCACGGCGCCGTGGATATCAGCACCGAGTTCCAGTGCCAGCTCGTCATCCATCAGCACGATGTACTGCGCGGACTCGGCCAGGGTGAACCCACAGTTCTCGCCAAACGGGCGGCTGGCGCGGCGGAAGTCCACATCGTCGCGGCCCTCGATCAGGCGCAGGCCCTCTTCGGTGGCCAGCGCACCCATGGCGCTATAACCCTCGATGCATTCGGACAGAATCGGGGCTTCGCTGTTGCCGACAATGGCCACGCGCACCTGGCCGGCGGCGATGACGTCGATGGCTTTTTGCAGGTTGTAGAGGAAGGTCGCACAGGCGCCGGTCACGCTGCCGGTGGTGCCGACGCTGCCCAGCACATAGGCGTTGATAAAGTCGGTGGGCATGCTGTTAAAGCCCAGCGGCAGCTGCTTGGCCGACACGCGATTGCCCTTGAGGCGCGACTGCATCAGGCCGCCAAAACCGTTCTCGTCGAGTTGGCTCATGATGCTGC
This sequence comes from Pseudomonas sp. CC11G, assembly GCF_056174845.1. NCBI lineage: Bacteria > Pseudomonadati > Pseudomonadota > Gammaproteobacteria > Pseudomonadales > Pseudomonadaceae > Pseudomonas > Pseudomonas sp. CC11G. The sequence goes on from NZ_JBWBZC010000001.1 coordinate 240,364, forward strand.
CGGAGAACACCGCTACTTCATCGGGCTGCACGTGGCTGACGATGGTCTGCCACTCAAGGCCGGTGGAGCGCAGGGCGTCGGTGGCGGCCACGACGGACATCTGCAAACCGCGCGGATGAAAGCGCGAGTTGTACAGCTCGCTCGGTTCAAAACCGGAGGGCAGCTGGCCGGCGGACTTCACGCTCAGGGCGCGCAGGCTGTCGACTTTGAACTCGCAGCTGCCGTGGATGGTGACGTGTACCTGGTTGCCGTCGAGGGCTTCCACGGCCCAGTTGGCCGGCAGCGGCTCGGGCAGTTGTTTGCGCTGGGTGGTGAAGGTTAGCGGCTGAGTGGTGCTGGTTTCGACTTCGAGGTTCTTTTGCCAGTGCACGGCATCGGGGTCGAGGTGCTGCTTTTCGATGCGGCGTACCAGGGTGGATTGCAGAATCTGCGGGGCGAAGCGTTGTTCGATTTCAGTGGCGTTCAGGGTGTTGCCGGCGGTGTCCTGATAAGTGCCGTCTACCCGACTGATCAGTTTCATCATGATCGCCAGGCCCACCAGGGTTTCCTGGCGCGCTGCGGCGTCCATCGATTCGATGACGGTGCGGCGGAAACCATGGTGAAAAGAGCTGCGGCCGGCGGCGTTGTAGCCACCAAACCCAACGATGACGGGTAATCGAGACATCTAGCGCATGCTCCTGAAAAATACTTGGCCAATAGTCGATCACTAAAAATGATGAAGAGCGGCCCGCTAAGTGGGCTCGCGTGATCGAGAGACTATGCTGACGCGAGTTGTGACTTGTGAGTCACTGTCGACGGCAAGGTTGTTGGCCGTCAAGGCTGCTCGTCTGGCTGTAAGGAGTTGCTGGAGGAGGTGTAAGGGAAAGCGGGGAAACCGTCATTCCCGCGTGGGCGGCAATGACGGTTGTGGTGCGGTTAGCGGTAAACGATTTCTTTGCTAGCGGTAGAAACCCGGGTGCCGGCCTTACCTTGCACAATGGCTTCGATATCGGCCAATGAACCGATCACGGCAACCTTGCCGGTATTGCGGGCGAACTCGCAGGCGGCTTGCACTTTCGGCCCCATGGAACCAGCGGCAAAACCGAGGCGTTCCAATTCATCAGGATGGGCTTCGGCGATGGCTTTCTGGGTGGGCTTGCCCCAATCGATATAGGTGGCGGCCACGTCGGTGGCGATCACCAGCAGGTCGGACTCCAGTTGCTCGGCCAACAGCGCCGAACACAGGTCTTTGTCGATTACCGCTTCCACGCCTTCCAACTTGCCGGCGGCGTTGTAGCGGGTCGGAATACCACCACCTCCGGCGCAGATGACGATGGTGCCGTGGTCCAGCAGCCATTTGACTGGGCGGATTTCAAAGATCTGTTTGGGCCGTGGGCTGGCTACGACGCGACGGAATTTGTCGCCGTCTGGCGCGATGCTCCAGCCTTTTTCTGCGGCCAGACGTTCTGCGTCTTCTTTGGAATAGACCGGGCCGATGGGCTTGGTTGGGTTACTGAAGGCGGGGTCGTTGGCGTCCACTTCCACTTGGGTCAGCAAGGTGGCGAACGGCACTTCGAAGGGCAGCAGGTTGCCCAGTTCCTGTTCGATCATATAGCCGATCATGCCTTCGGTTTCAGCACCGAGCACGTCCAGCGGGTAAGGGTTTACCGAGGTATAAGCGGCGGCTTGCAGGGCCAGCAAGCCCACTTGTGGGCCATTGCCATGGGCGATGACCAGTTGGTTGCCGGGAGCGATTTTGGCGATCTGTTCGGTGGCGATGCGGACGTTTTCCCGTTGGTTATCCGCAGTCATGGGTTCGCCACGGCGCAGCAGGGCGTTACCACCCAGAGCGACGACAATGCGCATGAGCGTTCTCCTGAAAAAATATAGAGGTGGCGACGTGGCAACCGGTGGCTGCCACGCCGCGAGTGGTTAGATGTCGGCCATGGCCGCGACGAGGATCGCCTTGATGGTGTGCATGCGGTTTTCCGCTTGCTCGAAGGCGATGTTGGCGGGCGATTCGAATACGTCTTCAGTCACTTCCACGCCATTGGCCAGGTGTGGATAACGGCTGGCGATGTCTTTGCCGACCTTGGTTTCGCTGTTATGGAACGCCGGCAGGCAGTGCATGAATTTCACCCGTGGGTTGCCCGAGGCTTTCATCATCTCGGTGTTCACCTGGTAGGGCAGCAGTTGCTTGATGCGTTCGTCCCAGGCTTCGACGGGTTCACCCATGGAAACCCAGACGTCGGTGTGGATAAAGTCCACGCCTTTAACCGCTTCTTTCGGGTCTTCGGTAAGGGTGATGCGCGCGCCGCTTTCCTCGGCAAAGCCTTGGCATTCCTTGACGAATTCCGGGCTTGGCCAAAGGGCTTTCGGCGCGCCGATGCGCACGTCCATGCCCAGCTTGGCGCCGATCATCAGCAACGAATTACCCATGTTGTAACGGGCGTCGCCGAGGTAGGCGTAGCTGATGTCATGCAGCGGTTTGTCGCTGTGCTCGCGCATGGTCAGCACGTCGGCAATCATCTGGGTGGGGTGGAACTCAGCGGTTAGGCCGTTGAATACCGGCACACCGGCGAACTGGGCCAGCTCTTCGACGATTTCCTGGCCATAGCCGCGGTATTCGATGGCATCGAACATCCGGCCCAGAACGCGAGCGGTGTCCTTCATGCTTTCTTTGTGGCCGATCTGCGAAGAAGACGGGTCGATGTAGGTAACGCTGGCACCTTGGTCATACGCCGCTACTTCGAACGCGCAGCGGGTGCGGGTGGAGGTTTTTTCGAAAATCAGCGCGATGTTTTTGCGCTTCAGGTGTTGTTGCTCGGTGCCGGTGTATTTGGCGCGTTTGAGGTCGCGGGAAAGGTCGAGCAGAAAACGTAGTTCGCGCTGAGTGTGGTGCATCAGGCTGAGTACGTTGCGGTTGTGCATGTTGAACGCCATTTTTCAAACTCCTGCAAAAAGATTCGGTAGTGCGGCGTTGCCCAGGCGGCAACGCCAATTCAATACGAAGACTCAGTAGTCGATAGGGTCGCGAATGATTGGGCAGGTCATGCAGTGGCCGCCGCCACGGCCACGGCCCAGTTCGCCGGCGCTGATGGTGATCACCTCGACGCCAGCTTTGCGCAGCAGGGTGTTGGTGTAGGTGTTGCGGTCATAGCCGACGACCACGCCGGGCTCGAGCGCCACCACGTTGTTGCCGTCATCCCACTGTTCGCGTTCGGCCTCGAACGAGTTGCCGCCGGTGGGTACTACGCGCAGTTCTTTGAGCTTCAGCGCGTCTGCCACCACGTTGATGAAGTGTTTGTCTTCGCGGCGTACATCGAGGCCGTCCGGACGATTGCCGTCGGGGCGAATGCTGAAGGGCACGATGGCATCCACGGCTTCGGCAAAGACGGTGACCAGGTCGCGGTCGCAGAAGCTGAACACGGTGTCCAGGTGCATGGCGGCGCGCGATTTGGGCAAGCCGGCAACGATTACGCGTTCGGCTGCGTTGTTGGCGAACAGCGATTGCGCCAGCTGGCCGATGGCCTGGTGGGTGGTGCGTTCACCCATGCCCACCAGCACCACGCCATTGCCGATCGGCATAACGTCGCCGCCTTCGAGCGAAGCTGCGCCGTGGTCTTGGTCGGGGTCGCCGTACCAGACCTTGAAGTCGGCGTTGACGAAGTCCGGGTGGAATTTGTAGATGGCAGTTACCAGCAGGGTTTCCTGACGTCGAGCCGGCCAGTACATAGGGTTGAGGCTCACGCCGCCGTAGATCCAGCAGGTGTTGTCACGGGTAAATTGAGTGTTGGGCAGCGGCGGCAGAATAAAGCTCGAGCCGCCCAGGTAGCCGCGGAACATTTCAATGGCTTTGCCACCGAAACTGTCGGGCAGATCGCTGCCCGATACGCCGCCGATCAGGTATTGAGCCAGCGCGCGGGGTTCAAGGCTTTCGAGCCAGGAGCGCAGTTCATTCACCAGGCCCAGGCCAACGTGGTTGGCGGTTACCTTGCGGTCGAGAATCCAGTTGCGGGCTTCGGGAATAGCGACGGTTTCGGTCAGCAGGTTGTGCATTTCCACAACCTCGACGCCGCGCTCACGCATTTTGGTCACGAAGTCGAAGTGGTCGCGTTTGGCCTGGCTCACCCAGAGCACATCGTCAAACAGCAGTTCATCGCAGTTGCTTGGGGTCAAACGTTGGTGCGCCAGGCCTGGGGAGCAAACCATCACTTTGTGTAGTTTTCCCGCTTCGGAATGGACGCCGAGTTTCACCTTGGACATGGCAGTTCTCCTTTCAGAATCAAATGTTAGAGCGTCAGGAAGCCGTCATAGAGCCCGTAGGCCGCTATCAGGGCGCCGATAACCACCAGGGCGAAAATGCCTTTTTCGATCTGGGTAAAAATGGGTTGGCCGATTTCGCGTTTGGCCTTGGCGAACAGGATCACGCCGGGGGCGTACAGGAGCGCGGAGAGCAGCAGGTATTTGGTGCCGCCGGCATAGATCAGCCACACGGCGTAGATGGTCGCCACTACGGCGATGGCCATGTCTTTCTTGCGTTCCTTGATGGCGTTTTCGTAGGTCTCACTGCGTGCAACCAGCAACAGGGCATACGCCGCCGACCACAGGTAAGGCACCAGAATCATCGAGGTGGCGAGGTAGATCAGCGACAGGTAGGTGCTGGCTGAGAACAGGGTGATGATGAGGAAGATCTGCACCATCGCATTGGTTAGCCACAGGGCGTTGACCGGGGCGTGGTTGGCGTTTTCCTTGCGCAGGAAGGCCGGCATGGTGTGGTCGTTGGCGGCGGCAAAGAGAATCTCTGCGCACAGCAGCACCCAGGACAGCAAGGCACCGAGCAGGGAAATGATCAGACCGACGCTGATCAGCACCGCGCCCCAGTGACCCACGACGTGCTCCAGCACGGCAGCCATTGATGGGTTCTGCAGTTTGGCCAATTCAGGCTGAGTCATGATGCCCAGCGAAAGCACGTTCACCAGCACCAGAATCAGCAGCACGCTGATAAAGCCGATGATGGTGGCCTTGCCGACATCTGAACGTTTTTCAGCGCGGGCGGAGAAGATGCTTGCGCCTTCAATACCGATAAACACCCAGACGGTGACCAGCATCATGTTGCGCACCTGGTTCATCACGCTGCCCAGATCAGGGTTTTTCAGGCCCCAGATATCGGCGGTGAAGATGTCCAGTTTGAAGGCGAAGAAGGCAATCAGGATAAACAGCAGCAGCGGCACGATTTTGGCGACGGTGGTCACCAGGTTGATAAACGCCGCCTCTTTCACGCCGCGAAGTACCAGGAAGTGCACGGCCCAGAGCAGGACCGAAGCGCCAATGATGGCCGCGGGCGTATTGCCCTCGCCGAAAACCGGAAAGAAATAACCGAGGGTGCTGAACAGCAACACGAAGTAGCCGACGTTGCCGAGCCAGGCGCTGATCCAGTAACCCCAGGCTGAAGAGAAGCCCATGTAGTCGCCGAAGCCGGCTTTGGCGTAGGCGTAAACACCGCCGTCGAGATTGGGTTTGCGATTGGCCAGGGTCTGGAATACGAACGCCAAGGTGAGCATACCGACCGCGGTGATGGCCCAGCCAATCAACACCGCACCGACATCGGCACTGGCTGCCATGTTCTGCGGCAGGGAGAAAATCCCGCCACCAATCATGGAACCGACAACAAGCGCCACCAGGGCACCTAATCGAAGTTTTTGAGTGGAGTCAGACATAGCAGTTGTCCATGTAGAAAAGTTACAGGTATCTACGCACTCGGGGAGGCGTAGATGGCTGACCTAAATCAAGAGCTGACTAACTGTCCGTGTAAGGCGTTTCTTGCTTCTACGTAGTTCAAAGGCTGCGGGTGGACTGGACACGCTCGAGACGTCATACCCAGCGGTTGAACGCACCGCTCAGGCGTCGCCAAGTCAAAGCTAGACGGGATTCTCTATTGCGCAAGGACGGGGGTTTGCAGGCGTTGAGGCTGGCGAATAGCCATGGTTCTGGATAGTGCTAGGGCGCGAGGTTGCTAATTTCGAATGGGTATAACGGGAGAATTAAAGCGGGAGGGTTTGTAGGACGAGTAATTCATTAAGCAATTACTCGTCCTAAGTTTGAGTCAGGTTTATTAGTTATTCGGTGTCGTCCTGAGTCGCACTTAAACCGTGTTTACGAAGTTTGTCGTGTAGGGTTTTTCGCGGTAGACCCAGGGCTTCGGCGAGGCTGCGCAGCGAGTTGTGCGGCCGGGCAAGTTCAGCGGCAATAAGTGCGCGCTCGAAGGCTTCCACCTGTTCACTCAGCCCGCCGGAGGTCGCCACGGTGGGCATGTGCGCCACGCTTCCCTCCAGCGACAACTCCAGCCCGAGGGCGAAGCGTTCCGCCGCGTTTTGCAGTTCACGCACATTGCCCGGCCAGGTGTGGCACAGCAGGGTGGCGCGCTGCCCCGCTTGCAGTTCGCGCGCCGGCAAATGGTGGCGCGCGCTGGCGGCTTCGGCAAAGTGTTGAAACAACATCAGCGCATCTTCGTTGCGTTCACGCAGCGGCGGGATGCGCAGCGGGGCAACGTTCAGACGGTAATAAAGGTCGGCCCGAAAACGGCCTTGGTCGGCGCTGTGGCGCAGGTCTTCCTTACTCGCGGCGATCACCCGGATATCCAGCGGAATCAGTTGATTGCCACCCAACCGTTCCACCACCCGTTCCTGCAACAGCCGCAGCAGCTTGACCTGCACTTCCAGGCTCATGCTTTCTATTTCATCGAGAAACAGCGTGCCGCCATTGGCGAATTCGAACTTGCCGATCCGCCGCTTCTGCGCCCCGGTGAACGCGCCTGGCTCGTGGCCGAACAACTCGCTTTCCACCACCGATTCGGCCAGTGCGCCGGCGTTGATAGCGACAAACGGCCCGTTACGCCGAGCGGACAAGTCGTGCAGCGCCCGCGCCACCACCTCTTTACCGGTACCGGTTTCGCCGAGAATGAGCACGTCGGCATTGATCGCTGCCAGGGCGCCGATCTGCTCGCGCAGCCGCAACATGCTTGGCGACTGGCCGACCAGACGCCCCGACAATTCCTGACGGTCAGCCAGGGCCAGCCGCAGGCTTCGGTTGTCCAGCACCAGGCGGCGCACGGCCAGGGCTCGGCGTACGCTCACAAGCAGGTCTTCGCTGGCGAAAGGTTTTTCCAGAAAGTCATAGGCGCCGGCACGCATGGCCTGCACGGCAAGCGGCACATCGCCATGGCCGGTGATCAACAGCACCGGCAGATCGCTGTCGTGTTCATGCAACTGCGCCAGCAGCTCCAGGCCATCGACGCCTGGCATACGAATATCGCTGACCACCACGCCTGGCCAATCACGGCCGATATTGCCAGCCAGGCCCTTGGCGCTGGCCAGGCTGCACACGTTCAGACCGGCGAGGTCCAGGGTCTGGCTCAATGCTTGGCGCAGGTGGGGGTCGTCATCGATCAGCAGCACCTGGGCACGGCTATCGAATGCGTTATCGCTCATGCGCTGAGGTCCTCGGAGGGTTGTGGTTAACGCCGGGAGCGGCAGCAAGCAGATGCAGCGTTAGCACCGCGCCGCCACCCGGATGGTTGGCCAGGTGCAGTTCGCCGCCCAGGGCGCGCATCAGGGTTTCGCAAATCGCCAGGCCCAAACCCAGGCCCTGAGCGCTTGTTTTGGTCGTGAAAAATGGCTCACGGGCGCGCTTGAGGGCGTCGGCGGAGAAACCCGGACCGTTGTCGCGGATGCTCAAGTGCACGCCGTGTTCATCGCTGATGGTGCTGAGCCAGATACGTCGCGGCGGGGCTTTTTCCACCAACGCATCGAGGGCATTGGCCAGCACATTGCCGAGCACCTGGCGCAGGCGGGTTTCGCCGGCTTGCACCCACAGGGTGGCGTCGGGCAAGTCGCGGATCAGTTCCACCTCCATCGCCCGGCGCCGCTTGGCCAGCAGCGCCAGGGCGTCGTCCAGCGCCGGTTGCAGGGCCACGCTTTCCGGGGCATGGCGGTCGCGGCGGGCGAAGGCGCGCAGGTGGGCGATGATGGAGGACATGCGTCCGGTCAGCTCGCCAATCAGTTTGAGGTTGCCGCGGGCGTCGTCGGTGCGCTCATGGTCTAGCAACACGCTGGCGTTTTCGGCGTAGCTGCGAATCGCCGCCAGGGGCTGATTGAGTTCGTGGCTGATGCTCGCCGACATGGTGCCCAGCGCCGACAGCTTGCCGGCCTGCACCAGTTCGTCCTGGGCGCGCAGCAATTCCTGCTGGGCGTGCTCGCGCTCCAGCACTTCATTTTTCAGGCGGGTGTTGAGGGTTTCCAGGTCGCGAGTACGGTCGAGCACGCGGATTTCGAGCTCGCGGCGCGCCCGGGCGTCGATGGCGATGCGCTCCAGATAATGACGGCGCCGCTGCATCATCAAGCCCAGCAACAGAATCAGCACCAGCAAGGTGGCGCCACCCACCGCCACCGCCGTTTGCACCGGCCGGGCAACCTGTTCGGCCGGCGCCAGAATGTTCACCGTCCAACCGGTTTCCGCCAGGCTGCGACTTTGCACAATCCAGGCGTTTTTCCTGAGCTTGAGCATCTGCGGCTCAAGGGTGGGGTAGGGTTTGTTGGCGGCGATTTCACGACGTTCCTGTTCGCTCAATTCGCGGGTGGCGCGAAAACGCCATTCAGCGCGCGAGGTGAGGATGACCACGCCGTTGCTGTCGGTCACCAGCAATTGCTCGGGGGTTTTGCCCCACAGGGTTTCGGTGGTGTCGAGGTCGACCTTGACCACCAGCGCGCCAATCACCGTGTCGCCTTCCTTTACCGCCGAGGCAAAGTAGTAGCCGCGCTTTCCCGAGGTGGTACCCAGGCCGAAAAAGCGCCCCAGGTGCCCGGTGACGGCTTCGCGGTAGTAAGGCCGGAAGGCGAAGTTGCGCCCGACAAAGCTATCCGTCTGCCGCCAATTGGAGGCCGCCAACGTCGTGCCGGCGGCATCCATCAGGTAGATGGAGTCGGCGCCGGTTTGTCCGCGTACGTCTTCAAGAAGCTGGTTGGCGTGCACCTGCGCGTCGAGGTTCTGCGGATGCGCCAGCACCCCGCGCAAGGCCGGCAGGTCACCGAGAATCGGCGGCAGCACTTCATAGCGGCGCAGACTGCCCAACAGGTTAGCGACGTACAGGTCGAGGGTCTGGCGATTCTGCTCGGTCAACTCGCTGCTGTAATAGCGCTCGGCAAGCTGCTGAAGCGGCCACAGCAGGGGTGCCAGCAAGGCCGCCAGCAGCAACAGGCTGCGCCAGCGTGGGCGGCGTAGCGGGCTGTCAGTGGGCATCGCGCAGGCAGTCGGCAAGCGCCGCTTGCCACTCGGGCAGACGCACATTCCATGCTGCTTGCACACGCGAACAGTCCAGTCGCGAATTGAGTGGGCGTTGTGCTGGCGTCGGGTACTCGCTGCTGGCGATTGCCACCACACGGGCGCACGGTTTGCCTGCAGTTTTCAGGTGCTCACCGATGGCACTGGCAAAGCCGAACCAGGAGGTTTCGCCCAGTCCGGTCAGGTGGTACACGCCCCATGGACCTGGTGTACCGGTCTGCCATTGCTCGATCAGCGCCCGCGTAGTGCTTGCGATGGTGCCAGCCCAGGTCGGCGCACCGATCTGATCACCGACCACGCGCAGCTCGTCGCGCTCTTGCAGCAGGCGCTGCATGGTCAGCAAAAAGTTGCGGCCATACAGCGAGTACACCCAACTGGTGCGCAGAATCAGGTACTGACCGCCGACGGCAGCAATGGCCTGTTCACCGGCGAGCTTGCTCTTACCGTAAACCCCCAGCGGCCGCGTTTGATCATCTTCTTGATAGGGCACGCTTTTGCTGCCATCGAACACATAGTCGGTGGAGTAATGAATCAGCGGCACGCCCAGAGCCTTGGCCTCTTCGGCCAGCACGCCGGGGGCAATGGCGTTGATGGCGAAGGCTGGCTCGGGTTCGCTTTCTGCCTGATCTACAGCGGTGTAAGCCGCCGCATTGATGATCAGGTTGGGGCGCAAGCTGCGCACCTGCGCGCGTACGGCCTCGCTGTCGGCCAGGTCCAGTTCCGCACGGCCCAGGCACACGAGTTCGCCAAGGCCCTGCAGGCTGGCGAGCAAGGCCTGAGCCACTTGGCCATTGCGGCCGGTAATCAGAATTTTCAGTGGCGCTGTCATGGAAACAATTCCGCGTCCTTGAACAGTGTGCCGGCTTGGTCTTTGCCGGATAACTGCGGTGCCGCGTCGAGCTGCCAGTCGATGGCCAGCGTCGGGTCATCCCAGCGGATGCAGCGCTCGTAAGCCGGGGCATAGTAGTCGGTGGTTTTATAGAGAAATTCGGCTGTTTCGCTAAGCACGACAAAGCCATGGGCGTAGCCGGCTGGAATCCAGAGCTGGCGCTTGTTTTCTGCCGACAGGCGCACCGCCACCCACTGGCCAAACGTAGGTGAACTGCGGCGAATATCGACGGCAATATCCAGCACTTCACCCGCCGTAACGCGAACCAGTTTTCCCTGGGGTTGCTGAATCTGGTAGTGAAGACCACGCAATACGCCACGCTGCGAGCGCGAGTGGTTGTCCTGGACAAACTGGCAGTCGATGCCCGTCGCGGCCTGGAATGCCTGGGCATTGAAGCTTTCATAAAAGAAGCCACGCTCATCGCCGAACACCTTGGGCTCGATGATCAGGACGTCCGGCAACTCGCTAGGGATTACCTTCACACCTGCTCTCCTGCCAACCGATAGAGGTACTGGCCATAACCTGTTTTACCGAACGCCTTGGCTTGCACGAGCAATTGTTCGCGATCGATCCAGCCGTTCTGAAAGGCGATCTCTTCCAGGCACGCCACTTTCAAACCCTGGCGGTGTTCGATGGTTTGCACGTATTGCGAGGCTTCCAACAGGCTGTCGTGGGTGCCGGTGTCCAGCCAGGCAAAGCCACGGCCAAAACGTTCCACGCGCAAGGCGCCGCGCTGCAAGTAGGCGTTGTTGACGTCGGTGATTTCCAGCTCGCCGCGTTGCGAAGGTTTCACCGCCTTGGCGATCTTCACCACGTCGTTGTCGTAGAAATACAACCCGGTGACGGCGTAGCTGGATTTCGGCTTGGCGGGCTTTTCCTCGATCGACACGGCATTGCCCGCGGCGTCGTACTCGACTACACCAAAGCGCTCCGGGTCTTTCACCCAATAACCGAAGACGGTAGCGCCGCTGGTGTGGCTAGCCGCACGCTCCAACTGCTCGGTGAAGTGCTGACCGTGGAAGATGTTGTCTCCGAGGATCAGGCACACCGAGTCGTCGCCAATGAAATCTTCGCCAATCAGAAATGCCTGCGCTAAACCATCGGGCGAGGGTTGCACGGCATAGCTGAAGTTGACCCCGAACTGGCTGCCATCGCCGAGCATTTTTTCGAAGTGCGGCAAATCGTGCGGCGTGGAAATCAGCAGAATGTCTTTGATGCCGGCCAGCATCAGTACCGAGATGGGGTAATACACCATCGGCTTGTCGTAGATCGGCAGCAGCTGCTTGGACACCGCCAGCGTGATGGGGTGCAAGCGGGTGCCGGAGCCCCGGCCAGAATGATTCCTTTCATAACGTGTGACTCCTCATAGCGGCGTCTTTGCTGCGCCGAGACGTTCGCGTTGGTAGCTGCCGTCTTGAACATGGCGGCACCAGTCGAGATTGTTCAGGTACCACTGCACGGTCTTGCGCAGGCCGGTGGTAAAGGTTTCTTGCGGAACCCAGCCTAGCTCGCGTTCGATCTTGCTGGCGTCGATGGCGTAGCGCAGGTCGTGGCCGGGGCGGTCTTTGACGAAGGTAATCAGTTGGTCATAGCGCTCGACGCCAGCCGGTTTGTTCGGCGCCAGTTCTTCCAGTAACGCGCAGATACTGCGCACCACGTCGATATTCTGCTGCTCGTTATGGCCGCCAATATTGTAGGTCTCGCCCACCTTGCCGGCGGTCACCACCTTGAGCAGCGCGCGGGCGTGGTCTTCGACAAACAGCCAGTCACGGATTTGCGCGCCGTTGCCATACACCGGCAGCGGCTTGCCTTCCAATGCGTTGAGAATCACCAGCGGAATGAGTTTTTCCGGGAAGTGATACGGGCCGTAGTTGTTCGAGCAGTTGGTGATCAGTACCGGCAGGTTGTAGGTGCGCTGCCAGGCACGAACCAGGTGATCGGACGCTGCCTTGCTGGCCGAGTAAGGCGAGCTGGGGGCGTAGGGCGTCGTTTCGGTAAACAGGTCATCGACGCCGTGCAGGTCGCCGTACACCTCGTCGGTGGAAATATGATGGAAACGAAACGCTTGCTTGGCGGCGTCCGGCAGGCCCTGCCAATAGCTGCGCGTGGCCTCGAGCAGCGCATAGGTGCCGACGATATTGGTCTGGATAAACGCCGAGGGGCCATCGATGGAGCGGTCGACGTGGGACTCGGCGGCCAGGTGCATTATTGCCTCGGGCTGAAACTCGTCGAGCAACGCGCGTACCTGCGGCTGGTCGGCGATGTCCAGTTGGGCGAAGCGATAGCGCGGGTTGGCGGCGACGCTGGCGAGGGATTCGAGGTTGCCGGCGTAGGTCAGTTTGTCGAGGTTAAGCACCTGGTGCTCGGTGTGTTGCAGAAGATGGCGTATCAGGGCCGAGCCAATAAAGCCCGCACCGCCAGTAATCAGAATTCGCATGCCAGATGGCCTTGTCGGTTTACAGGCGCATAGCTTGTCGGCAGCTCCTGGAAGAAGCAAGCCTGATGGCCATGGACCCGTTGGCAAAACGCCGCCACACGAGGTACAGCGGCGTTTTGTTCGACGCCTTTTACTGAGCTTTTTTGGCCGCTGCGGCAGCAGCAGAAGCCTTGGCGGCGGCTTTGGCGGTTACATTCGAGGCCGGCACCTGAATGATGATCGGGTGGTCGGTGACACTGACGCGAACCGAATTGACGTTGCGCAGCGTCTGGATCGGGTCAGTGCCTATCAGCGGGTCATATACATTCACCGTGGTCTGCACCTCGCCAAGCCCCACCGTCACCAGCGTCGACGGGCCCGGGAACACATCCGGCTCAGCCCACACCACGATATTGGTTTCGGTGTTGCTCTTGATCAGCGCCAAGCTGTTGCCCGTGGCGGGCATGCTGCCGGTGGAGTACTGCAAGATCTTCAGCGGTTCGAACGTCCGCGCATCAGGAGCATTGTCGGCCAGAATCAGGTTCATGTTTCGTACTGCCGTGGCCGTTGGCGTTGGCAGATTGCCGGCCTTGGAGAAGAGGCCGTAGCCGTCGCCTTCATCCATCAGCTGATACGCGTAGGTACGGTAGATGTTGTTGTAGGCCGCGCTGACATAAATATTCAACAGATAAGCAGCACTCTGCGCGGAGCTGGTCTTCGGCGTTTGATAACCGGTTTCGGTGTACACCGCCTGGCCCAGCCCGCCTTTAGTGTTGCCCAGCGCCGTGGGCCGTTTCAGCCAGCGAGCAGGAGGTTTGCCGGCTAGCGGGTAGGGGTGCTGATTGTTGAAGTCAGCCAGGCCGGGGGTAACCGCAGGGTCCGGCCCTTTGGGAATGCCGCCGGCGTTATAACCGGTGAAGTAGAACACCTTGGCGTTCTGCAATACCGGATGGGCCTTGGTTTGTTTATACAGCTCAGCCTGATAGGCCAGTGCTGCGGGCAAGTCCTTGCTGTTGTCCACGCCCCAGACCAAACGGAAGTTGTTGATCTCGTTCGGCCCTTCGACCGCCAGGGTGGAACCCGGTACCGCCGCTTCGACTTTCGCCACATTGCTGAGGAACGTGGAGATGGTCGTCGGCGTACGGGTGCCACCTACCGCACTGATGTAGTTCCACTTGATGCCGGCTTTGGCCAGCGCCGTGTAGTAGCTGTAAGGCGGGTTGCCCCAGAACGGGTTCAGGCTGTCACGGGCATTGGTGATGCCCAGGTAATTCATGTTGGCGATGACCAGAGGCATTTTCGAATAGTTGGAAGAGCCCTGGCTTACGTGCACGTTGATGCCTTGCGAATCGATAAAATCTGCCGCTCGCATCAAGGCTGCCGCCTGCGTCACCTGCATTGAACATGCCCCTGCACCGAGCAGAAGCAGCAGGGTTGTAGTGCTGATGAACTTTTTCACGGTCTACCCCCTTTTCAACGAATTCCAGGAACAGTATTAAAAACGCTAGTCGGCACGAATGGCCCTGTCGAAACCCTAGTCGCAAAGCGCCACGCTATCTGCTGAACGGCGCGTTTTAGACGTCTTTTGCAATAAGTTCTATTGCAAAAAATTGCCTGAACTTCGTGACCGTTTCAGCACCGAGACACCCATGCGCTTGGACTTGCAATGAAGCGGCCAAAGAGCGGAGCCAGGCGTCAGATTCTGACGAGCTGTCAGTTGCTGGTGTCAGCGTCGAGGAAACGCATCAGCAGGCCGTAGCGGTTATCGGCAATCGGCGGCAGGGGAACATACAGCACATGGCCGTCACCGGGGGCGACGGTCACGGCAATGCCCGCCTGGTTTTCGAGGCCGGTGAGGACCCAGGTGTGATTGCCCTGCGGGGTCATCAGTTCCAGACGATCACCCACGGCAAAGCGATTTTTTACCCGCACCTCAGCCAGCTCGCCGCGCCATTGCCCGGTTAGTTCACCGACAAACTGCTGGCGCTCGGCGCGCGAGTTACCGTGCTGATAATTCTGATAGTCCTCATGCACATGGCGACGCAAGAAGCCCTCGGTGTAGCCGCGGTTGGCCAGCGACTCCAGGTCGCGCAGCAGCTGCGGTGCAAAGGGTTTGCCTGCCACGGCATCATCAATTGCGCGGCGATACACCTGGGCAGTACGCGCTACATAGAAGTGACTTTTGGTCCGCCCCTCGATCTTCAGCGAATGCACGCCCATCTGCACCAGGCGTTCAACATGCTGCACCGCGCGCAGGTCTTTGGAATTCATGATGTAGGTGCCGTGTTCGTCCTCGAAGGCCTCCATGAGTTCGCCGGGACGGCTGTCGTCCTCCAGCAAAAACAAACGTTCGGTGCTGGGGCCCTGGCCAAGGGTGGGCGCGCATTGGCGAACGATTTCGCCTAATTCATTCTCCTGGCCATCGTGAGCCTGGTACTGCCAGCGACACGCGTTGGTGCAAGTGCCCTGGTTTGGATCGCGGCGATTGATATAGCCAGATAACAGGCAGCGCCCCGAATACGCCATGCACAGCGCGCCATGCACAAACACCTCAAGCTCCATCTGCGGCACGTTGTGACGGATTTCGTCGATCTCCTCCAGCGACAACTCGCGCGACAGAATCACCCGGCTCAACCCCTGCTGTTGCCAGAACTTCACGCTGGCCCAGTTCACCGCATTGGCCTGTACCGACAGGTGAATCGGTATCGCCGGAAAATGCTCGCGTACCAGCATGATCAAGCCGGGGTCGGACATGATCAACGCATCCGGCGCCATGGCCACCACCGGCGCCAGGTCCTTGAGAAAGGTACGCAGCTTGGCGTTATGCGGCGCGATATTCACCACCACGTAAAAGCGTTTGCCCTGTGCATGGGCCTCGGCAATGCCCAGGGCCAGGTTGGCGTGATCGAACTCGTTGTTGCGCACCCGCAGGCTGTAACGCGGCTGGCCGGCGTACACCGCGTCGGCGCCATAGGCAAAGGCAAAGCGCATGGCTTTCAAGGTGCCGGCGGGGCATAGCAATTCAGGAGCAAGAGGACGGGACATGGAGAATCGCCTGGCTGATTTGGGGCGCGCGATTCTAGGGAGCGAGTGAGGGCGGGGTATTGATATGGGTCTATACCCTCGGCCCTAAGTACAAGTGCTTGAGGTCGTGTTTGACCACCGCATCGACCACCAGGGTGGTGGCTTTGCCGAGCAGCCCGGTGCCGTTCATATGTTCGGCGAGCATCTTCGGGAATGAGGCGATGGCGTCGGCTTGCAGGTGGGTTTCCGGTCGCCATAGGCCGGCTTCCACTGCGCTGGGCAGCGCGGCCTTAAGTAAAGCGCTACAGGGGTCGCCTTCTAGCAGGGAATGCCGGCATCTGCGCTGGCGCCTACGAATAGCCGAGAAGCGCAGCTATGCGATTTATCTCCGTCCTGATCCTGTTTGCGCTGGTGTGCGCGGTCAGCAGTGGCATTACCGTCCTGGCTATGCGCCCGGAAGAGTTGCCAAAAGTCGCGGCCGCCGAACCGCTGAACGCGCCGCCCGGTTTTGTCACCACGCGAACGTCCGGTGGCAAAGGCATTTTTTATCAGCGCCAAGACATCGCCCAGCTACCCGCCAGCCCGGCAAGGCCGCATTTCCCAAAGCCATGAGCCTGAGCGAACAAGCCAAATGCCGGCTGTCCATGGCTCAGGACCGCTCCAGCCATGACCCAGAGAGGGTCAAGGTGATGGATGCGTACTGTGAGCAGCTGTTGGAGCAGGAAAGCGGCCGCGTCGCTGGGCGGCAGGTCGAATAGACGCTGTCATAAGCCTGGGCATAGTGAGCGGGTCACTCGACTTCAGACTGTTGCACGGCCCGTCCTCGTGGCGTAAGGCGGTACTTCTGCATGCGGCTGCGAGGCTTGTCGGGGATGGTCATTTCAATCAGCCCACTTTCCAGTGCGGGACGTAGGTAGGCCTCGCGAAAGTGTTCTTCGTGCCTCAGGCCAAGAGCGGCCTGTAGATCTCGGCGTTTCATTTCGCCCTGAGTCACGACTAGCAGACGTTCGACATCCTCGGTGACATCCTCGGTGACTTCCCCGGTAGACATCGATGCATCGTTCGGATCAACGCTGACAGCAGCAACCTGAACATGCGGCAACGGTCTGGGAATGACCACTTTGAATTGATTGGCGCCGACGTCGTCGACCAGTTCGATGTCTGGCCAGTCATGCAGCGCTCGCGTTATGCCGGAGCCCAACCCTCGGTAAGGCAGGATGTGCACGGCATGCCCGGTCAGGGTTGGGTTACGGCGATTGGTCGCGCCGCGGCGAATCGCATCGGTGCTCAGGCTATCGGGCAGGTGGCCCGGGCTGATGATCTCCACTCTGTCCGAGAACACCAATCAACGAATTGAGGCGCTGGTGAAGTAGTCGTCATTTTGACTGTTCGCAGCCCGATTCGGGGGCACCGCTTGCGGATAACAGTCTTACCCCACCGGCACAATCAACCCCTTGCGCCGGTAATGCTCGATATCAATGCCAAAGGCGCCCGAGTGCTCCACCGAGCGCACGCGCAGCTCTTTGCCGGCGGCGTCTTTGGGGTTGCGGGCGAGGTCTACGACGCGCTCTGGGCAGAGCATTTTGCCGGCGTCGCGTACCACCAGTAGGCGTGGTTTGAGCTTGTTGCCTGGCGGGCAGCCGATGATGATCGCCACTTCGCCGCTGCTGAGTTCGACGATTTCGCCGGCCGGGTAAATGCCGATCATGCTGATAAAGCAGCCGACGATATCTTCGTCAAAATGGCTGCCGGCGGAGTCGAACAAAATGCGCAAAGCCTCCAGGCTGGACTTGCCCTTGCTGTAGATGCGGTCGCTATTGATGGCGTCGTAGGCATCCACCACAGCAATGATCTTCGCGCTGTAGGGAATACGGCTGGCTTCCAGGCCACGTGGATAGCCTTTGCCATCCATGCGCTCATGGTGGGCGTAGGCCACGTCTACGGTGGACGGAGTGATTTGCTGGTTGCTGAGCAGCAGTTGGCGGCCGTGCTCGGAGTGCTCCTTCATCACCTGAAATTCTTCCGGCGTCAGAGCGCCCGGTTTGTTGAGGATTTCATCCGGCACTTTCAGCTTGCCTACATCATGGAGCATGCCGCACACGCCGATTTCTTCCAGCTGCAGCGGCAGCATCCCCAGCTCGCGGCCCAAGGCGATGGCGAAGATCGTTACCCGCAGCGAATGTTCGGCGGTATAGAGGTCGTTGTTCTTTATGCGCGCCAGCCACAGCAAGGCGGCGGGGTTGCGCAGAATGCTGTCGACGCACTCTTTGACCACCGCCTTTACCGCCGGCACATCCAGCTCCATACCCAGTTGCACCGCGCTGAGAATACGCACCGACTCGGCATGCGCCGTTTGCCACACCGGCAAGGCAGTCGCCAATTCCTGAAAGAAATCCACCTTGCGGATTTTGGCCTCTACTGCCGGGGCGGCGTTGTTTGTCAGCGGCTGTTCGGCTGTGCTGTGGGAGCGCTTGGCATCCACCCAGACAAACTCGCAGCTGGCCTGAACGGCGCGTAGTTCATGTTGGGTCTGCAGCAGAAAACCCTGAAACAGAAAGGCCGTCTCGGTCCAGGGACGATCCAGCTCCATGACGTACATGCCAATTTTCAGGTCGCCGACATTCACTTTTATGCGCGGATTATTCGAAGACGATGACAACGGGATACTTCCTCGGCACAAGGGCGCAGCGGCTCAACACAGCGGCCCGAAAGGGCGCGGACACCACTATGGCGTTTTACCGGACGGATTGTGTAGTGGGTATTTGCGACGTCGCGGTGGGGTAACTCGAGCCGCGACTCTTAATTTGAGGGTAGCAATACCGCAGGTGCATTGCCGGGTAATGACGAAGGCGGCCGACGGTGAGCGCTATCAGCTGTTGTCGAGCTGGTAGCGGGTACTGCGTCCGCCGCCCGGCAGGCGCTCCAGCACGCCTTTTTCCAGCAGATCAGCCAGGTGCCTCGTTGCCGTGGCCTTGCTCACTTTCGCGACAGCTTGGTATTGGGCCGCGTTGATGCCGCCCTCGAAGCCTTTCTCAGCGCCCTCCATCAGCCGGTTGATCACTTTCAACTGCTCTGCAGAAAGAAGGGTGGCGCGGTGCGTCTGCCAGAAGCGAGCGTTGTTGAGCACGCGGTCCACTGTACTCAGCGCCTGCTCGATGGCCGACAGCAGCGTTTGCAAAAACCAGATCAGCCAGCCGGTGATATCCATGCCTCCTTTCTGGGTGTGCTCAAGAATCTGGTAATAGCCTCGGCGGTTTTCGAGGATGCTGGCCGACATGGCATAGAAACGGATGGCTTGGTGTTCACCTTGTGCCAGGGCCAGATCGGTAAGGGCTCGGGTAAGACGGCCATTGCCGTCGTCAAAGGGATGCAAGGTGACGAACCAGAAGTGGGCGACACCGGCGCGTAATAGCGGGTCCAGTTGGAGCGATACGCTATTGAACCAGTCGATAAATGCCGCCAGCTGTTGTTCCAGGCCGGCGCGAGGAGGGGCTTCGAAATGCACTACGGGGCGGTCCAGCCTGCCGGAAACGACTTGCATGGGCTCTTCACCGCGTAACGCGCCCACACGAATTTGAATGGCCGACAGTGGGTTCGGTTGTTCGGGGAACAGCAAACGATGCCAATGCAGCAACCGCGTCAAACTTAACGGTTGTGCGTATTGCTGCGTCGCATCCACCATCAACTCGGCCAGGCCTTCGCTGCGAGCGGTACGGGGGTTGGTTTGCGGTTCGTCAACGCCAAGCCGGCGGGCCAGAGAAGAGCGAACGGAACTGGCATTCAATTCTTCGCCTTCAATTGCCGAGGACGTGATGATGTTTTGCAGCAGGGCATCCAGCATTCGTTGCGCTGTGAGCTCGTCGTTTATCGCGCCCATTTTTCCCAGCAATTGCCCCTGACGCTGGGTGCATTGACGCAGCAGTTGCGCAAGCTGTTCCGCTTGCCAGGTGAAGGTCGGCCACCCTTTCTGTTCCCAGATCCACTGCTGATACACCATCGCCACTTCACTCATGAGCCGATTAAAAGGTCTATTCGGCTCATTTGGTGAGCCGAATAGACAGCTTATTCGGCTCACGGGAAAATACAAGCCGCGAGTGCTACCGCGCTTATTGTCATTCGAGCATGAATTAATCTTGTGATAATCAAGAATATATTGAATTTGTCTCACTCTGTTCGGAGTGTTGAGATGTGCGCCTTGAATTTTCACTGGAGCACTCCCCCAAATGGCATTGGCCCACACCCTCGGTTTTCCCCGTATCGGTCGCGACCGCGAGCTGAAGAAAGCGCAAGAAGCCTTCTGGAAAGGTGAGCTGGATGAAGCCGGCTTGCGCGCGGTTGGCGCCGCGCTGCGTGCTCAGCATTGGCAGGTGCAAAAAGACGCGGGCATCGATCTGCTGCCGGTCGGCGATTTCGCCTGGTACGACCAGGTGCTCACCCATTCGCTCACCTTCGGCGTGGTGCCGGAGCGCTTCCGCGCGCACGACGGCAAGCTGAGCCTGCACACGCTGTTCGCCATGGCCCGTGGGGTGAGTGATAGCTGCTGTGGCGGCGCCCATGCCCAAGAAATGACCAAGTGGTTCGATACCAACTACCACTATCTGGTGCCGGAGTTTTCGGTCGAGCAGCAATTCAAACTGAGCTGGGAGCAGTTGTTCGAGGAGGTCGCCGAAGCCAAAGCGCTGGGCCACAACGTAAAGCCGGTGGTGATTGGCCCGCTTACGTACCTGTGGCTGGGCAAAACCAAAGGTGCCGATTTCGACAAGCTCGACCTGTTGGAACGCCTGTTGCCGCTGTACGGCCAGATCTTCCAGCGCCTCGCCGCCCAAGGCGTGGAGTGGGTGCAGATTGATGAGCCGATTCTGGTGCTGGATCTGCCGCAAGACTGGAAAAACGCTTTTGAGCGCGCCTACAACCTGCTGCAAAGCGAGCCGCTGAAGAAGTTGGTCGCCACTTACTTTGGCGGCCTTGAAGACAACCTTGGTGTGGCTGCGAACCTGCCGGTCGACGGGCTGCATATCGATCTGGTGCGCGCGCCGGAGCAGTTCCCGACCATTCTCGACCGCTTGCCGGCCTACAAGATTCTGTCGCTGGGCGTGGTCAACGGCCGCAACGTCTGGCGCTGTGATTTGCACAAGGCGTTGGAAGTTTTGCGCTTGGCCCATGAGCGGCTGGGTGAGCGCTTGTGGGTGGCGCCGTCTTGCTCGTTGCTACACAGCCCGGTGGATGTAAGCCGTGAAGATAAGCTGGATGCGGAGCTGAAAAGCTGGCTGGCGTTTGCCGTGCAGAAGTGCGAGGAGGTGGCGATTCTGGCCCGTGGTGTGACCGCGCCCGAAGCGCCGGATGTGCTCGATGCGTTGGCGGCCAGCAACGCCGTACAGAACAGCCGCGCCTTCTCGCCGCGTATCCATAAGCCGGCGGTGCAAGCGCGGTTGGCAGCTGTTGGCCCGCAAGACAGCCAGCGCCCGTCGCCTTTCCCGCTGCGTGCGGAGAAGCAGCGCGCCGGTCTCAACCTGCCACGTTTTCCCACGACCACCATTGGTTCGTTTCCGCAGACCACGTCCATTCGCCTGGCACGGCAGTCGTACAAGCAGGGCAAGTTGAGCCTGGCCGAATACACGGAGGCGATGCACAGCGAGATTCGTCACGCGGTGGATGTGCAGGAAAAGCTCGGCCTGGATGTGTTGGTGCATGGCGAAGCCGAGCGCAATGACATGGTCGAGTACTTTGCCGAGCAGTTGGACGGCTATGTGTTTACCCGTTTCGGCTGGGTGCAGAGTTACGGCTCGCGTTGTGTAAAACCGGCGGTGATCTACGGCGACCTGAGCCGTCCGAATGCCATGACGGTTGAATGGATTCGTTACGCCCAGGGCCTGACCAAGAAACATATGAAAGGCATGCTGACCGGCCCGGTGACCATGCTGATGTGGTCGTTCCCACGGGAAGACGTAAGCCGTGAAGTGCAGGCACGCCAACTGGCGCTGGCCATTCGTGACGAAGTGGTGGACCTGGAAAGCGCTGGCATCAAGATCGTGCAGATCGATGAAGCGGCGTTCCGCGAAGGCTTGCCGCTGCGTCAGTCGCAATGGCAGCACTACCTGGACTGGGCGACTGAGTCGTTCCGTCTGTGCGCCTCCGGCGTGCGGGATGAAACCCAGATCCATACCCATATGTGCTACAGCGAATTCAACGACGTGATCAAGGCCATCGCCGAGATGGATGCCGATGTGATCACCATCGAAACCTCGCGTTCGGATATGGAGTTGCTGGATGCCTTCGAGGCTTTCGCTTACCCGAACGAGATCGGTCCGGGGGTTTACGACATCCATTCGCCGCGCGTGCCGAGCAGTGACGAGATGGCTAATTTGCTGCGCAAAGCGGCGCAGCGGGTGCCGGCCAGTCGGTTATGGGTGAACCCGGATTGCGGGTTGAAAACGCGGGCCTGGGCGGAGACCGAAGCGGCCTTGGTAAACATGGTGGCGGCGGCGCGTAAGTTGCGCGAAGAAATTCCGGGGGCGTGATCGTAGCCTCTACAGGCGCAACCGCCACTTGCCGTAATAGCTCAGCTCCACCATCGCCAGCGGCTCGACATCGATCTGCTGGGCGCTGGCCGGCGAGCACTGCAGCACATGGGCCATGGCCGCGCGGATCACAAACGGATGGGTAATTGCCAGCCAATGTCCTGGCTGGCGAAAGCCGTCTAACCACGTCGCCACCCGAGCACATACCGCGTCCAGCGACTCCCCGCCGTGGGGCGCCGCGGCGCTGTTGTTCAGCCATTCTTCCAGCGCCCGGGCTTCGCGCTCTTGCAGGGTTTTAAGGCTGAGCCCGCGCCATTTCCCCAAGTCGCAGTCGCTCAATGTCGGCTCCAGCGTGAGGTTGCTGGCCAGCAATTCGGCGGTTTGGCGGGTGCGTAATTCCGGGCCACATAACACTCCATCGCTGCTGCCCGCGCGCAACAACAATGCACTGATCAGTTCCGGCGCCACGGCCTCGATGGCTTCGTCGTCCGCCAGCCGCCCGAGCTTTTGCGCGGGCGTTCGAGCGTGGGCGATCAGCGTCAGGCGCGTGGCTTTCATCGTGGGCGTTACTCGGTCTTGCCGCTGAAGCTGGCCCGCGCCGCGTGCAGTTTTTTATAGCTATCGACCAGGCGCAGGTGGCGATCCAGACCTTCCAGCTTGGTGCTGGTTGGCGTCAAGCCGTAGAAACGCACACTGCCTTCCACCGAGCCGATGGCGGCGTCCATGCGCTCGTTGCCGAACATCTTGCGGAAGTTGACTGTGTAGTCCTCCAGCTCCAGATCGTCGTCCAGCTGGATCTCCAGCACCACGTTCAGGGCCTGATAAAACAGGCCGCGCTCGACGGTGTTGTCGTTGTATTGCAGGAAGGCTTCGACCAGATCCTTGGCCTGATCGAACTTCTGCAGGGCAAGGTAGATGAGCAACTTCAGCTCCAGAATCGTCAGCTGACCCCAGGCGGTGTTGTCGTCGAACTCGATGCCGATCAGCGTCTTGATTTCGGTGTAGTCATCCAGCTCGCTGTGTTCCAGGCCTTTGACCAGATTGCGCAGGCCTACCTTGCTCAA
Source organism: Pseudomonas sp. CC11G (assembly GCF_056174845.1). NCBI lineage: Bacteria > Pseudomonadati > Pseudomonadota > Gammaproteobacteria > Pseudomonadales > Pseudomonadaceae > Pseudomonas > Pseudomonas sp. CC11G. The sequence goes on from NZ_JBWBZC010000001.1 coordinate 263,593, forward strand.
ACTGTGCAGGTTGAGGATGTCGGCACGAAATTGCAGGGCCTTGTTGGTGTTATCCCAGATCAGGTCTTCCACCGGATAGATTTCCGAATAGCCCGGCACCAGGATGCGGCAGCCGGTGGCGCCGAGGTGTTCGTACACGGCCATATAGGCTTCTTTGCCAAGGTCTTCGAGGATGCCGAACAGGGTCGCAGCCTCGTCGCTATTGGAGTCTTCGCCGTCGCTGGTGAAGTCCCACTCGACGAATTCGAAGTCGGCCTGGGCGCTGAAAAAGCGCCACGACACCACGCCGCTGGAGTCAATAAAGTGCTCCACGAAGTTGTTCGGCTCGGTGACCGCCAGGCCCGAGAAGGTCGGCTGCGGCAGGTCGTTCAAGCCTTCGAAGCTGCGGCCTTGGAGCAGTTCGGTCAGGCTGCGTTCCAGCGCCACTTCAAAGCTTGGGTGGGCGCCGAACGAAGCGAATACGCCGCCAGTGCGCGGGTTCATCAACGTCACGCACATCACCGGGAATTCGCCGCCCAGCGAGGCGTCTTTCACCAGCACGGGGAAGCCTTGGGCTTCGAGGCCCTGAATGCCGGCGAGTATGCCCGGTACTTGGCCAGCACCTCTTGCGGCACATCCGGCAGGGCCATTTCGCCTTCGAGGATTTCGCGTTTTACCGCGCGCTCAAAGATTTCCGACAGGCACTGCACCTGCGCTTCAGCCAGCGTATTGCCGGCGCTCATGCCGTTGCTGAGGTACAGGTTTTCGATGAGGTTGGAGGGGAAGTACACCACTTCGCCGTCGGACTGGCGCACAAACGGCAGTGAGACGATGCCGCGTTGGGTGTTGCCGGAGTTGGTGTCGTACAGGTGCGAGCCGCGCAGCTCGCCGTCGCGGTTGTAGATGGCGAGGCTGTATTCGTCGAGGATTTCTGCCGGCAGTTCGTCGTTGGCGCCGGGCTTGAACCAGCGCTCGTCCGGGTAATGCACGAACGCCGCGTTGGCGATGTCTTCGCCCCAGAACTGATCGTTATAGAAGAAGTTGCAGTTCAGCCGCTCGATAAATTCACCGAGGGCCGAGGCCAGCGCGCCTTCTTTGGTCGCGCCTTTGCCGTTGGTAAAACACATGGGCGACTGCGCATCGCGGATATGCAGCGACCACACGTTGGGCACGATATTGCGCCACGACGCGACTTCGATCTTCATGCCCAGACCCGCCAGAATGCCGGACATCGTGGCGATGGTTTCTTCCAGCGGCAGGTCTTTGCCGGCTATGTAGGTGCTGGTTTCGCTGCTCGAATCGGGCATCAGCAGGGCCTGGGCATCGGCGTCCAGGTTGTCGACTTCTTCGATGACGAACTCAGGCCCGGCCTGCACCACCTTCTTGACGGTGCAGCGGTCGATGGAGCGCAGGATGCCCTGGCGGTCTTTGGCGGAGATATCGGCGGGCAGCTCGACCTGGATCTTGAAGATCTGCTGGTAGCGGTTTTCCGGGTCGACGATGTTGTTCTGCGAGAGACGAATGTTCTCGGTGGGGATATCGCGCGTTTGGCAGTACAGCTTTACGAAGTAAGCCGCACACAGCGCCGACGAAGCCAGAAAGTAGTCGAATGGCCCGGGGGCCGAGCCGTCGCCCTTGTAGCGAATGGGCTGGTCGGCCACCACTGTGAAGTCATCGAACTTGGCTTCAAGTCGAAGGTTGTCGAGAAAATTAACCTTGATTTCCATGGGGGATTACCACAAACGCGCGAGCTGAATTGGCGGCCATTATCCGGGATTTCAACCGGAATGGGGCGTGGCGCGAAAATGGATCGGGTCCACCGGTTTCATCGCCCGGGACTGAGGCACCCCACGTAGCCTGCTATGGAACTCAACTTCCTGCGTCTGATACCGTCTAAGCACAACCTGCAAATGAAAGCCGGATCGCATTGCCGCGCGTTCTTCCACTTCCACGGATTACCCTGCCATGAGCGAACTGCCCCCCAAGCCCACTTGCGCCGCCTGCCAGGACGGTGCTGCCCTTGAATTCGATTTCAGCATGGCCTTTCAGCCCATCGTCGATATGCGCGACCGTAGTCTGTTTGCCTATGAGGCGCTGGTGCGGGGTACGGATGGCAGCGGTGCGGCGTCGATTCTGGGGCGGGTTAACGATCAGAATCGTTATGCATTCGACCAGGCGTGTCGCGTAAAGGCCGTAGAGCTGGCAAGCCAACTGGCAATGCCCTGCCTGCTAAGCATCAACTTTCTCCCCAACGCCGTGTACAAGGCGTCCACCTGCATCCGCGCCACGCTGGAGGCCGCACGCCGTTTCAACTTCCCGACCGAACGGATCATTTTCGAACTGACCGAGGGCGAGGAGCTGCAGGACAAGCAACACCTCAAAGACATCATCAACGAGTACCACAAGCATCAATTCCGCACCGCCATCGACGACTTTGGCGCAGGTTATGCGGGGCTGAACCTGCTGGCCGAATTTCAGCCGGACATCATCAAGCTGGACATGGCGCTGGTGCGCGATATCGACACCCATACCGTGCGCCAGGCGATTGTGCAGGGCATTCTCGGCGTGTGCCGGGCACTTGATATCGAGGTGATTGCCGAGGGTATCGAGTCGGTGGGTGAGCTGCGCTACCTGCACGGCTTGGGCATCAATCTGTTTCAAGGCTACCTGTTTGCCCGCCCTGCGTTTGAGGCGCTGCCGGCGGTGGACTGGCCGACGCTATGAACGGCTCAGCCCAGGACGAGTAACCAGGAACGCAGCATGGGCAGCTGTCGCGGTTTATGTTTCCACACCTTCCGCCGGTAAAACTGTTGGCGCCTGCGTATCGGGTTTTGCCGGGGCATCGTCTTTCTGCTCTGCCGGCTTGCCCAGCAGTTCATTGGCCGACTTCTGCACCTTGTCGATCTGCTCGTTCAGTGCTGTGACGGTTTCGCCAATGGCTTCCTTGGCCACTTCCTGCGCCGCCGCTGCAGCCTTGTCAGAGAGTTTTTCCGCGGAGTCCTGGGCGAGGTCGCAGCCGCTCAGGCTCAAGCCAACCAGGGCAATCAGCGTGAGCACGGCGAACGGGGATGTATTCATAGAGTTTCTCCTTCGGTGTCGGCCGCCCCGTTATGCCAGGGCGGTCCGGCGTTTCAATTTGGGTCGGATTGGGTGTCGGCCGGTGCGTCGTTGCGGGTCTTCCACATCGACAACAACACGCCGCCAAGCAATAGCCCGACGGTGACGCTCAAGGAAATTACCGGCGGGGTTTTACCGATGATGCCCACCAGGAAAATCTTGCAGCCGATAAACACCAGCACCAGAGCCAGGGCGTATTTGAGGTAGGCGAAGCGGTGAATCATCGCCGCGAGGGCGAAGTACAAGGCACGCAAGCCGAGGATGGCGAAGATGTTCGAGGTGTAGACGATGAAGGGGTCCTGGGTGATGGCGAAAATCGCCGGCACGCTGTCGACGGCGAACACCAGGTCAGCGCATTCGATCAGCACCAGGGCCAGAAACAACGGCGTGGCCCAGACCACCGTGCGGCCTTCGGCGTTCGGCTGGCGCACAAAGAAGTGGCCCTCGTGCAAACGGTCGGTGACGCGCATGCGGCGACGGAGGAATTTCACCAGCGGGTTCTGCGCAAGGTCGGGGTGATCGTCGACCTTGCTGAACAGCATCTTCACACCTGTGATCAGCAGGAAGGCGCCGAAGAGATAGAGAATCCAGCTGAACTCGGCGATTAGCGCGGCGCCCAGGCCGATCATCAGCGCGCGCAGCACAATCACCCCGAGAATGCCCCAGAACAGCACCTCGTGTTGGTACTTACGGGGAATGGCCAGGAAGCTGAAGATCATCGCCATCAGGAATACGTTGTCCATCGACAACGATTTCTCGATCAGAAAGCCGGTGTAGTAATCCATGCCGGCGTCGCCGCCTTTTACCTGCCACACCCACAGGCCGAACAGCAGGCCAGCGGTGATATAGCCGGCGGACAGCAGCAGGCTTTCCTTCACGCCGATTTCGCGATGCTCACGGTGAAGCACCCCGAGGTCGAAGACCAGCAGGCTGATAACGATGGAGATAAAGACGAGCCACAACCAGGTGGCGGTGCCGAGGAATTCGGCCATGAAGAACGGTTCTAGGGTGCTCATGAGGCCCCTCCTAAGTCGAGTTGTACAAACTGCAACTCCGACATGGCAGCTTTAGAAAGCTGTCAGAGGGCCCGGCGTCGCCGCGACAATTTAGCAGGCGATGCCAGGCACTCAAGCGTTGACTCATTGCAAAGTGTCTCAGCGCGCCCAGCATGTGAATGCCCGGCGCGCTGCGCAATTACACTTTTACGATCCAGCCAGCAGGCGCTTCCACGTCGCCGCACTGGATGCCAGTGAGCTCGCGGTACAGGCGCTGAATAACCGGGCCAACTTCGGTGCGGCTGTGGAACACGTGCAAGTTGTCGCCAAACTGGATGCCGCCAATCGGCGTGATCACGGCAGCGGTGCCGCAAGCGCCGGCTTCTTTGAAACGCTCCAGCTCATCGATACGCACATCGCCTTCGCTGACCTTGAGGTTCAGGCGATCACGTGCCAGCTCCATCAGCGACAGACGGGTGATACCCGGCAGTACCGACGAAGAACGCGGCGTGACGAATTCGTCGTCGCGGGTGATGGCGAAGAAGTTGGCCGAGCCCACTTCCTCGATTTTGCTGTGGCTCGACGGGTCCAGGTAAATGCAATCGGCGAAGCCTTGTTCTTTGGCTTCTGCGCCCGGCATCAGGCTGGCGGCGTAGTTGCCACCAACTTTTGCGGCGCCGGTGCCGTTGGGGGCCGCGCGGTCATAGCCGGAAATCACGAAGTCGTGCGGGGTCATGCCGCCCTTGAAGTAGGCGCCGACCGGAATGCAGAACACGCTGAAGATAAATTCCGGCGCGGTACGCACGCCGATGTTCTCGCCAACGCCGATCACGAACGGACGCAGGTACAGCGCGCCGCCGGAGCCGTACGGCGGAATGAAACGCTCGTTCGCCTTGACCACCTGGCGGCACGCTTCGATGAACTGTTCGCTGGATACCTGTGGCATCAACAGGCGACCGCAACTGCGCTGCATACGCAGAGCGTTCTGGTCGGGGCGGAACAAGTTGATCGAACCGTCTTTGCAGCGGTAGGCCTTCAAGCCTTCAAAACACTGCTGGCCGTAATGCAGGGCGGTGGAGCCTTCGTTGATATGCAGCGTGGAGTCTTCGGTCAGGGTGCCGCCATCCCACTGGCCATCGCGCCAATGGGACAGATAACGGAGGTCGGTTTTTACGTAGCTGAAGCCCAGTGTGCTCCAGTCGATGCTAGTGGTTTCGCCCATGATGATCTCGTTGGGTAATTACGGAGAGTCGGCAACTGGCTGCCGGTGGTTGTGCAGGCTGGCGTCATAGTTTGCCGACGCGAGCCATCACCGTCTGTGTCTGCGTGGCGATATCGCGCCGAACAACCTGGCCATGAACCGCCATTGGAATCTGTCTAGACAGAAAAAGAAAGTCTGCAAGACAGACCGTTCGGGAAAATGCTCCGCACCCATGCCGAGGCGCCGAAGCAGAATCCGGCCGCGTTAAGCCACTTTCCGGCGAGCGGACCAGGGCTTTCGGTATTGCAGCGCTAACAGCGGGCGCTCCAGCCAGCGGTGTACCAGATAGCCGGCGACGCAGGTCGCAATAGTGGCGAACACCACAAAAACCAGATGGTTGATCCAGCTTGGCGAGGTGAAGAGCCGACCCCAGACTCGGCCCAGCGCAGAAATCGCGAAGATGTGGGAGAGATAGAGCGAGTACGAGGAGTCGCCCAGCCGCAGCAGCCACGTCGGCAAATGCAACCGCCCCTGGGCTTCCAGCATGACGGTGCCAGCGATAAGCAGCAGGCCCGTGCCACCAAAACAGCCAATTTGCGTCCACGGACCCAGTGTCGCCGGCCCCTCGGCCGGCAGTAGTGCGGCGGAGCTCACGGCGAGGACCACACCACTTATCACAAGCGGCCAGGCCAGCGTTGCGGGAATGCGATGCCAGTAGAGACCCAGGAAGGCGCCGGCAATGAACTCGTAAGTCATCGGGCTGGTTGCCACGTAAAGTGCGTAAGGGGTGTCCGCCTGCAGCATTGAGCTCCCCACGGCGATAGCGGTTCCCCACGCAATTAAGTAGAGGGGAATAAAGCGCTCCGGCACCAGGGCGATGGCTATCGCGAATACGAGATAAAAATAGGCCTCGTAAACCAAGGTCCAACCTACGCTGAGGATCGGCATTTGCCTGTCCGGGATCAGCAGATACGAAGCCAGCACACTCTGGTTCGCGTACGAGCTGTTAACCATGGAGGGCACGATGGCCATCAACACCACAACCACGGTCGTGAAAATCCAGTACAGCGGTAAAACGCGCCATGCCCGTTTACCGAGAAACGTGCCGGCGGCCGCTGCGCCGGTATAGCGGCCGGCGGTGATGGTGGTCATTAAAAAACCGGACAGCACGAAGAACAGGTCAACCCCTGCCGAGCCATAACGAGCAATTTCGTCGAGAAAGGCGGTGCCTTGCAGATACTTGAATTCCACGATTCGCAGGTGGAACAGTACGACCGCCAATGCGGCGATTCCGCGCAGGCCTTGCAGTGAATCGAACCGAAGCTTATCCATCGAACTACCGCTCCTTGAGGGGCTGTCATTCTAACCACAGTCGCGATGTTGATCAGGCTGATAGCAAGGCGAGCAACCCACTCCGGTAAAAACGCCAGCCAACAAAAAAGGCCTTCGATTTCTCGAAGGCCTTTCTTTTATATGGTGCCGGCACCAGGAATCGAACCCGGGACCTACTGATTACAAGTAAAGTGCTTCAAAATTACAAATCAATGACCTACGTGATTCCTTGTTACGTGCTGGCACTTAAGAGTGCCCGTTAAACGGGGGCTCTAGCACGATTGTTACGTGGGGTTTGCCCGATATATGGGGCGCGACAACACCCAGGCGGTCTGTCATTTGGAATGTCGGGGCAGCGCAGTTTTGGGGCTGCGGGATGGAATCCAGTGCTGACGGGGTTGTTGCCCAGACCAGATATTCTTCCCAAGTGAAACCTAGGTGTACATGCAGTTCCAGACTCACACCGGCCAAGTTGACCGACCAATGCCGTACGGCCCAGAGGGTAACAGTCTGCTCTGGAGCTGCTGTTCCTGGCAACTCGGCTTGAACGTGCTGCAGGTGCTGTGGGACCTGCTGGACCTGGCGGAGCAGATGAACCTGCAAATTGCGGGTCACGTTCATGGCACCAGTCCGGCGCCGACAAACGCCGGCGACTTCAGCGCCGACGTCGCAAAAGCCACCCTGCTTAGTGGCACGTTGAACCCCATCACTGCCTGACGACAATTAGGCCTCTGCCCCTGACACGGTCGGTCGGTGGGGGCTTTTTGCAAAGGCCAAGGCCGGTTTCTCGATGCAGAACCAAGACAACGTTGCCAGCAGCGTCGTCACGCAAGCGGCAGCAGCCATCGATGGATAAAACCCCAAGCCGGTGCAGTTGATCATTAACTGCTGGACCGGGAAGGCGTACAGATAGAGGCCGTACGAAATGTCGAATCTGCCGCAGACGATCCGGTCGGTAAACATGGTGCCAAGGGTGAGTATGGCCAAGCTGAAGCCGACACTTGATGCCAACAACGGCAGGAAGCCGACAACCGCGGCTCCCATCAGCAGGAATCCCGTCCCGGCAAGAATCGCCCTCAATTTGAAGCTGCCTAGCACGCCCCGGTGAAACGCCAGTGTTGCCCCTACGAAGAAGCCAATGCAAACGGATGTTTGAATAGCGACCTTGCCCGCCAGGGCGTGGTTAAGCGATGTGCTGGCAATGTTCAATGCACAGAAGCCCAGCAAAATGAGCAATGGCACCACTGGACGACGCACTAGGCTTAGCGCTAGTGCAACGAGGATATATAAGCCGAACTCGAACTTGAGGGTCCATAGGCTGCCGTTAAGGGTCTCCTTGAATACGAACCCGTGGGTCACTGCGTCGATGTCCGCTCGGCCGAATGCCGATATCTGTAAAAACTTCACCAGCGCTTCCTTGCTGCCAGCCGTGGCCAGGAACGCGTCGCTGTATACGCCCCACACCCCGTACACCATCACAAATGCGCAGACGACGAGTGCCGGGAAGATCCGAGCGGCGCGCTTGACTGCGTAGCTCTGGAGCGAGGATCGCAGAAAGCTTTGGGTAACGAGGTAGCCCGAAATGGCGAAGAACGCCAGAACAGCGAAGCCGCCTAGCGAGTTGATGCCCTGCAGGGCTGGCTCGGCTTGCCCGGATAATGCGAAATGGTGGCTCACGAGCACCATCAGCGCAGCGATATGCCTGATCAGATCGAAAGAATTGTGGCGGTTCAGCACTTCCCAGCTCCTTTGGCGTGATTTCCTTAAGGACGCATTATGCATGCGCCGCCGGACGAAACTGGCTTCGGCAAAAAAACGACTGAGAAAAACACTTATGGCCTATCTGCGATATTGCGCATACCACCACTATCCGTGTGCACTTTGCTAGTCGGCAGACGGCGAAACGATAGGGACGCTGTGGTCGTAAACGTCCATCATTGATCCATCGCGGTGTCCGCTGGCCTCTTGCTTGTCTGCGCGGTTTCCAGGGGTGTCGGTGATACCTCGGCGTTTTAAATCATGCAGCGCGAAGCGATCCGCGCTGGCTAAAACGCCGGCCTCGATGGCTTTTGTGATGAACCTTTGCCAGGCGGTGTCCAGACTGGTTTTTTGCAACGCCCCACCATGCGAAGCCACGATGATGAACCGCCGCTCCGCCAGGATAGGCATAGGCGCTTTGGTTCGCGCCCATACCTTGGCCCGATAGGCTTTGGCTCCATCCCACGCGGCCCGCAGGCGGGGAGTCCAGCGGACCACGTTGTCGCGGCTACCCTTGCGCCGATTGGTCAGCACCCCTTCTTCCAATTCGTTGGCGTCGCTCAACGTCACCGTCTCGATACCCCGCAGGCGGCACAGATAGCCAAGCTCCATAACGTAGGAAAGGTATTCAGGGCACGCACCTGGTTGGCCGCGCGTCAGTTGGCCCAATTCGCGTGCTCGGGCAATTAAAAGGGCCATCACCGCCGGTTTGGGCAAGCGGCGTTGCTTACGCTCGACAGGCGCCTCTATGCCCAGGGCTGGGTTTACATCGAGAAATCCGCGGTTCCGTCCCCACTGCATGACTCGCCGTAGGTAACGCAACGCGTGTGCTGCTTTGGAGGGGGTGCCTTCGTCGGCGATGCGGTCGACTACCCGCTGTATGAGTGCCGAGGTGAACTTGCGTACTGCGAGGTCGCCCAAGGGTTTGTCCAGCTTGGTGGGAATGCCGAGCAGCACGTCGCGGGAGTATTCGTAGTCGCTCTGGGTGTTGAGGCTTAAGGGGGGCTTTTTGAGAAAAGAGTAATTTCGGTGATCTGTGGTTAGACCGCCTCTGGAGGCCGCGCCGTTTGGGGCTTCGCGAATTACAAAAATGGGTAACAAGTAGGTAATAGAAAAAGTAATTTCCCGTAAGCATCTGATTTATAAGGCATTTAATGGGTCCGAATATCACCCTATAAAAGAGTAATCAGATTACTTGTATGTTACTTAGAAATTACTTTTTGGCTGTGCGGAAAGCCAGGGAATTCAACGGCTTGCGTCGTATTACGGAGGGAGGTTACTAAAATTACTCTTTTTGCAGCCCCCCCCACTACCTGAAAACTTCAGATCGTATACGGGGCGCGTGCGCAGATGCGCGAAGGGAAATGCTTGTTACGCGGCTTGTTACGTATGACCGCAGGGCTTGCTAATGAATCAGGCTGCAAGCCTTGGGAAATATGGTGCCGGCACCAGGAATCGAACCCGGGACCTACTGATTACAAGTCAGTTGCTCTACCAGCTGAGCTATACCGGCATTTCAGGGCCGCCATTATATCCATTAGAAGCGGCGAGTAAAGGCCTGATCTGCGGTCGTTTTTTGCGTCTGTTCACGTCGTCCGGAATAGGCTTATGCACAATCGTGAGGCGCTATAGCAGAGGGCGACTGTTTTTTGTGCGGTACTTGACACAACTCGGTAACTCGCTGGTTTTATTGAGTATTTCTGTGTGATTAAAAAATAAACAGATATCTGCAAGCCTTGCTGCGTATAGGTTTGCCAAGGTTGCCCAGAAACTATCAACAGAGTTATCCACAGATTGTGTGGGCAACTATTGGCGCTCAGCGAGAAGCATCAGGTTGCGCGGGCTGACATGGCTTACACAGAACTCACCCAGGCGCACGGAGTAGCCGTGTTGCTGCAAAAATAATGCGCGATCGAGCAGCAGCCACAGCTCTAGCGGCCGGCGAAACAGGCCGCGCAGCAGTTCCAGGTTGCGGACTTCGGCCAGGCGTTGCTCGCCGCGTTGTTCCAGATCGGCCCAATCGTAATGGTCGGGAGCAGGCAGCCCTTTGAGTTGCGCCAGATCGCGGCAGTAGTCGGCGAAATCTTTATGCAGCCAGGCGACGGGCAGCGATGGCGTCGGCAGATACTCATCAAGTCCGCGCAATTCCCGTTGCAATAGATCGAAGGCCAGTCGACGAGCCATGGAGGTGTCGCGCTGCCGGCGAATACGCGCGCCAGCGGTGACGGTTTCGCTTAACGGCACACCCAGATCATCTTCCGATAACTGCAACGCGGAAGCCTGAGCGGCTGTGGATAACGGCTGGTAGTGCGGGCCGGCGATACGGTTGTAGCAGCAGGGCGCTACGGCCAGTTGTCCACAACCGGCGGCGCTGGCCAGTTGCAGTAGCCGTACATGCAAATCGCCGCAAGCATGCAGCGCTACCGGGGTGTGTTCGGCGTGGAGTTGCGTGGCGGCATCCGGCGCGAGAACGTCCTGTTCGATGTGTCGGCTATGCAGGCCTCGCCGTGCGCTTAGTTGGGCACCAGCGGCGACCAGCGCGGGGTCGTATTCCAGGCAGGTGAGGGGCGCGCCGTCCTGAGCGAGCAGTTGTCCCAGGTGGCCTTTTCCCGAGCACCAGTCCAGCCAGTGTTGTGTGGGTTTGCCAAAACTCAGGCAATTGGCGAATGCCTGAATCTGCTCCCACTTGCGACCCGGAATATCCACAGCAAAGTTAGCGGGCAGCGCTTCACGCGCGTGGGTTGCCAATGCCCCGACGGCCGCCAGCTTGGCAGACAAAGCCGCCAGCTCCGTAAAGGGCGCCGGCGCCTGCAATAACTCAGGATGGTTATGCGCCGCCTCTGCATCGGCCAGTGATCGGCTGCGCAACCAAGCGGCCAGCTCCGGATGCTGTTCTTCCCACGGCAAACGCAGATGGGTAAATGGCCGCGGCCGCCACAGGTTCTGGTGACGCAGCAGAAAGCCGTCCAGCGCCTGAAAGCGTGGCAGCAAGTCTGAGTCGGTGAGAAAGGTGGCGTCGGTCATGGCAAAGGCTTCTAGCAGTGGTAACTGCCCCTGCGGCGCATGGGCAGTCGCCTATTCTAGCGGCCTTGGGTGGCGTCTACGCGCAACCAGCGTTCCAGCAGCTTGAAGCCTTTGACCAGCACAAAGGCAATTGCCAGGTAGAACAAGCCAGCGGCAAAGAAGATCTCCACCGGCAGGTAAGTGCGGGCAATGATGGTGCGCGCCATGCCGGTGAGCTCCAGCAGGGTGATGGTGCTGGCCAGGGCGCTGGCCTTGAGCATCAGGATCACTTCGTTGCTATACGCCGGCAAACCGATGCGTGCCGCGCGCGGCAAAATAATATGCAGCATGGCCTGCGCCCGCGACATACCCAGCGCCCGCGCCGCTTCCACTTCGCCATTGGGCACGGCCTGAATGGCTCCGCGCAGAATCTCGGCGATATAGGCGGCGGTGTGCAGTGTCATGGTGAGCACCGCACACCAATACGGATCGCGCAGGTACGGCCACAGCGGCCCCTGGCGCACGGCGTCAAACTGGGCCGCGCCGTAGTACACGAGAAACAGCTGAACAAGCAGCGGCGTGCCACGGAAGAAGAAGATGTAGCCGTAGGGCAGGGCGCGTACGTACCAGTGGCGCGAGGCGCGGGCGATGCCCATCGGCAGCGCCAGAATCAGCCCGGCGATAACGGCGAAAGCCACCAGCTCAAGGGTCAGAATCGCGCCATCAAACAGGCGCGGCAGGTATTTGATAATGACGTCCCAGTTCATCACGTGCTCCTTACGAAGCCGCGGCTGGCGCGTCTTTCAACAAAATACATGGCGGTCATGGCGATCACGGTCAGGCCCAGGTAGATAAAGGCCGCCACCAGGAAAAAGGTAAAGGGTTCCTTGCTGGAGGTGACTGCAATCTGCGAGCGGCGCATCAGCTCTTCCAGACCAATCACCGACACCAGCGCGGTGTCTTTCATCAAAATCATAAAGAGGTTGCCCAGACCCGGCAGGGCGATGCGCCACATCTGCGGCAGGATAATCCGCCAGAACGTGCGTCCTTTGGACAAGCCCAGCGCTTGACCGGCTTCGCGGTGGCCACGGGGAATGGCGAGGATCGCGCCACGAAATACTTCGGTGGCGTACGAGCCAAAGCACAGGCCCAAGGCGATGGTGCCGGCGGCAAAGGCGCTCAGCTCCAGACCTTCCACGCCGATGGCTTCACCGATGCTGCGCATCATGTTTACGGTGCCGAAATAGATCAGCAACACCCACAGCAGCTCGGGAATTCCGCGCACCAGGGTTGAATACGTGCCGCCAAGCCATTGCAGCGGCTTGTGCGGAGAAGTCTTGGCCAATGCGCCGAGGAGGCCGAGCACCAGACCCAAACACAGCGCGCTAAGCGCCAGCTTGATGGTCATTAGCGTGCCGGCCAGCAGAGCGGGGCCGAATCCATGAAGATCAAAGATCATATGTTCGCCTGCGATCATCTGGTCGTCGGCCATGCGGCGTTGAAACCGCGGCTCACATGCTCACGTACTACAGTACGCTGCGCTGTTCGCCGCGATTTCGCCTTGCCTGGCTCTAGCCCAGAAGATCTTGAGTTGCGTATCTCGAACAAGCCGCCCAGAAGGGCGGCTTGAGCAGATCAATAGATGCTGAAGGGGAAATATTTGTCGTTGATCTTTTTGTACGTGCCGTCAGCCACGATTTCTTTCAACGCCGCATTCAACTTCTCACGCAGCGGATCGTTCTTGCGCACGGCAATGGCGATCTTGTCGTTGTCGAATACCGGCTCGCCTTTGAATTCGAAGCCTTTGCCGGTTTCGCTCTTCAGCCATTCCCAGTTCACGAATTTGTCAGCCAGCACGCCATCCAAACGGCCGGATGCCAGGTCGAGGTAGGCGTTTTCCTGGGTGTCGTAGAGCTTGATATCGACAATATCGGCCATGTTGTCTTCCAGCCACGTACCGGCGATGGTCGCGCGCTGAGCACCGATGACTTTGCCTTTCAGCGCAGCCTTGTCGGTGCTGAAGGGTTTGTCTTTGGCGGCAATGAACTGCAGCTTGTTGGTGTAGTAGGGGTCGGTGAAATCGACAGCGCCTTTGCGTTCTTCGGTGATCGACATCGATGCGGCGAGGAAGTCGAACTTCTTGGCGTTCAGGGCCGGGATGATGCCGTCCCAGTCGGAAGTCACCACGTCGCACTCGGCCTTCATCTTGGCGCACAGGGCCTGGGCGATTTCGACGTCGAAGCCGCCGACCTGGCCGCTGGCGTCGATAAGGTTGAACGGTGGGTAGGCGCCTTCGGTGCCGATCTTCAGTTTGTCAGCGGCGACGGCACCAGTGCCGAACGCCAGGGTAGCGGCCGCGGCCAGCAGGATCTTTTTGTAGTTCTGCATGGGGTATTGCTCCGTGTTAGCGATTGCTGGACATGAATTGCTTGCAGCGCGCCGAGTTCGGGTTGGTAAACACCTGCTCGGGCGATCCTTGTTCTTCTACCAGGCCCTGGTGCAAAAACACCACTTCACTGGACACCTGACGGGCGAAATTCATTTCGTGGGTGACCAGCAGCATGGTGCGGCCTTCCTCGGCGAGCGCACGAATCACGTTCAGCACTTCCTGGACCATCTCGGGGTCGAGTGCCGAGGTGGGCTCGTCGAACAGAATGACTTTAGGTTGCATTGCCAACGTACGCGCGATGGCCGCGCGCTGCTGCTGACCGCCGGACAATTGCGCGGGGTAAACATGGCGCTTGTCGCCGATGCCCACTTTGGCCAGCAGCGCTTCCGCGCGCTCGGTGGCCTCGGCCTTGCTCAGCCCCAACACGCGACGCGGCGCCTCGATGATGTTGTCGAGCACCGACATATGCGGCCACAAATTGAAGTTCTGGAACACGAAGCCGATTTCGCTGCGCAGGCGATTGATCTGCTTGTTGTCGGCCGCCACCAGCTCGCCATTCTTGGCGGCCTTGAGCTTGATCTCTTCGCCGGCCACGAGAATCTGGCCCTGGTGCGGGTTTTCCAACAGATTGATGCAACGCAGAAAGGTCGATTTGCCAGAACCGGAAGAACCGAGGATCGAAATCACATCGCCATCGCGGGCCGTAAGCGAGATGCCTTTGAGCACCTCAAGGTCGCCGTAGCGTTTATGTAAATTGCGAATCTCAAGCGCGGGCGTAGCCTCGGCCATGGGGTGTCCTCTTGTTCTTCGGGTGCGCTGAATGCGGCGACTTTCCTGGCGAGGCTGCAACCTAGCATAGCGCCGGAACAGCAGCCAAGACTGGCAAAGAGGCTATTTAGCCGCACGCCGGAGTGGTGTCGCATCAGTGCAAGTGGCTGGCGCGAGGATGCAAAAGGCGAACTGATTCTGGTTGATGTGTAGGAAAGTAGGTGCTCAGGCGGCAGGTTTGATCCGGGCCGCCGGTCTGGGACACGTCGAGCGAAGACCGTCGATATGCTCCATGAGACTCTCTGGAATGCTTTGCCACATTGGGTCGAGGATGAAATCGATCCCTTCGCGCCGCGCCATTTTAGCAGCAGGCACAAAGTCAGCGTCCCCCGCGAACAACACGATTTGATCCACCTGTTTCTTAAAGGACAGCGACGCCACGTCCACGCCAATTCGCATATCAACGCCTTTCTGTTTGGTGTCGATGCGCACGTCATCAGCGGTCAAGTTGGCCGCTTCGATCTGCCCTTTAAGCAGCATGGCGATCTTGTCCGGTTTGATCGTCCACTTCACATCCTTGGATAAATGGCCCAGACGCAGAGCCACCTTGCGCTTTTGCGTAGGCGATTGTGAAGCTCGGTGCGGAACAGGGCTTCTTTGGACTTGGAAAGGTCGATCAGCTGTTTTGTGATCGGATTGTGTTGTTTGTTCGTTAGGGGCGGGCAGTCGTAGAAAAAGATTCTGTACAGCTCGCGTCGTATCGGTTGGAGGTGCACAGCATTTGGATTCAAAACGAGAGCTGCATTGCGCAGTTTAGGAATGAGGTGAGCTGTTGCCCAACGGTGAACAAGATCGGCTGCGCGCTCAGCGTTATAGGCGTTGTCAGGTTCAATTTGCCGGAAGCGCTTAATGAAATAGGCGCCATCGACCAGAATCGCTGTAGTCATCCTTAACTCCAGAAAGCGAAACGCCCAAGGGTTCGGCGCGTCCTGGATAGAGTGGACGGCTTACTGCCATGGGCGGGATGTGCGGAGGTTAGGCTTGGCCGGATAACGGGTCAAGTCGTACGCAGACGAGAGGTATGTACGACCTTTCCAGGCGCTCAGGTGTAGCCGAATTGGCTACGATCGTAGCCAATTCGGCTACACCTTTATTTGCGATATGTACATCTTCAAGACATATCCATGATAGTTACTCACATGAGTAAACAATTGCAGCAGGTGGCCCAGCCATGAAACGCAAACAATCCATCGAACACGTCCGCTGGGACCTGGCCCTGCGTTACCGCCTGATCGAAACCGTCGCCTGGTGGGAAGGCCGCCTCACCACTGGCCACCTGATGCAAAGCTTCGGCATCAGCCGCCAGCAGGCGTCGAAAGATATCAACAGCTACCTCACCGAATACGCGCCGAAGAATCTCGACTACGACAAGCACCTCAAGGGTTACGTCCCGAGCAAAACCTTCGCGCCGCTGTTTATCGACGACAGTGCCAGCGCCTATCTGCACCTGCTCAACCAGAACCACGAACGCTCGCCGCATATCGAGGGGCTGGCGCTGGCCTACGCCCACACCGAAATCCTCAAGGTGCCGGACCGCTCCGTGCGCCCCGAAGTGCTTCGCCCGCTATTGCGCGCTTGCCGCGAAGGGCTGCGGTTGGAGTGTGAATATGTGTCGCTGGCTAACCCTGTGGCCGAGACGCGGCTGATCGCCCCGCACACGCTGATCTACACCGGCATGCGTTGGCATGTGCGTGCGTACTGCGAGAAAAACCGCGACTACCGCGACTTTGTGTTGAGCCGTTTGCGCGGTGAACCGGATGTGCTGGATGAGTCCGACCACGGCATCGACGGTGACGCCGGTTGGGCGGCGTTGGTGGATGTGCTTATCGTGCCCGACTCACGCCTGAGCCCGAGCAGAAGGCAATCATCGAAATCGACTTTGGCATGCAGGACGGCCAGTTGTGCGTGGCCAGTCGCGGCGCGCTGGTGCAGTACGTGTTGCAGCGCTACCAGATCGACGCCACCAAAGTGCAGAGCAAAGCCAGCGCGCAGCAGATTGTCGTGGCCAATATCGAGGCGCTGCAGCCCTGGCTGTATTGAGTCACTCGGCGGGGCCGTAGGCCAAGTGCGCCATCAGCCAGAAGAACGCGCCGATGGCCAGCGGAATATGAGCATTGGTGAGTGCTGCGTTGATAAGCCACATGGGAAAGCCTCCGACCGAATGGGTGTGGAACAACCCTAAGGGCGGCGGGGTGGGGCGTCGATCTGTCTACTTTTCGTGCGTATGGTTTTCGTACAGATGGGATGGGTCGTAGGTTGGGTTGAGCACCGCGAAGCCCAACAAAGGGGCGGCGATTACCACGTTGGGCTGCGCTGCGCTTAACCCAACCTACGTGGCGACCGCATGCTCCTCACTCACCTGCACAAACTGCTGCACCGGTGCCACAAACCCCAGCTCCTTGATCGGGCTCGGCGTGCGGAATTCCTGCAGCAAACTCTTGAAGTCACGCTTGCGCTCCACATCCGGCAGCGGCACGGCGCTGAGCAGGCGTTTGGTGTACGGGTGCTGCGGGTTGTGCAGCACCTGATCACGCCGGCCGATCTCGACGATCTGCCCCCCATACATCACCGCCACGCGGTGGCAGATGCGCTCCACCACGGCCATGTCGTGGGAAATAAACAGGTAGCTCAAACCGTGCTCTTCGCGCAGTTGTTCCAGCAGCTCCAATACCTGTGCCTGCACTGACACATCCAACGCTGAAACCGACTCATCGGCAATGATCACCTTGGGGTTCAATGCCAGTGCGCGGGCGATGCAGATGCGCTGCCGTTGGCCGCCGGAAAACTGGTGGGGATAACGCGCCATGGCCTCCGTCGGCAGGCCGACTTGCTGGAGCAATTGCGCCACCCGTTCGCGACGTGGAGCAGTGGGCAAACGGTCGTGAATCAGCAGCGGTTCGCCGACCAATTCGAAGATGGTTTTGCGCGGGTTAAGGGCGGCGTACGGGTCTTGAAACACCATCTGCACATCGCGCCGCACGCGCTGCAATGCATCGCCCTGCAGACCATTTAACTCCTGGCCAAGCAGCTTCACGCTGCCCTCATAGGCAAGCATATTCATCAGCGCTTTGCCGGTGGTGGACTTGCCGCAGCCGCTCTCGCCCACCAACCCCAGCGTTTCGCCGGCGCGCAAATCGAAGTTGAGGTTTTCCACCGCGTGCACATTCTTGCCGGCCTCGAACCAGCCGTTGCGCAGCGGGAACCGCACGCTCAGGTTGCGCACTTCAAGCAGCGCCGGTTGCAGGCTCAGGTCTTCGGGAATACCGGCGCTGCCCAGCACCGGCACGGCTGCCAGAAGCTTCTGTGTATAGGCGGCTTGCGGCGCGGCGAACAGCTGCCGGACCGGCGCCTGCTCCTCCACGCGACCCTGGTTCATCACCACGACTTGATCGGCCATTTCCGCCACCACGCCCATGTCATGGGTGATCAGCAGCAGGCTGGTGCCGTATTGCTGTTGCAGCTCGCGCATCAGCTCGAGGATTTGCGCCTGAATGGTCACGTCCAGCGCGGTGGTCGGTTCGTCGGCGATCAGAATCTTGGGCCGACAGAGCATAGCCATGGCGATCATCACTCGCTGACGCATGCCGCCGGAGAGTTCATGGGATATTGCGTCAGGCGTTTTTCCACCTGCGGCATGCGCACCGCTTCGAGCATTTCCCGACAGCGCTGGGCGATGGCCTGGCGTGACAGCGGCTCGTGGCGACGCAGCGTTTCAGCGAGCTGCTGGCCGACAGTCATCAGCGGGTTCAGCGAGGTCATCGGCTCCTGGAAAATCATGCCGATATCTTTGCCGCGCAGCTGCTGCCGTTCACGCTCGGCCAGGCTGAGCAGGTCGCGGTTCTCGAACAGAATCGCGCCGCTCGGCGTGCGCGCAGGTTTCGGCAGCAAACCCATGATCGCCAGCGAGGTCAGCGATTTACCGCTGCCAACTCACCGGCGATGCACAGCGTTTGCTTGGGATACAGCGCAAAGCTCAGGTCATCGACCACCCGCTTGGCGCCGAACTCGATGGACAGCCGCTCCACCGAGAGAATCGCTGGACTGTCGTTCTGGCTCACGCAAACACCACTTTCGGGAAGTAGAACGACACCACCCAATTGGGCAGGTCGACGATTTCGCTGATGCGCAAATCGCCGCATACCGAGCACAGCATGTAAGCCTGTTCGGCCGGCATTTTATGTTCGCGGCACAGCCAGTCGATGGTGTTGCTCACGGCTTGGCGTGCGGCTTCCATGAGGTCCGGGCCGATGCCGGTAAAGGCTTCGTAGCCGGCGCTGTCCAAGTGGCGCGTCACCGGGCCCGGCGTGCTGAAACGCGGCGTGGCCAGAGGCGTGTCTTTGATCAGGTCGACCTGTACGACCACATCCATGGCGCTTTCGATGGCGGTACCGCCGACTTCGCCATCGCCTTGCGCAGCGTGGGTGTCGCCAATCGACAGCAGAGCACCGGCCACTTCAACCGGCAGGTACAGCGTGGTGCCGGCGGCCAAGTCGCGGATATCCAGATTGCCGCCCACGCGCCGTGGCGGTACTACCGAGTGCAGGCCTGCTTCGGCCGGGGCCAGGCCGATGGTGCCGGCGAACGGCTTGAGCGGCACCTTGGCGAACTGGCCGAAAGCGGCCGGTGCCAAGCTGGCTTTGTCGTAGTGCCACAGCGCCAGGGCTGGGTCTTTGAACTGGTCGGCGAGCAAGCCGAAACCAGGAATATTTGCCGTCCAGCCAAAGCCGCTGGGCTTGAAGCTGTCGATGGTGATTTTGAGGATGTCGCCGGGCTCTGCACCCTCGACAAAAATCGGCCCGGTTACCGGGTTGATCTGGTCGAACGACATGGTGGCCACATCGCCAACCACCGACTGCGGGGTGAAGTAGCCGTTGGAGGAATCCAGGCACTGAAACTCCAGCATCTGCCCCGGCGCCACGCGCATGACGGGCTCAATGCTACGGTCCCAACCAAAATGGTTGTGCACGCTGTGAATGGTTTTAACCAGGCAGTTCTGACACATAAAAACGCTCCCTTCGAACGGCGGCTTTTCAATCTGCCGCCGTTACGCAGTCAGTTAATTACTTCAGCGAGATATGGTCGTAGTTCACCGGAACGTGGACCGGATCTACGTAGAGGTCATTGCTGCCGGCCATCCGCTCAGACCGCACGGTAAAGCGCTGCTCGTTGAAGATCGGCACCCACGGCGCATCGGCCATCACGTCGGTGAAAATCTTGCTCCACAGGGCAATGCGTTCAGCCGATTGTTCCGGCTTGGCCATGGCGTCGGCTTTGGCCGCGTCGGCGTCCAGTTTCTTGTTGCAGTACAGCGACCAGTTCCAACCGCCATCCACCGCGCCGCTGCAACCTAGAATCGGGCCGTAGAAGTTGGATGGATCGGGGAAGTCGGCAATCCAGCCCATGCCGCCGGACCACACCATCGGTGCTTGGTCTTTGGCACTGCCGGCGGCAATCACGTTGGCCTGGGCCAGCGATTTGATCTGCGCGCGAATGCCGACCTTGGCCAGGTCTTGCTGAATGGACTGAGCAATCCGCGGCTGCGGTTCGGTGTTCATCACGAACAGTTCGGTATCAAACCCTTGGCAAACCCGGCTTCGGCCAGCAGCTTCTTCGCACCTTCCACGTCGTAGGCGTAGCCCTTGTACGCCTTGTCGTAGCCAGGCATCGCCGGCGGCAACGGTTGGTTGGCCGGGGTGGCGCGGCCGTTGATGATGCGCACGATGCGGTCTTTGCTGATGGCCATGTTCACGGCCTGGCGCACCTTCAAGTTATCGAACGGCGGCAGGGTAGTTTTCAGGGTCAGGTAGCCGGTGTGCAATTGCTCGCCCACCACCATGCGGTCTTTGAATTTCGGGTCGTTCTTGAACTGCAGGAATTTGGCCGGTGGTACGCCGTCGCCGGCGATATCCACTTCGCCTTTTTCCAGACGCAGCAGGGCAACCATCGGGTCTTGGCCCACTTCAAAGGTAATGGTGTCCAGGTGCGGCAAACCGGTGTGGAAATAGGCCGGGTTTTTCTTGAACACGATCTGCTGGCCGAGCTTCCATTCGCCGAGGCTGTAAGCGCCGGTACCGACCGGGTGCTTGCCGAAATCGGCGCCCCATTTCTCCACTTCTTCCTTCGGCACCACCGAGGCGAAGTTGATGGCCATGATGTGCAGGAAGGTGGCGTTCGGCGCGCTCAGGGTGATTTTTACGTGGTAATCGTCGGTCGCTTCCACGCCGCTGAGGGTTTCGCTTTTGCCGCCAGTCACGTCTTCATAGCCGGCAATGGAACTGAAGAAACCGGCGCCCGGGCTCTGGGTTTTCGGGTTGACGGTGCGCTCCAGCGAGTACTTCACGTCGCTTGCTTTCATCTCGCGGCCGTTGTGAAACTTCACGCCCTTTTTCAGGGTGAAGCTGTACACCAGGCCATCGGCGGAAATGCTGTAGTCCTCGGCCAGATCCTTCACCAATTCGGTGGTGCCGGGTTTGTAATCCATCAGCCCGTCGAACAGGCTTTTGATCATCGACCAGTTCTGCCAGTCGTAGCCGATGGCCGGGTCCAGGGTGGCGACGTCGTTCTGGTAGGTGACGACGATGCTGCCGCCATTTTTGGCGTTGGCGTCCACCAGCTCATCGGCCATGAGTGGGCCTGTAAACAGCGTGGCGGCGATAACCAGGGATAGTGCTGTGCGCTTCATGCTCCTGCCTCTTTGCTGGGGATTTGTAGTTGGGTGTTGGTTAGTGTTTTTTGATGTCGATACGCGGGTCGATCAGCGGAATGACCAGGTCGGCAATCAGGTTGCCGAGCACAATGGCCACGGCGCAGATGGTGGTCACACCGACGATCACGGGAATGTCGACTTGCTGAATGGCCTGCCACGCCAACTGGCCAATGCCCGGCCAACCGAACACCGACTCGACCACCACCAGCCCGCCCATAAACACGCCGATGTCGATGCCGATCATGGGGATGATTGGCACGATGGCATTCGGCAGCACATGGCGCAGCACCACGCGGGCGCGGCTCAGGCCCTTGGCGCGGGCAGTGCGAATAAAGTCCTGATGCAGCACCTCGATCATCGAGGAACGCACCATGCGCGAGTACCAGCCGCTGCCGAGCAAGCCCAGGGTGAGCGCCGGCAGCATCAAGTGTTTGAGCCCGCCATAGCCGCCCATGGGGAACCACTCCAGCTGCACAGCGAAAAAGTACAAAAACAGCATGGCGGCGATAAATTGCGGGGCCGACACACCGATAAACGACAGCGCCGTCAGCAGGCGATCGGCAATGCCGCCACGCCGCAGCGCCGCGATCACGCCCAGGCTGATACCGATCAGCAACTCAAAGCCGATACCGGCGGCCATCAATTCCAGGGAGGGCTGCAAGCGCGAACCGAGCAGCTCAGTCACCTGGCTGCGCTGGATATAGGAACGGCCCAAATCGCCCTGCAGCAGGTTGCCCAGGTAGTGGGCGTATTGCTGATAGAAGGGCAGGTCCAACCCGAGCTGCGCACGAATGCCGGCCACCACTTCCGGCGTGGCACTGCGCCCGGCAATCTGCCGCGCCGGGTCGGCCGGCAGCATGAATAGCAGCAGGTAGGTGATGAGACTGACGCCCAGCAGAATCAGCAGCGAGTAGCCGATACGCCGGCCAATAAAGGTCAGCATTCAGCTTCTCCCTTGCAGAGTAGGGTCGAGCTCGTCGCGCAGCGCGTCGCCCACCAGGTTGAACGCCAGCGACAGCAGAATGATTGCCGCGCCCGGAATAAACACCAGCCACGGCGCCGAGGTGAAATAGGTCTGGCTTTCGAAAATAATATTGCCCCAGCTCGGCGTGGGCGGTTGCACGCCAACGCCCAAGTACGACAGGGTGGCCTCCAGCAGCACGGTGGTGGAGATGCCCAAGGTGGCCCAGACCAGAATGGTCGGCAGCAAATGCGGCAGCAGATGCGAGAACAGAATGCGCAGCGAACTGGCACCCAGAGTGCGCTCCACCGCGACAAAATCACGGGCGCTCAGGGCGATGGTTTCCGAATAGATAACCCGCGCCACCTGCACCCAGTTGACCATGGCAATCACCAGGGCAACGATCCACACGCTCGGCTGGAAAATCGCCGACAGCGCAATCGCCAGCAGTAACGCCGGGAAGGCCATCATCAGGTCAGTAAAACGCATCAACGCACTGCCCAGCCAGCCGCGCAAAAAGCCCGCCGTCAGCCCCACCAGGGTGCCAATCAACACGGCCATGCCATTGGCCACCAGGCCGATAAACAGCGAGGTGCGCGCACCGTAAATCAGCCGTGAGAGCAAGTCGCGGCCGAGCAAGTCGGTGCCCAGCCAATAGGTGTCGCCGGGCGCCAGCGGAGCGCCCTCCATCGACAGCCCTTCTATAAATTGCTCAGACGGATCGAACGGGCTCAGCCACGGCGCGAGCGCCGCCAGCACCACCACCAGCACGATATACAGCAACGACACGGCCACCGTGGGCCGGCGCAACAGGGCCAGCGCTGTGCTCATACCTGGCCGCCGCGTTGTTGCCCGTGGTCCGCCGCCAGCTCCGCGCACAGCTCATCGATGCTGCGGTTCAGGCGCATCGACAGTTCACGCAGCCGCTCATACGCAGCGCTTTCATCCAGCCCGTGTTCAACCATCAAGCGCGCCAAGGCCATGGCCAACTGCGGACGATTGGCCAGACGCTGCTGCAAGTTGTCGATGGTTTGCGCATCGCGGTCCAGCCGCTCACGCAGCCCGATCGCCATCATGAGCGTGGTGTACACCGAGCCCTGGGTGATGGGGCGGTTGAGCAGGGCAGTGGCACCCAGCTCGATCGCGCGCTGAATTTGCGACAGGGTTTCGTGGGGCGTTAGCGCCACCACCGGCACATTGGCCTGGGCCAGTTTGAGCAGCGTCTTGGGGCTGGCGAAATGCTCCAGCTCGACGATGGCCGCAAAGCAGCCCTGCAGGTTTTGCGGCGCATCTTCCAGCAACGGCTGCGCCTTGATGCCCAGACGGTGCAGGCTCTTTTCCAGGCTGTTCAGCGTACGCTCTTCACAGTCCACCAACAGCAAGGTGCCGTTTTCAAAATCAGGGCGATTGAACGGGCTCATTTGACGATCCTCAAGCGCGGCACAGGCGCACTTAACTGGCGAAATTCGGTGAGATCGGTGGCGGTCATATACGGGTCGGCGGGCACCGCCTGCGGTTCGCTGTGCACAATCACAAAGCGACCGTTTTGCAGCTCGGCGATATGGCACGCCAGGCTGCTGTGGTTATTGCGCGGCGACACGCGCAGCTCGCCCAGTACGCTCGGTTGTGGATGCTGGTGGAGGTACGCACAGATGGCCGCCGAATCATCATCGCCACAGTGCTGCAACGCACGGGCAAACAGATGCACCGCGCTATACGAACCGGCATACAGATGGGAATAAACATTCGGCCCATGACGCTCGGTTTGCCGTAGGCAGAATGCCTGGTCTGCCGCCTCAAAAAACGGCCCGCAGGCCAGCATGCGCAGATTCTGGAAAGCACCGAGCTCAGTCAGCTCCGCCTCGCTCAGGTTGCTACTTAAAACCGGCAATTGCAGACCAGCCACCTGGCACGCCGCATCCAGCTGATGCAAAAACGCATACGAGGAATCGCCCACCAGATTGTTCAGCACAAACGCCGGCGGCTCGCTGACCACCGCCTGTACCAACTCGACCACCTGGGTGGCGCCCAGGTGCATATATTTTTCCTTCAACACCTCGCCGCCGGCCAGGGTAATCACCTCGCGGGCGATACGATTACTCTCCCAGCCCCACACATAATTCGACCCCACCAACAGCGCGCGCTTGCCAAAGGTCGCCAAGGCAAAACGCAGCAGCGGGATCAGCGTCTGGTTCGGGCAGCCGCCGAAATACAGCACGTTTTCGCTGCTCTCGTAGCCCTCGTAGGGGCAGGCATACCAGAGCGTGCTCGCGTGCTGCTCAAGGTCCGGAATGATCTCCTTGCGGCTCGCCGAAGTGGTGGTGCCGAAGATATGCCGCACGCCCTTGTCGATGAGCTGCGCAGCTCCCTCGCCATACCCCTGCAACACGCCCTGCGGATTCACATGGGTAGCACGCAGCACGAAATCGAATGCGCCACTCGCATTCACTTCCGCCAACGCGTGCTGAGCCCCGAGCAAGCCATTACGGCCCATATGGCGATAAGTGCCGTCGGTGGAAAACAGAAAGCCGATATCTACAGTGCGGCGCATTTATTCATTCCAAAAAAAAACCTGATCGACCAGCGAACTGGTGGATCAGGCTTCATTACCTGGCGCTAGGCGCGTGTTTGATGTGCACAAGGCTTAATGGGCGTGGCCCGGCTTGTGGGAGTTGGGGAATGGTATGGAAGAAGTGTGCCAGGTGGTGGGGGAGCGCGCTGTTGAGCGGTGCGGCGCGGGTGGGGTAGGGCGGGGTGCACTGGGATGAGGCGTGGGTGAGGTGTAGGGGCTCGTTTTTTGGGCGAGGGCTGTAACGGCAGTACTCAGGTTGTTTGATGAAAGAGGCTGTAGCTGCAATGTTTTTACTTGATCGGTTACTTAGTCGGTTTGGTGATCACTCGCTTTTTACATCCTGCCTCAGTCCCCAAAGTCGACTCGGTCATACATCGCCATCGCGAGAAGTCCCTTCTGGGTAAGCGGGCGATTTGTCATACAGCGGCACAGCAAGCATTTCTCGAGTGTCCATAGGTCGCGGCTTTCCGCCTTTCGTCTTTCGAAGCGAAAAACTCGTAGTGGCTCTGCCGAGCTGAGTGGCGAGACTACCCAATCTTAGCGGTTAGGCTTTCGTCCACATTCAGGGTCGAGGGCTACAGGCATGAGTAAACCAACCGCTCCACAACATTCAGGCGAAGACCGTTTCGATGAAGTGCTAGCGCTTATCCACAGCGCTCGCCAGCGGGCTGCACAGGCGGTCAATACCCAACTGATCGAGCTGTACTGGCAGGTAGGCGCGTATATCAGTCGAAAGCTGGAGCGGGCTGAGTGGGGCGATTCAGTGGTTACGCAGTTGGCTGAGCATTTGGCGCTGACTCAGCCCAGTCTGCGAGGATTTACCCGCAGCAACCTGTTTCGCATGCGGCAATTCTATGAGGTCTATCGCGGCGAGGAGAAAGTCGCGCCACTGGCGCGACAATTATCGTGGACCCAAAACCTCATCATTCTTGGCCAGAGCAAACGTCCGGAAGAGCGCGAGTTCTACCTACGTATGGCGGTTCAAGAGCAGTGGTCAAAGCGCGAGCTGGAACGACAGTTCAAAGCTGCTTTATTCGAGCGCAGCGTTACTCAGCCGGTAAAAGTCTCGGCAGCGCTGAGACAAATACAGCCCGCCGCGCTGGATGTGTTTCGCGACGCGTATATGGTCGAATTTTTAGGCCTACCGGGCGAGCATGCCGAGGCTGATGTACATGCGGGCTTGCTTGCACGCCTCAAGGATTTTCTCAGCGAGCTGGGCCGAGATTTCTGCTTCGTTGGCTCCAAATACCCGCTGCAGGTTGGCAGCCGCGACTTCTTCCTGGACTTGCTGTTCTTTCACCGGGGCCTCAATTGCCTCGTAGCCATTGAACTCAAAGTCGGCCGCTTCGAACCGGAATACCTTGGCAAGCTCGACTTCTATCTGGAAGCCCTCGACCGCGATGTACGCAAACCCCACGAAAACCCGGCCATCGGTGTTTTGCTCTGTGCGAGCAAAGAGGACGAGGTGGTTGAGTACGCGTTGAACAGATCGTTATCGCCAGCCCTGATCGCCGAGTACCAGACGCGTTTGCCGGATAAGCAATTGCTGCAGGCGAAGTTGCATGAGTTTTATGCGTTGAACTCGGCGCAGGAAGAAACGATATAGGAGGGGCTTGGGAAGAAATCGTAGGCAATAAAAAACCCGCACTTGGCGGGTTTCTTAGGGGCTTTCGGGTGGTTTTGGCACTACCTGAAAACGAATAATGGTGCCAGGGACGGAATCGAACCTTTTCCTGTGCGCCTTGCTTCGCGGGTTTTTTTAGGTCGGCGGCTTTTCGCATGCCCCCAAATATGCCCCCAAAAAAAAGACTGCCCTTACTGTCGTTAAATTCTATCGTGGTTCGGGCGAAGCGCTTTCCGGCTTCTTGGCCGTATAGCAACTCGGTTTGCGCAGCGCTTCAAAGTAGAAGATGTTCTGGAATGCGGGGAGAATATGCGCCTCAGAGTAAGACAATAAATTAGGATCGCAAATGAATGGAAATCGAAGTGACGCGTCGCTCGCCAAAGAGCGACGCCTTGAGCTGTGGAGCCCTATTTTGACGGTGGTTGTGACCGGAGCGCTTACACTTTGTGGCGTAATGAGCAGTAGCTGGATGGGGTGGCTGTCGTCTTCACAGACTGTAGGAGCTACCAGGCACCAAGTCTGCATTGCTCGCGTAGATGCTCAGGAAGCAAACATTCGCGCGAAAGCAGATCTCTTTCTTAGCGCCCAGGGAAGCTTAATGGCAATGACGGCCCACCCCGATTTTGATACCGCGGTTTATCAAGCTAGGCTAGATGATCTAATGAAAACTGGGTACTCCTTCAGTGCTTACGCTTCTGGCGATCTCGCTGAAATGACCCAGACGCTAGTAACGCAGCTTAAAGAGGCGCTTAACTATAAGAACGATAAGAAGGCTGAGCAATCTGACGAGCTTTTCTATGAAACGCGTGAAAAGTGGCGCAGCCAGTATCAGCAGTATATGCGTGATATCAGCACTGAGCGTCAGGGGTGCTAATTAGACTGCACTACCTCGGTATCTGCGATTCGACCCTCAACTCAACGAATTTTCCATCATTTCGCGCCATTGAACCTATCGAGTCTCTAATGCGGAGAACTGTGGTGGTGCTGCAACTCGCGTGTCGAGCTGTTGCGCGGATACCGAGACCAGCTGTCAGTAATTCCGCCACGCGTTTGTGGAGGTCGGCATCCATGGGCCGTCCCTGATACTTCCCGGCAGCTTTAGCTTTTTGTATACCTTGAGCTTGGCGCTCGCGACGTTGTTCGTAGTCCTTGCGCGCTATCGCCGCCATCATCTCTACCAGCATCGAATTGATGGCGTCGAGCATCCGCCCTGTGAACTCGTCGCCTCTGGTGTTCTGCATACCCCGGTGGCTGGTGGGCAGATCGAGAGCAACGATTCGCAGCCCCTCTGAGTCGATAGCGGCTTTGAGCTTCTGCCAGTCCTCCACCGGAAGTCGGGAAAGGCGGTCGATGGATTCGACCAGCAACACGTCACCCTTGCGCGCATCCTTAAGCAATCGCAGCAGCTCAGGCCGGTCCGCGGAGGCGCCGCTCGCGTTCTCGACATAAGTGCTAGCGATGGCCTGATCGTGGCTGACCACAAATTGCTCCAGTGAATGAAGGGCGCGGCTAGCGTCCTGCTCTTCGGTCGATGCTCGGAGATATGCGCGGATGAACATGGTGTGCCTTCCGTATCAGTTGAGGTGTTCTACTAATACTGTTGCACTTTGGGTGTTACTTATCAAGCGAAAAGACCAAAAAAGCCCAAATTCGCCTGTATTAGCTCAGGCATACTCGAAAACGCTAGTAAGTTGATCACGCGATGCGAGATCGACGGTGATCTGCTAGGGCCGACGCCGTCTATCGTCAGCATTAGGACCGATCTATCGCAATGGCTTTTGTGATGACTGAAATCGTTCAAACACTAAATCGTAAGGACGTGACCCATGCCTGATGAGTATGAAGTACGGAAGGTGCCTAAGGTGGTGCTCCAAAGCATCCGATTTGGAGAGACTGCCAGCCCGGTACCGGCGAATCAGTTTTGGTTCGTAGTGGAGCACATCAAATCAGGTCAGCGGTTTGGCGAACACGATGACGAGGCAGACGCGATTGCTGAGTGCAAGGGACGTAATGATCACAAGATTGACTGATCAGTGGCTTAACCATTAATGCAAGGAGCAGGTTGGTGAATATCAAAAAGGCTCAGATCGATTTGTACACAGACGTAAATCAGCCAGAGCAGTTGAAGGACGTCGCGTTTGTATTCAACCCGGGGGAACGCTCGATATACATCGGGGCTGATAACTCTTCATCCGCGGTGCAGCGCGGGGGATGGCTGGGTATTCAATCTGAGCCCTTCAAGGGATGGCAGTCGACGTACTTCATTTCAGTAACTGGAGCCGGCGATAGTGATCTGACATTTGAGGTTCAGCGTAACTTCTACGATCCAGTCCAAGAAGAAGATTGGCTATGGTTTCCGGGCTCTCCGCAAACAGTAGAACGCTATCGAGATTGAGCTGGAAGGGGCTGGCTATAGCTCTCCCTCAAACACACTCCAGCTCCTACCCTCTCCGCTTGCGAAGTGCGGATCACTCATCTTATAGACGGCGCATTACCTGCGGAGTTTCCCGCTGCGCGTCTTAGTACCTGAATAGGCCGTGTTTGCGCCTCATTCATGGGGTGTTTTCGCACTTATTGCTGCGTGAACTACATTTGCGACTCCACAAGAACAGCAAAGGAACGCAAGCATGTCTTCAATAGTCACCGCAACTCTCTCATCGTCAGCTGCTAGCACCAACCCGAACGGCAAGCGCGCTAACGCAGTAGCAATCGCCTTAGAGATCATCGCCGCCAAGGCTTCAAGCACTCAAACTGATCTGGAAGCGGAGTTCGAGAACCTGTCCAAATACGCGGATGCAATTCAAAAGGCGCTTGAAGTGAAGTGATTCATCAGCCAGGGCAGTTGGCTATCTGCCCTGGCTCCACGATTTGAAAGGGGATTTTTATGCGCGCGCCTATCTTCCTTATCATCGCGTTTGCTCTGTCCGCCTGTGGTCACAGTGCCATCCAATACACCCCAAACCTGAGTGCAATCAATTCTGACAAACACGCCGCATCTGTCGTCGAACAAGGCTTTTATGAAGACTTTGGAAGCACGAAGCCTCAGTCGGCGATTGTCACCAGCGAATACATTGGCCTGTCCAACGGGACCATATCCCGCGGCGTTGGGTTCGGTCAGGCGTCCGCTTACAATGGCGTTGTCGTCGGGCTCAACTCAACCTTCGTGCGCACCGAAGAGCTGACGCAGCGCATCTACTTCCGATCCCTGGGCGAGCCCATCGTTCTGGAAAAGAACGGCCGGGATAATCGCTATGCGGTAACGATTCGCACCGCGGAAGGAACGACAGCTAGAAACGTTCATTTTCGTTCAGAGGCTCGTGCAACAGAATTTGCCAATGCTCTCGCCTATCTCCGCCGAGCTAGCGAGAACGGTGGCCTGGGCAAGCCCCAGATCGCGCAACCAGGCACGCCTATGCCGACCGAGCAGAATTACAAGGCGCAACAGCTTGAGCAGCTGAAGCAGCAGGGCTTGCCATACGAGGAATACCAGAAGCGCTATAAGGCGATCATGGGGCAGTGATTCAGAAGCACGACTGCTACTTACCTCACTCATTTGAACCATACCAAGGGATTTGAGACAGATGCAGTTTCTTGCGATTAGGGATTGCGAGTCGTTTATTGAAGCGCTCGAGCAGATCGAATCTGGCCTAGAAAGTGTGCAGATCACGTTTGACGGATGGCCGAACTTCGAGGTCAAAATCGATGGGGAACGTTATAAGAGTACGATGACATCGAAGCTCATGCAGGGCTTCATCTCATACCAAGAAGAAGTTCTCAGGTCTTACGCGGAAATCAAGTACGGAACGTCGTCGCTGCTGAGGCTTACCAATGAAGAGAAGGCCTCGCTCGAGATCATCTTTCACATAGACCAGGGAAGCACGGAGGGCGAGGGGAGTCTTGATGGCGTGGCTAATCGCCTGCTGGATAAAATCCCCTTTCACAAGATGACACCACGACAAATCTCCCTTTGCTTAGCGCTGACTATTGGCTCGGTCGCCGGCTACTTTGTGTTTTCAGAATGGCAAGAAACCGTCCGCGAACAGCGGCGCTTTGACTCTCAAGCAGCAACCGAATCCCATTACGAGCGTCTTTTCGGGAAGTTCATCGAAGCCCTTAACTCACCAGAAACGCCCCATGAAGCGCGGCGCGTCCATGAGCGCACCCAGGAAGGCTATAAAGCTATCTTTGCTGGCGCCCCCGATGCAACTTCTGCAAGCGTGCATGGAAAGTCATTCACGCAGGAGCAGATGCACGAAATTACCTCCCGGGAAGCCCCTTCTAGGCAACGACTTGAGCGTCATGACTTGGTAATCATCGAATCGATCAAACGTACCACTGAGTATCTGACGCTAACCCTGCGCCTGCCGAATGAGGACACCACCTTCACAGGTAAAATTGATCTCATGCTGTTCAACCCTGAGTCTCTGCCAAAAGTGTTCGACGCTTTTCGTGATAGCACGCCAATTCCTTTCTTCCATTACGCAACCGAGGAAGCAGGCGGCATAGTAAAGACGCAGATCTTGGCGGTTGAGGCTGCGAAGAGGTATGAGGCAACGGCTGTGATACGAGGAACGCTTCCGCCGCTCACCGAATGATCAACAGCCCCGCCACCGAGCGGGGCTTTGTTTCTGCCCTGTCTCGAGCCACCTGAGCTCGCTCGGGGGGGCTATAGCTCTCGCGCGCTAGGCCCTCGTACCAGGCTCGCACCTCGCACCAAACACACGCGAAAACGATCCGAGTCGGACCACTTGGTCAGTCTGGTGGGTTTTGTTGGCTATGCGATGATGGCGGCTCAAGGAGCAATCAAGAGGTGAGGTATGGGCGAGGTAATGAGATTCCCTAACGAGCTGGAGCGGTCCTGGAACCTAATGGCCCCAGAGTATCGCGGCCTCCTTCAGGAGCTGAACGTCAGAGCCAGCGCTATCGACCCTATTCTGGCGGAGATGGAAGGCTTCTATAAGCGCATCAATGGTTCCGTGCAGACATTCGGTATCTCAATCCCCGCGGACCTAGGGGCTGAGGTCACGGAGGCGATTCGAGACTTCGCTCAGAAAGCGACCGACGCAGGCAAGACGATCGCGGACACGGCCCACGGCGTCATCCTGCAGCTTCTAATCGAAAAGCACAGCTAGCTGTCAGGTGTAACGTCCCGAGTTACGCACGGCGGCAGCAATCTTCTTGGCGGCCTGACCAGTCGCGACTTTTGCTTCTTTCCGGTCGCTGATACCGGGGAAAGACATGTTGTTGTTTATGACGGTCGTGCCGCCTGAGTTGCGGCCACCGCTAGGGCCCTGGGTGGCGCCACCAATAGCGATATCTCGACCGGCCTGGCCATCCGCAATAGCGCGAAGATTGCCGATGCCGATCCGCTTGGTTTGCTCCGCAGTCATGACGTACTCGCCAGCATGAACGATGCCCGCAACGTCGTTAGGGTTGCCGTCACCGGTGTAGCCGCCGGTTTTGAACTGTACGCCCGCGATATTGGCTACGTTCGCCGCCGCTACAACCCCTGCTGATACGGCCAGCGCCAGACCTACCGGATACGGCTGAATTTCCAGCGCGTTTGCGACTGCCTTAAAGCCCGAAATGGTCGCACTTGCGATCGCTGCGGCCTTGCCAATGGCGTTGAGTCTTTTGTTCCCCGACTGGCTCAATACGGCGGCCTGATCGAAAAACTGAGTAGTGCTGTCCAGGATGGTTTGGTTTTTGACCTTATCGATCTGCGCAAGCCCGTCTCTAGCCTGTTGATTGATATTGGCCACGCGCTCGGCATAAGTCTCTTCGTTGATCGCTTTGGCATCGAGGAAAGCGGCCTGGCGCTCTAACTCATCGTCCCGCCAGCTGTTAAGCTCCTGAGCATCTTTGTCGAGGCGCTCCATCTCGCTGTTTGCGCCACCGACGGCCGCGTCCACACCTTTGGTCTTGGGTGCCTGGCTTACACCCTCAACGGTACCGTCCTTAAGCGCTGCCTTCTGCTGGATTGCGTCGATCTTGCGGAGGGTTTCCAAGCGCTGGAGCGCCTCAATGTTTCCGGTGCGCTCGTACTCAGCAATCTTCTGCGCGTACTCCAGATCCTGGGAGGCGTCGTTCGCAGCGGCGAGCTGGCCGCTCTTGCGCAGGATTTCGATACGCAGCTTCTCGATGTCGACGATGTTGTTGCGGGCGTCCAGCTCAGCCTGCAGGTCTGTGAGGTGCTGTTTTTGATCGGGGCTCAGCTTGGCCAAGCCGCCGCGCTCGATGTCGTATTGCAGACTAGCAGCAGCGCTGTTCTTTCCGAACAAAGCGACCTGCTTTTCGAGCTGCGCGGAGTTGGACGTGTACAGGTCGTTCAGGCGTTTTGCCTCTCGCTCTGCGGCTTCTGCATCCTTATCGCGCGGCGCCTTCTTCGCCTTCGGGGCCGTCTCTTTGTATTGCTCGGCGGCGTCCGCCTTCAGTTTAGCGATGTCCGAATCGTTGACCGTCAGCCCAGCCCTGCGGGCTGCGACCACTTGGTCGTCGATCTTCTTGATTGCGGCGACGAGCTGCTCCGATTTACTGCGGGCCTTGTCCAGACCATCTTGCAACCCCTCGAACGCGATGATCCCAGCCTGCTGGTTACTGGCCTCGAACATCGCCTTGCGCGCCTTGGCGACACTATCCACTTCGGCCTGAAGGATGCTTTCCAGCTGACTTTGGAGGTTCACCGTATCGTTAGCGGCAAGGCCGCCACCTAAGTTGCCGAACCGACTGGTCACTGTGCGGCCGGATTGCTCTGCGGAAGCACGGGCCAGCTTTTCCTGCACGCCATCGAGCTTTTCCTCGAGAGTGTCCTCGCGGCCAACGTTAAGCATTGCGTCCCAGGCTTTGGAAGCCACGCCGGCGACAGCATTCCAAGCCGCCTCTATGGAGCCAAGGTTCTCCTTGATCTCCGCCGTGCGCTGATCCATTGCAGTGCCGTATGTCTCAATTGCTAACTGGGCAGCACCAGCAGCGTCGCCTTGACTCTCCAGTGCCCGGATCTGGGCGTACACCGAGGCGGTGAGGTAGTGATACTGCTCATTGAGCTTGGCAGAGGCCGCAGCGGGCTCATCCGCGAGGCGCTTGAACTCGTTCACGGTGTCACCCACCGCCTTGCCTGTTGTCTTCTCCATAGCGATGGCTGAGGCGGTAATGCCTTGAATCTGCTCGGCGGTAAATTTGCCGGCCCCAGCCACTTGCGCGAGCACTTCAGCGGCCTGCCCCTGAGTGCCATTCACTTTGCTTTGGGCAACAGCCATAGCCCCTAGTGACGACGTTGTGAGCCCGGCAGAGTTGCCAGTCAGGATGATCGCCCTGTTATAGGCGTCCGCCTCTTCGCTGCCCTGCTTGTAGGCGATTGCCAGCGCCGTCACTGCGGCCGCGGCCAGGGTGAATGGATTAATCAGGCCAAGGGCATATTTGCCCATTTCACGCAGCGCCGCGCCGGCGCCACCGAACGAGTCTTTGATCTGCGAACCCTGCTGCAAGAACACAGACAGAGGGTTCTGTCCTCCCTGCAGCGAGATTGCGATGTCGGAGAATTGCGCCGGCAGTTGGCGCAGAGCTTGCGCTGTTTGCTTGGACGACGCCCCGACCTTACGCGCATCGGCTTCGAAGCCCGTCAGGCTGGCGCGCGAAGCGTCGATCCGCGCCTTGTACTCCCGGAAGGTGTCGATATCGACGACGCCACTGGCCTTGAACTGACCCAGCTTACGTTCCTGCTCATCTAGGCGCTCGAACGCAGCAACTACCGGGTTGATCTGGCCTAGCAACTTGCCCAGCTCTGCCTGCTGCGCCTTCAGCGAGTCATTACCCCGCTTAACCGAAGCCGAGGCTGAGTTGATCGCTGAAGAGGCGGAGCCAATATTCTTGCCTACACCAGACCACGCATTACCAACCCCCTTGGCCGACGCCTCCGTCTTCGCACCGGCGGAGCTCAGACCATCAAGGGCTGCCTCCGCCTTGGCGACGTCTCGCGTATCGATACTAATCCCGAGGGAGGCAATGTCGGTCATCTGGGCTACTCCTTGCTGTGCATTACATCAAGCGCCGCACCTTCCATGACTCGTATTGCCGAGAAGATGTCTGGCCATTCGATGGCGGGTATTTCATGGAGCTGAAGGACTACCCGGAGTGCGGTGTAGTCCAAGCCGGTCGGCCCGGCCTGCCCTACTTGCCACTGTGTGCTCATCGACTCAAATACCCAGAAGGCCTGCCAGTTGTCCGGCCAGATCTTCACAGAGTCGTGCTGCAGGTCTGCGAGGGTTAATCCCAGGGCGGCCAACTGGGAGGCTGGGGGCGCTCGTTCATAAAGCGCCCGGGCCGCCTCTCTCAGTTTCCCAAGCGGGCCTGATAGATCTCGCTCATGTACTTGGTGGTGATTGCGAGCGCGGCGCCCTGGTAGTTGCGGTCGAGCTTGGCGACGTTCTCTTCATTGAAGGTGTCGTTCAGGTCCCAGCCGGCAGCCACGTCCAGCACTGCGCGAACGTTGCTCACGTCTTCTTTGTGAGCCTCGATCAGAGACTTCATCTGCTCACGGTCGCGGTGCTTGAACTCGACCAGCACCGGGACGGTACCTTGGCCGTGCACAGGGATATCTACAGAGACTTTGAAGGTGGGAGCTGGGTCTAGTTGGAATTTGCTGCTCATAGGTAATCCTCGAGACTCGGAATTGGTAGGTTGGATGGCGGCGGTCTAGAGACGACTCAGCGTCCCGTATTGTTATGTTGTACGCCTACTGTGCTGGCCACGCTGAAAACCGGTTTGCTTTCGGCCAGCGCTACTAGAAGTGCCGCGGCCTGCAAGTCGCCCGCATCAGCCGCGTCTCGCAGTTGCGACCAGGCGGCCGAAACCTCTGCCTTGGTCGGCTTGGCCTGTCGGCCTCGTTGTTTGGTGCTGGGTTGCATAGCGGTGCTCTCCACTGGAATTGATCCGCGAGGACCAAATTAGGCCGTATATGGTCTTATATCCAGTGTTTTTTGGGTGCACATTAACTGTGACGCTGGTTGGGTCTGTAGGGGAACGAAATAGATGATGTTGTAGGTGGGGAGGAGCGGCGTCATTGTTGCAGTAAGTGCGAGCGAGCCAAACTGATACATGGCATTGGAAGTGTTCGGTTATTTCTTTTTCCGAGCGAGATTCATCAGTTCTTGCCACTCCCGCTCAATTGCAGATTGCGATGGCCGCGCCATAGGAGCCTGACCTTTCGGACCGCGTGATTGCGTGGTGTCTGACTGCCCAGCCATGCTTGCATCAGCTTCGGCATCAATCAGCTCCTGTAGCTTCTCCGCATGAACGCGGAGCGGGCCGAAGCTGCGAACGCAAGGAATCTTGCCATCCTTCGCCAGGCGATACGCCTGAGTTCGACTGACCCCCAGGATTTTCGCTGCTTCCTCGACGCTGATAAGGCCCATTGGTCCGTCCTGCTGTGTGAGACGTTTTGGTCTCAGTGAGACGGTCGTCGTCAAGGCTGGTCAAGAATCTGTCTGATGCCTGTCTAGTATTTCGTCAAGGTGTAGTCAAGGTAGAAAGGGCGTTAGAGGCCCGGAACCGCTGGGTATTTGCGTTTGATGCGCTCCGCTAAAAGCGACCGTAAATTCTTGACGAGTAATTGCGAATTTAGACGGCTCTACTATTGCTCCACCCTGCTTTGCAGTCTTGTTTGCTGGTTTCCCGCATCCTTGTTGGCAGGGAATCCTGCAAACAAGACTGCAGGAATCCGGCCTTGATTTAGGCGCTTGAACCTTAACTTTTGTTAACAGGAAAAACGGGCGCTTTTGCCGGATACCGCCCTGGATACCCAAGTACGCGCCGTATTCGACTGGTTACTTTTAGTGGTTACCGGCATGGGTTAACTCACCGTTAAGTAACGGTGAAAATCTTGGAAACCTGCGTGGAAACCGTCCGACTGGTAACAAGTACTTTCTGGTTACCTTTCGTGGTCACCGCTCTGGTCACCGCCGGCGAAACCCAGCAGGTTAGAGTCAGGTTAGTGCTGGGGTATCCGCTGTGGCAGCAACGCCACACTGTGGCAATAGGTCCTCATTCATGGGGTGTTGCCCAAAGTGTCATTCATGGGGTTGTTTTCGCAACTACGCCGAGAGCGCGGGAAAAAGGTCGATACGATTGACCTAGCGGCATCAGTGAGGTTCGCAGTTCGCGCCTTGGGGGTTGCGAACTTATCGTGCGAACCTCATTGCGAACCTGAGCCGGCACGCACCTTTGTTGCGTACCAAGCTGCGTACTTCGCTCGCTCATGGTGCGTGAGGGGCGTGCGTGAAACGCTGCGTACTCATTTCACCTTCGATAGATCCAGCTCCCAAACTGGCTCCTCAGCTTTCTCCTTTGGCTTTTCAATACCCAGCACCGCTGCAACCGTCACGCACGGCCAGCCGCTAACTTTGATCGTGTGCCTGATTCGGTTTTGCTTCAGATTTTTGATTTGACCGGCTTTGAGGTGCGAGCCCGTCAGCTCAATGACTTGCTCATGCGAAAGGAACTCGATCATTGCACTCTCCTTGGGCTTCATATCCTGGGAAGCGGCATTAACGTCAACTCTATTGACCTAGTTAGCCTGTAAATTCGCACGCCAATTCGCGGTGAAAGTTAACTTTTACCAGGCTCTCATGGGGTTTGATATTTGCGCGGCCCCGTCGACATTCCGCCGTGGAGTTTGCAGCGGCCAGAGGCGTAAAGATCTCGCCTTTTGCAAGGAGTGCCGGCGCGGGTCTTTGCGCCGCAGGTGAGCATCCCTAGGTCATCGGAATATGGCGGTCTAGTAGGCGGCGCCCCAATACGGCCTTGGGCCGCCCAGGCAACACTCCACGCCTCGGAGGCCTTGCAGTATTGCTTCCACCGTTTGCGCAGCTCGGCTTGCAGGTCCGTCATGTGGCCACTCTCCGACTGGCTCGGTACCGGTTCCGATTTGCTCGGAAGTGGCTACGCGTTTAGTTGGTGCGGATGTTGCTGCGCTGCTCTCTCAAGGCTGTTACGAAGTTTCAAAACGGCCGCCCGGGCTTTAAGGGACTATTCAAGAGTCAAAGCATCGATCACAAACAGAGCAATACCTGCGCTTCGCTTGGTATATCTAAGAAGAAGTCCACTTTCTGGACTAAGTGAACCCCCTCCATGCGTCCACTTTCTGGACTGATGGACATGAATTTCACTGGTCAGCAGACGGCCATGCGTCCATTTTCTGGACGCAGTGCGTCCATTTTATGGACAGGGTTTTTTGCTCTTTCAAGGCTGAACTTCCGAGTCGGCGTAACGGTGGGAGTTACCTCGATCTTTCCGTCGCAAGGGTCAATCGGGCGCCAGGTGACTGCATACAGCGCACAGCAGCCGCCAGGCTTGATAAACCGGCCCTCCCTTGTGCGAGTGATGAGGTTGTACGTCTGAAGCTCGTCCAGGGCCTTTGCGAGAGTAGTACGACTGTTCATGCCCCATTGTTTGGCTTGAGTGAATGAGGCGCTCAGATCGCCGTTATTGGTGCCGCGGTACTGCCGGAGCAAGCCCAGCAGCACTTTGAGCGCACCCCCTGAGAGGCCTCGGAAGTCTTCGCTATCCATTACGACATGAGGCAGCGCGGCGAACGTCCCAGACTCCCGGCGGCCCTTAGACTTGGCGAGAGACCGCGCCATTTAGGTCGTTACCGAGATCATGCCGGCCGAATCCTTCGCCGGGCAGGCGTAGCGATCAATGATCAGCTTGCTCTTGAGCAACTCGAGACGCCCGCACGCCTTGGCGTTGTCCATGCTCAGCATCTGCAGGGAGTTTTCTGTAGAAAATCCGGCTTGCTCTACGTGAAGGTCGACGGCCGGAAATGCGGCGCAAATGTAGGACAGGGCCTTATTGGCTTCATGCTCAGTGGGAAAAGGGCCGCATACGCCATAGGGATAGCGAGGGGCGTTGGCATGTTGGACGTAGTGGTACAGGGCGAAGCCGTGGGACTGGGAAAAGGCGCTCATTGTTGCGCCCCCTCAATGCCTTGCCATGCCGCGTCCATCGAGGCTTTAGCTTGGTCGACGATGATGGCAAGGGCGAATGCTGTCGATTGATCAAGACCGTTCTGATCAGCCGCTTTCAACAAGAGTTCCTGGGCAACGCTGAGCATGCAAGAGGCCGCCTCCAAGGCGATTACGGCAGGGACGCCCTCATTGATGCTGAACAGGGGGGTATTCACGTTGTCGCCGGCAAAGGCGCAAAAGTCATGGCGAGCTGTGATGGCGGCGCTCATTGAGATACCTCCAGAGCTCTGACGAGTTGGGACTTTTGACCGGCGGCAATCTCTTCACAAGCATCGGCCCAGGCGTCGCTGTCCGGCTTCTCAAGCCAG
Organism: Pseudomonas sp. CC11G; assembly: GCF_056174845.1. Classification (NCBI taxonomy): domain Bacteria; kingdom Pseudomonadati; phylum Pseudomonadota; class Gammaproteobacteria; order Pseudomonadales; family Pseudomonadaceae; genus Pseudomonas; species Pseudomonas sp. CC11G. The sequence continues at coordinate 302,389 of NZ_JBWBZC010000001.1, forward strand.
CTGCCGGCATCAGACTGGGATTCGATAGCACGCTGGACTGCTCGGTGATGGTTGTAGCCACTAAGGCGAACAGGGAGGGAGGATTTGCCGCGGAGTGCGGCGAGGGCCATTGCACGATGGGCAGCGGCGTGGGCGTTGGACGACGAAGAGGTATTCATTGGTGAAGCTCCTTTTGCTGAGGAGCTGCCACGTTCGTTACCAAGCGAATGGGTGGCAGCTGTGTGCAGGTTGGTAAACCGGGGCAAAAGGAGCCCGGCAGACCCGAAGGTCTCCCACACACAGCCGCCATAACTCAGGATTGCAGGCGAAAAAAAAGCGCCTGCAATCGTGATGGGGGCGCTGTTGCGCCTTTTGCTTATCGGGTTACCAAGCCCGGTCGCTGAATTTGCAGCGACAGGCGAACGATACCGACGGCTTCGACTGCTGGCAATAGAACTTATCGACTGCTCCCGTTGGAGCATAAGAGCTATGTTCATGCTGCTTCCCCGCGGAGTTGCTTTGCGCGGAGGCTCTGGATGTAACGCAGCAGGGAGGCTTTGCGCGTGGAGAAGTCTTTGCCCTGACCGATCAGTAGCACGTCTCGGATCTCAATCAGCGTCACCAGCAGCAGCTCATGGGCGTCGAGCTCGTCGCGATTTCGGCCGGCAAACTGCCCGGTTATGACCTGGTTGATCAGCTTTGCTTCATTGATGAAATGGTGGCGCTGCGGTGTCTTACCGTTCTCTTCATAAGCCACCGCCAAGGCATCACAAAGGCCCCGGTAGCCGATCGCAGACTGCTGGCGTGCACGCTGCCACTTTGCCTCTTCGCCGTGCAGCAGTGCTTCAATCTGTAGGTCGCACCAGACGGAGAATTTGGCGTCACACCAACGGGCGAAAGCGATCGCCAATTTAGGGTGGAGCCATGTGCCACCGTTGTTTCCCCGGAGAGTTTTCAAATACCCGGATTTACGGGGATTCAGAATTTGGGACAGGCCTGCGTCCGGGTGCTGCACCTCATCCAAAGCGCGGATGTATTCCAGCGTTTCAGCGTTATCGAGCCAGTGGTCGAGGCGTTTGCCAAAGCGCTCAGCGATCACTGTGGCGTGAAGCCAGCCTTCAGGGTTGAAAGAGACTGCCTGGCCTTGGAAGTCGAAAGGAATGATCCGGGCGCTCATGCGGCCACCTTCTGGCCGGGCTCGGCGAGCAACGTGTAGATGGCTACGCCGCGGTGGGTGCGACCCCACTCGTCCGTCACCAATTTTCGCGTAGTGCTGATCTTGTACCCGGAGGCGCGCAAGTCACAGATGCGGGCACCAGGCCGGCAGATGTTCAGCTCACGCATGATTGTGAAAGTGTCAGACGACCCTTGCCGCAGGTGTGAAACAAGCCGTGCGAGCTGGGCGTCGCTGCTGGTATTCTCTACGTGAATATTTTCGTGGCTGGCCTGTTGGTCGGCCTTTTTTTTGTCCGTCATTTAAGCGGCCTCCCCTCGACTCGCAGAGATCCGGGCATCGCACCAGGCGATCACCTCGGCCTCAATCCAGACAACTGATTTCGGGCCGAGCATTACTTGGCGCGGAAAGGCGCCAGCAGCTATGCGGCGGTACAGCTCAGAAGTGGAGAGGGTGGTCAGCGTTTTGACCTCGCGGAGCTTGATAAAGCGGCGCGCTTGTTCAATGGGTACTGATTGGGCTTGTGCGGCCATGTTGTTGCCTCCTTGGGTGGCGTTGGGAACATGTGCACAGCTTCAGGGGCTTGGAGTTGGGGAAACAGGTGACAGGTTTCAGTAAAGGGGTGACAGGTTAGGAGCTGTTCTGTGGATAACTTGTCGCAAGCCATAAGTAACAAGGGCTTAAACCTGTCACCCCTTTTCCGTGGGCTTTTTTGCTACTGCGCCGCCCTTCTTACGGGAAGGCCAGGTGAGTGCCCATTGCAGATGCTTGGCGACGATGGCCGGCGGCTCGCCGAAATGTTCCTTCCACCAGCGCCGCGACAGTTCCCCGAGGCCAATGCCTGATTCGGCCGTCGGATCTGTCTGCCCGTTATTGGTTAGAGCGCACCAGGTCACAACCATGCGCTGACCCTCTACAGGCGCCAGAGGGTTGCCGGTATCCATAAAGGCAATTATTCCCGCGTACTCTCTTAGTTGCTCCTCGGCGAGAGTGCGTTGCCGGCGTTCTTCCTGAGCCGCTCGACGGTGTTGCTCGGCGTCTTCGGCTGCTTCCTGACGGCCCCCTCTACGGTGGCCAATCGTGCTTTCAGACGGTCGTTCTCGCGTTGTAGGTGCCGGCTCCGCTGCTCGGCGGTGTCCAGCAGTTCGCTTGCGCGTTGCTCGCCTTCTTGGCGCAGTTGCGCTTGATGCGCCGCCAGTACCTCAGTAGAGCTGCCGAGAGGTGGAATGGGCTGTTGATTTTGCCGTTGAGTGTTTTCATTCGCCGTCGGGGCCGGCAGTAGCTCGACAACAAACCCTGCGGCTGTAGCTGCACGCTTGGTTGCATCGTTCACGATTAGGGCGATGAAGGGGTACGCAAGCAGAACGGCGCCGGCTGGTGTCGGCCCGGTAGTGGTTTGAATACTTGAGCTAGGATGCTCGCTGCTCAACGAGTCGAAGTAGTCGGCCAGCGCCCAGTAAGTCAGTCCACCGGCACCGGTTGAGAGGTCGAACATCGTCAACGAATAGTGATGGCTCTCCAGCTGCTGCTCGCCTTGAGCAACCGAGCGCAGCACCCCGGCGACCTCTGTCGCCAACAAGCGGGGATTGAGAGCCTGGGTGCGTGACCAGTCGCCAGCTATATCGCTGAGCCTTAGTCGGCCTATGGGAGTGGGTGGAGTACTGGCCAATCGATGCCCTGTATGGAAGTCCAGTGGTTGCCGTATCTTACCAGCAACAACCAGCACATCCCAAACACACCAAATATCGGCAAGAATCTTTGAATTATCAGTCGTTTATGAGCGATTATTGGCGTTTTTTTGTGGAACATTCCGTGGAACGTCTCTATGTTCCCGTTCTCCGAGCAAACCCCATTACGTTTGCGCCAGCGATCAAGGCGTCTATTGAGTCAGCCCAGGCCTGCATCATTTCCCGGCGCTGATCCAGGTAGTTGGCGTGGTTGTATGTGTCTCGAATTTCGTCTGCGTCCCCGTGGGCAAGCTGGCGCTCAATCCAGTCGCGGTTATAGCCGCGGCCGTTGAGCTCGGTGCTCAGCAGATGCCGGAACCCGTGGCCGGTCTGCCGACCTTCGTACCCGATCAGGCGCAGCGCCTTGTTGATTGTGTTTTCGCTCATAGGGCGCTCGCTGTTCTGCTGCCCAGGGAACAACAACGGATAGCTGCCGGTGATTTCGCGAAGATTCTGCAGGATTTCCACCGCCTGGCGCGGAAGGGGCACCACATGCGGCCGACGGGCCTTCATTCGCTCTTTGGGTATCGTCCAGGTGGCCTTGTCCAGGTCGAACTCCGCCCAGGGCGCGGCGCGCAGCTCACCCGGGCGAACGGCCGTAAATACCAGAAGGCGGATAGCCCAGCGGGTCAGGTTGCTTATCCGGCCGGCCTCGAGCTTTTCCAACAGCTCCGGCAACTCTGCGAGTGGAACGTGTGGGTGGTGGCGAGCAGCTTTCGCTGGTGCGGCCACCACGTCTAGATCAGTGGCCGGGTTGTTTTCCACAGCGCCCTTAGCCAGCCCGTAGCGGAATATCTGGTGCAGCCACTGCCGGATTTTCCCGGCGGCGTTCAAGGTGCCTCGAGCTTCTACGCTGCGAACCAAGGTCACCAGGTCAGGCCGAGTAATGCTGGCCACCGGCCGAGAGCCGATCCCGGGCACTAGGTCATTTTCCAGATAGAGCTTGGCTTTGTACGCGGTGCTCTCCGCCCATCGCGGGGAGTTGTAGGCGTACCACTCGCGGGCCAGTGTTTCGAAAGTGAGTTGCTCGGCCTTTTGCGCCTGCTTGACGACTTTCTTTTGCTCGCCGGGGTCTAGCCCATCAGAAAGCTTCTGGCGGGCCTCGTCGCGGCGCTGGCGTGCTTTCTGAAGCGGCACGGTTGGGTATGCGCCGAAAGAAAGCCGCTTCTCCTTCCCCGAGTGCCGATATTTGAGGCGCCACAGCTTCGAGCCGTTTGGCATCACCTCAAGGTAAAGCCCGTGGCCGTCAGCGAGCTTGTAGGGCTTTTCCTTGGGCTTTGCCGCCTTTAGGGCGGAGTCGGTCAGGGGCGAGACTTTGAGGGCCATGTAGCACCGTTTTGGGGGCATGGAAGGTGACCGAACCGGTCATGCCCCCAAAGATGCCCCCAAAACTTCGGGCTTACAAGGGAAGGGTAGGGAATCGTAGGCAATAAAAAACCCGCACTAGGCGGGTTTCTTAGGGGCTTTCGGGTGGTTTTGGCACTACCTGAAAACGAATAATGGTGCCCAGGGACGGAATCGAACCGCCGACACGGGGATTTTCAATCCCCTGCTCTACCGACTGAGCTACCTGGGCCAACGGGGCGCTATTAGACGGATTTGGAGCACCTCTGTCAACACGCTTTTTTAAAAATATTTAATTAATCCGGGCGCTTACGATTTTTTCTCGGAATCACTAGGCGCCACGTAGCCTTCGGCCTGGGCGTATTCCTCGCCGGAGAGGAATTTGTCCATCTCGGCTTGCAGGAATTTGCGGTCTTCGGCGTTCATCATGTTCAGGCGCCGCTCGTTGATGAGCAGGGTCTGGTGTTTTTGCCATTCGTCCCAGGCTTGCTGGGAGACGTTGTTGTAGATGTCTTCGCCTTTCACGCCTGGGTAGGGCGGGCGCAGCAGACCCGGCAGGTCTTGTTTGTGTTTGCGGCAATGTACGGTGCGGGTCATGTCGGTTCTCCAGCTTTCAATTCGTCAGCGGCGCGTTTCAGCAGTTTTTTCACGGGCGCCGCCAGCCCCAGGCGGGGCGGGGTGGCGAGGTTATACCAGAGCCAGTCGGCCTCGGCCACGCCGTGGGTGGTGCTCTCGACCTGGATCAGCCAGGGTTCGATGGCCAGTTGGAAGTGGCTGAAGGTGTGGGTGATGCCGGCCAGTTCGCGGCGGCTGCCCAGGGTTAGGCCACGTTGCTGGGCGAAGGTGTCCAGGGCGGCGCTTTCGCTTAGCTCGGGCAGGCTCCACAGGCCGCCCCACAAGCCGGTGGACGGGCGGCGGTAGAGCAGGATGTCGCCGTCGCGGTTGGCGAGGATGGGCATTAGCGTGTGTTTCTGCGGCAGGGCTTTGCGCGGCTTGGCTATGGGGTAGCGAATCTCCAGGCCGAGCATATGCGCCTGGCAGCCGCTTTGTAGCGGGCAGAGCAGGCAGCTGGGCTTGCTGCGGGTGCACAGGGTGGCGCCCAGGTCCATCATCGCTTGGGTGTAGTTGTTCACGCGCTGGTGCGGGGTAAAGCGCTCGGCGACGTCCCAGAGCTGTTTGGCCACCTTCGGCTCGCCGGGGTAGCCCTCTTGCGCGACGAAGCGGGCCAATACGCGTTTGACGTTGCCGTCGAGGATCGGCGCACGTACGCCCATCGACAGGCTGGCGATAGCGCCGGCAGTTGAGCGGCCGATGCCGGGCAGCTCAGTCAGCTGCTCGACGTTGCGGGGGAATTCGCCGCCGTGTTCAGCCATCACTATCTGCGCGGTTTTTTGCAGGTTGCGGGCGCGGGTGTAGTAGCCAAGGCCCGTCCACAGGTGCAGCACTTCGTCTTCGGGGGCTTCGGCCAGGGCTTTTACGGTGGGCAGTGCGGCCATAAAGCGGTCGAAGTAGCCCAGTACGGTGCTCACCTGGGTTTGCTGCAGCATGATCTCCGATACCCACACTCGGTACGGGCTGATGTTGTGCTGCCAGGGCAGGTCTTTACGCCCGTGGCGGTCGTACCAGTCGAGTACCGCGCTGGAAAATTGCTCGGGGTTCATCGTTTGAACAGGCCCTTGAGTGCATCTTTGAGTTCCGGGCTGACTTTGTCGCCGAGCTTCTCTTCGAGTTTTTCATTGAGTTTGTCGCCGGCGAGCTTGGCGGCCACTTTGCCCATGCCGTCTTTATCGAGGCGGCAGGCTTTGGCGCCCAGTTCCAGTGGGCCGCGGCAACGCAGCGGCCATTCGATATCGGTGTAGCGTTTGTTCACCTGGCAGGCCGGGTCGGGCATGTCGCTCTTGTCGCCGTCGATGATGATGCCGACGCGGTAGTCCATGCCCAGCACGCGCAGGTCGATATCGCCGTTGCCGTTTACGCGCAGGCCGGGGATGCGCACTTTCATGTCCGGGTTGTTGGCCACGCCGTTGCGGAAGCTCAGGGTGCCGTCCAGTTGTTCGAACGGGGTGTCTTTGCCGCGTGGCTCGCTGCTCAGCGATTTACGGTTGAGGGTGGCGATGCCTTTGCACAGTTGCTGTTCGAGGTTGGCGTCGACCAGTGCACCGTCGCTCAGGGCAAAGCTCGCGGTGCCGTTCAGGCCTTCGATCCAGGCTTTCTGGCTGTTGCCGCTGGTGGTGATGTCGGCGTTGAGGTCGAGCAGGCCGCGCACGGGCGGTTTTTCCTGCTGGGTAGCGAGCAGTTTTTCCACCGGCACGCGGCTGATGTGTTTCTGCGCTTTCAGCAGCGGCACGGCCGGGCGTACGTCGAGGCTCGCGGTGGCGTTGAAGTTGCCGTTGTAGAGGTCGCCGCGCACGTTTTCCAGGGTCAGCAGGCCGTCTTTGCCATTGGCTTTGATGCTGGCGTTTTCGATGGGCAGCTTGTCGACGGTGAGCAGGCCCAGGCCGACATTTACGTCTGCGGTCACTTTGCGCAGTTGGTCGATCGGCAGCACCGGCTCTTCGCTCCAGGCCTGCTGGCTTGGCGGGTTGGGCAGGTCGCTGTTGCCGTCTTTGCCGGCGCTGGCCAGGGCGCCGCTCACTTCGTTCTGGCGGCTGCTGCGCTGGGCCTGGTCTTCCTTGGCTTTGGGCGGCAGATAGTTGTCGAGGTTGAGCTTGTCGCCTTTGAGCTGAACGCTCAGGGCCTGCTTGCCCAGGTCGGTAACGGCCAGGCTGCCGGTAAAGGCGCTTTCGTCGACTTTCAGTTTCAGTTCGTTGAGGGCCAGGCTATTGGCGTTACCTTGCAGGCGGGTAACCAGCTCGACTTTGCTCAAAGCGTTGGCGTCGGCCATTGGCGGCACCGGGCGGCCGATGCCTTCGAGGAATTCGCGCAGGTTGAATTCGGCAATGGACAGGCCGCCAGTCAGCTGCGGGTCTTTGTCCAGGTCACGCACGTTCAGCTCGCCAAGGGCGCGCAGTTGGTTAGCGGAGAATTTCAGGCCGTTCCATTCGGCCACCTGGGCGGCCTGGTCGACCAGCAATTGGCCCTGGGCGGCGAAGGTCAGGGTTTTCCCGTTCAGCGGCTCGCCGGACGCTTCGCCCGAGAGTTTCAGGTCTTCGAACTGGTAGCGCTTGAGGGCGCGATCGAAACGCAGCACGCCGGCCACTTCGGTTTTGGCGCGCAGCACCGGTTGGTTGGTGCCGAGGTACGCGACCAGTTTCACCGGGATATTGGCGCCTTCACGGATGGCGCCTGTGGATAACTCGATACCTTCAGCGGTGAATTGCTTGCCGCTCTTGGCGTCGTTGTAGTCGATGCGGGTGTTGGCCAGGGTCAGGCTGTCGATGTCCAGTTTCAGCGGCTGCGCAGGCTTGCTGTCGGGCGTGCCTTCGTTGGCTGGGGCTGGCGTGTTGGCGGCCTGGTCGTTGCTGGCCGGGGCGGCCGGTTTGGCTGGGCGGCCGATGTCTTGCCAGTTGCCGTGGCCTTGTTCGTCGCGGGACAGGGTGAGGTTAAGGCCGTCGACCTTGATGTCGCTCATTTGCACTTCGCGGCGCAGCAGCGGCAGCACGCGCACCGAGAGGCCGATCATGCGCAGGTCGGCAAACGGTTGGTCAGGGGTGGTGGCGCTGGCCAGGGTGGCGTCGTGCAGTTCCAGGCCGAGCCAGGGGAACAGGCTCCAGCCGATGTCGCCATTCAAGGTCAATTCGAGGTTGGCCTTGTCGCGGGCAAGTTGGCGAATTTCGTCTTTGTAGTCGTTGGGATCGAACAGGTGGGTGAGGGCAAAGCCCAGCGCCACGAGGATCAGCAAGACTCCGAGGAAGAACAGACCCAGGATTTTGCCAAACGATTTCATGGACGATTCCTTTTTTATGAAATGAAAAGCGGAGAGAGGCTGGAAAAAAGCGATGCCGGAGTATAACGCCGACCAGCGGTAAGGGTGGCTGGAGGATTGGATGGGCACACCGGACGGTGGTTCCGCTGGTGTGCCTTAGGGGCTGGCGACGGGGTTACAGCGGGGTTAGCGGCAATCCGGTTTTAGCGGCCAATGCCTGGCTTTCCAGATGACCCGTCGGCGCCGCCAGGTGCAGCGGCTTGCCGGCTTCACTGGCCAGGCGCTGGGCTTCGGCCAACAGGCGGCGGGCCACACCGCGTTTGCGAGTGACGGTACGTACGCACAGGTGCGAGAGGCGCCAGTGGTTTTCGCCCTTTTCGACAATGGCGGCGGCGAGCAGCCGGTCGTTGAAACGCCCGGCCAGCAATTGGCGCTGGGCGATGGCTGTTTGAACCAATGCTTCGCGTTCGGCGAAGGGGGCGATCAGCCAGTCGGGCGCGTCTTTGAAGACCTTCTGCAGGTCGCTCAAATCCTGACTTGAGGGTTCAATTATTTCTTCTACAAGTACCGGCATGCCTGGGCTCGGGCCTCTTTAGCTGGGGAGTTTGGGGGTATTTGTGAGTTGCTCGGCAAATGGTACGCGCAAATCTGGTCGTTCTACGTCTGTAGGCGATATCCTGCGTCTGTTAAACAGCTATCGCCTTGTTTGCCAACCATAAAAAACTAAAGAGAACTCATCTATGAGTGACGCCCTTGCAGTGGGCAGCGGCGCAGCCAAATCTGCGTTTCTGTCCAAGGAGCGCATCATCGCCGCTCCTGGTTTCAACCGTTGGCTAGTGCCGCCTGCCGCACTCGCCATCCACCTGTGTATCGGTATGGCCTACGGTTTTTCCGTGTTCTGGCTGCCGTTGTCCAAAGCCATTGGTATTACCGCGCCGGTAGCGTGTGGTGCCGACCTTGGTTTTATCCAGCAAATGTTTGCCAGCGATTGCGACTGGCAGATCTCCATGCTGGGCTGGCTATACACCCTGTTCTTCGTCTTCCTCGGTTGCTCGGCTGCCATCTTCGGTGGCTGGCTGGAGCATTCCGGCCCGCGTAAGGCGGGTGTGGTTTCCGCGGTGTTCTGGTGCGGCGGTCTGCTGATTTCGGCTCTTGGTGTGTATTTGCACCAGATCTGGCTGATGTGGCTGGGCTCCGGGGTTATCGGCGGTATCGGCCTGGGGTTGGGCTATATCTCGCCGGTTTCGACCCTGGTGAAGTGGTTCCCGGACAAGCGCGGTATGGCTACCGGTATGGCGATCATGGGGTTTGGTGGTGGTGCCATGGTGGGCGCGCCGCTGGCCGCTCAACTGATGAGCCATTTCGCTGGCCCGGACGGCGTGGGCGTTTGGCAGACCTTCGTGGTCATGGCCGTTATCTACTTCATCTTCATGATGGGTGGCGCGCTGGCGTACCGCGTACCGCCAACCGGCTGGAAGCCTGAGGGCTGGACGCCGCCGGTGAAAAAGGTGAACAACGAAATGATCACCAAGGGCCATGTACACGTCAGCAAAGCGTGGAAAACCCCGCAGTTCTGGCTGGTCTGGGCCGTGCTCTGCCTGAACGTGTCGGCCGGAATCGGCATCATCGGCATGGCCTCGCCTCTGCTGCAGGAAGTGTTTGGCGGCCGTTTGATCGGCACCCACCAGAGCTTCGGCGAGCTGAGCCCTGAGCAGTTGGCGCAGATCGCGATCATCGCCGCCGGCTTCACTGGCCTGTTGAGCCTGTTCAACATCGGCGGGCGTTTCTTCTGGTCGTCGTTCTCCGACCTGATCGGCCGCAAAACTACCTACTTCGTGTTCTTCGCCCTGGGCTTCATGCTGTATGCCCTGGTGCCGTGGACCGGTCACCTGGGTAGCGTGGCGTTCTTCGTATTCAGCATCTGCCTGATTCTGTCCATGTACGGCGGCGGTTTCGCCACTGTGCCGGCGTATCTGGCCGACCTGTTCGGTACGCAAATGGTCGGCGCCATTCACGGTCGCCTGCTTACTGCCTGGGCATTTGCCGGCATCCTCGGCCCGGTACTGGTGAACTACATTCGCGAGTACCAACTGAGCGTGGGCGTGGCCAAGGCCGATGCGTACGACATCACTCTCTACATCCTCGCCGGTCTGCTGGTGGTGGGCTTTATCTGCAACGCCCTGGTGCGTCCGGTTAATGCCAAGCACTTTATGACCGAAGCGGAGCTGGCGGCTGAACGTGCCATTGGGCACGACACCGTGCTGAGCGCTGCCGATCTGGAGTGGGCGGCTGATCCGAAGAGCAAGCCGTTGGTGATTGCTGCCTGGTTGGCGGTTGGTATTCCGCTGGCGTGGGGTATCTGGGTAACGCTGCTTAAGACTGTCGTCTTGTTCAGCTAACCGGCTTCCGGGTCTTAGCCCGGAACCCTCGACCGCGTGTTAACAAAGCCGACCTTGTGTCGGCTTTGTTGTGTCTATAGAAGCCATAAAAATTCCTGCATAAACGGTTCAGCCTTATGGCTTCAAGGTTTCCGACTTGTCGGCCTATAATGCCCACCCTTTCGTGAAACGATTTTGTGGAGCTGGTGATGGCCGAACGTACGGCGACCGTCGAACGCAACACTCTGGAAACCCAGATCAAGGCGTCTATCAATCTGGATGGCACCGGCAAAGCGCGCTTTGCCATTGGCGTGCCTTTTCTTGAGCACATGCTCGACCAGATCGCCCGCCACGGGCTGATCGACCTGGATATCGAAGCCGAAGGCGATCTGCATATCGACGACCACCACATGGTGGAAGACGTCGGTATCACCCTCGGCCAGGCTTTTGCCAAAGCCATCGGCGACAAGAAAGGCATCGTGCGGTACGGCCATTCCTATGTGCCGTTGGACGAAGCGCTGTCGCGCGTGGTTATCGACTTCTCCGGTCGCCCGGGCCTGCAAATGCATGTGCCGTATACCCGCGCCACCGTGGGCGGCTTCGATGTCGATCTGTTCCAGGAGTTTTTCCAGGGTTTTGTGAACCACGCTCTGGTGAGCCTGCACATCGACAACCTGCGTGGCTACAACACTCACCACCAGATCGAAACCGTGTTCAAGGCTTTCGGCCGCGCGCTGCGCATGGCCGTGACTCTGGATGAGCGCATGGCTGGGCAAATGCCGTCGACCAAGGGCTGCCTGTAATGCAAACGGTTGCAGTCATTGACTACGGCATGGGCAACCTGCACTCGGTGGCCAAGGCCCTTGAACATGTGGGTGCCGGCCGGGTGCAGATCACCAGCGATGCCAACGTAATTCGTGAAGCCGACCGCGTGGTGTTCCCAGGCGTCGGCGCGATTCGCGATTGCATGGCTGAAATTCGTCGTCTGGGCTTCGACACCCTGGTGCGCGAAGTCAGCCAGGACCGTCCCTTCCTCGGCATTTGCGTCGGCATGCAAGCCTTGCTCGACCGCAGTGAAGAAAACGGCGGCGTCGATTGCATCGGCCAATTTCCCGGTCAGGTGAAGTTCTTCGGCAAAGGCCAGGTGGAAGACGGCGAAGCGCTGAAAGTGCCGCACATGGGTTGGAACGAAGTGGCGCAGACCCTCGACCACCCGCTGTGGCACAACATTCCTGACCTGGCGCGTTTCTACTTCGTGCACAGCTTCTATATCGAAGCTGCCAATGCCCGGCAGATTGCCGGTCGCGGGCACTACGGTGTCGACTTCGCCGCCGCCCTGGCCGATGGCTCGCGCTTTGCCGTGCAGTTCCACCCGGAAAAAAGCCACACCCACGGCCTGCAGCTGCTGCAGAACTTTGCCGCCTGGGATGGTCGCTGGTAATGAGCCGCAAACTGAAAGCACCCAGCCTGAGCCTGGAACCCGCGCAGGAAGCTGTTGCGGTGGCTGCGCTCAAGCGGTTTCTGGAAGACCGTTTCGAGCTGGAACTGGGCTCGTTCGAAGCCCAGGAAGTGCTTGAAGTGTTTACCCGCGAAGTGGCCCCACTGTTTTACAACAAGGCGATTGCCGATGTGCAGGCGCACCTGGCTGACAGGTTCATGAGCATCGAAAGCGACTTGTGGGCACTCGAAAAGAGCTGACCCTTTTCCCCGAATTCCAAGACTTGAGCAGGTTCAACCGATGCTGATTATCCCCGCTATCGACCTTAAAGACGGTGCCTGCGTGCGCTTGCGCCAGGGCCGCATGGAAGATTCCACGGTGTTCTCCGATGACCCGGTGAGCATGGCCGCGAAATGGGTTGAGGGCGGCTGCCGTCGTCTGCATCTGGTCGACCTCAATGGCGCCTTCGAAGGCCAGCCGGTGAACGGTGAAGTGGTTACCGCCATCGCCAAGCGCTACCCGCACCTGCCGATCCAGATCGGCGGCGGCATTCGTTCGCTGGAAACCATCGAGCACTACGTCAAAGCTGGCGTGAGCTACGTGATCATCGGCACCAAAGCCGTGAAGCAGCCGGAGTTTGTGGCTGAAGCGTGCAAGGCGTTCCCGGGCAAAGTGATTGTCGGCCTGGATGCCAAAGACGGATTCGTGGCTACCGACGGCTGGGCAGAAGTGAGCACCGTGCAGGTGATCGATCTGGCCAAGCGTTTTGAGGCCGACGGCGTGTCCGCCATCGTTTATACCGACATCGCCAAAGACGGCATGATGCAGGGCTGCAACGTGCCCTTCACGGCGGCGCTGGCGGCGGCCACCAAGATTCCGGTGATCGCCTCGGGCGGCATTCACAACCTGGGCGATATCAAGGCACTGCTCGACGCCAAGGCGCCCGGCATCATCGGCGCCATCACCGGCCGGGCGATTTACGAAGGTACTCTGGACGTCGCCGAAGCTCAGGCTTATTGCGACGCCTACAACGGCTGATCCATATCCGTTTTGATGGGTTTCGCTGCGCTCTACCCATCCTACGAAGCCGTAGTCCGTAGGATGGGTAGAGCGCAGCGAAACCCATCGCTAACCGCGAGAGCACTGTTATGGCATTGGCCAAACGCATCATCCCTTGCCTCGACGTCGACAATGGCCGCGTGGTCAAAGGCGTCAAATTCGAGAACATCCGTGATGCCGGCGACCCGGTGGAAATCGCACGTCGCTACGACGAGCAGGGTGCCGATGAAATTACCTTTCTCGACATCACCGCCAGCGTCGATGGCCGCGACACCACGCTGCATACCGTGGAGCGCATGGCCAGCCAGGTGTTTATTCCGCTGACCGTCGGCGGCGGTGTGCGCACCGTGCAAGACATCCGCAACCTGCTCAATGCCGGTGCCGACAAGGTGTCGATCAATACCGCCGCTGTGTTCAACCCGGAGTTCGTCGGCGAAGCCGCTTCGCGGTTTGGCTCGCAGTGCATCGTGGTCGCCATCGACGCCAAGAAAGTCTCGTTGCCGGGCGAAACCCCGCGCTGGGAAATCTTCACCCACGGCGGGCGTAAACCCACCGGCCTCGATGCCGTGCTGTGGGCCAAGAAGATGGAAGACCTCGGCGCCGGTGAAATTTTGCTCACCAGCATGGACCAGGACGGCATGAAAAACGGTTTCGACCTGGGCGTTACCCGCGCTATCAGCGAAACCGTGGGCATTCCAGTTATTGCCTCGGGCGGGGTGGGCAATCTGCAGCACCTGGCCGACGGCATTCTGGAAGGCAAGGCGTCGGCGGTGTTGGCCGCGAGCATCTTCCACTTTGGCGAATACACGGTGCCGGAAGCCAAGGCTTATATGGCCAGCCGCGGAATCGTCGTTCGTTAGTTTTTTAATCGGCTCCCTATCCTGGATTCCGAATCGTCGGACCGCGGCCTACGCCGGAATGACGGTGGACTAACAGACACCTCCGTCATCCCGGCGTAGGCCGGGATCCAGGTACGCCGATCGGCAGGGGTTCGTTCTGGCTGCTAAGTTGCATAGTGCTTCACAGGGCGTGATCTAAAGCCACCAGGCCGAGGACCGCGCCTTCCAGATCCTAAATACCTAGAGAATCGACATGTTCAAACGCCTGCTGCTTGCGCTGGCAAGCACCGTTATGGTGCTCGCTGGCAGTGCTCGTGCTGAAGTAGACCCGGATTACAGCGTTGTGCTGCTGACCGAAAACTTCCCCCCTTACAACATGGCCATCAACGGCAAGAACTTCGCTCAAGAAGACAATATCGACGGCATCGCCGTGGATATCGTCAAAGAGATGTTCAAGCGCGCCGGCATCAAATACAGCCTGACCCTGCGCTTCCCGTGGGACCGCATCTACAAGCTGGCCCTGGAAAAACCCGGCTACGGTGTGTTCGTCACCGCCCGCCTGCCGGAGCGCGAGCAGTCGTTCAAATGGGTTGGCCCGATCGGCCCTGACGACTGGATCATGCTGGCCAAGGCCGACAGCCCAATCACCCTCACCACCCTCGACGACGCCAAGAAGTACAACGTAGGTGCGTACAAAGGTGACGCCATCGCCGAGTACCTGACCGAGCACAAGCTCGAGCCTGTTACCGCTCTACGCGATCAGGAAAATGCGCAGAAACTGCGCGATGGTCAGATTGATCTGTGGGCCACCGGCGACCCTGCCGGCCGCTATTTGGCCAAGCAGGAAGGCGTGACCGGTCTGAAAACTGTGCTGCGCTTCAACAAAGCCCAACTGTACCTCGCCCTCAACAAGGAAACGCCTGACGACGTGGTACAGAAGCTGCAGGGTGCATTGGACAAGATGCGAAGTGAGGGTTTCGTCGACGAAATCCTCAATAGCTATCTGTAGGATCGAGCTGATCGCGGCAGCCCCCGTTTACGGCGGGGTGCCCGGTCGAGCGTTCCAGATGCAACTTAGGCAATCCAAGAAAAAGAGCACGGTGATGCGCGCCACAAGCCCGCATTACGCCGACCTATATGCTCGATTTCAGCCCTCCAGCGAACGGCGGCCTTACCTGCCGCGTGCCGACTTATTGCATGCACAGGTGAGCGCTTAGCTATTGCGTTCTGGGCTGGATCGATGCGATCGCAGACAGGACAAAATCATGCTGAAAGTGTTCTCCCGTTCGTTGTTGCTGGGCCTGGCACTGGCTGCCAGCAGCGTCGCCCACGCCGAGTTGCCGTATGGCTACAAGGTGGTGTTGCTGACCGAAAACTTCCCGCCTTTCAACATGGCCATCGACGACAAGAACTTTGCCCGTGACGATGGTATCGACGGCATCAGCGCCGAGATCGTGCGCGAAATGTTCAAACGCGCCGGCATCGACTACTCCCTGAGTCTGCGTTTCCCCTGGGACCGCCTGTACAAGCTGACCCTCGACAAACCCAACTACGGCCTGTTCTCCACCACCTACACCGAAGAGCGCAAACCGCTGTTCAAGTGGGTCGGCCCGCTGGCGAAAACCGGCTGGGTATTGCTGGCCAAACCGGGTAGCACCCTCAAGCTCAATAACCTCAAAGAGGCGAGCAAATACACCGTGGGCGCGTACAAGAACGACGCCGTGAGCCAACACCTGGAAAGTCAGGGCATGGCCCCGGTGAACGCGCTGCGTGACCAGGAAAACGTCAGCAAGCTGATGGAAGGCAAGATCGATCTGTGGGCGACCACCGACCCGGTCGGGCGCTATCTGGCCAAGCAGGAAGGGGTGAGCGGGCTATCCACCGCACTGCGTTTTAACGATGCGCAGCTGTATCTGGCGTTGAACCTGGATACGCCGGATGAAGTG
This sequence comes from Pseudomonas sp. CC11G, assembly GCF_056174845.1. Lineage (NCBI taxonomy): Bacteria > Pseudomonadati > Pseudomonadota > Gammaproteobacteria > Pseudomonadales > Pseudomonadaceae > Pseudomonas > Pseudomonas sp. CC11G. Next base: position 318,138 of record NZ_JBWBZC010000001.1, read on the forward strand.
ATTCAGCGCCTGCAAAAGGCATTGGATGAAATGCGTGCGGATGGGTATGTGGACGAAGTGACCAAGAACTACCTGTAAGCCTAAAAGCTTCGCGAGCAAGCTCGCTCCTACGAAAGACGGTGTGTCTGCCGGACCGTAGGAGCCAGCTTGCTGGCGAACCCTGGAAACGCTGGTTTTCCGGGGCTCGCTGCAATTAGCGTTACTCGCTACGCGTAACGTTCAACCCTTTCAACAAACTCAGCGCCTGGCTCAACTGGAAGTCCTGATCCTGCAGGTTGGCTTTGCCACTCTGCGCTTTCAGCTCGTTGCTGGTTTTGTCTTTGCCGCCATTGCCGTTGCCAAGGTGGCCGGCCAAGTCGGCTTCCTTGTAGCTTTCGCCGTCGTCTTCGCGGGTGATCTTGGCGCGTGCCACTTCGATATCCGGCACGATGCCTTGCGCCTGAATCGAACGGCCATTGGGCGTGTAGTACAGCGCCGTAGTGATCTTCAGGGCGCGGTCGTTGCTCAGCGGCAGCACGGTTTGCACCGAGCCTTTGCCGAAGCTGTTGGTGCCCATGAGAATGCCGCGTTTCTGGTCTTGCAGGGCGCCGGCCACGATCTCGGAGGCCGAAGCGCTGCCGCCGTTGATCAGCACCACCAATGGCACGCCTTCGCTGGCGTCGGCCGGGTCGGCGGAGAAGCGCAGTTCGGAGTTGGCGATACGGCCTTTGGTGTACACGATCAGGCCTTTGGTGAGGAAGTGGTCAGACACTTCTACCGCCGCCTGCAGCACGCCGCCGGGGTTGTTGCGCAAATCGAGCACCAGGCCGCGCAGTTTTTTGCCGCCGTTGTCTTTCTTCAGCTTGGCCAGCGCTTTGCCGACTTCGTCGCCGCTGTTGACCTGGAATTGGGTGATACGCAGGTAGCCATAGCCCGGTTCCAGGGTTTGGCTCTTCACGCTCTTGACCTTGATGACCGCGCGAGTCAGTTGCACGTCGAACGGGTCGCCGCCGTCGCGTACCAGGGTCAGGTTGATTTTCTCGCCTGCCTTGCCGCGCATCTTGTCGACCGCTTCCATCATCGACAGGCCCTTGGTGGGCTCGCCGTTGATTTTCACGATCAGGTCGCCTGGCTGAATGCCGGCTTTCGAGGCCGGGGTGTCGTCGATGGGCGAGACCACTTTGACGAAGCCATCTTCCAGACCCACTTCAATGCCCAGGCCGCCGAATTCGCCGCTGGTGCTTTCCTGCAGCTCAGCGAAGTCTTCCGGGCCCAGGTAGGCGGAGTGCGGGTCGAGGTTGCTGAGCATGCCCTTGATGGCATTTTCCAGCAGGGTTTTGTCGTCGACCGGTTCCACGTAGGCGGCTTTGATCCGGTCCAGCACTTCAGCGAAGGTGCGCAGCTCATCCAGCGGCAGCGGCGCCTTGGCGGTAGCCGGTGAAGCAGCCGGCACCTTGGTGTTTTCGACGTCGGTGGCGGCGTGCAGGAGCGGGGCGCCGAGCGCCAGCGCGATAGCCAGGGCCAGGGAATTAAGGCGAGACAAATGCGGCATATCGAACGAGCTCCACTATTAAGAGGTACTGGGCCTATCCCTGCGCCCGACACCATTGCGCGGGGTCGCTGGGGCGGCCCTGCTGACGAATCGCAAAATACAGCGCTGGCGTGTCTTGCCCGCCGCTGGTGCCGACAGTCGCAATCGGCTCGCCAGCTTTGACAATGTCACCGGCGTCTTTCAATAAGCTTTGGTTGTGCCCGTACAGGCTGAGATAACCGTTGCCATGGTCGAGGATCACCAACAGCCCCGAACCGCGCAACCAGTCGGCAAATACTACCCGGCCACCACTCACAGCACGCACCTGGCTGCCGGCGGCGGCGCCGATTAATACGCCGTCCCATGTTGTACGAGCGTCATCGCCGCGTTGGGTTCCATATCGCGCCACGATGCGGCCATTGACCGGCCACGGCAATTTGCCCCGGCTGCCGGCAAACGCACCGCTGTAGGCGGCGCCGTCGCTGGAAACCACCGGGCCGCTGACGGAAGCGGCGGGCTTTTGCCCAGGGTTGGCGTGGCGGTTGGCCAGGGCCAGTTGTTCTTCTTCCTGGGCACGCTTGCGCGCCTCTTCTGCGGCCTTGGCTTCGCGGGCCTGGCGGGCCAGGGTTTCTTCAATGGTTTTCAGTACATTGCCCAGCGCGGCTTGTTCCTGCTGGCGGGCCTTGAGTTTCTGGTCGCTGCTTTTGGATTCGTTATTGAGCTTGGCCAGGGCCTGCTGGCGCTCTTTGCGCACCTGGACGAGCTGGTCGCGGCGTTGGTCGAGCGCGCCTTTGCGTTGATCCAGCTGGGCCTTTTCCTCGGCGCTCTCGCGCTCGACGTTGGCCAGTTGGCGCAGGGTTTCATTAAAGGTATTGAGTTGTTCGAGGCGGGCTTGGCTGACGTAGTCGTAGTAGGTGAGGGTGCGGGCGAATTTCTCGGGGTTTTGCTGGTTGAGCAACAGCTTTAAATATTCCTGTCGCCCGCTCTGGTAAGCCGCCCTGGCCTGAATACCGATCAGCCTTTGCTGTTCGATACGCGCGCCTTCAAGTTTTTTTTTCTCACCATCGAGACGCTGGATCTCGGTCTCACTGTCCTTTTGCTGCTGCTCGAGGGTTTTGATCTGTTTCTCCAGATCGCCCATTTCGGTTTCAGTGCCGCGTAGCTGCTTCTGGATGCCGGACTTGTCCGCTTCGATTTTCTGCAGCAGCTTTTTCAGCTCGACGACGTCTTGCTGGGCAGCATCGAGCTGCTTTTGCGCGTCCGCGCGTTCGTCGGCCACGGCCGGGCACAGCAGGCAAGCAAGGAGAATGGCAGTCAGGGTGCGAAGCATGGGGCGGGCGATACCGGGATGAAGACGGCCTAGTATGCCCGCGGTGCGCAGCAAAAAAAACGTCCGCGCCACACTGCTGGAATAAATGTAGGCAGCGTCGGGCTGTCGGTTGCGGTTGGGCGCATAAACCACGTCGTCCCCGCGCAGGCGGGGACCCAGAATTTTGAAGCTGACGCAGATCGAGCAAGTCGCTCAATTCTGGATTCCCGCCTTCGCGGGAATGACGGAGTGGAGTCGGAAAGGTTAATGCAAAAGTGCTTTCAATACGGTGGCAAACGCCTGCGCGCTGACCTGCTCATCTTTATGCCGACCGTCACGCACCAACCACTGCCCGCCCACCAGCACATCACGCACCTGCCGATCGCCGCCGGCAAACAGCCAGCGGTTGAGGATGGCGTCACCCTCGGCGCAGGCGATATAGGGGTCGTTGCCGTCCAGCACTACGAAGTCAGCGCGCTTGCCCACGGCCAGTTCGCCGATTGGTTGCCCCAATGCCTGAGCGCCGCCGCTCAGCGCTGCGTCGTATAGCGTGCGGCCGATCATGGGCTGGTCGCTGCGGTACAGGCGGTTGCGTTTCTGGTCGCGCAGGCGCTGGCCGTATTCCAGCCAGCGCAGCTCTTCGGCCACGCTCACCGATACATGGCTGTCCGAACCAATGCCCAGATGTCCGCCCTGGGCGAGGTACTCCACGGCAGGAAAAATCCCATCGCCCAGGTTGGCTTCGGTGGTCAGGCATAACCCCGCCACGGCCTGGCTGGCCGCCATCTGCCGTACTTCATCGGCGTTGGCGTGGGTGGCGTGCACCAGGCACCAGCGCGCATCTACTGGCGCGTGGTCGAACAGCCATTGCAGCGGGCGTTGTTGGCTCCAGGCCAGGCAGTCGTCCACTTCCTTTTGCTGTTCGGCGATATGGATATGCACCGGGCTGTCGGTCGCGCTGGCGGCCAGAATCTGCTCGATCTGGCCAGGCGTTACCGCACGCAGGGAGTGAAAGCACAGGCCTAGACGCTGGCTGCTGCGGCCGGCGAGGGCACCTTGCAGGCGTTGCTGCAAATCGAGGTAGCTGTCGACGCTGTGGATAAACCGCCGCTGGCCTTCAGTGGCCGGCTGGCCGCCAAAGCCTGAGTGGGAATACAGCACCGGCAACAGCGTGAGGCCGATGCCGCTGTCGGCCGCCGCCTGGCTGATGCGCAGGCCCAGCTCGGCCGGGTTGGCGTAAGGCTGGCCGGCGCTGTCGTGGTGCACGTAATGGAATTCGGCCACGCTGGTGTAGCCAGCCTTGAGCATCTCGATATACAGCTGACGGGCGATGACTTCGATTTGCTCGGGCGTCAGTTTGGCCACCAGGCGGTACATCAGATCGCGCCAGGTCCAGAAGCTGTCATTGGGGTTGCCGGCCACTTCGGCCAGGCCCGCCATCAGCCGTTGGAACGCATGGGAATGCAGGTTGGGCATGCCCGGCAGCAGCGGACCGTTAAGGCGTTCGGCGCCTTCGTCACTGGCGTCGCTCAGCACCTGTTGCAGCAGGCCGTCGGTGCCCACCTGCAGGCGCACATTGCGCGCCCAACCGGTTGGCAGCAGCGCTCGCTCAGCGAAGAAAACAGGCATATTCCGGGCGCTCCAGGGAGTTGTTCAGGTTGTATATACATATACAGAGGCAAAGGGGAAACGTAAACTCTCGCCACCGTGGCGCCCCAGCGCGCTTGCTTGCCGAGGAGATTGCTGTGACCGCTCCACAGTCCGAGATGGCCACCCTGGCCGCCCAACTGGGCGACGAACCTGCGCCGCTGTACGCGCGGGTAAAGCAGATGATCAGCGCGCAGATTCAGACCGGCGCCTGGCCGCCGCACCACCGCGTGCCGTCGGAAAGCGAATTGGTGGCGCAGCTGGGTTTTAGCCGCATGACCATCAACCGCGCCCTGCGTGAGCTGACTGCCGATGGCCTGCTGGTGCGCATGCAAGGCGTGGGCACCTTTGTCGCCGAGCCCAAGGGCCAGTCGGCGCTGTTCGAAGTGCACAACATCGCCGATGAAATTGCCGCCCGTGGCCACCGTCACCACTGCGTGGTGGTGCGCCTGGTGGAAGAGAAAGCCGGCGCCGAGCGCGCGGTGCTGCTGGACGTACGCGAAGGCGAGCGGGTGTTTCATTCGGTGATCGTGCACTTTGAAAACGACGTGCCGGTGCAGATCGAAGACCGTTACGTAAACGCCGTCGTCGCGCCGGATTATCTGCAGCAGGATTTCACCGTCGCCACCCCGTACGCCTACCTGATGCAGATCGCGCCGATGAGCGAAGGCGAGCATGTGGTCGAGGCGATTCTGGCCGAGCCGGGCGAGTGCAAATTGCTGCAGATCGAACGCGGCGAACCTTGCCTGTTGATCCGCCGCCGCACCTGGTCGGGTCGCCGCACCGTGACCGTCGCGCGTTTGCTCTACCCCGGTTCGCGTCATCGCCTGGAAGGGCGTTTCGCCTCATGACCTGGCAAGTGCTGCGCGCCGCCGACTACCCGCGTATGCCGTGGAAAAACGGCGCCGGCATCACGCTGGAAATGGTGCGCGATGGCGACGGGCTGGACGCCTTCAACTGGCGTCTGTCGATTGCCGATGTTGGGCAGGCGGGACCGTTTTCGGCGTTTAACGGCTATCAACGGATTATCACGGTGCTGGAAGGCGAGGGCATGCAGCTGGACGTCGACGGGCAATTGAGCCGGCCGCTGCGGGCGTTGGATGCCTTTGCGTTTTCTGGCGACAGCACAGTGCAATGCAGCCTGCTCGGTGGGGCGATTCGTGACTTCAACCTGATCTATGCGCCTGAGCGTTGCCAGGCGAGGTTGCAGTGGATGGGAGCGGGGGAGAGCACGGTGTTTACGTCGGCCCAAACCGTTCTGGTGTTCAGTGCCGGTGAGGCGTTGCGCGTGGAGCTAGCGGGAGAGGGGGTGGAGTTGGGGCTGTACGATTGCCTGCATATTTCCGGCACCGAACTGCAAGCGTTGCGGTGCCAGGCCGTCCACCCTTATTGTCTGATAGAACTCACGTAGAGTTAGGCGTAAAGACGATCGAACGCCAACCAGCGCTCAAACGCCCCATTCTCAACCCACGCCCGCGCCGCCGCGATATCCGGGGCGAAGTAGCGGTCTTCGTCGTAATGCGCCACTTCGCTGCGCACCAGCTCAATCACTTCCACCAGCAGCGGCGAGGTTTTCAGCGGCGCGTGCAGCTCTACGCCCTGCGCCGCGCCCAGCAGTTCAATCGCCACGACGGCGCTGCTGTTGCCGGCCATATCCAGCAGACGGCGGGCGGCGAAGGTCGCCATCGACACGTGGTCTTCCTGGTTGGCCGAGGTCGGCAGGCTGTCGATGGACGCCGGGTGACCCAAGGTTTTGTTCTCCGAGGCCAGGGCCGCAGCGGTGACCTGAGCAATCATAAAACCGGAGTTCAGGCCGCCTTCGCGCACCAGAAAGGCCGGTAGGCCGGACATCGCCGGGTCCACCAGTTGCGCAATACGGCGTTCCGACAACGCACCAATTTCAGCAATCGCCAGAGCCAACACGTCAGAGGCCATGGCCACCGGTTCGGCGTGGAAGTTGCCGCCGGAGAGCACGTCGCCGTCGGCGCTGAATACCAGCGGGTTATCGGAAACGGCATTCGCTTCACGCAGGAAAATCTGAGCGGCGAAACGCATATGGTCCAGGCACGCGCCCATCACTTGTGGCTGGCAGCGCAGGGAGTAGGGGTCCTGCACGCGGGTGCAGTCGGCGTGGGATTCGCGAATCTCGCTGGTGCTGCCCAATAGCTCGCGGTAGAACGCGGCCACGTCGATCTGCCCGGCCTGGCCGCGCACCGCTTGGATGCGTGGGTCGAACGGCACGGCCGAGCCTTTCAGCGCTTCAACGCTCAGGCTGCCGGCCACGACGGCGGCGCTAAACAATTTCTCGGTGGCGAACAGACCACGCAGCGCCAGGGCGGTGGACACCTGGGTGCCGTTGATCAACGCCAGACCCTCTTTCGGCCCCAACACCATCGGCTTCATCCCGGCGATGGCCAGACCTTCCACGGCATCCATCTCACGACCTTCATGACGCACGCGACCAACACCGATCAGCACAGCCGACATATGCGCCAACGGCGCCAGGTCGCCCGAAGCACCGACCGAGCCTTGCGACGGAATGCACGGGTACACCTTGGCGTTGTACAGCGCCGTCAGCGCCTGAATCACTTCCCAGCGAATGCCGGAAAAACCGCGCGCCAGCGAACCGACCTTGAGCGCCATGATCAGCCCGACACTGGCGTCATCCAGCAGCGGCCCGGTGCCGGTGCAGTGCGACAGCAGCAGGTTGCGTTGCAGCTTGGCCAGCGACTCGGTGGGAATGGAGGTGCGCGCCAACAGGCCGAAACCGGTGTTGATGCCGTATACGGTGCGCTTGTTATCGATGATTTCCAGCACCGTGCGGTTGCTGGTGTCGACCACTGCTTTGGCCGCCGGGTCGAGTTCGACAGCGCATTGCTGCTGATAAATCGCGCGCAATTGATCGAGGGTGAGCAGGCCTGGCTGAAGAAGCAGTGGTTGCGACATGGGAATGATCCTGAAGAATGCCGGTGAAGGTGACGAGCACCTATATACACTTGTATATACAAGCTAGGCAAGCTGTACGTGGCGGTCTTTCACTCACACCAAAGACGTAGGTATGGATGAGGGCCGGTTGATATTCGCCGCATTGATTGGCTAGGCAGGTGGGCGCCGGGCTTCTACTGTCATCGGCAAATAACAATTAGAAGAAACCTCGCCATGGCGCTCCCCACCCTGCACCACAAACACGTTCTGATCACCGGCGCCGCCTCGGGTATCGGCCGTGCTGCCGCCTTGGCATTTGCCCGCGAAGGCGCCCATATCCATGCCGCCGACCTTAACGCCGAAGCCCTGCAGACCCTGGCCACCGAAGTACAGGCGTTGGGCCGTCAGTGCACCTGCTACACCGTCAACATGGCTGATGAAACGGCGGTGCGCGAATTTGCCGAGCAGGTAAACGGCAAAATCGGCGCGCTGGACGTGCTGATCAATAACGCCGGCATTGGCTACCTTGGTCGTTTTTTGCACAGCGACCTGGCGCACTGGCACCGGGTGATCAACGTCAACCTGATGGGCGTGGTGCACGGTTGTTACCACTTTCTGCCAGCGATGATTGCCGCCGGGGCGAGCGCCAGGTGCTGAACGTGGCATCCGCGGCGGGCATTTTCCCCTCCCCGACCATGGCGGCATATGCGGCGTCCAAGCACGGTGTGTTCGGTTTTACCGAAGTGCTGAAGATGGAGCTGGCGGCGACGTCGGTGGGGGTGACCACGGTGTGCCCGGGCATTATCAATACGCCGATTACGTACTCGGCGGGCGGCGTGTCGCCGTCGGTGACGGAAGACCAAATCAGCCGCTTGCGCGCTTACTACGATGCCAAAGGCTGTTCGCCGGATGTGGTGGCCGACGGGATGGTGCGAGCGGTGCTCAAGGGCGAGGATATTTTGCTGGTGGGGCCGTATGCCAAGTTGATCAATTTTATGCGGCGGTTATCGATCAAGGCGCTGCGGGGGATGGTGCTTAAGGATGCGCGCAAGATTGGGTACCTCTGACCCAGACCTGACTGTAGGAGCGAGCTTGCTCGCGAACCCTGGAAGAGGTGTTTTGTCGGCAGACCTCGTCGCGACCGTTCGCGAGCAAGCTCGCTCCTACAAGGGCGCGTTTGGTTAAGAGGTAAACGAGCCATACCCCCGCGCCATCAACGCCGCCAACAACGGCAACACCAACAACCCCAACAGCTCCAACCGAATCACGAGCGTCACCCACTTGGCCTGCTGCGCACTCACCTGCGGCACCTCGCCGGCCTTAAGCGCATTGCGCCAGTTGAGAAACACAAACGTCGGCACGATCGACACCAGGCCAATCAAAATAAACAGCCCAAATTTGGCGTGAAACACGCTGTTGCCCAGGTAGTAATCCAGCCCCTTGCCGTACCACAGCACCCGCGCCGCGCCGGTCATAAGCACCAGCCCGGCCGTGGCGCCATAGGCGATGTCGATCCGCACCAAGCTGCGCGCCCGCGGCAAATCCAGCGGCAGTTTGAACAGCTGGTGCTCCAGGGTCAGCAAGGCGAACAGCAGAAAGATCGACAGATAATGCAGGTACGCGGCAATCGCAGCGGCCATGGTGGTTCCTCGGGGCTTTTCAGGTTTTTTATGCTGCGCACTCTGCGGTGCGCATGCGCGGGTCAGTTAAGCGTGTCCTGCAGCTTTTTGCCCTCATAGGCGCTGAACTCCACCCGGTTTCGGCCATTGCCCTTGGCGTGGTACAGCGCTTTGTCCGCGCGTTTGAGGGCGCGTTCGGGGTTTTCCTGCGGTTCGGCCAGGGCGCAGCCGACGCTGATGGTCAGCGCCAGTTCCACTTCGCCCGCGTTGATGGGCGTGCGTGCCACGGAGTTACGAATACGCTCACCGATTCGCCGCAGTTCTTCTTCATCGTGCACCTGAGTCAGCACCACAAACTCTTCGCCGCCGCTACGAGTAACAACATCCTGCGGGCGTACGGCAGCGGCAATGCGCCGCGCACTTTCCCATAGCACTTTGTCGCCGGCGTCATGGCCGTGGGCGTCGTTTACCCGTTTGAAGTAATCGAGGTCGCAGAACAGCAGCCCCAGCTTCAGATCGCGCTCTTCGGCTCGCGCTTGCTCGCGGGGCAGAAAATGTTCGAGGCCGGCGCGGTTCCACACCTGGGTCAGGCTGTCGAGCATGGTTTTACGTTGTTCACGGCTGAGGGCGGCGCGCAGCTCTTTGGCGTGCTCGCTCATATGCCGAAGTTTCAGATAACCCTCGGCAAGGATGGCCATGTCTTTGAGCCGTTGCTTCTGTTTGCCGTTGAGCTGCTTGGGCTTAGGGTTGAGCAGGCACAGCGTGCCAATGGCGTGGCCGTCCTGGGTGAACAAGGGTTGGCCGGCATAGAAGCGCAGGAACGGCGGGTTGGTGACTATCGGGTTGTCGGCGAAGCGTGAGTCCTGGAGGGTGTCTTCGACCATAAACAAGTCATCTTGCAAAATGGCGTGGCCGCAGAAGGAAATATTGCGCGGCGTCTCCGGTACTTCTAGGCCGTGGCGGGCTTTGAACCATTGACGATCGCGGTCGATCAGGCTGATCAGCACCGTTTTCACCTCGAACATCTCGCCCACCACTTTCACCAACACATCGAGGTACGGGTCGGCGGGGGTGTCCAGTAACTCCTGGTTATCCAGCACTTCCTGACGAATAAGTTCGTTAACTGGGATTTCCGGGCTGAGCATGCGCTGATCCTTCGGGGCTAGACGAAACAAACCACTGATCGTGGCGGGTCAGGTGGTAAGCATAGACACCCAAACACAGGCTTCGTAGCAACATAAAGGCAAGAAACGCGATCCACAGGCCGTGGTTGGCAAAATCGCGCAGCCACCAGGCCAGCGGCAACGCCAACAGCACGCTCAGCAACATGGCATCGCGCATTTCCCGGGCGCGGGTGGCGCCGATAAACAGGCCGTCGAGCAGGTAACTCCACACCGCCACCAACGGCAGCAGCGCCAGGTACGGCAGGTAAATGTCAGCGGTGCTGCGCACTGACGGGATATCGCTTTGCAGGGCGATAAACAGATGGCCGCCCAGGGCAAAAAACAGTGCGAATACCAGGCTGGCAATCAGCGACCAGCCGCCAGCCACCACCAGGCAGCGTACCAAGCCTTGTCGGTCGCGACTGCCCAGGGCATGCCCGCACAGCGCTTCGACGGCGTGGGCGAATCCATCCAGGGCGTAGGCGGTGAGCAGCAAACCGTTAAGCAGAAGGGCGTTGGCCGCCACCGTCTCATCGCCCAGTCGCGCCCCCTGCACCGTGAGCAGAAAAAACACGCCTTGCAGCGCCAGGGAGCGGATAAAAATATCGCGGTTCACCGCCAGCAGCGGCCGCCAGCTATGCCAGAGCGCCATCGCCGCCCAGTGGGTGCGGCCGGGATAACGCTTCAGGGCACCGCCGGTCAGCGCCAGTCCCAGCAGCGCGCCGCCCCATTCGCTGAGCACCGCCGCCCGGGCAGCGCCAACCACGCCCCAGTCCAGCCCCAGCACAAACCACAGCGACAGCACGATATTCAGCCCATTAGTGCCGAGCAGAATCGCCAGGGGCGCACGGGCGTTCTGGGTGCCGAGAAACCAGCCGATCAGGGCGAAGTTGGCCAGCGCCGCCGGCAAGCCGAATAGGCGGGTATGGAAGAAGGCGCGGGTTTGTTCGTCGAGTTCGGCGGAGGGGTTCATCAGGTCCAGCGCCAGATCGCCGAAGGGCAGGGCGAGTAAGCCGAGGGTCAGTGCCAGCAATGCCGCCAAGGCCAGGCCCTGAATCAGCACCTGACGCAGCGCCCCGCCATCAGCGCGACCGCTGGCCTGAGCGGCAAAGCCGGTGGTGCCCATGCGCAGAAAACCGAGAATGCCGACGATCATCACGTACAGCGTGCTGCCCACCGCCACCGCGCCCAGTTGATGCGCATGGGGCAGATGGCCGACCACGGTGCTGTCCACCAGGGCCACCAGCGGCACGGAGATATTCGACAGAATCATGGGGGCGGCGAGCGCCCAGACACGGTTGTGAGTGGGCGTGTGGGCCCAGGCTTCGCGCAGCATCGTTAGCTCCCTATTAGCGGCGCAGTATAGAGCTCGCCATGGGCGCTTATACACCGGCTGAATAGAGCTAAACGGTCATTCACAAACACGGCGACTGGCCTACTCTGAAACAACGGACCCGATTCCGAGAGGTGGTAGCCATGACTATAAAAACAAGAAAGTGTCTGATCGCGTTTGGTTTGCTGGTGGTGTGCGGGTTATACGGCGCGGCAGCAGCGCGGGTGGAGTTGGCGCGCCAGGGCGCGCCGGTGGCGCAGGTGTCCTGTAAGCAGGATATGTGTGTGCCACATACCGGGTGGCTGAGCTCGATGCGCTAAAGATCAACAGCACCGAGGCGTAGGTTGGGTTGAGCCATCGGCGAAGCCCAACGTTTGCCCGCGATTTCAGCGCAACTCCCCAACCATCCCCGCCGTCACACTCAACACATCCTTGGCCAACTGCTTCGAGCGTTTGCCATCCCAGCCGGTTTGCGGATTCGGGCTGTCGTCGTGGTCTTTGAACGGCATCTCGATAGTGAACGACAGGCAATCGAATTCCTCTCCCACCGCATTGCAGGCTAAGGTCATATTGGCTTTGCCTGGCGCACTGCGCGGATAACCGAACTGGGTCTGAAATTCTGCACCGTGCGCCACTAACGCCTGGCGAAAACGGTTTTCCAACCCGGCGATACGCGACGTATACCCCGGGTTGCCCTCGCAGGCAGCGGTAAATACATGGGGGATTTCTTCGTCGCCGTGGATATCCAGAAACAGGTCCACGCCCACTTTGCGCATCTGCTGCTGCACAAAAAACACTTCCGGCGTTTCTGCTTCATTGGCCGACTGCCAGGCGCGGTTTAAATCTTTGCCGGCGGCATTGGTACGCAGGTGGCCACGGTAGGCGCCGTCGGGGTTTACGTTGGGCACCAGGTACAGATCGGCCTGGCTGAGCAGGGCATCCATCTCGGCGTCATCGCGCAGCTTGAGGCGCTCGATCAAGCCTTCCATAAACCACTCGGCCATATGCTCGCCGGGGTGTTGCTGGGCGATGATCCACACCTTGCGAGCCGCATGCGGGTTGCGGCTGATGCGCAGCAGTTGGATATCCCGACCTTCGATGCTTTTACCGCAAGCCACCAATTCGGCGTCGGCCTTGAACAGCGCCTGGTCGATCAACCAGTCATGCCGCTCGCGGCTATAGGGTTCGAAATAGGCGAACCAGATCTGCGGCTGCTCCACATCCAGGCCAAAGCTCAGGGTGCCGTTGATATAGGTGCTGGGTACGCGAAACCAGGTTTTCTGGTCGTAGGAAGCGGCCGCGTTGTAGCCATCCCACGCCCAGTTGTAGGCCGACTCGCCCGCATTGGTAATGCTGAAGTCGTAGCGCGTACCGGGTGTGAGGTCTTCGGCTTTGAAGTGAAACCACTGGAAGTGGGCGCTGTTGAGGTCTTTGCGCATTTTCAGCAGCGGATGCTGCGGGTTGCTGCTGTCGAGAACCTCGATATTGCCGCTGTCGAAGTGAGCGCTGATTTGCATGATTGGCCTCTACATCTGTTTATGGCCTTGGCTTTTAGCAAATGGCTAAAAGGGGCGGGCATATGGCGCGTAGCTTCGCAGGTGAACGCTAGCTTGCAAACGCAGAAGGCGACACAAACGTGCAAGGCACTCGGCTTAACCGATCAATAGACTCAGCAGCCACAACCCCAGCACCAGCCAGATCAGCCCCAGCACAATCGAGCGGCGCATAAACGCGCGCACGGCGCTGTACAGAAACAACAAGCCAATGATCAGCGCCACGATGCTAAGCAGCGACGGCGTGATGCCCAAAGCACTGGAGAGGCCGTGGAGGAACTGCCGCCCGGCATTGCCGATCAGATGCAGCAGGCCGCTCAAGCCATCGACGATAAAACGAATGACGCTGCCCAGCGCGTGGCCAAGCCAATCGAAGATCCCTTCTGACTGCATGCTCTGTCCTCAGTTGATGTTCAGGTTGGGCAAGCGCAGCGGCTGGCGGTTCAATCTGATGGTGGATGGCGCGAGGGCTGGCAACGATATACGCCTCAATATTCTGGATCCCCGCTTTCGCGGGGAAGACGAAGTACATCTCAAAACTTCCGTCATCCCCGCGAAGGCGGGGATCCAGAATCTCAAGAGATACTTAAATGGCCGGGCGATGGATTGAACCCTATGCATGAGGATTAACCCATCAACAGCATGAAACACCTTAACGCACAGGTGATGTAACCTGCCCTTGCTACGCTACCGGCCACCCAGGATGAGTAAGCCGTTTTTATGACTTCAGCCGCATTACGCTTGGACACCGCCGTAACGCCCGCGCAGTTGCTGGTCAGCGGAGACTGGACCCTGCCGCACTACAGCGAATTGACCCGCGAAGTGGCGAGCATGCGCCCCCAGCTCGACGGCCAAACCCATGTGCAACTGGCCGGCCTGCAAGGGCTGGACACCTCCGGTGCAGCTCTGCTGGCCGACCTGCTCGGCGCCGAGCGCCTGATCGACCTGGCCGCCAGCGACTCCAGCCTCAACCCCGCCCGCCAGGCCTTGCTCAATTCAGTCGGCGCCGCCCTGCGCGAATACTGCCAGCCAGAAAAACCAAAACCGCGCGCCGGCCTCGCCGATGTGTTGGCGCATATCGGTGATTTTGTCGCGAGCTTGTGGGAACGGGTAGCAGCGCTGCTCGGATTTATCGGGCTGGTGCTGGAAACACTCGTACGCGGCCTATTCAGCCCGCGCCGTTGGCGGGTGACATCCTTGGTCGCCAATATCGAACAGACCGGCCTCGACGCCGTGCCCATCGTGGTACTGCTCACCTTTATGGTCGGCGCCGTGGTGGCGTTTCTCGGTGCCACGGTGCTCGCCAACTTCGGCGCCACTATCTATACGGTCAACCTGGTGGCCTTCGCCTTTCTGCGCGAGTTCGGCGTGCTGCTTACCGCCATCCTCATGGCTGGCCGCACCGCCAGCGCGTTCACCGCGCAGATTGGTTCCATGAAGGCCAATGAAGAAGTCGACGCCATTCGCACCCTGGGCCTTAACCCCATTGAGTTGCTGGTGCTGCCACGGGTGTTGGCGCTGCTGGTGTCGCTGCCGATTCTGACCTTTCTGGCCATGCTCGCCGGCATTCTTGGCGGCGCCGTGGTGTGCGTGGTGGTGCTTAATATTTCGCCAACCATGTACCTCACCATTCTGCAAACCATCGAGGTCAAGCACCTGCTGGTGGGCCTGGTGAAAGCGCCGATCTTCGCCTTTCTGATTGCCGTGATCGGTTGCCTGGAAGGCTTCAAGGTCAGCGGTAGCGCGCAGTCGGTGGGTGAGCACACCACCTCGGCGGTAGTGCAGTCGATCTTCGTGGTGATTCTGCTGGATGCCGTAGCCGCAATGTTCTTTATGGAGATGGGCTGGTGACCGAGCAAACCGCACTCATCGAGGTCCGCGACCTCACCAACGCCTTCGGCTCGCAGGTGGTGCATCAGCACCTGGATCTGGACGTGATGCGCGGCGAAATTCTCGGCATCGTCGGCGGCTCCGGTACCGGCAAGTCGGTGCTGCTGCGCTCCATCGTCGGCCTGCAACGGCCCACCGCCGGCAGCGTGAAAGTGTTCGGCGAAAACCTGCTGAGCCTGTCGCCGGAAAAACGCTCGCAGGTGGAACGCCGCTTTGGTGTGCTGTTTCAGTCCGGCGCGTTGTTTTCCTCGCTCACCGTGTTGGAAAACATCGCCCTGCCACTGATCGAACATGCCGGCCTTAGCCGCGACGAGGCCGAGGGTCTGGCCGTGGTCAAACTGGCCTTGGCCGGGCTGCCCGCCACGGCGGCGTACAAATACCCAGACTCACTCTCTGGCGGCATGATCAAGCGCGCCGCCCTGGCCCGGGCGTTGGCACTGGACCCGGAAATCGTGTTTCTCGACGAACCCACGGCCGGCCTCGACCCCATCAGCGCCGCCGCCTTTGACCAACTGATTCTGACCCTGCGCGATGCCCTGGGCCTCACCGTGTTTCTGGTGACCCACGACCTGGACACCCTCTACACCATCTGCGACCGGGTGGCCGTGCTGTCGCAAAAACGCGTGCTGGTGGCGGGCGACCTGACCACCGTAGCCGCCACTCCAGACGCCTGGGTTCACGACTATTTTCATGGCCCCCGTGGCCGTGCCGCGCTGCAAGCCAGCGCCCGTTTAACGGAGAACAACTGATATGGAAACCCGCGCCCATCACGTGTTGATCGGCTTGTTCACGGTGCTGGCCGTCGGGGCCGCGCTGCTGTTCGGCCTATGGCTGGCCAAGTCGACGGCCGACCGCGAATTCGCCCTGTACGACATCGTGTTCTACGAAGCGGTGAACGGCCTGTCGCCGGGCAGTACCGTGCAGTACAGCGGCATCAAGGTCGGTGAAGTGATCGCCCTGAAACTCGACCCCAAAGACCCGCGCAAAGTGCGCGCGCGTATTCGGGTCGCCGCCGACACTCCGGTAAAACAAGACACCCATGCCAAGCTCTCGCTGGTGGGCATCACCGGCGGCTCGTTTATCCAGATGCACAGCGGCACGCCGGACAGTCCCAAGCTGCTGAGCAAAACCGGCAAGGTGCCGGTGATCGTCGCCGACAAATCGCCGATTACCGCGCTGCTGGCCAGCGGCGAAGACCTGCTGACCAATATCAACAAGCTGGCCGCTAGCGCCAATGCGTTGGTGTCGCCGGAAAACGTCGCCCGTATCAGCCGCACCCTCGACCACCTCGATCAAGTGACCGGCACCGTCGCCGAAGAACGCGAAGACATGCGCACCATCGTCAAACAACTGGCCGCCGCCTCGCGCCAGGCCAGCGAAACCCTGGCGCAAAGCAGCAAGGTCATGGCCAGTGCCAACAGCCTGCTCGACCAGCAAGGCAAGGACGCCCTGAACAGCGCCCGCGACGCCATGGCCTCGCTCGACCGCGCGAGCAAAAGCATCGAAACCTTGCTGAGCGAAAACCGCGACTCGCTGGATGCCGGCGCCCAGGGCCTGAGCGCCATCGGCCCGGCGGTGGGAGAACTGCGTGAAACCCTCAGCAGCCTGCGCGCCATCACCCGGCGCCTGCAGGAAGACCCGGCCGGCTACCTGCTCGGCGGTGAGAAGAACAAGGAGTTCCAACCATGAGTGTCCGCGCCATTCGCCCGTTGCTTGCTCTGGGCCTTTTGAGCCTGCTGTCTGCCTGCTCGATTCTGCCCAAGAGCGAACCGAGCAACGTCTATCTGTTGCCGGCCGCACCCGCCGCCAGTGCCAGTTCGGCGGCGCCGGTGAAGTGGTCACTTCGCATCGCCAAGCCGCAGGCCACCATGGCCCTGGATAGCCCCCGAATTGCCGTGGTGCCCGAGGGCAGTGTGATCAGCAACTACAAAGGCGCGCGCTGGAGCGATAACGGCCCGGTGCTGCTGCGTAACCGGTTGATCGATGGTTTTCAGGCCGATGGCCGCATCGCCGAGCTGAGCAGCGACGACGCCCAGTTGCAGGCCGATTTGGTATTGGTCAGTGACCTGCGCGACTTCCAGAGCGAATACCACAATGGCCAGGTGACCGTGGTGGTGCGCCTGGATGTACAACTGGTGAACAGCGCCAGCCGCAAAATCCTCGCCGCGCGGCGCTTCGATGTGCAGCAAGCCGCCAGCAGCGATCAGGTGGCCGATGTGGTGCGAGCCTTCGGCCAGGCGAGCAACAACCTGAGCACGCAATTGGTGCCGTGGGTGCTGGAGCAGGGGCAGCGCAATCAGCGTCCCTGACGAGCGGTAGGTGGGAATGTGGGGCCGCAGCTAAAGTCGGTTATGCCGACGGTCGATATGTACAGAGCACGCCGTCATAAGAGCGTAATTTTCTGACCGAACGGTCGGAAGCTTTGTATACAATCTGCCCAGAAATCCCCACCAAGCTCACACAGGTATTCGCCGATGCGCCTTTGGCAACGCAGTATTCAGTGGCAGTTAATCCTCAGCATGGGCGCCGCTCTGCTGGCCAGCATTCTGATTGTTGTGGGCATCTATGCGGCGGTGGTCAATCGCCTCGCGGAGAAAGCCCTGGTCGAACAGGCCTTGCCGGCCAGCGTGACGGCCATCGGCAATGACCTTGAACGCATCCTTACCGAACCCTTTACGGCGGCCCGCGCCATCGCCGAAAACACCATGGTGCAGGACTGGCTCTCCAGCGGCGAAGACGCCAGCCAGCAGCAAGCGTTCGTCCGTTATCTGAAAGGCGTGCAAACCCAGCAAAAAGCCCTGACCACCTTTATTGTCGGCGCCGGTAGCGGCAACTATTTCACCGACAAAGGCCTGGACCGCACCCTGACCCGCGGCCCGGCGGAAAACGGCTGGTTCTACAACTTCGTCGACGGCAGCGACAACCGCGCCGTGCAGATCGACACCGACAAATCCACCAACCAACCGACCCTGTTTATCAACCAGCGCATCAGCGCCAACGGTAAAACCATAGGTTTGGCCGGATTGGGTTTTGGCCTGCAGGCCATGTCGGATCTGGTGCGTAACTTCAAGTTCGGCAAAGAGGGGCGAATTTTCCTTGTCAGCGCCGATGGCAAAGTGAAAATCCATCCGCAGTCCGAATTCAACGACACCCGCCAACTCAGCGACCTGCTGGGCAAAGATGCTGCCGCCAAGCTGCTGGTCGACAACGGCAAGGCCGTGCACTTCCAGCGCGATGGCGAAGACTACCTGGCCCTGGCGCAACCGCTGAAAACCCTCGGCTGGCTGCTCGTCAGCGAAGTGCCGGAAGCGGAAATCTACGCCGACGCCAACCAGGCACTGATCACCAGCAGCCTGATCGGTTTGCTGGTGGCTTTGTTCTCCCTGGGCCTGGTCGTATTGCTCGCCCGTGGTCTGGTGAAACCGATCAAGCAGGTGACCGATGCGCTGGTGGAAATCGGCGGCGGCGGCGGCGACCTGACCCGCCGTCTGGACGAATCCCGCCAGGATGAACTCGGCGATCTGGCCCGTGGCTTCAACCGCTTTATTGGCAGCCAGCGCGATCTGATCAGCGCAGTGTTGGGCACCAGCGTCAAACTGCGCACCGCCGTGGGCCAGGTGGCCACCGTGGTCGAAAACACCGCCGGGCGTGCCGGGCGCCAACATGAAATGACCGATATGGTCGCCACCGCTGTGCACGAGATGGGCTTGACCGTGCAGGAAATCGCCCGCAACGCCAGCAACGCCGCCAGCACGTCGGCGAGCGCCCGCGACGAAGCCGTGCAGGCGCGGCATGTAGTGGGCGGGTCGATCAAGCAGATCGAGAAAATGTCCGATGACATCGGCGAAGCGTCCGGCGCAGTCGGCGAACTGGCCAATGAAGTGGCCTCGATTGACCAGGTGCTGTCGGTGATTCGCGGCATCTCTGAACAGACCAACCTGCTGGCCCTGAACGCGGCCATTGAAGCGGCACGGGCCGGGGAGATGGGCCGTGGGTTTGCCGTGGTGGCGGACGAAGTACGCACTTTGGCCAGCCGCACCCAGGCGTCGACCGGCGAGATTCAGCAAATGATTCAGCGCCTGAAAACCGGGGCGCAAACGGCGGTCAGTTCAATGCAGGCCGGGCAGTCGGCCACAGGCGAGGGCGTGCAATCGACCCAGCGTACCGGCGAGTCGTTGGGCTCGATTACTGCGCAGATCGAGCGCATCAGCGACATGAACACCCAGGTGGCCGCGGCGACCGAAGAGCAGTCGTCGGTGACCGAAGAGATCAACCGTAACGTGCAGGGGATTGCCGATCTGGCGCATGCCACCTCGGATGAAGTGCAGGCCTGTCGCCAGGATTGCCAGACCCTGTTGGGGCTGGCGGATGATCTTGGGAAGCAGATGGGCAGTTTCAGGCTTTAAACCGCAGCCCTCTCCCCCAGCCCCTCTCCCGCAAGCGGGCGAGGGGAGCTAATCGGTGACTCGGTCGGCCCCCTCTGCCCGCTGGCGGGAGAGGGTTGGGGAGAGGGTTTTAAGGCTGCATCAGGCGCCCAGCAAACTCTGCCCACACACCCGCAACACCTGCCCCGTCACCGCCCCACTGGTTGGCTGGGCAAACCAGGCCACCGTCTCCGCCACATCCTGTGGCAACCCGCCTTGCCCCATCGAACTCATCCGCCGTCCGGCTTCACGGATGGTCAGCGGAATAGCGGCGGTCATCTGCGTTTCGATAAACCCCGGTGCCACGGCATTGATGCTGATGCCGCGCTTGGCCAGCGTCGGCGCCCAGGCATTGGCCAGGCCGATCAAACCAGCCTTGCTCACCGCATAGTTGCTCTGGCCCATATTGCCGGCGATGCCGCTGATGGAAGCCAGCAACACCACGCGGCCGTTGTCGTGCAACTTGCCGCCGTCGAGCAGGGCTTTGGTAAGCACTTGCGGGGCGTGCAGGTTGACGTCGATGACCGAATCCCAGAACGCTTCGCTCATCTTCGCCAGGGTTTTATCGCGGGTGATACCGGCGTTGTGCACCACGATATCGACCCCATCGGGCAGCGCCGCCAACAGTAGTTCGGCGGCATCCGGCGCGCAGATATCCAGCGCCACGCTGCGGCCACCCAAGCGTGCGGCCAGGGCGTCGAGGGCGTCTTTCATCGCGGGTACATCGAGCAGCACCACGCTGGCGCCATCGCGGGCCAGGGTTTCGGCAATGGAGGCACCGATGCCACGGCTGGCGCCGGTCACCAGAGCGGTTTTGCCACCCAGCGGGCGGCTCCAGTCATTCACTTGCGTCGGACAGGCCACCAGGCGCACCACCTGGCCAGACACATACGCGCTTTTCGGCGAGAGGAAAAAGCGCAGCGCGCCTTCCAGCTGGTCTTCGGCGCCCTTGGCCACATAGAGCAATTGCACGGTGCCGCCACGGCGAATTTCTTTGCCCAGCGAACGGGTAAAGCCTTCCAGCGAGCGTTGCGCACTGGCGGCGAACGGGTCCTTTAGCGACTCCGGCGGACGGCCCAGCACCACCACGTGCGGACACATAGCCAGGCCCTTGAGCGCCGGCTGGAAGAACTCGCGCAACTGGTCGAGCTCCTCCGTGCTGCTGATGCCGCTGGCATCGAAAATCAGCGCCTTGAGTTTGGGCCCGTGCTCGGCGGTCCAGCGGGTCAGGCCAAACAGCCCGTCTTCGCTGGCGAAGGCTTGGTCGGTCAGGCGATTGAGGCTGGCGCTGGCCGCTTCGGCCAACACGCCGCCACTAATCAACAACGCGCCTTCCACCGGCCGCATGCGCCCGGCAGTCCAGCGCTCCAGGCGTACCGGCGCGGGCAGGCCGAGGGCGCCGACCAGGCGGTGGCCCATGGGGGAGTTGGCGAAGTTCAGGTAACGGTCAGACATGGCAGAAGGCTCCAGCAGGAGAGTCAAATGTAGGCCCACTCTACGCAGACCGACAGCGTGCGTTATTGACCGTGCCGCTTGCGCCGCCGGCAAGGCGGCCAATGCGACAAGTTAATGGCAAGCTAGTCTTGTGACCACGTATCTCCCAAGG
Source organism: Pseudomonas sp. CC11G (assembly GCF_056174845.1). Taxonomy (NCBI): domain Bacteria; kingdom Pseudomonadati; phylum Pseudomonadota; class Gammaproteobacteria; order Pseudomonadales; family Pseudomonadaceae; genus Pseudomonas; species Pseudomonas sp. CC11G. The sequence continues at coordinate 339,117 of NZ_JBWBZC010000001.1, forward strand.
AGTCTCACATGACCCAGCTGCGCCGGGTCGCCATCGTCGGCGGCAACCGTATTCCCTTCGCCCGCTCCAACACCGTGTATGCCACCACCAGCAACCAGGAAATGCTCACCGCCGCCCTGGAAGGCCTGATCGAGCGCTACAAGCTGCATGGCGAAATCATCGGTGAAGTGGTGGCCGGCGCCGTGCTCAAGCACTCGCGCGACTTCAACCTGACCCGCGAATGCGTACTCGGCTCGCGCCTGGCCCCGGAAACGCCGGCCTACGATATCCAGCAAGCCTGCGGCACCGGCCTGGAAGCGGCCATTCTGGTGGCCAATAAAATCGCCCTCGGGCAAATCGACAGCGCCATTGCCGGCGGCGTGGACACCACCTCCGACGCGCCGATTGGCGTGAACGAAGGCCTGCGCAAAATTTTGCTGCAAGCCAACCGGGCCAAAAGCAACGGCGACAAAATCAAAGCCCTGCTGCAAATTCGCCCCCGCCACCTGGCCCCGCATATTCCGCGCAACGGCGAGCCGCGCACCGGGTTGTCGATGGGCGAGCATTGCGAACTGATGGCGCAAACCTGGTCCATCCCCCGTGATGAACAAGACCAACTCGCCGTAGCCAGCCACCAGAAACTCGCCGCCGCCTATGCCGAAGGTTGGCAAGACGATTTGCTCACGCCATACCTGGGCCTGACCCGCGACCAGAACCTGCGCCCGGATATCAGTCTGGAAAAACTAGCCACGCTAAAACCGGTCTTCGAAAAAGGCCCTCGTGGCACCATGACCGCCGCCAACTCCACACCGCTTACCGACGGCGCCTCGGTGGTGCTGCTAGCCAGCGAAGAATGGGCGAAAGCGCGTGGCCTGCCGATCCTCGCGTATTTCCGCGACGGCGAGGCAGCGGCGGTGGACTTCGTCAACGGCAAGGAAGGGCTGCTGATGGCGCCGGTGTACGCCGTGCCGCGCCTGCTCAAACGCAACGGGCTGACGCTGCAAGACTTCGACTACTACGAAATTCACGAAGCGTTTGCCGCGCAGGTGCTCTGCACGCTCAAGGTTTGGGAAGACCCCGAATACTGCAAAACCCGGCTGGGATTGGACGGCGCATTGGGCTCGATAGACCGCAGCAAGATGAACGTCAAAGGCAGCTCGCTGGCCGCCGGCCACCCGTTTGCGGCAACCGGCGGGCGCATCGTCGCCAACCTGGCCAAGCTGCTATCGGTGGCTGAAAGCGGTCGCGGTTTGATCTCGATTTGTGCCGCCGGCGGCCAAGGTGTGACTGCAATCATCGAAAAGTGATCTAACCCCTGCCGACACAATCGATCGTGTTGGCAGGATGTAGCAACTCCGTGATTCTCTTCCCCGTAAGAGCGCGGCATCGCCCCCGGCGATGCCGTTTTTTTTGTGTTCGGCAACGATCGGCTGCGCGTCGGCATTGCTGCGTTGAAATGGATTTTTAAATGCTCATGGGCACCAGCCCACTGCGCTTTAAAAAACCATTTCGCCCGGGCCGTATTGGCCTTGCACTGCTCTAGCTCGCTCGATCTCGAGATGTGTGAGGCCACAAAGATCAAAAGCTTTTGATCTACGGCTTTTGATCTTGATCTACCCGCCCCTTTAGCGCAGGCCGAGCGGAGTCGCCGTGGAAGGGGTTGAGCGGCAGGAGCCGCGAAAGGCAAAGACGGGCCATGGATGGCCGCGTTTTGCCGGCCCCTGGAGCGGCGACGGAGGGAGGGAAGTTTTCACGCAGTGAAAACCCAAGGTAGGGGCAAGATTTTTTGGTGTCTTTTTCATCGACTGGAAAAAGATACTCGCGCGTAAGGCGCGAAACAAACGCTCAGCACACGCGGCCCCATAGAAATACACCGCAACTCGCGAATAACGTTTCCAGTGTTCGCCAGCAAGCTGGCTCCTACGAAGATCAATGGCGGCGTAGCTGATAAACCCCACGACTCTCCGCCACCACCTCCCCGCCCCCATCCACCAGCTTCAACTCCAACACATACTCCGCCTTGCCCGTCTCGCTAGCCTCACCCTGCAACCGCTCAATCTCCTCCGCCGCCAACCGCGCTTCCACCCGAATATCTCCCGTCGCCGGGCGGCGAAAGCGCAGGTTCATTTCCTTGATTACGGGGTAGTAATGCTGGGTGTCGAAGCTGGTGAGAAACAGCGCGCCGCCGGGGATTTCGGCGAGGGTGAAGAGCGCCCCGGCATACATGCTGCCGATATGGTTCTGGTTGCCCAATAGCGGCATCAACAGTTGCACAAACCCAGGCTCAAGCACCTCGGCCTTGAGGCCGCTGCGTTTTACGAAGGCGATCTGTTCTTCGGTGAGCTGACGGGCGATTTCAACGGGGAAACTCATGGCTGGCTCCTTCTTGTTATTGAGGAGCCAGCCTAGTCGTTGGTTGGTTTACAGCAATGACCTGAATGCTCGCCGCGCCTGACTAAAAGTGACGCCTCAGACCCCTTGGGTCTTGAGCCACGCCAACAACTGCGGCAATGGCATCGCGCCACTTTGCCGTGCCACTTCCTTGCCGTTCTTGAACAACAACAGGCTCGGAATCGAACGAATATTCAGCTGCGCCGACAACTGCTGATTAGCCTCGCTATCAAGCTTGGCCAACCGCGCACGGCCCACCAATTGCCCAGCCGCTTGCTGGAAGGTGGGCGCAAAGGCCTGACACGGGCCGCACCAACTGGCCCACACATCCACCAGCAGCGGCAGGTCGCCTTTTATCTGACTGGCGAAGCTCGCCTGGGTCAGGTCGAAGGGTTTGCCTTGCAGCACAGCGTCTTTGCACTTGCCACAACGCGGGCTGTCGCCGAGGCGCTCGGCGGGAATGCGGTTAAGGCCGTTGCAGTGCGGGCAGGGGATAACGAGGGAATCAGACATGACGAGCTCCAGAAGCGATAGACGCTATCTGGAGCCGTGCGGGCCTGGTTTCAAGCCGAGATGGCCATATAGATGTTGTAGGCGCTGATCAGGGTGATCAGGCTGCCGATCAGCATCAGCAGGGTTTTGGCATGCAGCTTCTTGCACAGCAGGGCGGCAAACGGCGCGGCGAACAGGCCGCCAAACACCAGGCCCGCGACCAACTGCCAGGTGCTGGGCTGGCCGGCCAGCAGGATGAACGAGGTGGCGCTGGCGATGGTCAGGAAGAACTCGGCGAAGTTAACCGAGCCGATGGTGGTGCGTGGATCGCTGCCCGAGCCGATCAACGTGGTGGTCACCACCGGGCCCCAGCCACCGCCGCCGGCGGCATCTACAAAACCACCGAACAGCGCGAGCTTGGCGATATGTTTGGGCTCGCGTTTTTGCACCACATGCAGAAAGGCTTTGCGCAAAATGTAGAGGCCCATGATCAGCAAGTACGCCGAAATAAACGGCTTGAGCGCCTTGCCGTCGAACTGGGTAATCACCACCGCACCGAGCACGGCGCCGATCATGCCGGGAATCAGCAGGCGCAAGAACAGCTGCTTGTTTACGTTGCCCAGCTTCACATGGGAGATGCCGGAAAGGCCGGTGGTAAACACTTCGGCGATATGCACGCTGGCACTTGCGGCAGCCGGTGAGGCGCCGGCGCTAAGCAGAAAGGTGGTGGCGGTGATGCCGTAGGCCATGCCCAGCGCACCATCGATAGCCTGGGCGAAAAAGCCCACGGCGACGGCGCTCCAGAAGAGTCGGCTGTTCAGCGCGTCTTCGATAATTTCCAGGCCGGTGCTTTCATGGTTGCCGAAAAACAGACGCCAGGCCAGCACACCCAACAGGCTGATCAGAATGGCCACAGCCAGCCACATGGCGATACGCAGCACGGGATGGTTGGCGGGGTGGGAAACGTAGTCTTCGACTGGCGGCAAGCCCATTGCCTGGTGTTCGGTGTTGATCGGGCTGGGGGTGTAATCGAGTTCGCGGATTTTCATCTACAGCGGAGCCTTAAGATCGGGTCGAGCGGTTAGCCGTTCGGTGGCGCCACGATAGAGAGCTTTGCTTAGAGAGTCTAAGAATCGTTAGATAGGTTTATATGCCTTACGGTTATGTGTGGGGTGGCTGTACCGCCGGCTCGGCGACTGTCTGTGCCTATGTATGCCCGCGTGTCGACCGTAGGATGGGTAGAGGCATAGCCGAAACCCATCAATTCGCGTAACGATGGGTTTCGCCACGCTCTACCCATCCTACAGGCGGCGGCGATGAACACTTTGGGCGTTTTGGGCGGAATGAGTTGGGAGTCGACGGTCACCTATTACCGTCTGCTCAACGAAGGCGTACGCGATCACCTCGGCGGCCTGCATTCCGCGCCCTTGCTTCTGCACTCGGTGGACTTCGCGCAAATTGCCGCCCTGCAAAAAAGCGGCGACTGGCAAACCGCCGGCGCCGTGCTCGCCCAGGCCGCCCACGGCCTGCAACAGGCCGGCGCCACCGCACTGCTGCTAGCCACCAACACCATGCACAAAGTCGCCCCGGCCATCGAGGCAGCCGTAAACATTCCTTTGCTGCATATCGGGGACGCCGTCGGCCAGGCGCTGAAAACCGATGGGGTAAAGAAGGCGGCACTGCTCGGCACGCGCTTCACCATGCAGGAAGCCTTTTACCGTGACCGGCTGAGTGAGGGGTTTGGTATCGAAGTGCTGGTGCCGGCGCTCGAGGAACAAGCCGAAATCGACCGCATCATTTTTCAGCAGCTGTGCCTGGGGCAATTTCCTGAAGAGTCCAAGCGCTATTACCTCGACAGTCTGATGCGCCTGAAAGACCAGGGCGCCGAAGCGGCGATTCTGGGCTGTACGGAAATCGGGCTTTTGCTGGAAGGTTGTGAGTCGCCGCTGCCCTTGCTCGATAGCGCCCATCTGCATGTGCAGATGGGCTTGGACTGGCTGCTCAGCGCCGACTCGTTCTAGGTTCTTTGGGCTAAGGCCAGACAAGGCGCAACCGAGCCGAACAGCGCAGCGTAGTGCACTACGTGAGCATGTGAGGCGAGGTTGCAACGCAGTATGGCCGACGACCAGAGGGCCGAATGTCTTACGAAGAACAGCTGATTTCTAGGTGTTTGCCCCACTCTGGCGGGCGCTCGGCAAACCGTTCCATGCCCGGTTGCTCATCAAAGGGCTTGCTCAGCACTCCATGCAGTAACCGCACTTCGCTGTAATCGCCTTTCTCGGCCGCCTCGATAGCCTGCTGCGCCAAGTAATTGCGCAGGATGTATTTCGGGTTGACCGCATGCATACGCGCGCGCCGCTCGGCTGGGTCGAGGTCGCCGCAACGCGCCAGATAGTCTGCGGCCCAGGCGTCGAAGCCGGCCAGATCGATAAAGTCATCGCGCAAACGCTTGAGTGCATCGGCCGGCGCGCTGTCGCCCAGCTCGCGGAAGAATCGGGTGTAGTCCACCGGGCTGGTTTGCATCAGTTGCAGCAGGCGTTCGATCAGTTTTTCGTCCTGCTCATCGGCTTCAAACAAGCCCAGCCGTTTGCGCATCAGGTCCAGGTAATGCGCCTGGTACAACGGCAGAAACAGGTTCAGCGTTTCGCGCAAGGCGTCCACGCTGATAAACGGCGTCAGCGCCTGGGCCAGGGCCGAGAGGTTCCAGTGGGCAATCGGCACCTGATTGCTGAAGGAGTAGCGGCCGGCATCGTCGGAGTGGTTGCAGATAAATCCCGCATCAAAATCGTCGAGGAAGGCGAACGGGCCGTAGTCGAAGGTGATGCCCAGAATCGACATGTTGTCGGTGTTCATCACCCCGTGGCAGAAGCCGTAGGCCTGCCAGTAGGCGATCATTTCGGCGTTGCGCTCCAGCACTTCGCGGAACATGGCCAGGTACGGCTCGGGCTGTTCCAGGCACTGCGCGAAATGGTTTTTCAGCACATGCTCGCCGAGGGTTTTGAGCTGCTCTTCCTGCTTGGTGTAATAGAAGTACTCGAAGTGGCCAAAGCGCACATGGCTGGGCGCCACGCGCAGCACCATGGCCGCGCTTTCCTTTTTCTCGCGCCACACCGGGGTGGTCGAACCCACGACACAAAGCGCCCGGCTGCTGGGAATGCCCAGGGCGTGCAGGGCTTCGGAGGCGAGAAACTCGCGGATGGAAGAACGCAGCACCGCGCGGCCATCTCCCATGCGCGAGTACGGCGTTTGCCCGGCGCCTTTGAGGTGCAGGTCCCAATGCTCGCCGGCATCGTTTACCACTTCACCCAGCAGCAAGCCGCGACCATCGCCCAGGCGCGGGTTGTACGAGCCGAACTGATGCCCGGAATACACCATCGCCCGCGGCTCGGCGCTTTCCCAGAGTTTGTGGCCGGCGAAGATTTCGGCGAATACCTGCTGTTCGGCCTCGGCCGGGTCGAGGTCCAGCAGCGCCAAGGCGGCGGGGCTGACCACGACCAGGCGCGGTTCGTCGATGGGCTCTGGCAGCACCTCGGTGGAAAACGCATCGCCCAGGCGGGCGAAGCGGTTATCGAAGGTCAGGTCGGCGAGGGTTTTCAACGGCGGTGTCCGTAAGGTGACCAGCGCAGCACTTTGCTATCGCCGGCAGGGTTGCTAGAGTCTGGCGCGCCCACGGAGGGGCAGGTCCATTACTGGACGGTGGCTGCTCCGTGGTCTTCCACTCTATAGAGCCATGCCGTCATGAAAAAGATCTGTGTGTTTGCGTTGGTGATTCCGTTTTTGGGTGCTTGCTCGACCGTGCAAAAAGTGGAGCCTGCCGTGACCACGCCCGGCGAAGCGCTGTGCGTCATCGACAACACCACGGTGCAGGCCAGCTTTCTTCCGGCGTACCGGGATGCGCTGACGGCCAAGGGCTTTAAAGTTACGGTGTTGCCGTTTGGCGCCGGCCTTGATGCCTGTTCGCTCATCACGGTTTACGACGCACATTGGACCTTCACAATGCCCGTCTGGTACATGAACCGCGCCCAAATGATTGTGTACCGCGACGGCCAGCGGATCGGTAGCGCCATGTATTCGGCCCACACCGCCGGCCCCAACCGGTTTATCAGCGCGCGGGACAAGGTGCAGGAACTGGTTGGCCTGATGCTGCCATCAGCCCAATAAACCCTCCTACACGGTCGTTATGGTTTCGGGGCTTCTGGCTCTTCTGCTGCCGACACCTTCTGCTCCTGCCCCTCCCGATTAGCCAGGAAAATTTCCATCTTCGGCGTGCTGCTGGAGTTGATGTCGTTGGCGCGGAACAACTGGTCGATGCGACGGTTCAGTTCATCCGTGGCCGGGCCACGGTCGCCGAGTTCGCGCACGTAAATCTTCAGTTCGTGGTCCAGGGTGCTGGCGCCGTATGAGGTCAGTTGCACAGTGGGTGCCGGGTCGCGCAGTACGCGGGAGTTTTCCTGCACGGCCTGCATCATCAGTTTGCGCACCAGCTCCAGGTCGCTGCCGCGCTGTACGTTGAACGTGAGCACGATACGGGTGACGGTGTCGGTCAGCGTCCAGTTGATCAGCTGACTGGTGAGGATGGTCTGGTTCGGCACGATCACCGCTTTGCGGTCGCCGTCAGTGATGTGCGTGGCGCGGATGCGAATCCGGTTCACGGTGCCGGTCACCGTGCCGATGGTCACCAGGTCGCCGATGCGCACCGGCCGTTCGAACAGCAAAATGATCCCGGAAATAAAGTTGGCGAAAATCGCCTGCATACCGAAACCGATACCAACCGACAGCGCGGCCACCAGCCATTGCAGCTTGTCCCAGCTCACCCCGAGGGTCGACAGGGTGCTGACGATACCGATGCCGGCAATGGCGTAGGAGAGCAGCGTGGTGGTCGCATACGCGCTGCCTTGCGCCAGCGATAGCCGCGACAGCACCAACACCTCCAGCAAGCCGGGCAGGTTGTTCGCCAGAGCGATGGTCACGCCGATGATCAATAGCGCACCCAGTACGTCCATCAGGCTGATGGGTACCTGGGTGACGGCCGCGCCGGTGCCCGAGGTGTATTGGTACAGGGTGACGTTATCGAGGTAGGCGAACACGCTGATCAGGTCGGCCCACACCCAGTACAGGCAGCCGATAAAACCGGCCAGCAGCGCCAGGCGGATCAGGCGCAGGGACTGCTGGTTGACCTGGTCGATGTCCAGCGTCGGGGTTTCCACCGGCACTTCGTCACCGTCGACATTTTCCTTGGCTTGCGCCTGGCGTTTGGCCAGGGCGCGGGCGTAGGCCAGACGCCGGGCGGCCACGGCCAGGCCGCGGACAAAGGCGGCTTCGATAATCAACCAGACAATCAACAGGTACAGGGTGTTGATCAAGCGGTCGGTGAGCTTCAGCGAGGTGTAGTAATAGCCAAAACCCACGGCAATGATTAGCGCGAACGGCAGCAGGGTGAAGGCAGCGCCGATCACCAGGCGGAACGGCGAGGCATGTTCGCGCAGTTGTTCACCGAGCAGCAGTTTGCCCAGCAGAATGGTCATCAGGCAGAAGCAGGTCAGCACGGTCACGATGCCGATGACATCCTCGGCGAGTGCCGCCGGTTGTTGTTCCGCCACGCTCACCACCGCCACGAGCGCCATGACCACAAAGCCGAGATTGCGGACTTTCTTGCTGAGAAAATCCACTTGTGGACGCGGCCAGCGGAAGTGCAATTCGGCCACGCCGCCGGGCGCGAGAATGCGGTACAGGGTGTAGAACACCAGCCAGGCCTGGGCCATTTCCAGCAGGGCCAGACCTAGCGCGGCGTTCTGCCCGCGGGCGTCGGCGCGCAGCGCAAGGCCGCCGAGCGCCAGCAGCAGCGACACGGGTAAGGCCAGGAGAATATTCAGCAGCAGCGCCAGCGGTGTATGCAATTGGCTGTCGCGTTTGTAGTGGCCGATGTCTTCGTGCAGCTCGTTGAGCTTGCGGTAGATGGTGCTGCGCTGCCAGATCAGCAAGCCGGACACCAACAGCAGCGGCAGGAAGAACCACGGTCGCTCGCCCAGCGCTTCGAACAGCTGCTTGAGGCCGGCGCCCCACGGCAGGTCGGTCATCTGGCTCTGCAAGTAGCGCGGGGCAACGCGCACCCAGCTCAAATCCAGCGGCTTGTTGCTGGGAATCCAGAACATCTGTTCTTCCAGCGTGGCGCGCAGGGCCTTGGCGGTGGCCTGCAGTTGTTTCTGGTTGAGTTGCAGGGTGATGGATTCGTTGAGCAGCGCATTGAGCTCGCGGCTCAAGCGGTCCAGCAGCTCGCTGCGGGTGTTGGCCAAATCCAGCAGGGTGCGGCGCAGTTCCGGGGTTACCTGCTCGGCCGGCTGTTTCTCCAGCAGGCTGTCTACATAGGCTTGCGGCGTGCTGTATTGGTCGCGGCTCTGGTCGAGGTTGAACTGGTACAGACGGATGTCGGCAATCTCGTCGGCCAGGTCTTTGTTCATCGTCAGGTGGGGCAGCGATTGCTTCTGCTGGTAGAGAATTTTCGACAGCAGCAGGCTGCCTTTGAGCACGTTGATCTGTTCTTCCAGCGACTGGTCGGCCTGGTTGACGCTGTCCAGTTGCTGCTTGGTCAGCAGGTTTTCCTTGGTCAGGTCGTTGAGGCGGTCGGTGGCACGCAGCAGGTAGTCGGAGAGTTTGAGGTTCTGCGCGCTTTCCAGGGCAACCACGCTGTCGGAACCGACGTTCTGCGCTTCTTTGGAAAGCTCGACCAGGGTTTTTTCCGATTGCGCGCGGCGTTTTTCGCTGATCAGGGTTTGCAGGTCGTTGCTGGTCCGTTCGGCGCGGGCGATGCGCTCAACCAGCAGGTCGCGCTGGCCGTTGCCCAGGTCTTGCAGCACGTTGTTGCCTGCCAGTTCGGCGCGGCGCAGGGCTATTTTCGCGGTCAGGGCTGCCTGTTCGGCATTGAGTTGGTCGCGGCGTTCGGGCGGCAGCGGTTTGTTGGCTTCCTTACCGACCTTGAGCAGGTTGCTGATGGTCTGGGCGCGGGTCTGGCCGCTGCTGATTTCCGCCTGGGCTCGCTCCGGCCGGGTTTGCGCGGTGAGGATGTCGCTGTTGGCCTCGGCCAGGGCCTTTTGCCAGTCGCTTAGCTGGGTGCTGAGGTCGGTCAGCTTCTGTTCAAGCTGCGGGATGGTCAGCGAGCCATAACGCTGGCGAAAGTCGTCGACTTGGGTGGCTTTGAGTTTGGTCAGTTCGCGCTGGTTTTCGGCGGTCAGCTTCGGTGCTTCGGCGAGCTTTTGCTTGAGCTGGGTAAGGCCTACTTCGGCATCAGTTTTTTCCGCCAGCAGGGCCAGGGTGTTTTCCAGCGTCTGCTTGATGGTGGCGGCATCGGTTTCGGCCAGTTTGCGCGCGGCCAGGCCGTCGAGGCTGCGTTGCACGTCATCGGCGGACGGCGGCTCGGCGGCCTGCAGGGCGGGAACAATAAGGGCAAGGCCAAGCAAGCTGGCCGTAACCCATTTGCTAATAAATCGGGAACGGAGCGAATACGGGAACAGAGACATGGTCGCCAATCTTGCGGCTCGGGAAGCGAGCAGTTTAGAGGAACAAGCCAGGGCCGGGGCGGCTGCCTTCGGGGAATTTGACGCCGACCTTGCGGATCTTGTTCCCTTCCATGGCTGCAACCGTCCAGGTCAGGCCATTCCACTCCACTTGGTCACCGATAACTGGCTCGCCGCCGATCTCGTGGGAGATAAACCGGCCCAAGGCCATGGTGCCGTCGGTATCGCCGACTTTAAGGCCATAGAGCGCGGCGATGGCGTTGAGTTCGGCGTCGCCTTCGAGCACGAAGTCGCCGAAGAAACGCAGGTCCAGGCCGCGTTTGGGCGCTTGGCTGAACAGCTTGCCGAGGGCCGGCAGGTCGTGTTCGTGGCCGACCACGCAGAGCATATCGCCGGCTTCCAGCGTGGTACTACCAGAGGGGTGCAGCAGTTCGGTGCCGCGGAACAGTGCGGCGATGCGCGTACCCTCGGGCATGTTCAGTTCGCGCAGGGCGGCGCCGATGCACCATTTTTCCGCGCCCAGGCGGTACACAAACAGTTCCCACTGGCTGGTGGGGTGCACTTCCAGGCCGGCGCGGGAAATCGGAGCTGGCTCGGGCGGAACGGTCACGCGCAGCCACTTGGCCACCCACGGCAGGCTGGTGCCTTGCACCACGAGCGAGACCAGCACGATAAAGAACGCCAGGTTGAAGTACAGCTGCGCGTGTTCCAGGCCGGCCATCAGCGGGAACACCGCGAGAATGATCGGCACCGCGCCGCGCAGGCCCACCCAGGCGATAAAGACTTTCTCCCGGTCGTGGAACGCCTTGAACGGGAACAGGCCGACGGCCACCGACAGGGGCCGGGCGATCAGAATCATCCACAGCGCCAGGGCCAAAGCGGGCAGGGCGATGGGCAGCAAGTCGTGCGGGGTCACCAACAGGCCCAGCACCAGGAACATGCCGATCTGTGCCAGCCAGGCCAGGCCGTCGAGCATATGCAAAATGCCGTGGCGCGAACGAATGGCCTTGTTGCCCAGCACCAGGCCGCACAGGTACACGGCCAGAATGCCGCTGCCGTGCAGGGCGTTGGTCAGGGCAAACGTCAGCAGGCCGCCGCTTACCACCAGCAATGGATACAGGCCGTGGGCCAGGTGAATACGGTTGACCAGCTTGAGAATCACCCAGCCGCCGCCCAGGCCAATCACGGCGCCAATGCCGAATTCACGCAGCAGGTGCAGCAGCAGGCCGAAGCCGAATTCGTCTTGGCCGCTGGCGAGCATGTCGATCAGCGTAACGGTGAGAAACACCGCCATGGGGTCGTTGCTACCGGACTCGATTTCCAGGGTAGCGTTTACCCGCTCGTTCAAGCCCTTGCCGCCGAGCAGCGAGAACACCGCCGCGGCGTCTGTGGAGCCAACAATGGCGCCCACCAGCAGGCCTTGCATGATGTTGAGGTTGAACAGCCAGGCGGCGGCCATGCCGGTCAGCCCGGTGGTAATCAGCACGCCCACCGTGGCCATCGACAAGGCCGGCGATAACGCCACGCGGAAACTCGACACCCGGGTGCGCAAGCCGCCATCCAGCAGGATCACCGCCAGGGCCAGGTTGCCGACCAGGTAGGACAGGGGATAGTTGCTGAAGCCGATACCGCCGGGGCCATCAATGCCCGCCATCATGCCGACGGCAAGAATGATCACCAGAATGGGGATGCCGAGGCGTGAAGAAAGCGAGCTCACCAGAATGCTCGCGCCCACCAGCAATGCGCCGATCAGAAACAGGCTATTGATGGCGGTGGCATCCAAGGCGGAACTCCAGAAAGCAGGGGATAGATCGAAAATGGCATATTGCATGCAGCTGGCATGCCAGACGATTCTAACCCGCGTTTTCGCGCACCTGTCAAAAAAATGCCCCGCGTGTGGGCGGGGCATGATTTTTGGCGTTTTTAAGTTCTTGTGGGAGAGGCTTCAGCCTCGAAGCTTTTGAAGAGCATCGAGGCTGAAGCCTCTCCCACAAGGATCGCTTTAGAACCAGGCGTCTTTCATGCCTAAGCACGTATCGTCCTTGGCCTCAAGAATCGCCAGATCATGGTGCATGCTCGGCACTTCCCAGGTCAGGAAGTAGCGCGCGGCCTGCAACTTGCCGGTGTAGAAGTCGTGGTCTTGGGCGTTGCCCTTGGCCAGCCCTTCTTCGGCGCGAATGGCCTGTTCCAGCCAGCGCCAGCCGATCACCATATGGCCGAACACCTTCAAATACAGCGCCGAGTTGGCCAGGGTGTCGTTGACCTTGCCCTTCATCAGGTCGCCCAACAGGCTCAGGGTGACGGTGGAGAGGCGCGACAGCAGGTGCTCCAGCGGTTCACGCAGCGCAGTCAGCGACTCATGGGCTTCGGCGCGCTGGCAGCAGCCCTGCACCAGTTTCACCAGTTGCTTAAGCGCGGCGCCGCCGTTCATGGACACCTTGCGACCGAGCAGGTCGAGGGACTGAATGCCGTAGGTGCCTTCGTGAATCGGGTTCAGACGGTTGTCGCGGTAGTACTGCTCCACCGGGTATTCGCGGGTGTAGCCGTGGCCGCCGAGAATCTGGATGGCCAGTTCGTTGGCTTTCAGGCAGTAATCCGACGGCCAGGATTTAACGATCGGGGTCAGCAGGTCGAGCAATTCCAGGGTGGTTTTGCGGTCTTCTTCGCTTTCCAGGGTCTGGGTGTCGTCGAACAGGCGGGCGGCGTACAGGCCCAGGTCGAACGAGCCTTCCACGTAGGCCTTCTGGGTCAGCAGCATGCGGCGCACGTCGGCGTGCTCGATGATGGCGACCTGCGCGGTGGTTGGGTCTTTGCCGTCCGGCAGGCGGCCTTGCGGGCGCTGACGGGCGTAGTCGAGCGAGTACAGGTAGCCGGCGTAGCCGAGCATTACCGCGCCCATGCCGACGCCGATGCGCGCCTCGTTCATCATCTGGAACATATACGACAGACCCGCGTGCGGCTTGCCGACCAGATAGCCCACGCACTCACCGTTATCGCCGAAGTTCAGCGCGGTGGAGGTGGTGCCGCGCCAGCCCATCTTGTGGAACAGGCCGGCGAGAATCACGTCGTTGCGCTTGCCGAGCGAGCCGTCGTCGTTCACCAGGAACTTGGGCACGATAAACAGCGAGATGCCTTTAACACCGGCGGGGCGTCCGGCAGCTTGGCCAGCACCATGTGCACGATGTTTTCCGACAGCGGATGGTCGCCGCCGGAGATAAAGATTTTGTTGCCCTTGATGCGGTAGGTGCCATCGCCGGCCGGTTCAGCGCGGGTGCGCAGGTCGGACAGGGACGAACCAGCGTGCGGTTCGGTCAATGCCATGGTGCCGAAAAAACGGCCTTCGATCATCGGCTGCAGAAAACGCTGCTTTTGTTCTTCGTTGCCGAAGCTCTCGATCAGGTTGGCCGCGCCCATGGTCAGGAACGGGTACGAGGTGGTGGCGGCGTTGGCCGACTGGAAGTGGCAGAAGCAGGCCTGCGACAGCAGGGTCGGCAGTTGCATGCCGCCGGCTTCGAAGTCGCGCGAGGCATTCAGAAAACCGGCTTCCAGGAAGGCGTCGACAGCCGGTTTCACTTCCGGAATCAGCACCGCGGCGCCGTCGACGAATTGCGGTTCGTTTTCGTCGTTTTTGCGGCAGTGCGGGGCAAACAAGTTTTCGGCGATGCTGCGGGCTGTGCCGATGGCGGCATCGAAGGTTTCGCGGCTGTGCTCGGCGAAACGCTCGCGTTGGGTCAGGGCTTCGGCATCCAGCACTTCATAGAGTTCGAAGGCCAGGTTACGGGAGCTGAGCAGAGTCTCGGACATGCGGCTTACCTGTTTTTGTTGGACGGTTAAAAACTACGTTGCCGGAGTCTATTGCGGCTTCATGGCAGCGCCTAGCTTCATACAGGCCAGTGATAAAGCAGCAAAACCCACTGCCCATGGCAGTCTAGCGGGCTGGTAAACTTCGCCGCCTTAGCGCGCCCGAGGACCTGCAACATGAACTACCGCCACGCCTTCCACGCCGGCAACCATGCCGATGTGCTCAAACACCTGATCATTAGCCGCATCATTGCCTTGCTGGCGCGCAAGGAAGCTCCGTTCGTGTGCCTGGACAGCCATGCCGGCCTGGGCCTCTACGATCTTAAAGGTGACGAAGCCAGCCGCACCGGCGAATGGCAGGAAGGTATTGCCCGCCTGTGGAATGCCGACGACCTGCCGGCCAGCACCGACGACTATTTCGACGTGCTCAAGGCCATGAACCCGGATGGCGAGTTGCGCTACTACCCAGGCTCCCCGGAATTGGCCCGGCAACTGAGCCGTGACCAGGACCGCGTGCTGCTCAACGAAAAGCACCCGCAAGACGGCCAGCTATTGAAAGAAAACATGCGCGGCGACCGCCGTGTGGCCGTGCACCTGGGCGAAGGCTGGCATGTGCCGCGCGCCTTGCTGCCGGTGGCGGAGAAACGCGCGCTGCTGCTGATCGACCCGCCGTTCGAACAAAGCGACGAGCAGGACCGCTGCATCGCCGCGCTGAACGAAAGCATCAGCCGCATGCGCCAGACCATCGTCGCCATCTGGTACCCGATCAAGGACGAGCGCCAGCTCAAGCGGTTCTACCAAGGCCTGAGCAAATCCACCGCGCCAAAACTGCTACGCGCCGAATTGTTTGTGCACAGCCCGGACGACGCCACGCGCCTGAGCGGCTCAGGGCTGGTGATTGCCAATGCGCCGTGGGGGCTTGAGGACGAGCTGAAGGAATTGTTGCCGTGGCTGGCCAAGAACCTGGCGCAGAGCGAAGGGAATTGGCGCCTTGACTGGTTGATTGCCGAATAATTTAAGGGCCAATCGAGGCTGAAGCCTCTCCCACAGTTGACCGCGGTTCTTGTGGGAGAGGCTTCAGCCTCGATGCTTTTGATTGTATTGGCGGCGGCTATTTAGAGCGCTTGGGATCCACGTAGTAACTCACCTGCTGCCGCGGATTTAAATACTCGCTCGCCGCTTCATCCAGCTCCGACGCCCGCACGCTCTTGGCTATCGCCAGCTCGGGCTCATTCTCCAGATTGACGATCAGCGCCTCGCTCTTGGGAATATTCGGCTCGTACAGAATCAGCGTCGGCTTGAGCGGCAGCGTCGGGTGCATGCCCAGCACCAGGCCGAAGCGGCCATCCTGCAACTGCACGAGACTGCCCGGCGGGTACACGCCCATGCAGCGGATAAACGCCTTTAGTGCCACCTGATCGAACCGTTCCTTGTGCTGATTGAACATCCGCGCCAGCGCCTCATGCGGGCTAATGGCCTCGCGCGGGTTGTGCGGGTTGCACAGGTTGTCGAAGTGGTTGGTGATGCACACCACGCGGCTCAGGCGGCCGATGCTGGCCTCGTGCAGTTTGTTCGGGTAGCCCGTGCCGTCGCAGTATTCGTGGTGCTCGTAGATGATGCGCAGCACCTCGTCGTCGAGCATCAGCTTCTGCCCGCGACGGCGCCCAAATTCGGTGTGCATCTGCAAAAACTGCAATTCCGGGCGGTTCAGCGGCTCGGTTTTGAGCAGCACTTTGCTCGGCACATCCATCTTGCCGATGTCGTGCAGCAGCGCGCCGAGGCCCAGGGAGTGACAGGCCTCGCTGTCGTAGCCGAGCTGGCGGCCGAGCATCATCGACAACACGGTGACGTTCAAGGCATGGGAGTAGGCATCTTCGGCGGCTTTGCCGTTGATGCTGTGCAGCACCACGCCGTCCTCGGCCATCATGGTGCCGACCAGTTCGCGCACCACTTCACCGGCCTGTTTCACCACGTCTTCAGGGGCGCGGTGCAGGGTTTTGGTGAGCTCTTTGACCATGTGGCTGGTGTGAATGAACTTGCGGTCCACCTCGGCCAGGCGCTTGCGCAGCTTGCCGAGTTTTACCGCGCGTGCCTCTGCGGCTATTTCTTCGGCGGTAGGCGGCTGGGGCGGGGGCGGCGGTTCTTCGACGATCACCGGCGGCAATTCGTCCGGGTGCGGCAGCGGCAGGCAGTCGCTTTTCGTGGGGTCGTAGCGCACCTGCGGCAAGCCCAGGGCGAGCACGGCATCAAGTTGAGCCTGGTCTTTGATTTTGAAGCTGTTGAACGCGAAGTCGTGCTCCCACCAGTTCAGGTCGAGCTGAACAAAGAGGCCAACACAAAGTTGTTCGGGAACGAGCAGTCGTTTGGAATCTGGCATGCCGGGCTCATGGGGCCACTGGTTATTTGCCCTAAGTCTAGCGTGCCAACGGCGGGCTGTGACCCGCCTAATGGCTAACAGCCAGCTTTTACCTGGCTGACGTTGCTTTCCGTTATTTGCCGGCGCTCTTGCGATTGACCTGTTCGGCTGCATGGATGATGTCGCTGCCGATCACCGCTTCGTACTGTTTCCACACCGGTTGCATGGCGGCGCGCCAGTGGGTGCGCTCCTGTTCGGTCAGGGTAAGCAGGTGGGTTTTGCCCTGGCTGAGCTGCTGGCGCGCCTCGACGTTCTGCTGCTCGGCGGCGTTGTTCACGGCAAAGGTTACTTCTTCGACGATGCCTTCCAGCTCGGTGCGCGTGGCGTGGGGAATGGCGTACCAGAACTGGGTATTGGTCACCAGCATGTAGTCGAGCACGCCGTGGTTGGTTTCGGTCATGTAGGGCTGCAGCGGTGCGTATTTCTGGCTGTAAAGGTTCGACCAGGTGTTCTCGGTGCCCTGCACCTTGCCCTCTTGCATGGCTTGCAAGGTGGCGGCGAATGGCAGTTTCACCGGCGTGGCGCCCAAGGCGTTGAACTGGCTTTCGATGACCGGCGAAGGCTGGATGCGGAAGGCCAGGCCCTTGGCGTCGGCGGGGTTGTTCAGCGCCTTGGTGGCCGATAGCTGTTTCATGCCGTTGTGCCAATAGGCGAGCCCGGTGATGTTGTGTTTCTGCATGCCGGTTAGCAGTTGGCGACCCTTGGCCCGTTGCTGAAAGCGATTGACCGCCGCCAGGTCGTCGAACAGAAACGGCAGGTCGAAGATTTGCAGTTGCTGGTTGTACTCACCGAACTTGGCCAGCGAGGGTGCGAGGATCTGCACCTTGCCGTCGCGCAGGGCCTGCAATTCATCAGCATCGCCGTACAGGCTGGAGTTGGGGAATACCTCGACGCTGACCTTGCCGGCCAGGCGTTCTTCCACCAGTTTTTTGAACAGCAGGGCGCCTTGGCCCTTGGGAGTGTCTTCGGCGACGACGTGGGAAAACTTGATAACGATGGGGGCGTCTTCGGCCAGTACAGCGCTGGCGACACCCAATAGCGCGGCAAAACCTACGACCAGGCGGCAGCGCCCGAGGCTAAACGTGTTCATGCAGATTCTCTCTTTTTTATAGTCGCGTCCGGTGCGGCACCGGCATGACAGCTGGCAGAGAGTCATCCTACAACTTGCGTGTTACAGGAGCACTTAGACGTTCGCCAGGGCGTGAACCGGTCGAGACTGTTGGGCAGCCAAGACCGGTTCAGTGCGGATTTACAGCAGGCACACCCCAGTGCCACCGAGCCCGCAGTAGCCATTCGGGTTCTTGGCCAGGTACTGCTGGTGGTAGGCCTCGGCGTAGTAAAACGCCGGCGCTTCGATGATTTCCGTGGTGATGGCGCCGAAGCCGGCCGCTTCCAGTGGCTTCTGGAAAGCCGCCTGGCTGGTCAGCGCGGCGTCGAGCTGGGCCGGGCTGGTGGCGTAGATGGCCGAGCGGTATTGGCTGCCGACATCGTTGCCCTGGCGCATACCCTGGGTCGGGTTATGCGCTTCCCAGAACACTTTGAGCAGGACGTCGTAGCTGGTCACTTTCGGGTCGAACACCACCAGCACCACTTCGCTATGGCCGGTCAGGCCCGAGCAGGTTTCATCGTAGGTCGGGTTGGGCGTATGGCCGCCGGCATAACCCACTGCCGTGCTGTACACGCCGGGTTGTTGCCAGAAGCGCCGCTCGGCCCCCCAGAAACAACCGAGACCGAAGATTGCGGTTTCCAGGCCAGCCGGGAACGGACCCTGCAACGGGTTGCCGTTGACGAAGTGCTGCTCCGGCACCGGCATCGGGCTTTCACGGCCGGGCAGGGCTTGCTCGGCGGTGGGCAGGTCGAGCTTGTGGGCGAGAATTTGCGAACGCAGCACCATGGCAGGCTCCTTGGGTTAACGGATGGGGTTTTGCAGATATGGCGTCTCAGTAGACTGAATGCAACGCCAGACGTTACAGCGAATTCAGTTGGCCGGGCGGCACGGGTAGCGGCGTAGGCTTTCCAGCAGGTCACGGCCGGGAATCGGCCGGTCGAACAGGTAACCCTGGCCGATATCGCATTTATGCCGGCGCAGAAAGCTCAGCTGGGCGGCATTCTCGATGCCTTCGGCCACGACTTTGAGCTTGAGGTTGTGGGCCATGGCGATCACCGCGGAGGTGATTTCCATGTCGTCCTGGTTGTCCGGGATGTCTTTGATAAAGCTGCGATCGATCTTGATCACATCGATGGGGAATTTCTTCAGGTAGCTGAGCGACGAGTAGCCGGTGCCGAAGTCGTCCATGGCCAGAGTCAGGCCCAGGCTTTTCAGGCGATTGAGTTGCTGGCGGGTGTCGTCGGTGGCTTCCAGCAGCAGGCTTTCGGTCAGCTCCAGCTCCAGCAGGTGCGGCGGCAGCTGTTCTTCTTCGAGGATATCGGCGATGGAGCCCACCAGGTCCGGGTCGGAAAACTGCTTGGGCGACAGGTTGATGGCCACCTGAATATCGCCAAGGCCCAGGGCCGTGAGCTGCTTGCTCATGCGACAGGCCTGGCGCGCCACCCATTTGCCGATGGGGATGATCAGGCCGGTGTCTTCGGCCACGCTGATAAATTGGTCCGGCTGGATCATGCCCTTTTCCGGATGGTTCCAGCGCAGCAGCGCTTCCATGCCGGTGAGGTGGCCGCTGCGCAGGTCGAGCTTGGGCTGGTAGAACACTTCCAGCTCGTTCTGGGTCAGGGCGCGGCGCAGGTTGTTTTCCACAAACAGCTTGTAGTTGGCCTCGGCGTTCAGCGCCTCGGTAAACACCTGCACCTGATGTTTGCCGTTGGCTTTGGCTTTGTGCAGCGCCAGGCCCGCGTGTTTCATCAGGGTGTGGGAGTCTTCGCCGTGCAGCGGTGCGCAGGCCAGGCCGACCGAGCCGGTAACGCTGATGAGCTGGTTGTCGACGAAAAGCGGTTTATCCAGGGTTTGCAGAATTTGCCCGGCAATGCGCTGGCCTTCGGCGACGTCGCAGTTATCCAACAGCACGGCAAATTCGTTACTGGCAAACCGCGCCAGGCTGTTGTTGGCGTTCAAGCTGTTGCGCAGGCGGCGGGCCAGGCTCATCAGCAGCTTGTCCCCGGTCTGGTGGCCGAGGCTGTCGTTGATGCGCTTGAAGTTGTCGATATCCACCAGCAGCAAACTGGTGGGTTTCTCGCTGTTGCCGGAGAAACGCTCTTCCATGCTGCGGATAAACGCCGGGCGGTTGCCCAGGCGCGTGAGGTTGTCGGTGTAGGCCAGGCGCTCGATGCGCTGCTGGGCCAGCTTGCTCTGGGTGATGTCTTCGTAAATGCCAATGTAGTGGGTCAGCTCGCCATCGCCGCCATACACCTTGGAAATCGACAGATGCCCCCAGTAGGGCTCCAGGCTCTTGCGGCGGCTGCGGAACTCGCCGTGCCAGCTGTTTTGCTGGGCGAGGTTCGAATGGGCGTCGAACAGCAGGTCGCTGAGGTTGGCCAGCGCCGGCAGGTCGGACAGGCGCCGGCCTTGCACTTCTTCGGGGCTGAACAGGGTGATGGCGGTAAAGCTGGAGTTCACGTACTCGACGATGCCTTCGCGGTCGATCAGCAAAAACGCGCTGGCGCTTTGCTCCACGGCGCGGCGGAACAGTTGCAGCTCGCTGCTGGCGCTGCGCCGCTGCTGGTTGACCATGGCGTGGGCGAACTGGTCGGCCAGCTCACCGGCAAAGGCGATTTCATCGGCCTGCCATACCCGCTCGCTGCCGGCGTGTTCCAGGCACAGCACCGCCACCACTTCACCGGCCACCCGCACGCTGGCATCCAGCATGGCGGTGACGCCACGCGGCAGCAGGTGGGTTTCGGCCAGCTCGCGGGTGCGCGGGTCGCGCATGGCGCTGTGGGCATCAATGGCGCGGCCGCTGTGCAGAGCGGCGAGGTAGTGCGGGTAGGTGCTGGCGTTGATGGCGGTCGGCAACTCGTGCTGACCGATATCGGTGCTGTACATGGTGATGGGGTCGAGCATTTCCTGGCGCAAGTGCCAAAGGCTGGCGCGGGCGACATTGAACGTCTCGCAGGCGGCCTTTGTGATCAGCTGCGCGGCCTCGAAAACCTGGTTGTCTGAGCTGTAACGATGGCGCGCCAGGCGCACGATCATGCTCTGCTGCGCGCGGCTGCGCACCAGGTGCTGCAAGTGTTCTTCCTGGGAGCGTTGATAGAGTTCGAGGGAGGCTTGCAGGCGGTTGTTCTGGATTTGCAGTTCGGACTGTTGCGGCTGGCGGTCGGGGAAGACCGGTTCGTCTGCCGGTAATAGATAGCCGCGTAACAGCTGGCGTCCGTGTTGCTTGAAGGCTTCGCCCAGCTCCACCAGGTGGAGCAGGCCGTTGGGCGTATGCAGCTTGTAGTGCACTTTGTAGTGCGGGCTGTCTTTGAGTTGCAGGGCAATGGTGTCGTGCAACTGGTAGCGTTCTTCGGGCTCCATGAGGCTCGCGTAGGGCGAGCCGATCAAGCCGCAAAGTTCCCCGGCGGCCAGGCCCAATTGGGCTTCGCAGGAGGCGTCGAGAAATAGGAGAGTCCAGCTAGCCTCATTAAGCCGCTCGAAACGCAACATGCCGAGCCGCGAGGGCACTGGCAACTGCGTCACAACCTCGACCGCCGGACGGCTGGCGGCATCGGTATGGCTTTTCATCGGGAGACTCGCTTCCAGTATGCTGAACGAGTGGCTCGGGGCCACTTCATTCGTAAGGGTGCATCATGCGAACAAGACTGACAAGGCGGCTGGGAACATTGCCTGCAATTGCCGCTGTAATGCTGGCAGCGTCTACCGTGCAGGCGGCTGAACCCGCCCCTGAATTGAACGGTGCCGAACAGACGCGCTACCTCAATGAACTCAAGCATCTGTACCTCACCAGTAACGAGCGCCAGGCCTTGCTGGCGCAAAGCAACGAGCTGCTCGACACCTATGCCGTGCGTGCGGCTTTCCAGGTGGGCCAGGCCGAACGCCATGATCAGGTGTATCAGCTTAGTGTCGGCGGGCCGGGTGAGTTGCTGGTTCAGCAGACAGTCCGCGAAGCGCAAGGCGTGAACTTGGCGGTAAGCAATGCGCGTCTTGAGGTGTTTGGCGTCGATCCATACATCAAATACGAATGCCCGCCGACCGAGCAGGTGTGCGTGCTGAAAAATCCCCAGGACGGCAGCCCGTGGCTGACCATTCGCCGCGATCATCAGGGGGCGGCGGAGTTGGCCAAGGCGTTGACGTTTCTTTTGCGCAATATTCAGAAGGGTTGATTTCCTTCCAGACGCACCGTCGTCCCAGCGCAGGCTGGGACCCAGAATGTGGCGTCGATCCTCGTTGGTCGTCCTCTCCAAGACTCTGGATCCCAGCCTGCGCTGGGATGACGGATGTTTTGTTTGAGTGATCCGCTCCCCCGCCAAAAAAAACGCAAAAAAAACCCCGCCAAAAGGCGGGGCTGAGGTACGAGCGTGGCATGCCCGAAATAGTTGAAGCGTTACAGCCTTACAGCAGCATGGTGCGGATATCGCCCAATACGTCGCTCAGACGTTTGGTGAACCGGGCGGCAGCAGCACCATTGATTACGCGGTGGTCGTAAGACAACGACAGCGGCAGCATCAGTTTTGGCTGGAACGCTTTACCGTCCCAAACTGGCTGCATGGTCGCCTTGGAAACCCCGAGAATCGCCACTTCCGGCGCGTTGACGATCGGCGTGAAGCCTGTGCCGCCAATATGGCCGAGGCTGGAAATGGTGAAACAGGCGCCTTGCATGGCGTCGGCCGAGAGCTTCTTGGTGCGCGCTTTTTCCGCCAGTTCCGCGGCTTCGGCAGCCAGTTGCAGCAAGGTCTTCTTGTCGACGTCCTTGATGACCGGTACCAGCAGACCGTCCGGGGTGTCCACGGCAAAGCCGATGTTCACGTATTTCTTGCGGATGATCGCTTTGCCCGACGGCGCCAGGGAGCTGTTGAAGTCCGGCAGTTCCTTGAGCAGGTATGCACAGGCCTTGAGCAGCAGCGGCAGCACAGTGAGCTTCACGCCGGCTTTCTCGGCCACGGCTTTCTGCGCAATGCGGAAGGCTTCCAGCTCGGTGATATCGGCCGAATCAAACTGCGTTACGTGCGGCACGTTGAGCCAGCTGCGGTGCAGGTTGGCGGCGCCCACTTGCATAAGGCGGGTCATCGGCACTTCTTCAATTTCACCAAAGCGGCTGAAATCGACTTCCGGAACCGGCGGAATGCCTGCTCCACCGGTAGCGCCGGCGGCCGGTGCTTCCTTGGCCTTCTGCATCATGGCTTTGACGTAGACCTGCACGTCTTCTTTCAGCACACGACCGTGTGGACCGCTGGCGGCCACCGCGCTCAATTCAACACCGAACTCACGGGCCAGTTGGCGTACAGCCGGGCCGGCGTGGGTTTTGGCGCCGTCTTTGGCAGGCGCTGCGGGGGCGGCCGGAGCTGCCTCCGCTTTGGCGGGTGCGGCAGCTGCTGGCGCTGGCGCTGCTTCGGCTTTAGCGGCAGGCGCTGCGGCTGGAGCAGGGGCGGCAGCAGGTGCGCTACCCGCCACTTTCAGTTTCAGAATCAAGTCGCCGGTGCCGACTTCATCGTCCAGCTTCACGCTCAGGCTTTCCACCACGCCGGCAGCCGGCGACGGGATTTCCATGCTGGCCTTGTCAGACTCCAGCACCAGCAGCGATTGGTCGGCTTCTACCGTGTCACCGACTTTTACCAGCAGTTCGATGATTTTGGCTTTGCCCGACGAACCAATATCCGGCACGTGGATATCTTGCACCGAGCTGCTTGCGGCAGCGGCTGGCGCCGCAGCAGGTGCGGGCTCGGCGGCTTTGGCAGGCTCAGCAGCAGGCGCGGCTTCAGCTTTAGCGGCAGGTTCGGCGGCGGCCGGGGCTGCTTCAGCGCCGTCCACTTCCAGTTCCAGCAGCTCATCGCCTTCTTTCAGGCGATCGCCGAGTTTGACCTTGAGGCTTTTCACCACGCCGGCTTTCGGCGCGGGGATTTCCATGCTGGCTTTGTCCGACTCGAGGGTGAGCAGGCTTTGATCGGCTTCAATCCGATCGCCTACTTTCACCATCAATTCGATGACTTCCCCTTCACCGCTGCCAATGTCGGGTACGCGAATTAGTTCACTCATCTCGGCGCTCCCTTAGCAGTCCAGTGGGTTACGTTTTTCTGGGTTGATGCCGAACTTGACGATGGCTTCGGCCACCACTTTCGGTTCGATATCACCACGGTCAGCCAGGGCCTCCAGGGCGGCCAGCACCACGAAGTGACGGTCAACTTCAAAGAAGTGACGCAGCTTCTTGCGGCTGTCGCTACGGCCGAAACCGTCGGTGCCCAACACTTTGTATTCCTTGACCGGTACCCACTGACGAATCTGTTCGGCGAACAGTTTCATATAGTCGGTAGAGGCGATAACCGGACCTTTGCGGCCGCTCAGGCACTCTTCGACGTAGGTTTGCTTCGGCTTCTGGCCCGGGTGCAGACGGTTGCTGCGTTCCACGGCCAGGCCGTCACGGCGCAGTTCGTTGAAGCTGGTAACGCTCCACACATCGGCGCTGACGTTGAACTCGTCACGCAGAATCTTCGCCGCTTCGCGCACTTCACGCAGGATGGTGCCCGAACCCAGCAGTTGCACGTGGTGCGCCGAGTCGCGCTTGTCTTCTTCGAGCAGGTACATGCCCTTGACGATGCCTTCTTCCACGCCGGCCGGAATCGCTGGCTGGGTGTAGGACTCGTTCATCACGGTGATGTAGTAGAAGACGTCCTGTTGCTCTTCGGTCATCTTCTTCATGCCGTCCTGAATGATCACCGCCAGCTCGTAGCCGTAGGTGGGGTCATAGGTGCGGCAGTTCGGGATGGTGGCCGCCAGCATATGGCTGTGACCATCTTCGTGCTGCAGGCCTTCACCGTTCAGGGTGGTGCGGCCGGCGGTGCCGCCGATCAGGAAGCCACGGGTGCGGCTGTCGCCAGCGGCCCAGGCCAGGTCGCCGATACGCTGGAAGCCGAACATCGAATAGAAGATGTAGAACGGCAGCATCGGCTGGTTGTGGCTGGAGTACGAGGTACCGGCAGCAATGAACGACGACATGGCGCCGGCTTCGTTGATGCCTTCTTCGAGAATCTGGCCCTTCTTGTCTTCGCGGTAGAACATCACTTGGTCTTTATCCACCGGCTCGTAGAGCTGGCCGACCGAGGAGTAGATACCGAGCTGACGGAACATGCCTTCCATACCGAAGGTACGGGCTTCGTCCGGGATGATCGGCACGATGCGCTGGCCGATTTCCTTGTCCTTGACCAACTGCGACAGGATGCGCACGAAGGCCATGGTGGTGGAGATTTCGCGGTCGCCGCTGCCGTCCAGAATGGCCTTGAGGCTTTCCAGTGGCGGGGTCGGAATGCTGAAGCTCTTGGCGCGGCGCTGGGGCACGAAACCGCCCAGGGCGCTGCGGCGTTCGCTCAGGTAACGGGCTTCGGCGCTGCCTTCTTCGGGTTTGAAGAACGGCAGGTTTTCCAGCTCTTCGTCTTTCACCGGAATATCGAAGCGGTCGCGGAATTTCTTCAGGCTGTCGACATCGACTTTCTTGGTGTTGTGCGCGGTGTTCTTGGCTTCGCCAGCACCGGTGCCGTAACCCTTGATGGTCTTGGCCAGAATGACGGTCGGCTGCTCTTTATGGTTAACCGCCTGGTGGTAGGCCGCATACACCTTGTACGGGTCGTGGCCACCGCGGTTGAGCTTCCAGATTTCGTCGTCGGACAAATCGGCAACCATCGCCTTGAGTTCCGGCGAGTTGAAGAAGTGTTCACGCACGAAAGCGCCGTCTTTGGCTTTGTAGTTCTGGTACTCGCCGTCGATGACTTCGTCCATACGGCGTTGCAGGATGCCGTCGGTGTCTTTGGCCAGCAGCGGGTCCCAGAAGCGGCCCCACACGACCTTGTTCACGTTCCACTGGGCGCCGCGGAACACGCCTTCGAGTTCCTGGATGATCTTGCCGTTACCGCGCACCGGGCCGTCGAGGCGCTGCAGGTTGCAGTTGATGACGAAGATCAGGTTGTCGAGTTTTTCGCGGCCAGCCAGGGAGATGGCGCCGAGGGATTCCGGCTCGTCGCACTCGCCGTCGCCCATGAAACACCAGACTTTCTGCTTGCCAGCCGGAATAAAACCACGGCTTTCCAGGTACTTCATGAAGCGTGCCTGGTAGATCGCCTGAATCGGGCCAAGGCCCATGGATACAGTCGGGAACTGCCAGAAATCGGGCATCAGCCACGGGTGCGGGTACGACGACAGGCCGTTGCCGTCCACTTCCTGACGGAAGTTGTTCATCTGGTCTTCGCTGATGCGCCCTTCCATAAAGGCACGGGCGTAAACGCCGGGGGAGGCGTGGCCCTGGAAGTAGATGAGGTCGCCGCCGTGCTCGTCGGTCGGGGCCTGGAAGAAGTAGTTGAAGCCAATGTCATACAGCGTGGCGCTGGAGGCGAAGCTGGAGATGTGGCCGCCCAGGTCCGAGTCGCGCAGGTTGGTGCGCATCACCATGGCCAACGCGTTCCAACGTACCAACGAGCGAATGCGGCGTTCCATGAACAGGTCGCCAGGCATGCGTGCTTCGTGGGTTACGGGGATGGTGTTGCGGTACGGCGTGGTGATGGCGTAGGGCAGTTGCGCACCGCTGCGGGTGGCCAGTTCGCCCATACGGGTCATGAGGTAATGAGCGCGGTCTTCACCTTCACGGTCTAGGACGGATTCAAGCGCGTCCAGCCATTCCTGGGTTTCGACGGGATCGAGGTCTTGCATGGCTTGCTCCATGGCGGAAAGGCTTCCAGAATCGAAAACCTTGTGTTCGTTGCCGGCCTTATGGGCGGGCACGTAAATTCTTGGATTTACCGGAGGTAGGACCGGCCGCGTGTAGTTTTACTACAAATCGACGGAGGTTTCAGCCCTTGGGACACATTCTTTCGTAGTAAAACTACATTGTGTACACATTAGAACGAAAGAATCGCGACAATCCGGGGCTTCCAGCGGGTTGTACGCCGATCAGCAGTTCAACAGGATAGATCATGAACCTGCCGTCGCTTGTCGAGTTGCCGTCCTCGCTTCAGTCTTTTGTCCTTCGCGCCGAGCAGTCGTTCCGAGCGGCGCTCGGCGATGCCGCTGCCCAATTCGATGCCTGGCCCCCCGACCGCCTCGACGCCTTCAAGCGCGTCGTCGGCGCCAGCGACTTCGTCAGTGAACAAGCCGTACGCGACCCGCAGATGCTCATGGCCCTGGCCGCCAGCGGCGAGCTGGACCGCCCGCTGCAGCCGGGTGAGCTGCGCGAACAAATGGCCGCCGCCCTGGCCGAATGCACCGACGAAGCGCAGCTGGGTCAGGTGCTGCGCCGTCTGCGCAACCGTCAGCAGGTGCGCATCATCTGGCGCGATATCAACCGCCAGGCTGATTTGGCGCAGACCTGTCGGGATCTTTCCGATCTCGCCGATGCCAGCATCGACCTCACCTACCACTGGTTGTACCCCCGCCACTGCGAGCAGTTCGGCACACCTATGGGCCGACGCAGCGGCGAGCCTCAGCACATGGTTGTGTTGGGCATGGGCAAGCTGGGGGCGGTTGAGCTCAATCTGTCGTCGGATATCGACCTGATCTTCGCCTACCCCGAAGGCGGCGATACCGAGGGTGTGAAACGCTCGCTGGATAATCAGGAGTTCTTTATCAAGCTCGGTCAGCGGCTGATCAAGGCGCTGGATGCCATTACCGTCGACGGTTTCGTGTTCCGCGTCGACATGCGCCTGCGCCCGTACGGCTCGGCCGGTTCGCTGGTATTCAGCTTTAACGCGTTGGAGCAGTACTACCAGGACCAGGGCCGCGACTGGGAACGCTACGCCATGATCAAGGCGCGCGTGGTCGGCGGTGACCAGGCTGCCGGCGCGCAATTACTCGATATGCTGCGCCCCTTCGTGTACCGCCGTTACCTCGACTTTTCCGCCATCGAAGCGCTGCGCGCCATGAAACTGCTGATTCAGCAGGAAGTGCGGCGCAAGGGTATGTCGGAGAACATCAAGCTGGGCTCCGGCGGCATTCGCGAGGTGGAATTTATCGCTCAGGCCTTCCAGCTGATCCACGGCGGCCGCGATCTCAGCCTGCAACAACGCCCGCTATTAAAGGTGCTTAAAACGTTGGAAGGGCAGGGTTACCTGCCGCCCGCCGTGGTCGCTGAAATGCGCGATGGCTACGAGTTTCTGCGCTACACCGAACACGCTATCCAGGCCATCGCCGACCGCCAGACCCAGATGCTGCCGGACAACGACGACGAGCGCGCCCGCGTCGCTTTCATTATGGGCTTTGATACTTGGGCCGCGTTCCATGAGCGCCTGATGTACTGGCGCGGCCGCATCGAATGGCACTTCCGCCAGGTGATTGCCGACCCCGACGAAGACGAAAACGGCGAGGCCGACCTGTGTGTCGGCAGCGAATGGCTGCCGCTGTGGGAAGATGCGCTGGACGAAGAAAGCGCCTGCCGGCAGTTGGCCGACGCCGGTTTCGCCGACCCGCAATCGGCTTGGCAGCGCCTCGCCGGCCTGCGCAGCGGCAACCAGGTGCGCGCCATGCAGCGCCTGGGCCGCGAGCGGTTGGATGCCTTTATTCCCCGTCTGCTGGCGCAGGCAGTCGAACATGAAAACCCCGACCTGGTGCTGGAGCGCGTGCTGCCGCTGATTGAAGCGGTGGCGCGGCGTTCGGCGTACCTGGTGCTGCTCACCGAAAACCCTGGGGCCTTGCAGCAGTTGCTGACGCTGTGCGCCGCCAGCCCGTGGATTGCCGAGCAGATCAGCCGCTTCCCGCTGCTGCTGGACGAACTGCTTAATGAAGGGCGCCTGTTCAAACCGCCGTTGGCGCCAGAGCTGGCCGCCGAATTGCGCGAACGCCTGACCCGCATTCCCGAAGACGATCTGGAACAGCAGATGGAAGCCCTGCGCCACTTCAAGCTGGCGCATCGGCTGCGGGTGGCGGCGTCGGAAATCTCCGGCGCATTGCCACTGATGAAAGTGAGCGACTACCTGACCTGGCTGGCCGAAGCCATCCTTGACCAGGTGCTGGCCCTGGCCTGGCGGCATACCGTGGCCAAGCACGGCACACCGCAACGCGCGGATGGCGGGCTGTGCGATCCGGACTTCATCATCGTCGGGTACGGCAAGGTCGGCGGCATCGAGCTGGGCCATGGCTCGGACCTCGACCTGGTGTTTATCCACGACGGCGACCCGCAGGCCGAAACCGATGGCGCCAAACCCATCGACGGCGCGCAGTTCTTCAATCGCCTGGGGCAGCGGATCATTCACTTGCTCACCGCGCAGACCAACTCCGGCCAGCTCTATGAAGTGGATATGCGCTTGCGTCCGTCCGGTTCTGCGGGCCTGCTGGTGAGTTCGCTGGGCGCTTTCGAGCGCTATCAAGAGAACGAAGCCTGGACCTGGGAACACCAGGCGCTGGTGCGCGCCCGGGTGCTGGTGGGCAGCGAGCGGGTGGGTGCAGCGTTTGAAGGTGTACGTGCCAAGGTGCTCGGCAAAGCGCGGGAATTGGACAAGCTGCGCGTTGAAGTCAGCGAGATGCGCGCCAAGATGCGTGACAACCTCGGCAGCAAGCAGACCGCCGCCGGCACCGGGCAAAATGCCTTCGAGGCCGCAGCGCCGTTCGATCTCAAGCAGGATGCCGGTGGTATCGTGGATATCGAATTTATGGTGCAATACGCGGCCTTGGCGTGGTCCGGCGCGTATCCGCCGCTGCTGCAATACACCGACAACATTCGCATTCTGGAAGGCCTCGAGCGCCTGGGCTTGTTGCCCGCCGCCGATGCCACGCTGCTGCAAGAGGTCTACAAGGCCTACCGTTCCGCTTCGCACCGCCTGGCATTGCAAAAGCAGCCCGGCACCGTGAGCGGCGAGCAGTTCCAGCATGAGCGCCAGGAAGTGATGCGCATCTGGCGCGAACTGGGGCTTAGTTAACCGCCCCGGGTCCACGTAGCTGGCAGACTGAAAAAATTGCATTTGGCAGTGACAGGGAGGCTTAAACGCCTCCCTGCTCATTTGCGGAGTTTGAATGAACATACTGATCGTAGGGCCAAGCTGGGTAGGCGACATGGTGATGGCGCAGACCCTGTTCCAGTGCCTGAAACAGCGCCACCCCGACTGCCAAATAGATGTGCTGGCGCCCGACTGGAGCCGGCCGATTCTCGAACGCATGCCCGAAGTGCGCAAAGCCCTGAGCTTTCCCCTGGGCCATGGCGCGTTGGAATTGGGTACGCGGCGGCGTATCGGCAAGTCGCTGGCTGGCCAGTACGATCAAGCCATTCTGCTGCCCAACTCGCTCAAGTCTGCGCTGGTGCCGTTCTTCGCCGGTATCCCCAAACGTACCGGCTGGAAAGGCGAGTTGCGCTACGGCTTGCTCAACGATGTGCGCAAGCTCGACAAAGAGCGCTACCCGCTGATGATCGAGCGCTTTATGGCCCTGGCTTACGAGCCCGGCGCCGAGCTGCCGCAACCTTATCCACAGCCCAGCCTGCGCATCGAGCCGCAAAGCCGTGACGCGGCGTTGGCCAAGTTCGGCCTGACACTCGATCGTCCGGTTTTGGCCCTGTGCCCCGGCGCCGAATTCGGTGAGGCGAAGAAATGGCCTAGTGAGCACTACGCCAAAGTCGCCGAGCTGAAAATTCGCGAAGGCTGGCAGGTGTGGTTGTTCGGCTCAAAAATGATCACCCGGTGGGTGAGGCTATTCGAGCTCGTCTGATTCCGGGCCTGCGTGAAGAAGCCCATAACCTTGCCGGCGAAACTTCGCTGGCCGAGGCAATCGATCTGCTGTCCTGCGCCACCGCAGTCGCGTCCAACGACTCGGGTCTGATGCACGTGGCCGCCGCACTGAATCGCCCGCTGGTGGCCATCTATGGTTCCACCTCGCCCGGCTTTACCCCGCCGTTGGCCGAAAAAGTGGAAATCGTGCGCCTGGGCATCGAGTGCAGCCCGTGCTTTGACCGCACCTGCCGCTTTGGCCACTACAACTGCCTGCGCGAACTCAAGCCGCGGCCAGTGGTGGGAGCCCTGGCGCGTCTGGCGCCCGACCCGGTCGAGGTCGATTGATGCGGGTTCTGCTGATCAAAACCTCGTCGCTCGGCGATGTGATTCATAGCCTGCCGGCGCTGACCGACGCGGCCCGCGCCATTCCGGCATTCAATTCGACTGGGTAGTGGAAGAGGGCTTTGCCGAGATTCCCGCCTGGCATCCGGCCGTGGCCCAGGTGATTCCGGTGGCCATCCGCCGCTGGCGGAAAAACCTCTGGCAGACCTTCAAGAACGGCGACTGGAAACGCTTCAAACAGCGTCTCGGTGAAACCAAGTACGACCTGGTGATCGACGCCCAGGGCCTGTTGAAAAGCGCCTGGCTGACCCGCTACGTGCAGGGTCCCATCGCCGGCTTCGACCGCGACTCGGCGCGCGAGCCCATCGCCTGCCGCTTCTATGACCGCACCTATCACGTGCCGCGTGAGCAACATGCGCTGGAGCGCGTGCGCCAATTGTTTGCCCAGGCACTGGACTACCCGCTGCCGGCGGGAATAGGTGACTACGGCTTGAACCGCGCGCAACTGGCCGACCCCAACGCCCCGCCGTACCTGCTGTTTCTGCACGGCACCACCTGGGCCAGCAAGCACTGGCCGGAAACCTATTGGCGCAGCCTGGCCGAGCAGATGAGCGAATTGGGTTACGCCATTCGCCTGCCGTGGGGCAGCGATGCCGAGCAGCAACGCGCCGAACGCATTGCCGCGGGGTTGGAAAACGCCGTGGTACTGCCCAAATTAAACCTGGCGGGCGTAGCGAAGGTGATCGCCGGGGCGCAAGCCTGTGTGGCGGTGGACACCGGCCTCGGCCATCTGGCCGCCGCGTTGGATGTGCCAACTATTTCCTTGTATGGCCCAACCTTGCCGGGCCGCGTCGGCGCTTATGGCCGCTCGCAGATTCACCTGTGCGCCACCGGCCCGAATGCCGGTTTGGGCGATCGCGATAAACCCTGTTTCGATGACCTGCTGCCCGAGCGTGTGGCCACCGAGTTACAAGCCCTGCTACTGGCGCCGGAGACTGTGTGATGCAACTGGCTTTTGTTCTGTACAAGTACTTTCCCTTCGGCGGCCTGCAGCGCGACTTTATGCGCATCGCCCTGGAGTGCCAGCAGCGTGGCCACAGCATTCGCGTCTACACCCTGATCTGGGAGGGCGATATTCCCCCCGGTTTCGAAGTGTTGGTGGCGCCGGTCAAAGCCCTGTTCAACCACCGCCGCAACGAAAAACTGCTGGCCTGGGTGCAGGCCGACTTGGCCAAGCGCCCGGTGGACCGCGTAGTTGGCTTCAACAAAATGCCGGGCCTGGACGTGTACTACGCCGCCGACGGCTGCTTTGAAGACAAAGCACAAAACCTGCGCAATGCGCTGTACCGCAAGTGGGGCCGCTACAAGCACTTCTCCGATTACGAACGCGCGGTGTTTGCCCCGACGGCCAAGACCGAAGTACTGATGATTTCCGAGGTTCAGCAGCCGCTGTTCGTCAAACACTACGCCACCCCGGCCGAGCGCTTTCACTTGCTGCCGCCGGGCATCGCCCCGGACCGTCGCGCGCCGGCCAACGCCGCTGAAATTCGTGCCGAATTCCGCCGTGAGTTCAACCTGGCCGATAGCGATTTGTTGCTGGTGCAGATCGGCTCCGGTTTCAAGACCAAGGGTCTGGATCGCAGCCTGAAGGCCGTGGCCGCGTTGCCCAAAGAATTGAAAAAACGTACGCGCCTGATCGTTATTGGGCAGGACGATCCCAAGCCGTTCCTGTTGCAGGTCGCGGCATTGGGCATCAGCGAGCAGGTGCAGATTCTCAAAGGCCGCAGCGATATTCCACGCTTTCTGCTCGGCGCCGATCTGCTGATTCACCCGGCCTACAACGAAAACACCGGCACCGTTTTGCTTGAGGCCCTGGTGGCCGGTTTGCCGGTGCTGGTCACCGATGTTTGCGGTTACGCCCACTACATCGAAGAAGCCGATTGCGGCCGCGTGGTGCCCAGCCCGTTCCAGCAGGAACAACTGAACAACACCTTGTTGGCCATGCTCGAAGACGACGCCCAACGCGCCACCTGGGCAGCCAACGGCCTGGCGTTTGCCGACACGGCGGACCTCTACAGCCTGCCGCAGCGCGCTGCCGATGTGATTCTGGAGACCCGCGCGTGAAGCTGATGCTGACCGAACCCTTCAAACGCCTGTGGGCCGGGCAGGACGCCTTCGACGCCGTCGAGCGCCTGGACGGCCAGGTGTACCGCGAGCTGGAAGGCCGCCGCACTCTGCGCACCGAAGTCGATGGCCGTGGCTACTTTGTGAAGATTCACCGCGGCATTGGCTGGGGCGAAATCTTCAAGAACCTGTTTACCGCCAAGCTGCCGGTGCTCGGCGCCGGGCAAGAGCTGAAAGCGATTGAGCGGCTGACCGAAGTGGGCGTGCCGACCATGACCGCCGTGGCCTTTGGCGAGCGCGGCAATAATCCTGCGGCGCAGCATTCCTTTATCGTCACCGAAGAGCTGGCGCCCACCGTCAGCCTCGAAGACTTCAGCATCGATTGGGTCAAGCAGCCGCCCGAGCCACGCCTCAAACGCGCGCTGATTGCCGAAGTGGCGCGCATGACCGGGATGATGCACCACGCCGGGGTAAACCACCGCGACTGCTACATCTGCCACTTTCTGCTGCACACCAATAAACCGGTGACGGCCGATGATTTCAAGCTGTCGGTCATCGACCTGCATCGCGCGCAAAGCCGCGAGAAAATCAGCCGCCGCTGGCGCGACAAAGACCTCGCCGCCCTGTACTTCTCAGCGCTGGATATCGGCCTGACCCAACGGGACAAACTGCGTTTTTTGCGCAGCTATTTCCTGGCGGCCAAAGGCACCTGCAACCTGCGCCAGATTCTGCGGGAAGAGGCCGAGTTGCTGGCCTGGCTAGAGCGCAAGGCGGCCAAACTGTATGACCGCAAACAACGCTATGGGGACGCGCTCTGATGGCGTCGTGGCACCTGGAACCGCACTACCAGCACCTCGCCGCCGACTTCGGCAGCCTCGATGCCGTGTTCGCCTTGACCGGCGAACGCATGACCCGCGACCCGGTGTCCGAAGTCATCCGCATCGAGCGTGACGGCGTCAGCTATTACGTCAAACGCTACCGCAGCGCCGGCAAAGGCTTGCGCCCGTATCTGGGCCGTTTGCGGGTACGCAGCGAATGGCAGAACCTCAAGCGCTTCGCCGAGTGGGGCTTGCCCACCGCCGAAGTGGTGGCCCGTGGTTACGAGCGCGCCAAGGGCGCCTTCGTGCGCGGCGCGATGATCACCCGCGAGTTGCCCAATACGGACGACCTCGGCCGCATGGCCAAAAAAGGCGACGCGCGCTTGCAGGATGCAGCCTGGGTGGATGGCATCAGCCGCCAGCTGGCCCACGGCACGCGGACCATGCATGACAACCATTTCACGCACAACGATCTAAAGTGGCGCAATTTGCTGGTGAATGAGCAGGGCAAGCTCTTCTTTATCGACTGCCCCAACGGCGCGTTCTGGCGCGGCTTTGTGTTGCGCTACCGGATCATCAAAGACCTCGCCTGCCTCGACAAAGTCGCCAAGTACAAGCTGTCCAACACCCAGCGCCTGCGCTTTTATCTGCAGTACAGCGGGCACGCCAGGCTCAACCAAGCGGACAAAAAACAGATCCGCAAGATCGTGAAATTTTTCGAGGGTCGGGAATGAAGGACTTTATCGCCGCCGAGGACCGCGCGGTGCTCGCCGCTCACCAGCTCGATACCTTCGACGCCCTGTGGGCGCTGGAGCTGGAGGCGGTGGACGAGCCCAATACCGAGCGCGGCGGCTACAGCACCGTGTCCCGCTTGGTGCTCGGCGAGTCGGCGTATTACCTCAAACGCCAGACCAACCACCTGACCCGCAGTGTGATGCACCCGTTCGGCGAGCCGACCTTTGCCCGCGAACTGCGCAATATCGAGCGCTACCAGAAGCTGGGCATTCCCGCGCTGCACGCGGCGTTCTTCGCCCAGCGCACGGTGGACGGCAAGCACCAGGCCATTCTGCTGACCCGCGCCCTGGACGGCTGGCAAGACCTCGACCATTGGTTGCGCGACTGGACCAGCCACAGCGAAGCGCAGCGTATGGCGATTCTGCAGGCCTGCGGTGAACTGGCTAGGCGGCTGCACGCAGCCCATCAGATGCATGGCTGCTTCTACCCCAAGCATATTTTTCTGCGTGAGTCGGCCACAGGCTTTGACGCGCAACTGATCGACCTGGAAAAAACCCGGCGTCTGGTATTCGGCAAACGCGACCGCATCAAAGACCTTGAGCCGCTGCTGCGCCGCGCCAGTAGCTGGAGCCAGGAAGAAGTCTGGCACCTGCTGCTCGCCTACGTCGGCGACAAAGGCGGCGCCAGGGGCTGGAGCAAACGCCTCGGAGCGCGCAGCGCCCACAAGGCTTCGCGCAAATGAACCTGGGCCAGCTTCGCGATGCCGGTCGTACGCCGGAACTGCCGCTGACCCTTCAGGTAGGTGGTGAGACGTTGAGCCTGCATACCTTGCTGCGGGTGTTGCCGGGGCAGCGTTATGTCGGTGTGGCCGAGTGGCAAGGCCGGCAGGTGCTGGCCAAGTTGCTGGTCGGCGGCAAAGCCGAGCGGCATTTCAACCGTGAGTCCAAGGGCGTGCATCTGCTCGCCGACCAAGGCCTGTTGACCCCGGCATTGCTGGCCGAAGGGTTCATGGCGGGCGAGGGCGGTTGGCTGCTATTCGACTACCTCGATCACGCACAAAGCCTTGGCGATGCCTGGCGCGCCGTGGAAGGCGAAGCGCCTGCGTCAGACGCTCAACAACAGGTGCTGGCTCAGGCATTGGCCGCCATCGCCCAGTTGCACAGCAAAGGTTTGTGGCAAGCCGACCTGCACCTGGACAACCTGCTGCAACAAGACGGCGCGCTGTACCTGATCGACGGCGGCGGCGTGCAAGCCCAGGTGCCCGGCCAGCCGTTGGGCCGCGATGAAGTGCTGCGCAACCTCGGCGTGTTCTTCGCCCAGCTGCCCGCCAACCTCGAACCCTTTCTGGAAGAGCTGCTGATTCACTACCTGCTGGCCAATGGTGAACACGCGCTGCCGCTGGAAAAACTGCTCAGCGAAATCGCCACTGTGCGCCGCTGGCGGGTACGCGATTACCTGAAAAAAGCCGCTCGTGAATGCAGCCTGTTTAGCGCCCGCATCGGGGCGTTTGGTTTGCGTGTAGTGCGCCGTGAAGCCGAGCCGCGTTTACAGGCGTTGCTGGCTGAGCCAGACGCTGCCATCGAGGCCGGCCATCTGTATAAAACCGGCGGCGCGGCGACCGTGGCGCGGGTTGAACTGAACGGCGAGCCGCTGGTGGTCAAACGCTACAACGTGAAGAATTTCGCCCACTGGCTAAAGCGCTTCTGGCGCCCCAGCCGCGCGTGGCACAGCTGGCGCGAAGGCAACCGCTTGCAGGTGCTAGGCATCGCCACGCCGCAACCGCTGGCCGTGATCGAGCGCCGCTGGTGCTGGCTGCGCGGCCGCGCGTATCTGGTGACCGCTTACTGTGGAAACGAAGACCTGATCGCCCGTTTCTCGCCGTACCTGAACAGCACGCCGCCGGACAGCGAACTGCTGGCGCTGGACCAGCTGTTTGCCGCGCTGATTCGCGAGCGCATCAGCCACGGCGACTTCAAAGGCCATAACCTCTTTTGGCACCAGAACCAGTGGACGCTGATCGACTTGGATGCCATGCAGCAGCACGGCACTCAGGGCAGTTTCGCCAAGGCGTATGCGCGGGATCGGGCGAGGTTTCTGCGTAATTGGCCAACGGACTCGGCGCTGTACATGTTGCTGGATCAGCGGTTGCCGACGGTTTAGAACCGTAGGATGGGTAGAGCGCAGCGAAACCCATCGATTCGCGTAACGATGGGTTTCGCCTATGGCTCTACCCATCCTACGGCGATCAGTCGAACTGGTAGGAAACCCCGGCGCCGGCATACCAGCTGCGGCCTGGGGCGGCTTCGTAGTAACGGCTGTTGCCGTCGCCCACAATCACCGAGCCTACATATTCCCGGTCCAGCAGGTTATCCAGCCGCACTAGCTGGTGCACGGTCCACGAGCCGTAGTGCTGCTCAAACCGCGCCCGCCAGTTGAACACGCTGTAGGCAGGCGCTGGCTTGGCGGTGTTGCTGTCTTCCACATACACCTTGCTGCGGTACAGACCTTCGATGGCGGTGCTGATGCCGTCCAACGGCTGCCAATTGAGTTCGGCGAACAGCGTGGTGCGCGGCACGCCGGGGAGGTCGTTGCCGCTGTCGATGGTTCGGGTGCCGCTGACAAAGCTGGAGTCGTACTGCGCCGCCAAGTAGGTGTAGGCGAGGTTAGCGGTCCACTGGTCATTGAGCTGGCTTTCCACACCGAGTTCGAACCCGCGGCGCTGAGTGCGGCCGGCGTTCTGGTAGCTGGTGCGGCCATTGCTGTTGGCGAACACCACGATCTCGTCGTCGGTGTTGATCTGGAAGACCGCCGCGTTGACCCGCGTCGCATTGCCCAGCAGGGCTTTGAGCCCCAGTTCGTACTGGGTGCTGGTCGATGGATCGAGGTTGTAGTTCACCCCGGCCACATTGTTTGGCGCATAGGCCAGCTCGCCCTGGGTCGGCGTTTCAAAACCACGGCCCACGCTGACGTAGCCATTGAGTTCCGGGGTAAAGGCATAACCCATGCTCACGGCCGGGTTGGCTTGTTCGTAACGGCGGTTACCGCTGTCGTCGCCGTTGACCAGGTAGTGGTCGTCTACATCGATTTCCACGGTGCTGTAGCGCAGGCCACCTTGCAGGGTCCAGTCGCCAAATTTCCAGGTGGCTTGGGCGTACGGGTCGAGGCTGGTGGCGGTGTCTTTTTCGTCGCGGCGCAGGGCGCCTTTTACACCGAGCTGGTTGCCGACAAAGTTCTGGTAGCCCTGGCGGTCGTCTTCGCTCTGGTCGTAATCCAGGCCGAATACCAGGTCGACGTCGCCGACCGGCTGCAGCCAGCGCAGGCTGCCGCCGTAGAAGCGGCGGTCGAAGGCCACCACGCCGCCACCAAAGTTGTTGTTGGCCGGTGTGCCTTTGGGAATCGACAGGTACTGAATCACGCTGCGCTTGCCGGTGTAGGCCGTGGCTTGCAGCGTGGCGTCGCCGAAGTAGCGCTCGTAATTGGCGCCCACTTGCTGGTGGTCGATGCTTTTGCGTGTGTTGTAAATCTCGGCATTGGCGGTCACCGAACGTGGGTCCGCCTTATAAGCCTCCCAGGTCTGCCCTAGCGGATCCTGCGTGCCGTTCTGCTCCAGACTGCTGTAGATCAGCGCCAGCTTGCTGTCGGCATCGGGCTTGAGGTTCAGCTTGGAAAACGTCTGGTCGCGCCGCGCGGCGCTGTGGTCGCGGTAACCGTCGGTGTCCATGCGCGAGGCGTCGAGCAGAAAACCGGCGTGTTCATTGGCGCCCTCGGCGCTCAGGTGGTTTTTGTTCAGGCCGTCGCTGCCGAAAATCGTCTCGGCGCCGATTTT
This sequence comes from Pseudomonas sp. CC11G, assembly GCF_056174845.1. Classification (NCBI taxonomy): domain Bacteria; kingdom Pseudomonadati; phylum Pseudomonadota; class Gammaproteobacteria; order Pseudomonadales; family Pseudomonadaceae; genus Pseudomonas; species Pseudomonas sp. CC11G. Next base: position 377,334 of record NZ_JBWBZC010000001.1, read on the forward strand.
TGGCGGCCCGTCGGGGTCGCGGGAAAAGACCTGAACCACGCCGCCAGCATTGCTGCCATACAGAGTAGAAGCCGGACCGCGCAGCACTTCGATGCGCTCGGCGGTATCCAGATTGAAGGTGGCCGCCTGGCCCTGCCCATCGGCAGTACTGGCCGGAATGCCGTCGCTGATCAGCTTGATACCGCGCACACCAAACGCCGAACGGGCGCCAAAGCCACGGGAAGAAATCTGCAGATCCTGTGCGTAGTTCTGGCGATTTTGTACGACCAAGCCGGGCACTCGGTTAAGGGCTTCCGAGGCATTAATACCTAATTGCCCGTCACTGATCTGCTGACGATCTACGCTATCTATCGAAAAGGGCAGGCTGAAACTGTCGCTGGCCTGGCGTGAGCCGCTGACGACCAGTGGGTCGAGCGTCACGGAAGTGGCTGGCGTTTCGGCGGCAGTGGCGCCGGCAGCAGCAAGCAAGGTGAGCAGTAGGGGGTAGCGCGGGAGTGGGTTCAATACATTCATCGCCGGCGTTATACAGGTCAGAAATACCGCTGCGGTCGCGGGCTGAGCATAGTGGGCGATTATCGACCACAAAGTCACCCCTCGTAGGACCGCTCCAGCGCTGGGTTTGCGCCTGGATGGAAGTAACCAACTGGTTAATACCCTACTGCCAGCAAGGTGTAAGGCAGGGGAATGCGCGGCAGAATCCGCGCCCTTTACGGTGGCTGGCAACCTGCCAGTGCTTCACCGGTGCAGGTTGAGCAAGCAAGAGGATAGAACGGATGAAAGACGCATTGGCCGTAGACGGGCGTCGCCCGGGGGGCTTGGCACGTGGGCTGTTGGTAGTGGTCGGGGTGGCGATTGCCCTGGTCGGTTTGTACCTGGCCGGCGGCGGCGCTTACCTGGCCGTGTTGGGTGGCAGTTGGTACTTCGTGCTGTGTGGCTTGGCCATGGTGGGTGCCGGCGTGCTGATCGCCAAAGGCAACCCCAACGGTGCCTGGCTGTATGGCGTGATTCTGCTGCTGTCGGTGATCTGGGCCGTGTGGGAAACCGGGTTTGAATTCTGGCCGCTGGTGTCGCGTCTGTTCGTCTTCGCCATCATCGGCCTGGTGGTGACGCTGCTCTATCCGACCTTGCTGCGCGTTTCTGTAGAACCCCACGACGGCGACGGGCGTGGTGCCTATGTGCTGAGCGGCCTGCTGTTGGCGGCGATTGTCGCCACCTCGTCCTATGCGTTTGTGCTTGAGCCAATTGTGACGGCCGATAGCGAGGCGGCGGTAACGCCGGTCGCCAAGGGCCAGGAGCAGAAAGACTGGAAACACTGGGGCAACAGCACTCACGGCGACCGCTTCGCTGCGCTGGACCAGATAAACAAGGACAACATCAACCAACTGCAAGTGGCCTGGACCTTCCGCAGCGGCGACCTGCCGCAAAGCACCGGCTCCGGCGCCGAAGACCAGAACACTCCGCTGCAGATCGGCGACACGCTCTACCACTGCACCGCTTACGGCAAGGTATTCGCCATCGATGTGGACAGCGGTAAAGAACGCTGGCACTTCGACCCCAAAGGTTCAGCGCCGAACTGGCAGCGTTGCCGCGGTCTGGGCTATTTCGAAGACACAGCGCCAGTGGTTGCTGCCGACGCCGGGGCCGTTGCCGCACCGGTGGCCTGCGCCAAGCGCATCTTTTTGCCGACCATCGATGCTCGTCTGATTGCCATCAACGCCGAAACCGGCGAACCGTGCGCCGACTTCGGCAACCAGGGCACGGTCGATCTGAAAACCGATATGGGTGAAGTCAAAGACGGCTACTACCAGCAAACTTCGACGCCGTTGGTGGCGGGCAATGTGGTGGTGGTTGGCGGCGGGTGGCGGACAACTTCTCCACCAACGAACCGCCAGGCGTGGTGCGCGCGTTCGACGTGCACAGTGGCGAGCTGGTGTGGGCCTGGGACCCGGGCAACCCGCAGACCACCAAGCGCCCGCCGGAAGGGCAGACCTATACGCGGGGCACGCCGAACGTGTGGTCGGCCATGGCCTATGACGAAAAACTCGGCCTGATCTACCTGCCAACCGGCAATGCCACGCCGGACTTCTGGGCTGGTGAACGTACCGAGCTGGACGACAAATACAGCTCCTCCGTGGTGGCCGTAGAGGCTGCGACCGGCGCCATCCGCTGGCATTTCCAGATGACCCACCACGACCTGTGGGACTTCGATATTCCGGCGCAACCGCTGCTCTACGATGTACCGGACGACTCCGGCGGCACCCAACCGGCGCTGGCGCAGATCACCAAACAGGGCGAAATCTTCCTGCTCAATCGCGCCACCGGCGTGCCGATTGCCAAGGTGGATGAGAAACCTGTGCCGCAAGGCAACGTACCCGGCGAGCGTTATTCGCCGACGCAGCCGTTCTCGGTGGATATGCCATCGATTGGCAACCAGCAGCTGTATGAAGCCGATATGTGGGGCGCCACGGTCTTTGACCAGTTGCTCTGCCGAATTCAGTTCAAAGGCATGCGCCATGAAGGCGTGTACACGCCGCCGGGCCTGGACCGTGCGCTGCAATTCCCGGGCTCCTTGGGGGGCATGAACTGGGGCAGCGTGTCGGTGGACCCGACCACCAACTACATGTTCGTGAACGACATGCGCCTGGGCCTGGCCAACTACATGATCCCGCGCGAGAAGATTGCCGCCGGCGCCAGTGGTATCGAGATGGGCGTGGTGCCGCAAGCGGGCACCCCGTTCGGCGCCATGCGTGAGCGCTTCCTGTCGGTGGCCGGTATTCCGTGCCAGAAACCGCCGTTTGGCACCATGTCGGCCATCGACCTGAAAACCCGCAAGCTGGTGTGGCAGGTGCCGGTCGGTACGGTGCAGGACACCGGGCCGCTGGGCATCAAGATGCACCTGCCGATTCCGATTGGGATGCCAACGTTGGGCGCTTCGATGGCTACGCAGTCGGGCTTGCTGTTCTTCGCCGGCACCCAGGATTTCTACCTGCGTGCGTTTGATAGCGGCAGCGGCAAGGAAGTGTGGAAGGCGCGGTTGCCGGTGGGCAGTCAGTCGGGGCCGATGACGTATGTGTCGCCCAAGACCGGCAAGCAGTACATCGTGGTGAGTGCCGGTGGTGCGCGGCAGTCGCCGGAGCGGGGAGATTATGTGATTGCTTACGCGCTGCCGGAAAAGCCCTGACCGTGCATCTATGACGGGAAGCCGGTCGTCAATTCGAAGGTGGGCGGGGTTGTCTTAAAAACCTCGCAGGCGAATAATCCACCCCACGAAGCGACTGACCGGATGAGATTGAGCGCTTCCCAGCTGGTGCAAACCAGTGCTCGCGCAAGGCGGGCCTAAGCGAAAGCTAGTGGTGTCCGGGTAGCTGGAAAAACAAAAAGGCGCCTCGGCGCCTTTTTTGTTTGCGGTGGAAAGCGATCAGCTGCGCGTCGGCCGGGCTGCGTTAAAAAAGGTTTTTGAGTGCTCATGGGCTACAGCCCACTGCGCTTCAAAAACCTTTTTTGCCTTGCGCGGCTCTAGCTCGCTCGATCTCGATGTGTGGCAGGCGGCAATCGCCAAATCAAAAGCATCGAGGCTGAAGCCTCTCCTACAGGGAGAATGCTTTTTGTCGGAGGGGTCGGCCGGCGCTCCGGGTTAGCTAAGATTCCTGCAAACACCGGTTCTGGAACACCTCGCCCCACCACGCTCGCACCCAGCGCAACGCACCGGCTATAATCCCCGGCTTTATCAGGCAGCCCATTGATTTCCCGGCCTGTCGTCCGACTTTTCGCGCAGGCTTAGCCCCGCGTCGTTGCAAGAGGTTTCCCGTGGCATTGACGATTCTCGGCCTTTCCGGCGCTCTCAGTCATGATCCTTCCGCTGCCCTGTATATCGACGGCAAGTTGATCGCGGCCGCCGAAGAAGAGCGCTTCGTACGCGACAAGCATGCCAAGAACCGTATGCCCTACGAGTCGGCCAAGTTCTGCCTTGAGCAGGCGGGCATCAAGCCGTCCGATGTCGATGTGGTGGCCATTCCGTTCGCCCCCATCAGCCTGTTCGGCAAGGCGCGCTGGCATTACGCCAAGCGTTACTGGTACGCGCCGGACCGCGCGCTCGACGCGCTTCTGATGGGTAACCGCCGCTACAAGCGCTACCGCAACAAGATCGTCTGGTGCCTGGAGCAACTGGGTTTCGACCCGAAAAAAATCAAGATCGAGCCGGTCGAGCACCACCTGGCCCACGCCTCCAGTGCTTACCACTGCTCGGGCTTTACCGAAAAGACCGCGATCATGGGCATCGACGGCAAGGGTGAGTACGCCACCACCTTTTTCGGTTATGGCGAGAACGGCAAGATCCACAAGATCAAAGAGTTCTTCGACCCGGATTCCCTCGGCGGCCTTTACGGCGCGATCACCGAGTTCCTCGGTTTCGAGATGCTCGACGGCGAATTCAAGGTGATGGGCATGGCGCCGTATGGCGATGCCAGCAAGTACGATTTCTCCCGCTTGGCCAAGTTTGAAAACGGCGAGCTGATCATCAACACCGAGTACGCCAACGTGATTGGCCTGCGCCGCTATAAAGAGAACGGCAAGGGCTTCTACTTCTCGCCCAAGCTGATCGAGTGGCTGGGCCCGAAACGCGAAGGCGATATCGCCGACGACCCGTACATCCATTACGCCGCCAGCATGCAAGCGCTGTTCGAGAAGCTGGCGCTGCAGATGATGGATTACTACCTGGGCGACATCCTCAAGGAAACCGGCAAGATCGCTTTCGCCGGCGGTTGCGCGCTGAACGTCAAACTCAACCAGCGCATCATTGCTCGCCCGGAAGTGAAGGAGCTGTTTGTGCAGCCGGCTTCCGGTGACGCCGGTACTGCTGTTGGCGCCGCGGCGTATATCTCGCACAAGCGCGGTGTGCCGGTCGAGAAGATGGAGCACGTGTACCTCGGCCCTTCGTATTCCAACGAAGACGTGATCGCCGCCTGCGCCCGTCACCCGAGCAAACCGAAGTTCAAGCAGATCGAGGAAATGCCGCAGCGCATCGCCGAGATCATGGTCGCCGGCAACCCGGTGGCCTGGTTCCAGGGCCGCATGGAGTTTGGTCCGCGTGCGCTGGGTGGTCGTTCGATCATTGGTTGCCCGAGCATTGCGGGCGTCGCCAACCGCATCAACGAGCAAATCAAGTTTCGCGAGCGCTGGCGCCCCTTCTGCCCGTCGATGCTGGATACCGTCGGCCCGCAGATGATCAAGGTCGACCACCCGGCACCGTTCATGACCTTCACCTTCGAAGTGGCTGAAGAATGGAAAACCCGTGTGCCGGAAGTGGTGCACGAAGACGGCACATCGCGTGCCCAGGTGCTCAAGCGCGAATACAACCCGCGCTACTACGACATGATGAAGGCCCTGGAAGGCCTGACCGGCAACGGCGTGTCGCTGAACACCTCGCTCAACCGCCGCGGCGAACCGATGATCTGCTCGCCGACTGACGCGCTGAATATGTTCTTCGGGTCGGATCTGCAGTACCTGATCATGGAAGACATTTTGGTGATCAAGGAAGGTGCGGAAGGGTATGACGCACTCAACTGAACTGCGTGTTCTGCAGTTCTGCCATGGCTATGACGGGCCGTTTCTCGACTGCGCCCGTCAGTACGCCAGCCTGTTCGACGGCACGCCCTACAAAGTCACCACGGTCTACCTGACCGGCGAACCGAGCGCCGCTGTGGAAGCGGGCTCGGGTTCGGACGAGGTGATTTTTCTCGGCTACCACAGCGCCGATGTGCGCGGCCTGAAGCTGGCAGCCATTCGCGATATCAAGCGCATTGCCCGCCAACGCCCGTTTGCCTTTTGCATCGCCCACCGTTTCAAACCGGTGTATGTGGCGTTGCTGGGGACGGACCTGCCGGTGATCGGCGTGCACCATGCCTTTGGTGACTACCGCCGCCGTTCGCGCTTTCTGTTTGCCAACTGGTTCAAGCGCCGCCTGAGTGTGCTCGGGGTGTCTGACGCCGTGCGCGACGACATCCGCGAGTCGCTGCCCGGCTGGCCGGCCGAGCGTATTGAAACCTTGTACAACCGTGTCGACCTGGCGGCGATTCAGGGCGAGCTGCTCAGCCGTGAGCAGGCGCGTGCCGAGCTGGGCTTGCCCGCCGATGCCTGGGTGGTCGGCAACGTGGGGCGTCTGCACCCGGATAAAGACCAGGCCACCTTGCTGCGCGGCTTTGCCCAGGCGTTGCCGCAGCTGCCGGCCGGCAGCCTGTTGGTGATCATGGGCAGCGGCAAGCTCGAGGCTTCGCTCAAGGCCTTGGCGCAGGAATTGGCCGTGGCCGAGCGCGTGCGGTTTCTCGGTCAGGTGCCCCACGGGCGTCGGTATTTCCGGGCCTTCGATGTGTTTGCCCTGAGTTCCGATCACGAGCCCTTTGGCATGGTGTTGCTGGAAGCCATGGCCGCTGACGTGCCGGTGATCTGCACCGACTGTGGTGGTGGCGTGGAAGTGGTCGCCGGCGTGGGGCTGTTGTTTCCCCTCGGGGACGCTGCTGCTCTGGCTCAACAACTGGTGCGTCAGGCCGCGGAAGTCGAACGCTTGCCCGAGTGCCGTGAACGCATGACCGCCCGCTTGCGTCAGCGCTTTACCGACGAGGCCGTACGCGAGCGCTTCTGGGCGTTGCCGATGATGGCCGGACGACCATGACCTCGGGCAGTTGGGCCGCCCGCGCCCGCGCGCTGGACCGTTACCGCTGGCAGTTGCTGCGTGAGCGTTATGGCGCAGTGGGCAGTGCCATCCGCTTTGCCCGCGAAGCCCTGGCTGATTGGCGCTTCGGGCTGAATGCCAAACGGCATCTTGCCGCCCAGGTGGTCGCCGAGCCGTGCGACATTCTGCTGCTGCAGTCGGCGCCCAAGGTTATCGCCTTTGCCCGCAAGAAATGGTTTATCCAGGCCCTGCGCGAGCGTGGCCACAACTTGGTAGAAACCGCCTTGCAATCGCCCAAGGTCGTGTGCCGCCAGCGCCTGCTGCAACAGCCGCCGCAACCGGTGCCGCTGCGTTACTTCGGGTATGCGGCTTATGCCCAATGGCTGGTCAGTCATCATCAGCCTGGCGTGCTGCTCAACGACCGCAATGGCAGCTTGTATTCACCGTTTCTACGTCTGGCCATGAAGGCCCTTGGCCGGCCGCTGGTGCAGCTGGCCCATGCGTCCACGGTGGAAAGTTCGCGGCGCCTGGGCATGAACGACTACGACTTCTACCTGCTGTTTGGCCGCAGTTCGCTGGAGGCGTTGCAGGCCCGTACCCTGCGCTTCGGCGACTCGACGGCGGTGATGGCCGGCTCGCATATGATCGACAGCGCCTACGATCTGCCGCCCGCCGACGGCGAACAAAAACGCCTGCTGGTGCTGGGCGTGGGGCCGGACAAGGAAAAGGAACCTGGCTACCAGCGCACCTACGATTTGCTGCGCGACTGGTCGGCGGCCAATGCTGATTGGCAGGTGCTGATCAAGCGTCACCCACGCAGCCAGGCCGGTTACTGGCAGACAGCGGTCGAGCAACTGCCCAATGTGCAATTGCTGGCCGCCGACTGCTCATTGGCCGAGGCGCTGGGGCAGGCCTCGGTGGTGGTCAATATCATGTCCAATGCGGTGATCGAAGCCGGCTTGGCGGGGCGGCCAGTGCTATACGTCAACCTTAGTGATGACCCGGACATCTTCGCCCAGGAACGCTTTTTCGGCCCGCGCATCGACTCGCTGGCCAGCCTGCAAAACGGCGTCTCGGCTATTGCAGCTGACTACCCCGCGCACGTGGGCGCGGCCCGCGCGTTCGCCCTGTTTCACCTGTCCCATGGCTCCCGCGGCCTTATGCAGAATGTGCGTGTTCTCGAATGCCTGCTGCGCGGCGAACCGCTGCCGGCTGACATCGAATGCGCTCCCTTGAATGGCACGGATCGACCATGACCAATTTTCTGTTTTTCTCCCTGGCCAAGCACCAGAGCATTTACTTTCAGCGCCTGCTCAACGAGACGGAAGTCGACGGCAAGGTGGTGGTGCCCAAGCAGATGCCGTGGCCGCGCCCCTGGCAGTTGCCGTCGATTATTTCCCGTATCGACTGGGCGCATGTGGTGGAAGAAAAGTGCCAGGAGCGGCGGGTAAAGAACAAGTACGAAGGCGGCCTGTACCGCTTGTTGCTGCGCGTGGAAATGGCCTGGATGGCGTTGCGCGCCAATGCCCTGCTCAAGCGCGAACAGCCAAAAAACCTGGTCATGTGGAACGGCTCGCACCGCTACTGCCAGCTGTTGCGCGCGCTTAAGCCCGCAGAGTGCGGCACCTTCTTTTTTGAAAACGGCCTGCTGCCCGACACCACCACGCTGGATGCCAAGGGCGTGAATTTTCATAATTCGGTGCCGCGTGATCAGGCGTTCTACCTCAACTACCCGGACGCCAGCGACGACGACCAGGGCGACGTGGTGCTGATTCCGCGTAAACCGCGGGTCAGCGACCTGGTGCCCATCGAACTGCCGGCGAGCTACATCTTTATCCCGTTCCAGGACGACCGCGACACCCAGGTGCGCCTGTTCTCACCATGGGTCGGCAATATGCGCGAGCTGTTTGCCCTGGGCGAACGCCTGACGGCAGAAACCGGCAAAACCGTGGTGTTCAAGGAGCACCCGTCCAGCCGTGAGGTGTACCCGGACCTGCATCAACGCACCCACGAGCGCTTGCTGTTCGCCAACGGCAACGCCACCCAGCAATTGATTGAGCAGAGCGATTTCGTCATCACGCTTAACTCCACCGTGGGGTTGGAAAGTCTGCTGTTGGGCAAGCCGGTGCTGACGCTCGGCCAGGCGTTCTTCAATGTGCCGGGCGTGGTGATGCATGCGGATTCGGCCGACGAACTGCTGGCCGCCGTTAACAACTTCCCGAACTGGTCGCTGGATGAGCGGGTAAAACGCAATTTCCTGCGCTACCTGGCCCATGACTATTGCATCAAAGGTGGCTGGCAAAACGCCGAACCCGAACAGTTGCAGCGGGTTGCTCGGCGTCTGTTGGGTAAAGGCTGACCGAAGCCGCGGGCTAGACGCTGGCGTCGCTGTCGATGGCCGGATTTGCCTCTGCCGGCGGGCGGGTTGGCTAAAAACAACCTGAACCCCTCGCTGTAATATTCCTCGTAAATCATGGAGATGCATCGGAAGTCGATGCGTCGGCATGTTGAGGAGCGCCTGGGATGGGCGAGTTCTACCTTTCTAATAAGACGGTACCGTTCGAGAGTTTCGAAGCGGTCCGCAACAGTTGCTCGGGGCCTGTATTCATCGTGGCGTCCGGGCCTTCCACCAAAGCCTTTCCGCTGGAGCAATACGGGCAGTACCCGATGATTGCGCTGAATGGCTCCATCTGCCGGTTCACCTCGTGCGGCATGGCCCCGGATTACTACCTGTGCGACGACAGCAGTTTCGTGCGCAACCGTTTGCCGTTGATGCTGGATGCCGTCAAACACGCGCGTCATCTGTTGCTGTCGCCGCGGGTGATCGAGACCTTGTTGGGCACGGTGCCCGATGCGTTGGCCGGGCGCTCGGTGTTCCGCGTTGAGCGGGCCGGGCGTTGCGATGAAGCCAACCGCCAGCTCAGCCCCCGGCAGTTCGCCCGGGCGACGCGCACCGATGACGATATCGAGTGCAACTACTCCTGGCTGCGTCAGAAACCCAACCGCATCGGCTTTAGCCGCAACCTGCAAAAGGGCTATTTCAACGCCCGCACGGCGCCCTACGCGGCGATTCAATTGGCGTATCACTTGGGGTTCAACCAGGTGTTTCTGGTGGGGCTGGAGCTGAGCGCCAATGCCGGGCGCTTTTATGAGGGCGGTGAGGCGGCGGTGCCCAGCCGGCTTGATGGCGATTTCGATGAATACATTCTGCCGAGCTTCCAGCTGTTGGCCGAGCGGGTGATCAAGCCGCAGTTTCAGGTGTACAACCTGTCAGCCAAAAGCCGCCTGCCAGAGCGGGTGATACCGAAAGTCGCCTTGGATCAGTTGGACGCCTTGCTGGCCCGCGCATAAGCGGCCAGCAGTTCTTCCCAGGGGAAGCCTTCGACCTTGCGCCGCTGCAAATAGCCGCGCAGGTGTTCGAAGTTGCGCCGCACCAGGTGCTTGCCCAGCGGTGCGCGTTTGAAGCGCATATCCAGAAAATCGATCAAGCCGAAATTGCCGTCGGCCGTCAGCAAAATATTGCCCAGGTGCAGCGAGCGGAAGTAGATACCGCGCTGGTGTAGCTGGTGGATATACGCGCCCAGCTGCTGCAGCAGAGCCAGAAAGCGCGGCTTGTCGTTGCGAAACAGGCCGTCCAGTGGCTCGCCCGGCAAGGGTTGATACAGGCAGGCGCTGACGGCTTTTTCCCGGTCAATCCACACGCATTCATCAATCACCGGGGTGGCAATGCCGGCCTGTTGCAGGCGTTGGGCATTGCGGCGGAAACGCTGCGCCGAGGGCAGCAGGCGGGCCAGCATTGGCGTGCGGCGGCTGCGCATAATCTTAAGCAGGCGGCCATCGGCCAGGCGCACAACCTTGGGGCCGAAACTGTCTTTTTCCAGAAGCTCGCCGTGGCTAAGCCAATCTTGTAATTCGTTCGCTGCTACAATCCGCATCTTTTCTCTCAAGCCAGTCGTATGAGGCGTGCCGAATGGCCAAAACCAGTGAGCAATCCAGTCTAAAAGTCTACTTGCGACTGCTCAAGTATGTGCTCCCGTACTGGGGGGCTTTTGCTATCAGTATCGTGGGCTTCGTGATCTTCGCGTCCAGCCAACCGATGTTGGCAGACATGCTCAAACACTTTCTCGAAGCGCTGGACCCAGCCAAAGATGCCAAGTTTTTTGGCGTTTCCTTGGCCCTCGGCGTGCCGATCCTGATTGTACTCATTGCCATCTACCAGGGCATAGGCTCATTTCTGGGCAACTACTACCTGGCCAAAGTTTCCCGCGGCCTGGTGCATGACCTGCGCGTGGCGCTGTTCAACAGCCTGCTGACCCTGCCCAATCGCTACTTCGACAACAACAATTCAGGCCACCTGATTTCGCGCATCACCTACAACGTGACCATGGTCACCGGCGCCGCTACCGACGCCATCAAAGTGGTGATTCGCGAAGGCCTGACCGTCGTGTTCCTGTTCGGTTACCTGGTGTACAGCAACTGGAAGTTGACCATGGTATTGCTCGGCATCCTGCCGATCATTGCCGTGCTGGTGACCACTGCCAGCAAGAAATTCCGCAGCCAGAGCAAGAAGATCCAGGTGGCCATGGGTGATGTCACCCATGTGGCTTCCGAGACCATTCAAGGCTATCGCGTGGTACGCAGCTTCGGCGGCGAAACCTACGAGAAGCAGCGTTTCCTCAGTGCCAGCGAAGACAACATGAATCGCAGCCTGGGCATGACCCGCACCCAGTCGATCTACACACCGAGCCTGCAACTGGTCATCTATATCGGCATGGCGGTGCTGATGTACCTGGTGCTCTACCTCCGTGGCGATGCCTCGCCGGGTGAGTTGATTGCCTACATCACCGCGGCCGGCCTGTTGCCCAAGCCGATTCGCCAGCTGTCGGAAGTCAGTGCCACCATTCAAAAAGGCCTGGCCGGTGCGGAAAGTATTTTTGAACAGCTTGACGAAGAGCCGGAAATCGATACCGGTACTACCGAACTCGAGCGGGCCAGCGGCCACCTGGAAGTGCGCAACCTGACCTTCCAATACCCTGGCACCGACCGAGTCGTGCTCAACAATATTTCCTTTGTCGCCAAGCCGGGGCAAATGGTGGCGTTGGTGGGGCGTTCGGGTAGCGGCAAGTCGACCTTGGCCAACCTGATTCCGCGGTTCTACCACCACAATCAGGGCGAGATCCTCATTGATGGTCTGGAGATCGAAACCTTCCGCCTGACCAACCTGCGCCGGCATATCGCGCTAGTGACCCAGCACGTCACGCTGTTCAACGACACCGTGACCAACAACATCGCCTACGGCGACCTGGCTGGCGCGCCGTTCGAGTTGGTACGCCAGTCGGCCGAAGATGCGTACGCTGCCGAATTTATCGAGAAGATGCCCAAAGGCTACGACACGCTGGTGGGTGAGAACGGCGTGTTGCTCTCTGGCGGCCAACGCCAGCGCCTGGCCATTGCTCGCGCGCTGCTGAAAAACGCGCCGGTGCTGATCCTCGATGAGGCCACCTCGGCGCTGGATACCGAGTCCGAACGGCATATCCAGGGCGCCCTGGACAAAGTCATGCAAGGCCGTACCACGCTGGTGATTGCGCACCGCTTGAGCACCATCGAGAAAGCCGACCTGATTCTGGTGATGGACCAGGGTGAGATCGTCGAGCGCGGCACCCACGACGAGCTGTTGGCCCTCAATGGCTACTACTCGCGCCTGCACGCCAAGCAATTCAAGGACGGCGACGAAGAATCGGAAGTGGAAGCACTGCCGGCATGATCAACCGTGTGTGGCGGGGCTGGCGTGAACGCGGCTGGACCCCGATAGACGCCGACGCTTACGCCGCGGCCTGGGCCAGGTTCGGCGGTAGCGTGGCCACCCACCCGCAGGTGATCGAGCGCCTGGCCGGGCTGGCGAACATTCCGGTGCGCTATCTCGGCTGGTTGGCCGACGGCGAACTGGTCGCGGCCGTGCCGTGCTGGGGTCACCACCTGGCGCTCTCCAAAGACGTGCTCAAGGCTCGCGGCAAACGCGGTCTGTTTGACTTGGGCAACGCGGAAATCATTCTGCCGGTCGCCGAACACGCCCAAGTGCCGGTACGCCAGCGTATGCGCTATGTGTCCGAGCTGAATGCCGGGCGCATCAGCACTCTCAAGGCGCAGCCCGAAGGCTTGGCCCTGGCCCGCGCGCCGGAAGATTACTCAAAGAAGTTTCGCTACAACCAACGCCGCGAACAGCGCTTGCTGGAAGAAGCGGGCGGGGTGATTCGGCCGATGCTGGATCTGACGGCTGCCGAGCAAGCCACTATCTATGCCGATCTGTTCCAGCGCCGCTGGGGGTTTGAAGCCACCGGTAAGGAGCATCTGGCCGAGGTGTTTGCCCTGATGCGCGAATTCATGACCGGCTCGTTGATCTACCTGAACGACCTGCCCGTAGCGATTCAGGTGCTCTATCAGGTGCAGGCGCCTAGCTGGGTGAGCCTGGAATATATCAACGGCGGCGTGGACCCGCAGAACCGCGAGTTCAGCCCCGGCAGCGTGCTCAGTTTCGTCAATACTCAGGACGCCTGGGCCGCCGCCCGTGCCCTGGGCAAACCCCTGCGTTACTCCTTCGGCCGTGCCGACCGCGAGTACAAGGATCGTTGGTGCCACACCGTCCCGGTGTTTCAGGTTTAAGCCGATGAGTGCACGCAAACAGCAACTGCTCAAACAACACCGCCGCAACAAGCGCCTGTTCCTGCTGGCCGCGTTGCTGGTGTTGGCGTTGCTTGGCGTGCTGGTGGCCTGGTGGCTGGTGCCGGTGCTGCTGGTGCTGGGCTGGATCGGCCATGAAGCCTGGTTTGCCGATCACCTGTTCTACTCGCCCAAAGACGACTACCAGTATGAGTTTCCCGCCGGCACCGCGGCGCAGGCTGTGAAGCTGGCGGCGGGCAAGGTGCAACTGAGTGCCGCGCTGGCGCCCGGCGAAACGTTGATTCTGGCGGTGCAGCTGCGCGCCAACTGGTTGGGCCGCTGGCTCGACCCCTATGTACAAATCGGCGATGACCGCCAGGATTTCGAGCGCGGCGTAGCGGGGCGGCGTTACCTCAATCTGTCCGGTCAGGCCGCCGAGCTGGCGCAAGGGAGTCTGACGATCAAGGGCCGCTTCTGCCGCCTGGCGCCGGACGCCGAGCTGTTCTGCCTGACCAACGCCGACCACGCCGATCAGGCGCTGATGATCCTCGCGCCCCACGCCGACGACGCCGAACTGGCCGCCTTTGGCCTGTACAGCCGCAGCGCGAACGTCAGCATCGTCACCCTGACCCAGGGCGAAATCGAAGCCGAAAACTACCAGGCGCTGGGCTTGCCGAGCAGCGAGGCCGCCCGGCTCAAAGGTCGCTTGCGCGCCTGGGACAGCCTGGCCGTGCCGCTGTGGGGCGGGGTGCCGGCTAGCCATTGCGTGCAGTTGGGCTACTACTGTCTGCAACTGCCGGCCATGGCCGCCGAGCCCGATAACGCCTTCGGTTCACGCGAGTCCGGCGAGAGCGACGTGCGCAGCGTGCGCCAGCACAACCCACTGCGCTTGCCCGCCGATATCGATGGCGTACCGAGCTGGCGCAATCTGGTGGCTGATCTGGTGGAAGCGCTGGAGCATTTCCGCCCGCAGGTGGTGGTTACGCCACACCCCGAGCTCGACCCGCATTCCGACCACGTCGCCACTACCCAAGCATTGCAACAGGCCATTGCGCTCAGCAGCTGGAAACCGCAAACGCTGCTGCTGTACGCCAACCATTTGCACGACAACGACCGCTGGCCCATGGGCCCGGCCGGCAACGGCATCGCCCTACCGCCAGCCATCGAAGCGCTGCCGGCCGACCCGTTGTGGAGCCCGCTGCTGAGCCCCTCCGTGCAGCTGGATAAAGCCATGGCCCTGGGCATGCAACACGATCTGCAAGGCCGGCCGCCGCTGAAAAAGCGTCTGCGCCGCCTGATTCAACAGCTCCTCGCCGGGCGCCGCTGGCCGGCCACCGGGGAGGACGAATTCTTTCGCAAGGCGGTCCGGCGGCACGAGCTGTTCTGGGTCCGTCGTTTACCCGATTGAGGCGCGGCGCCCGGCCGTCGAGCTGGGCGCGTACCTTGCTGTGCTATATTTTTTTGCCGCGTTTTTAGCGTCCCCGGAGAGTCCATGAAGTTGTCCATGCCCCGTTTTGATCAGGCTGCTGTGTTGGTGGTCGGTGATGTCATGCTCGACCGCTACTGGCATGGCGGCACCTCGCGGATTTCTCCGGAAGCGCCGGTGCCGGTGGTGCGCGTCGATCAGATCGAAGACCGTCCCGGTGGTGCCGCCAACGTCGCCCTGAACATCGCCGCCCTCGGCGCGCCGGCCCGCTTGGTCGGCGTGACTGGTGAAGACGAAGCTGCCGACAGCCTCAGCGCCAGTCTGCAGGGCGCCAAGGTGCAAGCACACTTCCAGCGCATTGCCGGGCAGCCGACCATCGTCAAACTGCGCGTCATGAGCCGCCACCAGCAACTGCTGCGCATGGACTTCGAAGAGCCCTTCAGGACCGACACCGTAGCCCTGACCGCTTCGGTTGAAAGCCAGCTCGACGGCATCAAGGTGCTGGTGCTGTCGGACTACGGCAAAGGTGCGCTGCAAAACCATCAGGAGCTGATCCAGGCGGCCCGCTCGCGCAATATCCCGGTGCTGGCCGACCCCAAGGGCAAAGACTTCGCCATCTACCGTGGCGCCAGCCTGATCACCCCGAACCTGAATGAATTCGAAACCATCGTCGGCCGCTGCGCCGACGAAGCCGAGCTGGTCGCCAAAGGCGCCGAGCTGATGCGCGAACTGGAACTGGGCGCGCTGCTGGTTACCCGCGGCGAGCACGGCATGACCCTGCTGCGCCCCGGCCACCCAGCCCTGCACCTGCCAGCCCGTGCCCGCGAAGTGTTCGATGTGACCGGCGCCGGCGACACCGTGATTTCCACCCTGGCCGCCTCAATCGCTGCCGGTGAAGAACTGCCGCAAGCCGTTGCCCTGGCCAACCTGGCCGCCGGCATCGTGGTCGGCAAGCTGGGTACCGCTGCCATCAGCGCCCCGGAACTGCGCCGCGCCGTGCAGCGCGAAGAAGGTTCCGAGCGTGGCGTGCTGACCCTGGATCAACTGCTCACCAGCATCGACGACGCCCGTGCCCACGGCGAGAAAATCGTCTTCACCAATGGCTGCTTCGACATTCTGCACGCTGGCCACGTGACCTACCTGGAACAGGCGCGCGCCCAGGGCGACCGTCTGGTGCTGGCGGTGAATGACGATGCTTCTGTCAGCCGCTTAAAAGGGCCCGGTCGGCCGATCAACTCGGTGGATCGCCGCATGGCCGTGCTGGCCGGTTTGGGCGCGGTGGATTGGGTGGTGAGTTTTAGCGAAGACACCCCGGAAAACCTGCTGCGTGCGGTGAAGCCAGATGTGTTGGTGAAAGGCGGCGACTACGGCGTGGAGCAGGTGGTCGGCGCCGATATCGTCAAAGCCTATGGCGGCGACGTGCGGGTGTTGGGGTTGGTGGAAAACAGCTCGACTACGGCGATCGTCAACAAGATCCTCGAGCGTAAATAAAACCATCGAGGCTTTAGCCTCGAGCTTTTGATCTATATGGCTGACCTGCCAGTCGCTGTTGGCGGAGCGGTCATAGGCGCGGCGAAATGACGCGCGCATGCTGCGGGCATCTTCATCCTGGACGGAAAGATGCCCATGAATGCCGATGTACAAGGCCGCGCTCTGGCCATTCTCAATCGCATGGCGCAGGCCGATTGGCCGGACCGCCTGAATCTGCGCAAGCCCTTTGAAAAGCTGATTTACACCGGTAGCCGCGCGAGCTTTCGCCTGGCCGCCGACCGCGCCCAGAAGGGCGGCGCCCGCACGCCGCGCAAGGCCGACCCCGACGCGCTGTTCGATCTGTTCCTGAGCGACGAACAGCAAATGCTGGTCGAGATGCTCGAAAGCTTTGCCAGCGAAGTGCTGCGCCCGGCCGCCCATGATGCCGATGCCAACGCGGCCATTCCCGCCGAACTGCTCAACCAGGCCCAGGACCTGGGCCTGACCTTCTACGGCGTAAACGAAGTGCACGGCGGCATGGCCGGCGAGCGCACCACCGTCAGCAATGCGCTGATTGCCGAAGCCCTGGCCAAGGGCGATATGTCGCTCGCCGCCGCTTTGCTGGTTCCGCTGTCGGCAGCCAACTGCATTCGCCGTTGGGGCTCTTCCGAGCAGCAGCAACGCTGGCTGCCGGCGTTTGTCGGTGAAAGCACGGCACCGGTGATGGCCATCGCCGTCAACGAACCCGAAGCCCTGTTCGACCCGCAGAAGCTGGCCACCAAGGCCAAGCGCAAGGGCAAGCACTACCACCTGAGCGGCGAGAAATGTCTGGTGCTGCGCGGCCTGGATGCCAGCCATCTGATCATTGCCGCCCAGGCCGAAAACGGCCCGGCGCTATTTATTGTCGAGGCCGGCAGCAAAGGCCTGCAGCGCTTCCCGGAACCGGGCATGGGCCTCAAGGCCGGCGCCACGGCGCGGGTAAAGCTCAAGGGTGTGAAAGTGCCCGCCGAGCAGCGCCTGAATGCCGAACACTTCAACTACCAAAGCTTCCTGGATCACGCCGCCCTGGCCTGGTGTGCCCTGGCGATTGGCACTGGGCAAGCCGCGCTGGAATACGTCACCACCTACTGCAACGAGCGCGTCGCCTTCGGTGAGCCCATCAGCCACCGCCAGGGCGTGGCCTTTATGGTGGCCGACATCGCCATCGAGCTGGACGCTATGCGCATGCTCACCTGGCGCGCCTGCGCCCGTGCCGAGCAAGGGCTGCCGTTCCACCGCGAAGCCTACCTGGCCCGCCTGCTGTGCGCCGAGAAGGCGATGAAGATCGGCACCGACGCCGTGCAGCTCTTGGGCGGCCATGGCTTTACCAAAGAACACCCAGCCGAGCGCTGGTACCGCGACCTTCGCGCCGTTGCCATCATGGCCGGCGGCTTGCAGCTTTGATCGCCAGGGAGTTACGACCATGAATCTGGAAACCCCGAAGAAATTCGCCGGCCTCAAACATCAGGCCCACCAGGTGGCGGCCAACTATTTCCGGCCGATCTCACGCAAATACGACAAAGCCGAGCACGCCTACCCCAAGGAACTCGACCTGCTGGCCGCCTTGCTGGACGGCATGAATGCCGGCTCGCCAGACGCCATTGGCGCCACCTCGGCGAGCAAGCGCGGCGCGGCCAAATCGCTGGAAGAGGGCGTGAAGAACGGCGGCAACCTGTCGGCGCTGCTCGGCGTGATGGAGCTGTGCTGGGGTGATGTCGGCTTGCTGCTCGCCATGCCGCGCCAAGGCCTGGGCAATGCCGCCATTGCTGCCGTGGCCAACGACGAACAGCTGCAACGCTTTAGCGGCACCTGGGCGGCCATGGCGATCACCGAGCCGGGCACCGGCTCCGACTCGGCGGCCATCCGCACCACGGCGCGCAAAGATGGCGACCACTATGTGCTGAACGGCGAGAAAATCTTCGTCACTTCTGGCGAGCGCGCTGATTCGGTGGTGGTCTGGGCCACGCTGGACAAGGCGCTGGGCCGGGCGGCGATCAAATCGTTCGTGGTCGAGCACGGCACGCCGGGCATGACCGTGACGCGCCTGGAAAAGAAACTCGGCATCAAGGCTTCCGACACCGCGTCCATCAGTTTTAGCGATTGCCGCGTGCCGGCCGCCAACCTGCTGGGCAACCCGGAAGTGGATGTGCAGAAGGGCTTTGCCGGCGTGATGGAAACCTTCGACAACACCCGGCCGCTGGTAGCCGGCATGGCAATCGGCGTGGCCAAGGCCTCGCTGGACCGCACCCGTGAGCTGCTTAAAGACACCTTCCGCTTCGACTACGCCAAGCCGTTGCTGGCTGTGAGCCACGCCGAAGCCACGCTGTATCGTCTGGAAGCCGAATGGGAGGCGGCGCGCTTGCTGACCCTGAAAGCGGCGTGGATGGCCGACAACAAACTGCCCAACTCCAAGGAAGCCTCCATCGCCAAAGCCAAGGCGGGCCGGGTGGCTAACGAAGTGACGCTCAAGTGCGTGGAGTTGGCGGGGGCGTTGGGCTACGGCGAGGATGAGTTGCTGGAGAAGTGGGCGCGGGACTCGAAGATTCTCGACATCTTTGAAGGCACGCAGCAGATTCAGCTGCTGATTGTGGCGCGGCGGTTGTTGGGTAAGTCATCCAGCGAGTTGAAGTAGCCCCCAACATCAAAAGCTCGAGGCTGAAGCCTCTCCCACTTCAGAACGCAAACTCTTGTGGGAGAGGCTTCAGCCTCGATGCTTTTGATCTTTGGCTTAACTACACGCCACTTTTGCCTGAGGCTTTTTTGCCTCCAACCCCTGCTGGGCAACCCAGTCCTTCCAGCGAATCCGCTCTTCCTTCACCAGCCAGCCTTCCTGCGGCGCAAAGCTTTCGGCCAGGAATATCCCGCGCGTACTCGCCGGCACGAGCACACCCTGTTTAAGGGTGAGCAGCTCGGCGCAGGGTTTGCCGTGTTGCAATGGAATCAGGTACAGATCCGGCCTGCGCCGATCCAGGCGCGCCACCAACTTGGCTTCTTCCAGCTTTTCATCGACGTGAAACAGGCTCAATTGCTTCGTGTCTTTGGGCAGCTCCAGGCGCAGGTCGTAGACCAACTGCAACGACGAGGTCGGCACATGCACATAGGCGCGTGGGCGTTCGATCAGGGTGAGGTTGCCGCAGCGAATCGGCCGCGCCGCGCCGGACAGCGGGCTCAAGCTAAAGCTCGCCGATTGCCGGTAGCGCAGGGCGCTCTGGTAGGGCGTTGGCAGCCAGGTGTCGCCAAAGCGGCCGCCCAGCCAGCCTTCCGGGGTTTCCAGCAGGCATTCTTCGGCCACTTCCTGAATGGCGGTCAGCAGCGGCAGATTGAGTTCATGGGCCGGCACGTAGCCGGAGATCAGCTTGAGCACCACATCGCCCCGGTCGGCGCGGCGCTGGCGCACCAGCACCCAATAGTCGCGGCCTTGCCAGCTGAGGGTCAGGCGCACGGAGACGCCGAGATTGGCCAGTTCGGCCTGGAAGGTTTCGGTTTCGGTCAGGGGTAACGGTTGGCGGCGGTCCAGCACCTGGCCGAAATTCAGCGGCGGGCCAATGCCTTCATAACTGAGGCCGCTGGCGCTGGCCTGCACATTCAGGGCAAGGGTCTTGAAGTCGCTGGGCGCTTTGCGCGTTAACGTTTTTGGCATCGTGTTCGGCTCCTTCGTCTGGGCTTCTCAAGGAGAAACCTCCATGGCTGGCGTAGGCCGTCTTTATTCTGTTTTAGCCAGCGCGCAGGGCACGAATAACGTCGGCTGCGGTGGCGACATTGTGTGACAGGTGCAGCGGATTGATGGTTCCGACAATAGCGCTGGCCACCGCCGGGTGAGCGAAGGCCAACTCGAAGCTGGCACGTACCGGATCGACGCCCGGTTCCAGGCACACATGCCCGCTGGCCAAGGCCTTCTTCAGCAGAATGCCTTTGCCGTGTTGCAAAGCGTAGTCCAGCACCGGGCGTTCGCCTTGCTCATTGAGGTTGTAGGTGACCATGGCGCAGTCGCCTTGCTCCAGGGCCAGCAAACCGCCTTCTACCGTCTTGCCGGAAAAGCCATACGCACCGATTTTGCCTTCGGCCTTGAGGGCGGCGAGGGTCGCGTATACCGCTTGATCGCGCAGCACGTTCAGGTCATTGCCGTCGGAATGCACGAGCACCAGGTCGATATGGTCGGTTTCCAGACGGGTGAGGCTGCGCTCCACCGACCGGCGGGTGTGCTCGGCGGAGAAGTCATGGTGCGACAGGCCGTCGGCAAACTCTTCGCCGACCTTGCTGACGATCACCCATTTGTCGCGCTGGCCGCGCAGCAGCGGGCCCAGGCGTTCTTCGCTGCGCCCGTAGGCTGGCGCAGTGTCGATCAGGTTGATGCCCAGCTCCTGGGCCAGGTCCAGCAGCAAGCGCGCGTCGGTGTCATCAGGAATCTGAAAACCGTTGGGGTATTTCACGCCCTGATCGCGGCCCAGTTTTACCGTGCCCAAGCCCAGCGGCGACACCAGCAGCCCGGTGCTGCCCAGTGGGCGGTGCAGGTCGTGCAGGGTTTTCTGGCTCATGGCAGCAGAGTGTCCCAAACAGTGGGTGCCACCGGCGGGCGTGGCAGCTCGGGCAGCGGCGGGTAGGTGCCGGGCTGCACGCCGTCACGCTGCAGGGTTTGCAGTACGCGGTCGGCCAGGTCCGGGGCGAGGGCCAGTTTGGTCGGCCAGCCGATCATCAAGCGCTTGTGCTCGGCGAGGAAGGCGTTGTCCGGGCGCATCAGGCCACTTTGCGCCGGCTCGGCACGGTCGACCCGCAAGGCCGCCCAATGTGCCTGGCTGAAATCCACCCAGGGCAGCAGGTTGCTCATTTCTTTCTGCGCGGCGGCAATCTGCGCCTGGCCGTCGCGGGCCACGCCGTCGGCTTCAGCCAGGTCGCCGCCCAGGTACCACAGCCATTGGCCGTCGGCGGTGGGGTGGGTAGTGACGGTAACGCGCGGCTTGGGGCCCGCGCCCAGGCAGTGGGCGTAGAGCGGTTTCAGGGTCGGGCCTTTCACCATCACCATATGCAGCGGCCGGCGTTGCATCAGTGGCTGGCTCTGGCCGAGGGCGGTGAGCAGGGCGGCATTGCCGGCGCCGGCACTGAGCACCACGCGCTGGGCGCGGATTTCACGACCGTCTACAACCAGCCCGGCCAGCTCGCCGTCGTCCAGCAGCGGCTCGATGGCGGCACCGCTCAGCAGGCTGTCGCCGGCCAACTCGGCCAGGCGCTTGATCAGGCTCGGCACATCAAGCACCAGCTCATTGAGGCGGTACACCTTGCCTTTGAATTTGGGGTCTTGCAGGGCGGGGGGCAGGTCGGCACCTTTTACTTGATCAACGCGGGTGCGCACGGCCTTGCTGGCAAAGAAGCTGGTGAGGTTGCCGGCCAGGGTGCCGGGCGACCATAGATAGTGGGCTTGGGACAGCACCCTGGCGCCACGCAGGTCCAGCTCGCCGCTGCCATCCAGCGCTTCGCGCCAGCGCCGCGGCATATCCGCGATGGCTTCCGAGGCGCCGGTGAGGGCGCCGTGCAACGCGTATTTGGCGCCGCCATGGATGATGCCCTGGGACTTCACACTCTGGCCGCCGCCGAGGCTGGCGCTTTCCACCAGCACGGTGGCAAAGCCTTGCTGGCGCAGGCGCGCGTTCAGCCACAGGCCGGCGATACCGCCGCCGACGATCAGAATGTCAGTGCTAAGGGCTTGGGACATGGAGCGGGCTGCCTCAGAAAAAAACTGGCCGGCAGTATAACCCCCCGCGATTTGCTGCGCGTCGGCCCCCCGGCGTTAAAAAGCCCCGCTGAAATGCTCATTGGCTAGAGCCAACTCCGCTTTCATCGGGGCTTTTTGCCTTGTGGGTCTCTAGCTCGCTAAATCGCTAAACCGAGTTTGAACAACGAAGATCAATGCCCGGTAGTGCTGGAGAACAGTTGAATCACCACCACCCCCGCCACAATCATCGCCATCCCCAGCATCGCCGGCAGGTCCAGCTTCTGGCTGTAGATAATCCCCGCCGCAATGCTCACCAGTACAATCCCCAGCCCCGCCCACACGGCGTAGGCCACGCCCACGGGAATGGTGCGCACCACCAGCGTCAGCATCCAGAAGGAGATGGCGTAGCCCACGATAACCAAGGTCAGCGGCAGCGGCTTGTTGAAGCCGTCGATGGCTTTCATGGAGGTGGTGGCGATCACTTCCGAGGCAATGGCGATGCCTAAATACAGGTAACCGGACATGGCAGGGCTCCTTCTTTACTGTGCTGCGCGTCTGAGGCGGAGGATTCTAAGCGCTGGCGCGATGGGATAAAGTCATTACCTATCTGGTTTGAAGATGGGTTGCCGCCATGCAGTGGAATTTTGAGCAGTTGCGTTTGTTTGTGAGCGTGGCCGAAAGCCAGTCGTTTTCGGCCGTGGCGCGGCGACTGAATCGCGCGCAGTCGGCGGTGAGCACGGCCATTGCGATGCTGGAAACCGACTTGGGCATGTTGCTGTTCGACCGCAGCAGCGGGCGCCAGCCGCGCCTCACTGAGGCCGGCCTGGTCCTGCTGGAAGATGCGCGGGAGATTCTGCGCCAGTGCGAGCGCCTCGAAGGCCGCGCCATGGGCCTGATGCGCGGCGAAGAAGCGTGCCTGCGTCTGGCCCAGGATGAGGCGATGCCTTACCAGCCTGTTCTCGATAGCCTGGAAGCGTTGGCGCGGCAGTTTCCGCGCCTGGAGGTGCAGCTTTCCAGCGGCGCCCAGGGCGATGTGGCGCGCAAGCTGTTGGAGCGGCGCGCCGACCTCGGCCTGCTGTTTCACCACGAAGACATGCCCCGTGCCCTGGAGCGCCAGCGACTGGGCACCATCGAGATGGTGACCGTGTGCGCCGCCGGGCATGCCTTGGCCAAGGCGCAGTACGTCGACCGCCATGCCCTGGCCCAGCACCGCCAGTTGCTGATGACCCCGCAAGACAGCCGCTACCCCGGCGGCGAGCAGATCAGCCCGGCGGTATGGCGCACCGACAGCTTCTATTCCATGGCCGAACTGGTGATGCGTAACCTCGGCTGGGCCTGGCTGCCGCGCCATGTGGCGCAGTACCCGACCTACCTCAACCAACTGGTGGAACTGCGCAGCGACTGGGCGCCGCCGCCGTTGGTGGTGGAGCTGGTGTGCCGGCGCGACGAAGCGCTGGGCCCGGCGGCCGTATGGCTAGCCGACTGTTTTGCCGAGCACCTGCAGGCAATCGGTTGAGCGCCGCTGCCAAGTCAGTAAACTGCCCGGCATGAATCGAACCCTCTATACCCTGCTGTTTCACCTCGGCCTGCCGCTGATTGCGCTGCGCCTGTTCCTGCGTGGCCGCAAGGCGCCGGCCTACCGCCAGCGTATCGGCGAGCGCTTTGCTTTCAGCTTGCCGGCGCTGCAACCGGGCGGCATCTGGGTGCACGCCGTGTCGGTGGGCGAAAGCATTGCCGCCGCGCCGATGATTCGCGCGTTGCGGGCGCGTTATCCACAGCTGCCGATCACCGTGACCTGCATGACGCCTACCGGCTCCGAGCGCATTCAGGCGCTGTTTGCCGGTGATGCGCTGATTCAGCACTGCTACCTGCCGTACGACTTGCCGTGGGCGGCGTCGCGGTTTCTTAACCATGCGCGGCCCAAGCTTGCGGTGATTATGGAAACCGAGCTGTGGCCCAACCATATCCACCAATGCGCGGTGCGCGGTATTCCGGTGGCGTTGGCCAATGGCCGGTTGTCTGCGCGTTCGGCGCGGGGCTATGGCCGCTTCGCCAAGCTGACCGCGCCGATGCTTGCGGAAATGAGTTTGCTGGCCGTGCAGACCGAAGCTGAAGCCGAGCGCTTTCGTAGCCTGGGCGCGCGAGCTGAATGCGTGACGGTGACCGGCTCGATCAAGTTCGACCTGACCATCGACCCTGAGCTGCTACAGCGAGCGGCTGCGCTACGCACCGAGTGGCACGCCGTCGGCCGTCCAGTCTGGATTGCTGCCAGCACCCACGCCGGCGAGGACGACATCATTTTGGCGGCGCATCAGCAATTGCTGGCCCGTCACCCGAGGCGTTGCTGATTCTGGTGCCGCGCCACCCCGAGCGTTTTAACAGCGTGTGCGAGCTGTGCGGCAAGTTCGGCTTGAATACCGTGCGCCGCTCGACGGCAGCGCCGGTCAACGACACCACCCAAGTGTTGCTCGGCGACACGATGGGCGAGTTGCTGTTTCTTTACGCCCTGGCTGATATCGCCTTTGTCGGCGGCAGCCTGGTGGCCAATGGCGGGCACAACCTGCTGGAACCGGCGGCGCTGGGCAAACCGGTGCTGGCCGGGCCGCACCTGTTCAACTTTCTGGAAATTGCTGCGCAGTTGCGTGAGGCAGGGGCGTTGCGCGAAGCGGCTGATGCGCAGCAGCTGGCGGATACAGTGGGCGAGCTGTGGCAGAAGCCGGAAGAAGCCGAGCAGATGCGCGCGGCGGGGCTGGCGGTGATGCAGCGCAACCAAGGCGCGTTGGGGCGGTTGCTGGACGGATTGTCACGGCTGCTCTCGTAAGCCATAAAAAACCGCTCAGCTGAGCGGTTTTTTTATGGGGCTTAGAAGCGGAACACTTCCGTCTGCTGCCGCACCGGCGCCGCTTTGGGAATCTGCGGCGGCTCCGGTGTTTTGGCCGGTGCCGGTGTGGCGGCGGGTTTGCGCGTTTCCTCGGCAATCGGCTGCTCCGACAACGGCTTGATCGCCGAGGCCAGTTGTTCAGCCAGGCGCCGCAGAATCACGCTCTGCGCGCGCACCTGGTCGGCCGAGCCACCCTGGTGCGGTTCTTCGATATGAATCAGGCGGCTGTCGCGCAGTTGCCCGCGACGGTCCAGCAAACGCCATTGGGCATCCAGCACCGCCGGCTGCTGGGGGCCGGAGTCCATGCGGCTGATGGTCAACTCCACCTGCACATCCGGCACAAAACCGGCGGCGCCTGGGGCCATCACCAACCGTTGGGTATTCAGGCGCGAGGCCAGTTGGCGCAATAGCACCTGGTCGATATCGGCGCCCAGGGTGCCCGCCCAGCGAGCTTGGGTGTCGGGCGTCAGGCTGCCGTCCTGCTGACGTTGCAGCAAGGTTTGCTGTTGCAGATAGTCGGCGATGGAAACCGGGCCCAACAAAACCGCCACGCCTTTGTTGGCGACGGGCATCTGCGGGTTGCCGCTATCCAGTTGGTACAGGGTGACCGGTTGCTGGGCGACGCAACCGACCATGCTCAGCAGGCTGGTTAACACCAGCAGTGAGGGGAGTCGCAACGAAATCATCTATTTCATCCA
Source organism: Pseudomonas sp. CC11G (assembly GCF_056174845.1). Lineage (NCBI taxonomy): Bacteria > Pseudomonadati > Pseudomonadota > Gammaproteobacteria > Pseudomonadales > Pseudomonadaceae > Pseudomonas > Pseudomonas sp. CC11G. The sequence goes on from NZ_JBWBZC010000001.1 coordinate 402,879, forward strand.
GGCAATGGCACGCATGCCACTTGCAGCAAATCACTGGGTCGAGGCTGGCTATCATCCGACAAACCTGCCGTTGACTCCAGCCTTGCGACCATTACGGCATGCGTCGAACGCGCGCCGCAGAGCGTTCTAGTCAGGCTAATTGACCTGATCTGGCCGCGAACAGCGCGCTTCAAGCGGTAAAGCGCGCTCTTCTCCCGGTTTAGCCCTCTACCAGCAACCCGTCCACTCGTTGGAAGCCACGGGGCAGTTTGTTGCCGCGCCGGCCGCGTTCGCCTTTGTAGTGCTCCAGGTCGTCGGCCTTGAGCGACAGCGTGCGTTTGCCCGCTTGCAGCACCAGGGTGGCGCCAGCTGGCAGCACGGCGATGCCGGTGACGAACTCTTCGCGGCTGGCCACACGGTCGCCCGGCACGCCGATGATCTTGTTGCCTTTACCTTTGCCCAGTTGCGGCAGGTCAGCCACTTTGAACAGCAGCAGGCGACCTTCGGTGGTTACCGCCGCCAGCCAGTCTTCCTCGCGGCTGGCCACGGCTTGCGGCAGCAGCACCTTGGCGCCGTTCGGCAGGCTGAGCAGGGCCTTGCCGGCCTTGTTCTTGGCTTGCAGGTCTTCACCTTTCACCACAAAGCCGTAACCGGCGTCGGATGCGATCACGAACAGCGCATCGTCGTCCGGCAGCAGCACGCATTCGAAGGTGGCGCCCGGCGGTGGGGTCAGGCGGCCGGTCAGCGGCTCGCCCTGGCCACGGGCCGATGGCAACGAATGCGCGGCCAGCGAGTAACTGCGCCCGGTGGAGTCGATAAACACCGCGTATTGGTTGGAGCGACCCGGTGCCGAGGCTTTGAACTCGTCGCCGGCTTTATAGGAAAGACCGGTGGCGTCGATATCGTGGCCCTTAGCGCAACGCACCCAGCCTTTTTCCGAGACGACGACGGTGACCGGCTCGGTCGGCATCAGCTCGGTTTCCGACAGGGCTTTGGCTTCGGCGCGCGCCACAATCGGCGAGCGGCGGTTGTCGCCATAGGTTTCTGCGTCGGCAATCAGCTCGGTACGCACCAGCTTGCGCAGCTTGGTTTCGCTGCCCAGCAGGGCTTGCAGCTTGGCTTGTTCCTTGGCGAGTTCTTCTTGCTCGCCACGGATTTTCATCTCTTCCAACCGCGCCAACTGACGCAGACGGGTATCGAGGATGTAGTCGGCCTGAATGTCGGTGAGGGCGAAACGCTCCATCAATACCGATTTCGGGTGTTCCTCGGTGCGGATGATATGGATCACTTCATCCAGGTTGAGGAAGGCGATCAGCAAGCCGTCCAACAGGTGCAGGCGACGCTCGACCTTGTCCAGGCGGAACTGCAGGCGGCGACGCACGGTGCCGATGCGGAACACCAGCCATTCGCTGAGCAGCTGGCGCAGGTTCTTCACCTGCGGTTTGCCGTCCAGGCCAATGATGTTGATGTTCACCCGGTAGCTGGATTCGAGCTCCGTGGTGGCGAACAGGTGGGCCATCAGCTCATCGGCATCCACGCGGTTGGAGCGCGGAATAATCACGATGCGGCATGGGTGTTCATGGTCCGACTCATCACGCAGGTCGGCGACCATCGGCAGCTTTTTCGCCTGCATCTGGCCGGCGATCTGTTCCAGCACTTTGGCACCGGAAACCTGGTGGGGCAGGGCGGTAACGACGATATCGCCATCTTCCACGCGGTACACGGCGCGCATGCGCACCGAGCCTTTGCCGGTTTCGTAGATTTTCAGCAGGTCGGCGCGCGGGGTGATGACTTCTGCTTCGGTCGGATAGTCCGGGCCGAGTACGTGTTCACAGAGTTGCTCGACGGTGGCGTTGGGCTCGTCCAGCAGGCGCACGCAGGCGGTGGCGACTTCGCGCAGGTTGTGCGGCGGTACGTCGGTGGCCATGCCCACGGCGATGCCAGTGGTGCCGTTGAGCAGCAAGTTGGGCAGGCGCGCCGGCAGTACGGCGGGCTCGTCCAGGGTGCCGTCGAAGTTCGGTACCCAGTCGGCGGTGCCTTGGCCGAGTTCGGTCAGCAGCACTTCCGAGTAACGCGACAGGCGCGCTTCGGTGTAACGCATGGCGGCGAAAGATTTGGGATCATCCGGCGCCCCCCAGTTGCCCTGGCCGTCGACCAGCGTGTAGCGGTAGCTGAACGGCTGGGCCATGAGCACCATGGCTTCGTAGCAGGCCGAGTCGCCGTGGGGGTGGAACTTACCCAGTACGTCACCGACGGTACGCGCCGATTTCTTGTGCTTGGAATCGGCGTCCAGGCCCAGCTCGCTCATCGCATAGATGATGCGTCGCTGTACGGGTTTGAGGCCGTCACCAATGTGCGGCAGGGCGCGGTCCATGATCACGTACATGGAGTAGTTCAGGTAGGCCTGCTCGGTGAAGTCGGCCAGGGAGCGCCGCTCCACGCCGTCCAGGCTCAGGTCTAGAGAGTCGCTCATGCGTGCCTCATTGAGTGGTGGTCTGGCGCAGCACCAAGGTGCCGTCGCGCTGGGTGAATTCCAATTGTTTGAGTGCGCTCATGCCGAGCAACACTTCATCGCCTTGCATGCCCGGGGCGACAATGCCGCGCACGTTATGCAAGACGATCTCGCCTACTTGCAGGCTGTCGATCTGGGTGCGGTAACCGCTGCTCATGCCATTGGCCGTGCTTAACGTGACCGGTGCGCCGCGCTGCAGCTTGAGGCTGTCGGCGACGCTGGCCGGAATCGCCACATCGGTGGCGCCGGTGTCGAGCATAAATAACACGCTGGTGCCGTTGATGGCGCCGGTGGACACAAAGTGGCCCTGGCCGTTGCCCGCCAGGCGCACCTCAATAAAACCCTGACCGTGGGACGACATCGGCACCTGATTGGGATTGTGCTTTTTGTTTTCCCAGATGCCGAAAAAATGCGTGGCCAAGGCCAGCCCGGCGCCCCAGAAGAGCACCCACATCACGCGCCCGGCACGCCGGCCCACGGTCTGCTCGCTCACGGCTTGACGCTCCAGCCGGCCGCCGGTGCAGCAAAGCGCCAAACGATAGGGCGGTCTTCGCCGTCGCCACGGGCCTTGTTGCCGTTATCCACGCCGATCCAGGCGCCTTTCTCGTCGATGGTCAGCGCTTCGGCCATGCCCCACGGTTCGTCGTACTTGCGTGCGTCAGTCAGGGCTTCGGCGGCGAAGGACCAGCAATGCTCGGCTTCACCAGTGTCGGCGGCGCGGCGGCAAATCTGGTGGGCCAGGCGTTCCAGGGTGTACAGGTGGCCTTTGTAGAAGGCGATGTCGCTGAAGTCTTTGGGCATGGGTTTAGTGCCCATCTGCGGCGGCGGCAGTTCGTCACCGCCCTCGCTCATCAGCACGCAACCGCCGGCGCATTTCCAGCTGCCGTTGATTTTATGCAGCACCAGCAGACCACGGCGTTCGCGCTCGGCGGCCAGCCACAGGCGCTCGCCCTTCGCATCGATCACCACGCCTTCAAACAAGGCATTGAAGTGCAGCAGCATGCCGCGCGCGCGGGCCTGATTGACCAGGCTGAGCGGCAGGTTCAGCCACTCGCCGCTGCCGGCCGGTGGAATCATCAGCACGGCCGAGGTGGCCTCGCTCACCAGATAGCGGTTGCCTTGGCATCGCAGGTAATACCTTCGAAATCAGGTCGCCGCCACGGGTAATGCCGGCAAACCAGTACGCACGCGCACGCCCCACGGCAGCGGGCTTTGTGGCGGCGGCGGGGCGTTGAACACTTCCACTTCGGCATTCATGACCGCGCCATTGGCGGTCAGCCGGTAGATGCGGTCGTCATCGCGGTCCGACACCGTCCACAACGCGTCGCCGCACCAGGCCAGGCCCGAGAGGTTGCCGGTGGGATGCCGTCCACCGCATGTTCGCTGAGCAGTTTCAGCTCTTCGAACGGCGGTTGCGGCACGGGCGCCGTTCCGGTTCGGCGGAATCCATGGCAATCACCGGCTGCGGTTTGCTCGCCGGTATGCTGGGGGTGGTTTGCGCGAAAGCAGGAGCAGCTATCAGCAGCAGGGCCGCAAACAGCTGGCGCATCAAGTCAGAACCTCGGCCAGGTCCCCTTTGGATTCCAGCCAGGTTTTACGGTCCCGGCGCGCTTTTTCGCCAGCAGCATGTCCATCAGCTCCTGGGTCATGTCGAAGTCATCGAGGGTCAGTTGCACCAGACGGCGGGTATTGGGGTCCATGGTGGTTTCGCGCAGTTGCGGCGGGTTCATTTCACCCAGACCTTTAAAGCGCGTGACCTGCGGCTTACCGCGTTTCTTCTCGGCCACCAGGCGGTCGAGAATGCCATCGCGTTCGCCTTCGTCCAGGGCGTAGAAAATTTCCTTGCCCAGGTCGATGCGGTACAGCGGCGCATGGCCACATACACGTGGCCCGCATCGACCAGCGCGCGGAAGTGACGCACGAACAGCGCGCACAGCAAGGTGGCGATGTGCAGACCGTCGGAGTCGGCGTCGGCGAGGATGCAGACCTTGCCGTAACGCAGCTGCGACAGGTCAGCAGCGCCTGGATCGACGCCAATGGCTACCGCAATGTTGTGCACTTCCTGGCTGGCCAGCACTTCGCCGCCGTCCACTTCCCAGGTGTTCAGAATCTTGCCGCGCAGCGGCAGGATGGCCTGGAACTCTTTGTCGCGCGCTTGCTTGGCCGAGCCGCCGGCGGAATCACCTTCTACCAGAAAAAGTTCGGAGCGCATCGGGTCCTGGCCGGCGCAATCAGCCAGCTTGCCGGGCAGTGCCGGGCCTTGGGTGATGCGTTTACGTTCAACTTTCTTACCGGCTTTCAGGCGGCGACCGGCGTTTTGATCGCCAGTTCGGCCAACTGCAGACCCAGTTCCGGGTGCTGGTTCAGCCACAGGCTAAAGGCATCTTTCACCACGCCGGAGACAAACGCCGAGGCTTCGCGCGACGACAGACGCTCTTTGGTCTGCCCGGAGAACTGCGGCTCCTGCATCTTCATCGACAGCACGAAGGCAATGCGTTCCCATACGTCTTCGGGCGCCAGCTTGACGCCACGCGGCAGCAGGCTACGGAATTCACAGAACTCGCGCATGGCATCCAGCAGGCCCTGACGCAGGCCGTTGACGTGGGTGCCGCCTTGCGCGGTGGGGATCAGGTTGACGTAGCTTTCCTGCACACTTTCGCCGCCTTCAGGCAGCCACAGCAGGGCCCAGTCCACGGCTTCTTTATTGCCAGCGAGGCTGCCGCAGAACGGTTCGTTCGGCAGGCGTTCTACTTCGGCGACCGAGTCGGCTAGGTACGAGCGCAAGCCGTCTTCGTAATACCACTCGACTTCTCGCCGCTGGCTTTGTCTTCAAAGCTGACCGACAGGCCCGGGCACAGTACGGCCTTGGCCTTGAGCACATGCTTGAGGCGGCTGACGGAGAATTTGTGCGAGTCGAAATATTTGCCGTCCGGCCAGAAGTGCACGCTGGTGCCGGTGTTGCGCTTGCCAACGGTGCCGATCACTTCCAGATCGGTGGCTTTGAAACCGTCGGCGAAGGTCATGCGGTATTCGTTGCCGTCGCGTTTTACCCGAACGTCCACGCTGGTGGACAAGGCGTTGACGACCGAGATACCCACACCGTGCAAACCACCGGAGAACTGGTAGTTCTTGTTGGAGAACTTACCGCCGGCGTGCAGCTTGGTCAGAATCAGCTCAACGCCGGCACGCCTTCTTCGGGGTGGATATCCACCGGCATGCCACGGCCGTCGTCGCAGACTTCCAAGGAATTGTCTTCGTGCAGGATGACCTGTACCGACTTGGCGTGACCGGCCAGGGCTTCGTCGACGCTGTTGTCGATGACTTCCTGAGCCAGGTGGTTCGGACGGCTGGTGTCGGTGTACATGCCCGGGCGCTTGCGCACCGGATCGAGGCCGGAGAGGACTTCGATGGCGTCTGCGTTGTAAGAGCTAGAGCTAGAACTTGCTGGGCCATGGGGTCTCGTTCGTCAGTCGTTAAATGTCAGAAAAATCGAAATCGCGCCAGGTGCTTGAAGCAAACCCGGCAAATGCCAACAGGGCCGGCAGGCGCTGGGCAAAACCCTGAAAGCCGTGGTCACCACCGGCCTGGATACGCAGCGCGCAACCCCGGTAGAAGGTCTGGGCATGGCGATAATCAAGGGTTTCATCGGCGGTCTGCAACCACACCTGATAGCGCGCGGGGTCGGCGGGGGCCGGCACTTCCAGCTCGCTCAGGGCGGTGACGTGGTCTGTGGTCAGTTCCCAGGTTTCGCCGGTGTAATGGTTGGTCTGGGTGCCCAAGTGGCCCGCGAACAGCCGGTGCGGGTTGACCGCCGGGTTGATCACCAGCGCCTTCAGGCCATGGCGCTCGGCCAGGTGGGTCGCATAGTAGCCGCCAAGGGAGCTGCCGACCAGCACCGGGCTGCCCAGCTCCATGATCGCTTCTTCCAACTGGGCGATGGCCTGGCGCGGGTGGTGATGCAGGGCGGGCATGCGCACGTGGTCGGCCCAGCCAAGGCGCTGCATCACGCTGATCAGCTGGCTGGCTTTCTGGGATGCCGGAGAGCTGTTCAGGCCGTGTATATAAAGAAGGGTGGGGGTGTCCAGCACGCGGGTGACTCCAAAATCCGTTCCAGCGCACTCTATCAAAGATGAAAACTACTGCGCTCGATTAGGCGTCGTTAAAAACACTCTCAAAATGCTCATTGGCTACAGCCAACTGCGCTTTTTCGATTGCTTTTGCCTCGCCTACTCTTCGCTCGCTACGTTTTCAAAGCAGGGCTTTCAATAGCCTTTGATGGTGTAATCGACCACAAAGTGAATGCCGGTCACGCGGGAAACGTCGGTCTCCAGGCGGCCATCGTCGTGCAGGCGCAACCAGCGATAGCCTGGCGCGGTGTCGTCGACCTGGAATTCCTCGCTGCCCGGCGCGAACTGCACGCAGGTGGACGGCGAAGCCAGCAGCCGCACGCCGTTGCGCATCTGATCGAATTCCTGGTGCACATGGCCCCAGAGCACGGCGCGCACTTGCGGGAAACGGTCGAGCACGGCGAACAGTTCGTCGGGGTTGCGCAGGCCGATGGGCTCCATCCAGCGGCAACCGATGGACACCGGGTGATGGTGGAAACACACCAGATGATGACGCTCCGGCGCTTCGCTCAGGGCGTTGACCAGCAGGTTCAGCTGGGCTTCTTCGAGGTAACCGGGGACGGCGCCGGGAATGGAGGAGTCCAGCACCGTGATGCGCCAGTTGCCCAGGTCCACGACCGGCTCCAGCAGTTCGGTGCCGACGCAGGCTTGCTGCATCACCGGCACTTCATCGTGGTTGCCGGGGAACCAGCGTGCGGCACCGGGCAGCACGGCGGTCATGTCACGGAAGCGGTTGTAGGATTCCAGCGTGCCGTCCTGGGACAAGTCGCCGGTGGCGAGCATCAGGTCGATCTGCGGCTGTTCGCGCTGCACCCGCTCGATCACCTTTTCCAGGCTGTCGCGGGTATCCATCCCCAGCAGTTTGCCGTTCGCTTCTGCAAAAAGATGGCTGTCGGAAAGCTGCACCAGCAGCACCGACGAATCAGCAGAGGGAATGGACGAGCTCGGCAAGGCCGTCTCCTTGGGCGGTTTGGTGAGAATTATGGTTGTTTAGGACGCTACCGGTAAAGGCGCGATATGGGCATGGGTCACAGTTAGGGGGCGCGATTGGCGATTTTCCTAACGCACAGGCTCCAGTTCATGTCCACAGGCCAGACAATGACTGAGCCACTCTCCCAAGAATAAGTTCAGCTGAGTTTTCTCATCCGGCTGATGCATCGCGGCATTCGGGTACGGATAAATGCTGCGAAACCGCCGCGCATTTTCCGCGCTGATGACCTCGGCCATGCGCGCATCGTGGTACACCCGCACTTCCAGTTGCGGCACCGGCAACCACGGCAGACTGTGTTCCTGGCGCACTTTCAATGTGGTGGTATACGGGCAGGCCTCGACCACGTCCAGCGCCAGCACGCCCAGCAACCGTTCGCCCTGGCTCAGCGCCACACGCCGTGAGCCGCGCTCATCACGCATGGCCGGCAGCAGCCGCATCAGCCGCGCGTAGTTGGCCTCGCAGGCGGCTTGCAGCTCGATCAGGTCGACGCGGTAACGGTCGCGCAGCAGAGTTACGCCACATTCCCCTCACTTCGGCACGGTTCAGTGCCAGCCATTGAATGGCAATAATGCTTGCCGCGTTGCTGATGCGCCCGTCGCGAACGGCCGCCAGGGCCTCTTCGAAGGGAAGCACGTGCACGCGAATGTCTTCGCCTTCTTCTTCCAGGCCATGGACGCCGCCGGCGCCCGTGCTGTCGCAGCGGCCCAGGTACAGATAAACCTTTTCATCCGAGCCGCCGGGCGACGGGAAATACACCGTCAGCGGCCACAAGGCTTTCAGCTCCAGATTGGCTTCTTCCACGGCTTCGCGCATGGCGACTTCTTCGGGTTGTTCGTCTTTGTCGATCAGCCCGGCCACCAATTCCAGCAGCCAGGGATTGGCGCCCTTGGTCATGGCGCCGACGCGAAATTGTTCGATCAGCACCACGTTGTCGGTCTTGGGGTCGTACGGCAACACACAGACTGCATCGTGGCGCACAAATAGCTCGCGGCTGATGGTGCGGCCCATTTCGCCGGAAAACAGGCGATGGCGCAGGTGCAGACGGTCAACTTTGTAAAAACCCTTGAAGCAGTGTTCCCGCTCAATGATTTCTACATCGTCAGGGCCTGGTGTGAAGGTCTTGGTCATCGGTTACCCATTCGTTACTGAAACGTCGATTGCTGTCATCCTAGCTTGCCTCGGCCAGCGCCGCAGCCACTTTCAAGAATGCCGACGGGCTGCCAGGATAGCCGCCCGGGGCAATTGCCAGAAAGCCCGAACTCACAGGGCCATCGACAGTCGAAGGCCGATACCCGCTGTATTTCACCCGCTACACATGACGAACGCCAAGGAATGCCATGCCTCTGTTGAAAGCCTGTACGCCCCTTGTTTTGGCCCTGCTGCTGGGCGGTTGCGCCAGCCTGTTTCAGCCAGACTACTCGGACAAGCTGGACGTAAAACGCACTGCCTGGGAACACACCCAGCCAGGTTGCCAGGGCAGTGATTGCCCGTTGGTAAATATCGACACCGTCAGCTTTGCCGACGAGCCGCAACTGACCGCATTGATCGACCAGCGCCTGCGGCAGATGACCATCAACGCGCCCGACGCCTCCGTGCCCGCCACCCTGCAAAGCTACGAGAAAGGCTTTTTGCAGAGCGCCGAACCGGGTTGGTCGAGTTACTTGCAAGCCAAAGTACGCGAGCAGCATGACGGCCTGGTGATCATCGAACTGTCGAGTTACCTGTTCAACGGCGGCGCCCACGGCATGCCCGGTCGCCAGTTGATCAACTACGACCGCAAACTGCACAAGGTGCTGACCCTGCAGGACATGCTGATTCCCGGCCAGGAAGCCGCGTTCTGGCAAGCCGCCGAGCTGGCGCACAAGGGTTGGCTGGCCGTGAACAAGCTGGACCAGGACCCCGAGTTCATCAAGACCTGGCCGTTCAGCGTACCGAGAATATCGCCTGACCTTTGGCGCGGTCAGCCTGATGTTCGACGTGTACAGCATTGCGCCGTATGCGTCGGGGCACCCGGAATTGAAGATTCCGTATCCGCGCCTTAATGGGATCATCAAACCTCAATACTTCCCAGGCCGCGGCTAATTGCCGACCGTAGGATGGGTAGAGGCGGAGCCGAAACCCATCGTTACGCGAATCGATGGGTTTCGCCTACGGCTCGCCTAGGCGGCCCTACCCATCCTACGCAGTCACTGCTTTAACACTGCCCAAACTCCCCAGCACAAACTGCAACACCCCCGCCAGAATCAACGCCGGCAAGGTCGCACCCAGCTCCGGGTAGAAATTGGCCAGCAGGTGATACGTCGCCACACCGCCTGCCCAGGCGAGCAACGCCGACCAACGCAGCGCATGCTGCATCGTCACGGTGTTACGCCGCCGCAAAATAAAGTGATCCACCAGCACCACGCCAAACAACGGCGCAAACACCGAACCGATCAGCAGCAGGAAGTTCTGGTACTGCGCCAGTGGCGCAAAGCAGGCGATTGCGGTGCACACGGCGCCGATGGCCAGGGCCAAATGCTCCACTTTCAGCTTCAGCAAGGTGCCGCTGGAAACCGCCGCCGAGTGAATATCGGCAAAGGCGTTTTCCGATTCATCGAGCAGAATCAGCAGCAGCGGAATGCCCAGGCCGGCGCCGGCCAAGGCCAGCAGCAACGCGTTCACTTCACCGCTCGGTGCGAACGCCAGGGTGTACGCCACGCCCAGGCCCATCAGCCACAGGTTGCCAATAAAGAAGCCCAGCGCCGTGCCGGTAAAAACGCTGCCGGCGCGTTTGCCGAAGCGCGAGTAGTCGGCAATCAGCGGTAGCCACGACAGCGGCATGGCGATGGCGATATCAAAGCCCAGGGCAAACGGCAGCGAACCGTCGCCGCGTTGGGCCCACAAGGCAGAGAGATCGGCTTTGGCAAACAGGTTCCAGGTCAGCCATACGCACGCGGCGAGTAGCAGCCAGATGCCCCACTTGCGCAGAATCTGCCGCACGAAGGTCAGCGGGCCGGTGACGGCGAGCAGGGTGGCCAGGCCGCCGAACAGCAAGGTCCACAGCAATGGCTGAGTCCAGATGCTGTCTTCACCAAAGGCGCGGGCGGCCAGCAGGCTGGCGGCGTCGCGCATCACGATGATTCGAACGCCCCCCAACCGATCAGCTGCAGCAGGTTGAGCAGCGCTGGCAGGCTGGCGCCGTGGTTGCCGAGGCTGAGTTTGATGGCGGCCATCGAGGCCAGACCGGTGTCGCTGCCGATCACGCCGACGGCGGCCAGCAGCAGTACGCCGACGGCGGTGCCCAGGGCGATGGCCAGCAGGCCGAACGCCAAGCCTAGGCCGGGGGCGAGGAGGGCGCCGGTTTGCAGCACCATCAGGCCGATGCCGAGGGAAAACCACAGGGAAAACAGATCACGCGCGCCGAACACGCGCTTGCTGGCGGGGACGGCGAGATCGGGGGAATAGGTGCTGGGTGTGTTCACGGCTTTATCTCAAAAGAGCGATGTTTTGGGCTGGTAATTGATGGGTTTCGCTGCGCTCTACCCATCCTACGAAAAACGGTCCGTAGGATGGGTAGAGCGCAGCGAAACCCATCGGGGCATACGCGTTACACCTTCTTATAAAGCTGACTACCTTCCTGCTTAAACCGCTGTGCCTGCTCCGCCATCCCTTGCTGCACATCCACATCCACCGCCTCAATGCGCTGGTTGGCCGCGTACTCGCGCACTTCCTGGGTGATCTTCATCGAGCAGAATTTCGGCCCGCACATGGAGCAGAAGTGCGCGACCTTGGCCGAGTCCTTCGGCAAGGTTTCATCGTGGTAGGCGCGCGCGGTGTCCGGGTCCAGGCCCAGGTTGAACTGGTCTTCCCAACGGAATTCGAAGCGCGCCTTGGACAGGGCGTTATCGCGGATCTGCGCGCCGGGGTGCCCTTGGCAAGGTCGGCGGCGTGGGCGGCGATCTTGTAGGTGATGATCCCGGTCTTTACGTCATCCTTGTTCGGCAACCCCAAGTGTTCTTTGGGTGTGACGTAGCAGAGCATCGCGCAACCGAACCAGCCGATCATGGCCGCGCCAATGCCCGAGGTGATGTGGTCGTAGCCCGGCGCAATGTCGGTGGTCAGCGGGCCGAGGGTGTAAAACGGCGCCTCGTCGCAGCACTCGAGCTGCTTGTCCATGTTCTCTTTGATGAGCTGCATCGGCACGTGGCCGGGGCCTTCGATCATGCATTGCACGTCGTGCTTCCAGGCGATTTTGGTCAGCTCGCCGAGGGTTTCCAGTTCGCCGAATTGCGCGGCGTCGTTGGCGTCGGCAATCGAGCCGGGGCGCAGGCCGTCGCCGAGTGAGAAGGACACGTCGTAGGCCTTCATGATTTCGCAGATGTCGTCGAAGTGGGTGTAGAGGAAGTTCTCTTTGTGGTGCGCCAGGCACCACTTGGCCATGATCGAGCCGCCGCGGGAGACGATGCCGGTGACGCGCTTGGCGGTCAGCGGCACATAGCGCAGCAGCACGCCGGCGTGGATGGTGAAGTAGTCCACGCCTTGCTCGGCCTGTTCGATCAGGGTGTCGCGGAACAGCTCCCAGGTCAGGTCTTCGGCCGCGCCGCCGACTTTTTCCAGCGCTTGGTATATCGGTACGGTACCGATCGGCACCGGCGAGTTGCGGATGATCCACTCGCGGGTTTCGTGAATATGTTTGCCGGTGGACAGGTCCATCACCGTGTCCGAACCCCAGCGAATGCCCCAGGTCAGCTTGGCTACTTTTCTTCAATAGAGGAGCCCAGGGCGCTGTTGCCGATGTTGCCGTTGATTTTCACCAGGAAGTTGCGGCCGATGATCATCGGCTCCAACTCCACGTGGTTGATGTTGGCCGGGATGATGGCGCGGCCGCGGGCGATTTCTTCGCGCACGAATTCAGCGGTGATTTCTTTCGGAATGCTGGCGCCGAAACTATGGCCGGGGTGCTGCTGGTCGAGCAGGCCGGCGGCGCGGTGTTCCTGGAGTTTCATGTTCTCGCGGATGGCGACGAATTCCATCTCCGGGGTAATGATGCCCTGGCGCGCGTAGTGCATCTGGCTGACGTTGGCGCCGGCTTTGGCGCGGCGCGGGTTGCGCACGTGGGCAAAACGCATGGCGGTGAGTTCGGGGTTGCTCAGGCGTTCCTGGCCGAAGTGCGAACTCAGGCCCGTAAGGCGCTCGGTGTCGCCACGGGCGTCGATCCACGGCGAGCGGATATCGGCCAGGCCGTTGCGCACGTCAATTTGTACGGTGGGGTCGGTGTAGGGGCCGGAGGTGTCGTACACCAGCACCGGGGCGTTGATCTCGCCTCCAAAATCGGTGGGGGTAACGTCGAGGCTGATCTCGCGCATCGGCACGCGAATGTCAGCGCGTGAGCCCGGCACGTAAATCTTCTGCGAGCGGGTGAAGGGTTGTACCGATTGCTGATCAACCTGAGCGCTTTCGCTCAAATTTTTTAGTTGTTTTGTGGTGCTCATCAAGGCTCTCCAACGTCATCCTGAACGGGATTGTCGGAGTGAACCTGATATGGACGGGGGGCACCGGGGCTGGTGCAGAGGACTCGCAAACGAACGGCAGGCGAGCAATCTTGTTCCCTACGCAGGCGTTAACCTGATCAGGTTCAACGGGATCCGGATTAACCGATCTCAGCCTTTCACTCAAGGCACCCCGACAAGAACCCGGCCACTCTAAACAAGGGGCGGGGAAAACCAACCCCCAGGTCAAAAAAGCCCGACTCGCGCGTCGAAATATGACGGTAAGTGCAGCGGCGCAAAGAGATTGTTGCGCGCAAGCAACATAGCTTGTCGCAAACTACACTCACGGCGCTGTCAGGGCGCTTGACCCCTACCATCGCGACCCTTAGCCTTGCCCATCACCGCCCCACTGCCGCAGGTTCAGGGGCCACACAATTAGGATGATTAGCATGCTGCGCAGACTTTCCCTGGCACTTGCCGTGGCTTCAGCCTCAAGCGGCGTTGCCTGGGCAGCGGAAGCTCCCCTGTCGACCAAGACTGACCTTGTGAGCGTTTACCAGGAAGCGGTGAACAACAACGCCGACCTGGCCGCCGCCCGCGCTGATTACCAAGCCCGCAAGGAAATCGTTCCGCAAGCCCGTGCCGGGTTGCTGCCGAACATTTCCGGTGGCGCCAATATGAGCGACAGCGACACCAAGGTGCACACCAATATGGGTGATCCGCGGCTGGATCGCAGCGGCATTCTGTACCAGGCCACCCTGAGCCAGCCGGTGTTCCGCGCGGACCGCTGGTTCCAGCTCAAGGCCGCCGAAGCCACCAATGAACAAGCGATTCTGGAACTCTCGGCCACCGAGCAGAACCTGATTCTGCAGAGTGCGGAGTCTTACTTCGCCGTACTGCGCGCGCAAGACAACCTGGCCTCGACCAAGGCCGAAGAGTCGGCGTTCAAGCGTCAACTCGACCAGGCCAACGAGCGCTTTGACGTCGGCCTCTCGGATAAAACCGACGTGCTCGAAGCCCAAGCCAGCTTCGACACCGCCCGCGCCAACCGTATCCTCGCCCAGCGCTCGGTAGACGATGCCTTTCAGGCGCTAATCACCCTGACCAACCGCGACTACAACTCGGTTGAAGGTATTCGCCACACCCTGCCGGTACTGGCGCCAACGCCGAACGATGCCAAGGCCTGGGTCGATACCGCCGCGCAGCAGAACCTCAATCTGCAAGCCAGCAACTTCGCCGTCGATGCCGCCGAAGAAACCCTGCGTCAACGCAAAGCCGGCCACGCGCCGACCGTGGACGCCGTGGCGCAATATCAGCGAGGCGACAACGACAGCCTGGGTTACGTGAACACCGGCACGCCGGGCACGCCGCGTTACAACGGCGACGTGGAGCAGCGCAGCATTGGCCTGCAACTGAATATCCCGATTTTCAGCGGCGGGCTGACCAGCTCCCAGGTGCGTGAGTCGTACCAGCGTCTGAATCAGATTGAGCAGCAGCGCGAAGGTCTGCGTCGTCAGGTGGTGGAAAACACCCGCAACCTGCACCGCGCAGTGAACACCGACGTGGAAACCGTGCAAGCGCGCAAGCAGTCGATCATCTCCAACCAGAGCGCGTTGGAAGCCACCGAAATCGGCTACCAGGTGGGTACGCGTAACATCGTTGACGTCCTCGATGCCCAGCGTCAGCTGTACAGCTCGGTGCGTAACTACAACAACGCCCGTTACGACTACATCCTCGATAACCTGCGCCTGAAACAGGCCGCCGGCACCTTGAGCCCTGCCGACCTGGAAACCCTGGCGCGCTTCCTCAAGCCTGACTACAACCCGGATAAAGACTTCCTGCCGCCAGATCTGGCCAAGTCGGCCGAGCAGAACCTGAGCGCTAAACCCGATTATTGATCGGTCCGTTCAATAAAAAGCCCCGCTTATAGCGGGGCTTTTTATTGGCTGGGACCTTCATTTTTTCCACCGTCGTCCCAGCGCAGGCTGGGACCCAGAATGCTGCGGCGGGCTCGGTATTGAGGTCCTGTTCGCGAGCCTGGGTCCCAGCCTGCGCTGGGACGACGAAGTGGAGGCGTTAACGTTTGATTGTCTTGCGGGCGGCGATGCCGAGCAGGGCGATGGCAGCGCAGGGAAGCCACACCCACTTCGCCTCCGAAGCCAACACCGCCACCCCCCGCTCACTGAAAAATCCATTGATAAACGGCGATACGGCAATCGGTCGCCACGGCAAGAAGAAGCGCTGCTCGCTCCACGGCCACAACCAGGCCACGCCCAGCCCGCCGTTGGTGAGCGCATCCAGCACGCTATGGGAGGCGGCGGCCAGGCTTAGCCAGACGAACGCTTTGAGCCTTCCGCTGTTCAGCCAGGGTGCAAGCAGCGCACCCAACAAGCCCATCAATGCAGCAAACGCTAACGAATGGCTGGCACCGCGATGGCCAAAGCTGTCGGCGTAGGCGATGCCGAACTTGAAGGCCAGCACATCGGCATCGGGCAAGCAGGCGGCGAGCATGCCGGCGATAAGCAGGCGCGCAGGAATCACCCCGCTGCCCAGCGCCAGGCCAATGGCCAGGATGGGCAGCGGATGGGTGATCAGGGTGGTCAAGAGCGGGCGGGTTGTTCGTGCATGCGCGCCAGTTGGCGCTCGAGCAGCGAGGGGTAGGGCTCCAGCAAACGCTCAACACAGCAGGCGCCTTCCGGGCTGGCGATCGGCCGAATGCGTACGCGTTGGCGCAGCAGCGCGTCGTCGCCGATGCTGCGTTCTACCAGCAGCAGATTGCGGCTGTGTTGCGACAGGGCCAGGGCGTCCAGCGCGGTGTCGCTTAGCAGCAGGTCGCCTTGGCTAAGATCGCCGAGGTTTTCGCCAGCGGTGAGGCCCAGCTGCAGCTGCAGGGTAATGCCGCTGTCGGCGACTTCAATCTGCAACTGATGGCCGAGGGCACGCATCAACTCGCCGCAGCAGATGGCGTGGGTGAGGTAGTCATCACCGCTGTCGTCGCTGTTGAACAGCATCAGGCTGCTGCCGTCTTTCAGGGTGTGCAGTACGCCGTTGTACAGGGCGGCGGCCTGGTCCATGCAGTCGCGGTAGCGTTGCAGCAGGTCCATCAGGCGGGCGCGCGGCAGACGACGCAGTTGTTCCTGAGCGCCGAGTTGAATGGCGAGTACGGCGCTCTTTTCCGGCTGGTCGTTCTCGGGCTCGTAGTCGTCTTCTTCAACGTCGAGTACCGGATCTTGCAGGTCGGCGAACGGGTCATCTTCATCCAGCGGCGCCTGGATCGGTTTTACCCGCAGCGGCGATTGCACGCGGCGTGGTTGCTCACGGTAGTCGTCATCGTCGCTGTCGTAGCTGTCGTCACGCAGGTCGCGTACTTCGAACTCGGGTTCTTCTTCGCCTTCTTCGAACTCGTCTTCGCTGAAGGTTTGTTCGTCTTCTTCTTCGTACTCGTCTTCTTCGATGTACTCGGGCTCAGGCGGTGCCACCGGCTTGGGTTTTTCCGGCACCAGGCGCGATTGCAGCTGACGGGCCAGATCGCCGATTTCATCATTGCGGCCAGCGCCCGGGGCAGGATCATCCGGGTCGCGCAGCCACACGCGCAGCTGCATCAGAGGCGTAGAGATATGCCGGCCCAGGCGCAGGCTCAGGCTCAAGGTCAGGGCCAGCAGAATCAGGCTGAGCAAGCCCATGCTCTGCAGGCTGATGGTCATGGGCTGCTGGAATTGCTGCATATCCAGGCTGATGCGCAGGTGGCCGGCGATCACTTCCTGGAAGGTAATGGGCGTGGAATACAGGCCTTCGGTTTCGCCGAGCATGCTTTGCGTCGGGCGCGAACCGGCTTCGGCGAGGATGCGGTTGTCCACGCTATAGATAGCGGCGTGGGCCACCAGCGGGTTCTTCACCAGGTTATTGAGCAGCACGTTGAGGCTGAGGATGTCGTTGGACACCAACAGCTCAGTGGCGGAAGCGGCGGTCTGGGTGGTCAGGCTCTGGCCCAGGGCGTCGGCCTGCTGCTGCATGGCCTGCTTGAACTGCATGCCCATCACCAAGGCGTAGATCACCAGCGCTGCGGCCACGAGCAGCAGGCTGTGGCTGGCAATGCGCAAGGCCAGCGGCACGCGACGCTGACGCAGCGCGTGGAAGATGAGCAGGAAGAAATTGTCGGGTTTTACGGGCGCGGGCCGGTTCACAGAGCTCGGCTCTTCTCGAATGGAATTGCCGCGCAGTATAACGAGGGCATGGGGGTGGGCAAAGCGCGCACGTGCCCGTATAGCGGTGAAAGTGGTTAGAATGTGCGCCTTTTCATCACCCCCGGCGCTGCGCTTGGGCCGGTCTTGTGGCTGGCAGAGCGATGCACCGCTGCTTTTGCTGTGTTCTGTGGAGGTCCGCCTTGCGCGAAATCGTTCTGATCAATATCACCGGCGAAGACCGTCCGGGCCTTACCGCCGCCATCACTGGCGTGCTGGCGCAAGGCGGGGTGAATATCCTCGACATCGGCCAGGCCGTTATCCACAACACGTTGTCGTTCGGCATTCTGGTGGAAATTCCCGGCACCGAGCAGGGCTCCGTGGTGCTCAAGGATGTGCTGTTCACCGCCTACAAGCTCGATCAGCAGGTGCGCTTCACGCCCATTTCCGAAGCCGATTACCAGCACTGGGTGAGCGGCCAGGGCAAATCCCGGCATATCGTCACCCTGCTGACGCGCCGTGTTACCGCCGAGCAATTGCAGCGCGTGAGTTCCATCACCGCTAAATACGGCCTGAATATCGACCATATTGACCGCCTTTCCGGCCGTATGCCGCTCGACACCCCGGCCGACCAAAGCAAAGGCTGCATCGAGTTTTCCGTGCGTGGCGAGCCGGCCGACCCGGTGGCGCTGCGTGCTGAATTCCTCAGCGTGGCCCAGGAACTGAACGTCGATATCGCCTTCCAGCAAGACTCGGTATTCCGTCGCAACCGTCGCCTGGCGGTGTTCGATATGGACTCGACGCTGATCGAAGCGGAAGTGATCGACGAACTGGCCAAGGTGGCTGGTGTCGGCGAAAAAGTCTCGGAAATCACCGAGCGCGCCATGCGCGGCGAACTGGATTTCCGCGCCAGCTTCAAAGAGCGTCTGGCGTTGCTCAAGGGCTTGCCGGAAAGCGAATTGGCGGCCATCGGCGCGTCGCTGCGCCTGACCGAGGGCGCCGAAACGCTGTTCGTTGAGCTCAAACGTCTGGGCTACAAGACCGCGATTCTGTCTGGCGGCTTCAGCTACTTCGCCAAACAGCTGCAGACCAAGTTGGGCATCGACTATGTCTTCGCCAACGAGCTGCAGATTGAAGACGGCAAGCTGACCGGTGTGGCTATCGAACCGATTGTGGATGCGCAGCGTAAAGCGGATTTGCTGCGTCAGTTGGCGGAACAAGAAGGCGTGAGCCTGGAGCAGACCATTGCGGTGGGCGACGGCGCGAATGACTTGCCGATGTTGGCCATTGCCGGACTGGGTGTGGCGTTCCGGGCCAAGCCTCTGGTGAAGCAATCGGCCAAGCAGGCGATTTCCACCCTCGGCCTGGATGGTGTGCTGTACCTGCTCGGCTACCGCGATCGGGACGGTCAGGCTTAGTTCTTGATCTTGTGGGAGAGGCTTCAGCCTCGATGCTCTTGATTTAAAAGCATCGAGGCTGAAGCCTCTCCCACAAATAAAAAACCGGGCACGTGGCCCGGGTTTTTATTGCCTCGAAATCAGGCCTTGTCGCGCTCCAGCAACGGCTTGAGGAAGTGCCCGGTGTGCGACTGCTTCATCTCGGCAACCTCTTCCGGCGTGCCGGTGGCAATGATCTGCCCACCGCGCGAACCGCCCTCTGGCCCCAGATCCACCAGCCAGTCGGCCGTCTTGATCACATCCAGGTTGTGCTCGATCACTACCACGGTGTTGCCGTGGTCGCGCAGACGATGCAGCACGTCGAGCAGCTGCTGGATATCGGCAAAGTGCAGGCCGGTGGTGGGTTCGTCGAGGATATACAGGGTTTTGCCGGTATCACGCTTGGACAGCTCGCGCGACAGCTTGACCCGCTGCGCCTCGCCGCCCGACAGCGTGGTGGCCGACTGGCCCAGCTTGATATACGACAGGCCCACATCCACCAGGGTTTGCAGCTTGCGCGACAGCGCCGGCACGGCATCGAAGAACGGACGGGCTTCTTCAATGGTCATTTCCAGCACTTCGTGGATGCTCTTGCCCTTGTATTTGATTTCCAGGGTTTCGCGGTTGTAGCGCTTGCTCTTGCACACGTCGCACGGCACGTAGATGTCGGGCAGAAAGTGCATTTCCACCTTGATCAGACCATCGCCCTGGCACGCTTCGCAGCGCCCGCCCTTCACGTTGAAGGAGAAACGGCCCGGCCCGTAGCCGCGCGAACGGGCTTCCGGCACGCCGGCAAACAGTTCGCGGATCGGGGTGAAGAGGCCCGTGTAGGTCGCCGGGTTGGAGCGTGGAGTACGACCGATGGGGCTCTGGTCGATATCCACCACTTTATCCAGGTGCTGCAGGCCGTCGATGCTGTCGTGCGGCGCCGCTTCCAGAGTGGTGGCGCCGTTCAGCGCGGTGGCGCTCAGGGGGAACAGGGTGTTGTTGATCAGCGTCGACTTGCCCGAGCCGGACACGCCGGTGATGCAAGTAAGCAGGCCAATCGGAATTTCCAGGTCAACATTGCGCAGGTTGTTGCCTCGCGCACCTTTTAGTTTGAGTGAGAGCTTCTTGTCGCGCGGCGTGCGTTTGGCCGGATACTGGATTTTGGTGCGCCCGGAGAGGTACTTGCCGGTCAGCGAGTCCGGGTGGGCCATGACTTCTTCGGCGGTGCCTTCGGCGACGATGCGGCGCCATGCACGCCGGCACCGGGACCGATATCGACCACGTAGTCGGCCATGCGAATGGCGTCTTCGTCGTGCTCGACCACGATCACCGTGTTGCCGATATCACGCAGGTGACGCAGGGTCGCCAGCAGGCGCTCGTTGTCGCGCTGGTGCAGGCCGATGGACGGCTCGTCGAGGATGTACATCACGCCCACCAGGCCGGCGCCGATCTGGCTGGCCAGTCGGATACGCTGGGCTTCACCGCCAGACAGGGTGTCGGCGCTGCGGTCCAGGGTCAGGTAGTCGAGGCCGACGTTGACCAGAAACTGCAGGCGTTCGCGAATTTCCTTGAGGATCTTTTCCGCGATCTCGCCCTTGCGGCCGGTGAGGGCCAGGCTGGCGAAGTACTCGGTGGCGTCGCCAATCGGCAAGCCACTGACGGCTGGCAGGTTGCGCTCGCCAACGAATACATGGCGCGCTTCGCGGCGCAGGCGGGTGCCACGGCAGTCCGGGCACGGCTGGGTGCTGAGGAACTTGGCCAGTTCTTCGCGCACGGTGGTCGACTCGGTTTCCCGGTAACGACGCTCCAGGTTCGGCACGATGCCTTCGAACGGGTGGGCGCGTTTGACGATATCGCCGCGGTCGTTCAGGTAACGGAAGTCCACATTGGCAGTGCCGCTGCCGGTGAGGATGACTTTTTTGTGTTCGGCGCTGAGGCTATCGAACGGCTCATCCAGGCTGAAGCCGAAGTGTGTGGCCAGGGAGCCGAGCATCTGGAAGTAATAGACGTTGCGTCGGTCCCAGCCGCGGATCGCCCCTTCGGCCAGGGTGAGCTCGCCATTGACCAGGCGCTTGGTGTCGAAAAACTGTTTAACGCCCAGGCCATCGCAGGTCGGGCAGGCGCCGGCTGGGTTGTTGAAGGAAAACAGCTTGGGCTCCAACTCGCTGATGGAGTGGCCGCACACCGGGCAGGCGAAGCGCGCGGAAAACACCATTTCCTCGCCTTCTTCGTCGTCCATCGGCGCCACGAAGGCCAGGCCGTCGGCCAGCTTCAATGCGGTTTCGAAGGACTCGGCCAGGCGTTGCTGCAAATCGCCACGGGCCTTGAAGCGGTCGACCACGGCGTCGATGGAGTGCTTCTTCTGTTTATCCAGTTTGGGCAGCTCGTCCAGCTCATAGAGCTTGCCGTTGACTCGCACGCGCACAAAACCCTGAGCGCGCAGTTCGTCGAACACGGCCAGGTGCTCGCCTTTGCGCTCGCGAATGATCGGCGCCAGCAGCATCAGTTTCTTGCCTTCGGGCAGGGCCAATACCTGGTCGACCATCTGACTGACGGTCTGTGCTTCCAGTGGCAGGTCGTGGTCCGGGCAGCGCGGCGTACCTACGCGGGCGTAAAGCAGGCGCAGGTAGTCGTAGATTTCGGTGATGGTGCCGACGGTGGAGCGCGGGTTATGCGAGGTGGATTTCTGTTCGATGGAGATCGCCGGCGACAGGCCTTCGATGGTGTCGACGTCGGGCTTTTCCATCATCGACAGGAACTGCCGGGCATAGGCCGACAGCGATTCGACGTAACGGCGCTGGCCTTCGGCGTACAGCGTGTCGAAGGCGAGGGAAGATTTGCCGGAACCGGACAGGCCGGTGATAACGATCAGTTTGTCCCGTGGCAGGGTCAGGTCGATGTTCTTCAGGTTGTGGGTCCGTGCCCCACGAATCAAGATCTTGTCCACTGCGGCCTCGCATGGCGGGCGAAAACCGATGAGTATACGGGCCTTGTCAAGCCAGCGGCAAAGCGTCGCGGTCGTGCGGCGCTGAATGGGGACTGCTAGAATCGGCGCGCATTTTCTTGAGGTACTTCCATGCACGATCCGCACAGCGAACGCATGAGTGGCAGTGAAACCCGCGCAGCAAGTGGGTTGTCGCTGGTCTTCGCGTTCCGAATGCTTGGTATGTTCATGGTCCTGCCGGTGCTGGCCACCTATGGCATGGACCTGGCGGGCGCTACGCCGGCCCTGATTGGTCTGGCCATCGGCGCCTACGGGCTGACCCAGGCCGTGCTGCAGATTCCCTTCGGCGTTATCTCCGACCGTATCGGCCGTCGACCGGTCATTTATGTCGGCCTGATCATTTTTGCTGCGGGCAGCTTGCTTGCCGCCAACGCCGATTCGATCTGGGGCGTAATTGCCGGGCGTGTGCTGCAGGGCGCTGGGGCAATTTCGGCGGCCGTTATGGCGCTGCTCTCGGACCTGACTCGCGAACAGCACCGCACCAAGGCCATGGCCATGATCGGAATGAGCATCGGACTGTCGTTCGCGGTGGCCATGGTGGTGGGGCCGTTGCTGACCCGTTCCTTCGGGCTTTCCGGCTTATTTATAGCGACGGCGGCTATGGCGCTGGTGGGCATTGCGCTGGTGGCGTGGTGGGTGCCGCGCTCGGCCGGGCCGCTGCACCACCGTGAGTCCGGCGTGGCCAAGGAAGCCTTGGGGCGTACTCTGCGTCACCCAGACTTGTTGCGCCTGAACGTGGGCATCTTCGTACTGCACGCGGTATTGATGTCCAGTTTCGTCGCGTTGCCGCTGGCGTTGGTAGAACGCGGCGGGTTGCCGAAGGAGCAGCATTGGTGGGTCTACCTGACTGCGCTGCTGGTCGGTTTCTTCGCCATGATCCCGTTCATTATCTATGCCGAGAAAAAGCGCCAGATGAAGCGCGTGCTGGCCGGCGCGGTAGCGGTGTTGTTGGGCTGCGAAGTTTTCTTCTGGCTGACGGACGGCACCTTGCATGAGCTGGTGCTCGGCACCATCGTGTTTTTCACCGCGTTCAACCTGCTGGAAGCCTCGTTGCCGTCGCTGATCAGCAAGGTTTCGCCGGCGGGCGGCAAGGGTACGGCGATGGGGATTTATTCCACCAGCCAGTTCCTCGGCGCCGCGCTGGGCGGCATTCTCGGTGGCTGGTTGTTCCAGCATGGCGGCCTGAATACCGTCTTTCTGGGATGTGCTGCGCTCTGTGGGCTCTGGCTGATCATTGCTGTTACTATGCGCGAACCTCCGTATGTCACTAGCCTGCGCTTGCCTCTTTCACCCGCTGCGGTGCGTGATGCTGGCCTGGTAGAGCGCCTTTTGGCGGTGGCCGGAGTGACGGATGCAGTGGTGGTGGCCGACGAAGCCGCCATCTATATCAAATTGGATTCCGAACAATTGGATCGCTCAGCGCTCGACGCCTTGCTCGAAGCGCGTGCCGATACCTAGGAGAACGTTATGGCCCGTGGGGTTAACAAAGTCATTCTGGTCGGAACCTGCGGCCAGGACCCGGAAACACGCTACATGCCCAACGGCAACGCGGTCACCAACCTGAGCCTGGCTACCAGCGAGCAGTGGACCGACAAGCAGAGCGGCCAGAAAGTCGAAAAAACCGAATGGCACCGTGTGGCCCTGTTCGGCAAAGTCGCTGAAATTGCCGGCGAATACCTGCGCAAAGGTTCGCAGGTGTATATCGAAGGCAAGCTGCAAACCCGCGAGTGGGAAAAAGACGGCGTAAAACGCTACACCACCGAAATCGTCGTAGACATCAACGGCACTATGCAACTGCTGGGTGGCCGTCCTGATAATGGCGGCGGCGATTCGGCTCCGCGTCAACAGCGTCCAGCACCGCAGCAGCGCGAGCAACAAGCGCCACGTGAGTCGCGCCCGGCACCGCAACCTGCGGCTCAGCCTGCGCCGAATTACGACAGCTTCGACGACGATATTCCGTTCTGATCGGGCATCCCTGACGTATGCAAATGCGCCTGATGCTACTGGGCGGCGGCAATGCCCTCGGGCAGGCGCTGATCCGCCTGGGAGCCGAAGATGACATCGGCTTCCTCGCCCCCCGCCCTCCCGAGGGCGGCTGGGACGCCACGAGCCTCACCCTTCTACTGGATGAAACCCGCCCCGACGTGGTGGTGAACCTCGCCTACTACTTCGACTGGTTTCAGGCCGAAGCCGTCAGCGCCGAGCGGTTTGCCCCGCAGGAACGTGCTGTCGAGCGCCTCGCCGAACTCTGCCAACACCATTCCATTCGCCTGGTACAACCTTCCAGCTATCGCGTGTTCGATGGCTCGCGGGCCACTGCCTACAGCGAAAAGGAAGAGCAGGTGCCATTGGGCCTGCGTGGTCAGGCGTTGTGGCGCATTGAGCAGAGCGTGCGTGCGGCCTGTCCGCGGCATGTGTTGATTCGGTTTGGCTGGCTGCTGGATTCCAGCGCCGAAGGGTTGCTGGGGCGCTTCCTCTCGCGAGCCGAACACGATGGCGAACTGTTTCTCGCCGATGACCGTCGCGGCAACCCGACGCCCATCGACGATGCCGCGCGCGTCCTAATCGCAGTGATCAAACAACTGGATTGCCAGGCGCCGCTGTGGGGCACGTACCACTACGGCGGCTACGAGGCGACCACCTCGCTGGCGCTTGGCCAAGCGGTGCTCACGGAAGCGAAAGCGTTCCGTCAGCTAGCCGTGCAGGAAGTCGGCGCGCAGGCCCATGCGGCACGCCCGGATGTCGCCGATGAGCCGCAGCACGCGGTGCTGGCCTGCAAGAAAATCCTGCACACCTTCGGCATCAAACCACGCGCCTGGCGTGCCGGTTTGCCAAGTCTTCTGGATCGTTATTACCGCCATGCCTGATCTCCCCATTCTGGTCACCGGGGGCGCCGGCTTTATCGGCTCCAACCTGGTGGATTGCCTGTTGGCCAAAGGCTATGCCGTGCGCGTGCTGGACGATCTGTCCATGGGCAAGCGCAGCAATCTGCCGTTGGATAACCCACGCGTGCAACTGTTGGTGGGCTCGGTGGCCGATGCGGCGCTGGTGTCGCAGGCGGTGGCGGGCTGTCAGGCGGTGGTGCATTTAGCGGCGGTGGCGTCGGTGCAGGCCTCGGTGGATGACCCGGTTGCTACCCATCAGAGCAACTTCGTCGGCACGCTTAATGTGTGCGAGGCGATGCGTGAGCACGGCGTAAAACGCGTGCTGTTCGCCTCCAGCGCGGCGGTTTACGGCAACAACGGTGATGGCCAAGCCATCGACGAAGACACGCCGAAAGCGCCGCTGACGCCCTACGCTGTGGATAAGTTGGCTAGCGAGCAGTACCTCGATTTTTACCGCCGCCAGCATGGACTGGAACCGGCGATTTTCCGCTTCTTCAATATCTTCGGGCCACGGCAAGATCCGTCTTCGCCGTACTCCGGGGTGATCAGTATCTTTATCCAGCGCGCCCAGCAAGGCTTGCCGATTGCCGTGTTTGGCGACGGCGAGCAAACGCGGGATTTCTTCTATGTGGGCGACTTGATCGACTTGCTGGTCCAGGCGCTGGAATTGCCAACAGCGGAGGAAGGCGCCGTAAACGTCGGGCTCAACCGCGCCACCAGCCTAAACCAGTTGCTGCAGCATATTGGTGATGTGGTGGGCAGCTTGCCGGCGATTACCTACGGCCCGGCGCGTGATGGCGATATTCGGCACTCGCGGGCTAATAATCAGCGATTGATCAGCCGCTACAAGGTGGGCGAGCCCACGCCGATTGCGCTTGGATTGGCGAATTTGCTCGGCAAGTGATGCCGCTAATAAGAAAGGCGCCTTTTCAGGCGCCTTTTTGCTGTTCGTAGTTCAAGGGCTTCTGGGCTAGAGCCAGACAAGGCGCAATCGGGTTTTGAAGCGGAGCGTACTTTTGTACGTGAGCATTCAAAACCCGATTGCAACGCAGTATGGCCGACGACCAGAAGGCCGAAGCCGAACGCTAGAACTTGTAACCCAGACCCACCATGTAGACCCATGGGTCCACATCAACGTCCACTTTCACTTTGTCGCCATTCAGGTGAGTGGTACCGGTGGTGTCGATATCGATGTAACGCACCTGGGCGTTGAGCATTATGTTGTCGGTCAGCATGTAGTCCATGCCCACCTGGCCGGCCAGGCCCCACGAATCTTTCATGTCGAGGCCGCTGAAGCCTTTGCTTTCGGCTTCGCTGCTGAGCTTGTCGTCGAAGAACCAGGTGTAGTTGATGCCGGCGCCTACATAAGGCTGGAATGCCGATTTGGATTCCATTGGGTAGTACACCAGGCTCAGGGTAGGTGGCAGGTGTTTCAGGCTACCGAGCTTGCCGTTCAGGCCGGCGAAGGCGCCTGGCATGCCTTTTACGCCAACGTCGTGGCTGAAGGGGGTGGCGGCCAGCAGTTCGATGCCGACGTTGCTGGTGACCATATAGGCGAAGTTCAGGCCCAGTTGGGTATCGCTATCCAGAGTGGCCTTGCTGCCGTCGACTTTGCCCAGCACCGAGTGGTCGATTTTGCCGCTGTTTTCGTGCGGGTCAACGGTGATGGCGCCAGCACGCATGATGATGTCACCGGCCTCGTGGGCGCTTGCCACGGGGGCGATAAGCGCAACCGCCAGCAGAGAGGCGGCGAACAGTGCCTTGGACATGGTGATACTCCTTCAATGACTAACGGTTTGGATGTCGTCAGTATCGAAGGATGAGTAGCTGCCTATCTTGATCTAAAGCAATGGAATGACACATGCCATGGCAGGCCCTTTGAGGGAGCGCTCCTACCTAGTTTTCCGGCGTTTCATACGGGTAGATTTTGCTGGCATCCATCTGGTAACCCGCATCGGCAAGCTCGCTGGTGCTGTTCTTCACTTCGAGTGGGCCTTCAACCCAGAACGGCTGGTACAGCGCGTCCATTAGCACACCCAATTCGCTTTTTACATGCACGATCTGGTTGGACGGCGGTGGCGGCACGTGAATGCAGGCGCCGAAGTAGGGCACCAACAGAAATTCGGTTACCCGACCTTCTTCGCTAACCTCCAACGGTACGATATAGCCCGGCAGTTTCACCGTTTGGCCATCCAGCGCCTGCACCACCGGTGCGGCCGGCGATTGCTGTTTGGCGGCCGGCGCCGACTCCGCGGCCAACGCATCGGCCAGTTGCGACAGGTCATGCATCGGCGCTTGCGGCTGGGTGGCCACCGGCGCGTCCGGAGGCACCATTTCCGACCAGGTCAGTTCGCGCACATCGGCGGCCCAGGCGAGACAAGGCGCCAACAACAGGGCAATGAAAAACGCGCGCAACATGATCAAGGTCCTTAAAAGGTTCACAACGGTTGGGCTACACGCGGATGGACAACCCGTCCGCCAGCGATTGCCGATAAGCGCGCCAGGCCGGAATGGCGCCCATCAGCAGCGCGGCGCCGAGAATACCGCCCAGCAGCGTCCACTCATAGGCACTCGGTAAGGCCAGCGGCAGAAAGATGCCGTAATTGGCCTGCACGTAACCCTGCGCGCCGGCGATGCCGACATACAGCAGCAGCGTGCCGAGCACGACGCCGGAGCATGCCAGAGCGAACGCCTCCAGCACCAGCAAACTGGCGATATGCCAAGGTCGCGCGCCGACTGAACGCAGAATCGCCATCTCCCGACGGCGTTCGTTAAGGCTGGTGAGAATCGCCGTAAGCATGCCGATCAAACCGGTGATCACCACAAACAGCGACACCACAAACAGCGCCTGTTCCGCCGTGCCCATCAAACTCCACAGCTCCTGCAGCGCCACGCCGGGCAGAATTGCCAGTAGCGGTTCGCCGCGGTATTCGTTGATTTCGCGCTGCATGCTGAACGTGGCGATCTTGCTGTTCAGGCCAACCATAAACGCAGTAATTGCCTGCGGCGTCAGGTCCATATTGCGCGCCTGATCGGCCGTGACGCGCCCGGCGCCCCGTGCCGGCATGCCGTTTTTCCAATCGATGTGCAGCGCTTCCATGCCGCCCAGGCTGATATGCAGCGTGCGGTCCACCGGCGTGCCGGTGCGTTGGAGAACGCCGACCACGGTGAAGGGTTTGTCATCGTGTTTAACCAGGCTGATGCTCGCCACGCCATGGGCCAGCACGATCTTGTCGCCCAGCTTGTACTTCAATGCCTCGGCCACTTCAGCGCCCAACACCACTTCGAACGGGTCAGTGTCGAACGCGCGCCCGCTGGCCAGCTGCAACGCCTGCCCGCGGCCATAGTGGTAATGCTCGAAATACGCGCCGGTGGTGCCCATCACCCGGTAGCCGCGGTGCGAGTCGCCCAGCGACATGGGAATCGCCCACTTCACCTGCTTGCTGTTGGCAAAATGTTCGAAGCTGTCCCAGCGAATATTGTTGGTGGCATTGCCGATACGAAACACCGAATACAGCAGCAGGTTGATCGAGCCGGAGCGCGCGCCTACCACCAGATCGGTGCCGCTAATAGTGCTGGCAAAACTGGCGCGAGCTTCGGTGCGCACGCGCTCCACAGCCAGCAGTAAACAAACAGAAAGTGCGATGGCGAATACAGTCAGCAGCGCGGTAAAACGACGGTTGGCCAGACTGGCCATGGCGAGGCGGAACAAGTACATCTCAAACCTCCGCAGCGGGCTTGGCCGCGCGATTGAGTTCTGCCAACGACAGGTGGCGGTCGAACAGCGGGGCCAGGCTCTGGTCATGGCTGACAAACAACAGGCTGGAACCCGCCGCGCGGCATTCGGCAAACAGCAACTGCAAGAAGGCCTCGCGAGCATCGGCGTCCAGCGCCGAGGTCGGCTCGTCGGCGATCACCAATTCTGGCTGGCCGATCAGTGCGCGGGCGGCAGCAACGCGCTGCTGCTGGCCAATCGACAACGCATCGGCGCGGCGCTCAAGCAGGTCATCCTTTAACCCCAGATGGGCGAGCAGGGCGCCGGCAGCCTGGTGCACGCTGCCATGGCGTTGCTTGGCACGGCCGCTACGCAGCTTGGAAAAGTGGCACGGCAACTCGACGTTTTCCCGTACCGATAAAAACGGCAGCAGGTTGAACTGCTGAAAGATATAGCCGGTGTGGTCGACGCGAAAATGGTCGCGGGCGCCGGCCGACATGGCCGTCAGCTCCTGGCCCAGCAACGCGATGCTGCCGCGACTGGGTTTCTGCACGCCGCCCAGCAAACCCAACAACGTCGTCTTGCCGCTGCCACTGGGACCTTTCAAAAACAGGGTTTCGCCCCGGGCCAGATGAAACGCGGGAATATCCAGCAGTTCGGCATGGCCAGGCCAGGCGAAACCAAGGTCACTGAGGGTCAGAAGTGGCGCAGTCATGGCGATCATCTTGAAAGGGGCGGGGCGAAATCGACGCCGCCCAAGGGTACGTTTATACCGACTTGGGCGACTACGGCTGGCTGTTAGAGCGCGGCTAAATCAAAAGTTCAAACGGGGGCTTTTGGCCGTCAACTCGCCGCCTTGTTGGCCATTAGGGCCGATCAATTGCGCTTGCACCTGGTGCAGTGATGGGAAGCGTTTGAACAGCGGTGCCAGGTCCAGAATGGTAAGGGCGGCCGGCTCGGCGCAGGTCAGTTGGTAGCTGGCGTGAATCTCGCTGTGGTGGTGTTCGTGCTCATGTTCGTCGCCATCGTCTTTGGCATGATCATGATCATGATCATGATCATGATCATGATCGTCGTCTTCATCGGCGTCAGGTTTGTCGCCGAACAGCGGGCTGTGCAATTCCACCTTGGTGACACTGCACTTGGCGGCCGCGGGCAGGCCAAACAGGCTGAGGGGCTTTTCCAGATCGGCCTTGGCTCCGGCGACGGTGGCTTGGTCGACAGCAGATTTCGCCGCGTGCTCGAAGCCCACCAGGTTCATCGAGGGGTTTTCCAGCTCCAGCTCCAGCGTGTTGCCATCCAGCGCCGCGTTCAAACGGCCCACGCCATGTTCGTGGGTGCCGAGGCTGGCGTGCTCTTCAACGTGGTCATTCGAACTTTCCGCAGCCTGGGCAATGGCCAGCGGCAACAGGGCAAACGGCAGAGCGAGCAGCAAACGGCGCATGAAGGATGACTCCGGGTGGGGCGGCTGAAATGAGATGTTATGTTATAACTCAAAATAGCGCTTGCCTAGCCCGCTTGGAGAAGTAGTTGGCTCCATGGGAGCATGGCCGCCTTTAGGTAGGGGAGAGCACGTCATGGTGCGTATCAAGGGAACGATCGGCGCCTGGCCGGTCGATCTGACGATTGAGTTGGATAGCGAAGATTGGGCGCAGTTGGCCGCGCAGCTACCGGTAACCGCCGCCGCTGAGCCCGCCAAGTCGGCCGCGCCGCTGGCCGCCCATTCGCAGGACGACAAACAATGGTTGGTAGTACAGGAGTTGGTGCGCAGCGCCGGCACCATCGAAGGCCCGACCTTGCTCGGCGAGTTGCAGGCGCTGACCGGCAATGCCAGCGCCGCCAAGCGCCTGCTGGTGCGCTTGCGGCATTCGACGCTGGTGGAAGTGGATGCCGGCGCCGATGCGCCGGTGTATCGCTGGGTGGGTTAATGCGGGTGGATCAATACAGCGCCTGATACAGCTTGCGGCGGAACAGCGTAACCAGCGGGTGCTCATTACCCAGCAATTCGAACACCTGCAGCAACGTCTTGTGCGGCAGGCCTTCGGCGTAGTTGCGGTTGCGGATAAACAGCTTCAGCAACGCCTCGAGCGCCGGCTCGTATTGCTGACGGGCCAGTTGCTGAATCGCCAATTGGTACACCGCTTCATCATCGCCGGCGTCTTGCGCCAAACGCGCCTTCAGCGCAGCGGCATCAGGCATGTCGGCAGCCTGACGCAGAAAGGTGATCTGCGCACGCGCACTGGCCAAATCCTGTTTATGACTGTCGCCTTTCACCGCATCCAGCACGGTTTGCGCTTCGACCAATTCACCGCGTTCGGCCAGGCAGCGGGCATACAGGATCAGCGCCGCCGGTTTCTCGCTGTCGGCGGCGAGAATTTCGCGCAGCAGGTTTTCCGCATCACCAATCCGCCCTTCAGCAAACAGCGCCACGGCGGTTTCCAATGGATCAGCTGCGAGCGGTGGCGGGGTCGCTACGTGAGGTTCGAGAATCGCGCGAATCGCCGATTCGGGCTGCGCGCCTTGGAAGCCGTCTACCGGCTGGCCGTCTTTAAACAGCACCACAGTGGGCAGGCTGCGAATGCCAAAGCGGGCGACTACGTCCGGCTCCAGGTCGCAATTAAGTTTGGCCAACAGCAGCTCGCCGCGATAGCTCTCGGCGATCTGCGCCAGCATGGGCATCAGGGCTTTGCACGGCGCGCACCACTCGGCCCAGAAATCCACCAGCACGGGTTTGTGGAAGGAGTTCTGGATCACCAGCTGGTCGAAGTTGGCCGTGCTGACGTCGAAGATGTAAGGCGTGTCCTGGCTCATGCTTGTTCTCGAAACGCGAAATTGGGTGATGCCGACATCCGGCATGGGTCGCCACTATAGGTGGGGACGGCCCCACCTGAAAACCAGGGCAGCCGGCGCAATCTTTACCGTTGCAGCGCCATCTGCCGCTGAATGCCGCGCGGCGTCAGGCTGGCGGCCAGTTGGCCGGGGGAGATGCCGTTGGCCACCCGCAGAATATCGGCGATCACGGCAATGGCGATTTCCGCCGGGGTTTTGCTGCCCAGGTGCAAACCGATGGGCGCGTGCACCCGCTGCAGCGCCGGCTCGGCCAGGCCGCCGACGCGGGCCAGGCGCTCGCGGCGTTTATCGCTGGTGCGGTGCGAACCCATGGCGCCGATATAAAACGCCTCGGTGCGCACCGCTTCCATCAGGGTCAGGTCATCCAGGCGCGGGTCATGAGTCAGTGCGACCACCGCCGTCGCCCGGTGGCAGCCGCCGTTGGCGATATACACCGCCGGCAATATTTCGATCACCTCGACGCCGGGCAACTCCACGGTTTCCAGCACCTCGCTGCGCGGCTCGCACAGCACCACCTCAAAGCCCAGCGCCAGGGCAAACGTGGCGCAGTATTCGGCCACCGGCGACCAACCGGCCAGCAGCAGTTTCTGCACGGCCCCCACGCGAATCACCACCTGGGCGCCATCACGCTGCACCCGCTCCTGGCCCATGCTGCCAGGCGCCAGCTGGCGTTGCTGATGGCCCAGGGTAACCACGCGGCTCAGCAGCTCCACGCCATCCAGCGCCTGCTCCAATGCGGCGAAATGCTCATCGGCCTCGGCGCCGGCCGGCAGGTATTCGAGCAGAATATCCAGCACCCCGCCGCATGGCAGGGCGCGGCTTGGCGCCAGCCCACCATCGCCGTAGCGCACCACTTGATTGACGGGATCAAACCCACCGGCCATCAGGCGGGCGACAAAGTCCTCTTCTACACAGCCGCCCGACAACGAGCCTTTCAGCTCCCCTGAGGTCAACGCCACCAACATGGCGCCGGGCCCACGCGGCGCCGAGCCAAACGTGGCCAACACCGTGCACAGCCATACACCATGGCCTTGGGCCAACCACGTCCGTGCTTGCCGGCATACCTGTAAGTCCAGTGATTGCATGCTCACGCGATGGGATTTCCCGTAGTTAGTCGGCTCGGCTCTGCGGCCTTTTGATTAGGAGGGAGACAGAGCCGATTCGGTTCGATAAAACCGCTGGGAGGGGGGCGAAAGATGGAGTGTCCGGGGCCAATCATGATCCAGCCTTTCAAGGCTGGCTTTGACAATACCTTCACATTTGCGCCGTTAAACTGCGCCTATGTCTTTGATCAAACTTCCCTCGCGCACTGCTTTGCAAGTCAGTTCGTCCCGCCATGTGTTCGACTTTGTCGGCATGGGCAGGGCGGTGGTGTTGGCTGCGCTGGTGTTTATCGTGGCGGGCAGCTGGCATCTGCGTGCTCATGGCCTGACGCTGGGCGGCGACCGCGACCTTGATATCGTTCTGGGCGCTTTGCTGGCAGTGACGGTTTACAGCGCCGTACGTTTTTCCCCCACGATTGCCGTAGCCACCGTTCTGCCTGTGGCGCTCGATCTGCTTATCGTGCTCGCCCTGTTGTGTCTGCTAAACCTCAGCCTAGACCCGGCGTGCACCGTCGCGCTGTTGAGCGTCATCGCCTATTCATCGCTCGGCAAAATGACGCTGCTTGGGCGCATCACCGATAACCTGCGCAACGCGCCAGCGGGGCAGCCGCTGTCCTTGTCGCGGCTGGCCAACACCAGCATTCGCCAGACATTGGAACGCTGGCGTCACCTCTTATGGGGGATGTCGCTGGTGGTCGTTGCGGTCTTTTTATTCGCCGGACCCGCGCTGCGCACGCCGACGCTAGTGGTATCGGTCGGTGTGTTCGCGGCCACGGCTTCGTCGGTATTTATTGCCAGCGCACTCTGGCTGACGCTGCAGCAGCGGTGCGCACAGGCCGTCGTGCCCATCCGCTATCGCGCAGCGCTGAATGGCCGCCTTTTATCGCTGCACTGCTGGTGCTGGCCACGCTCGGCCTGGCCGGCGGGGTGTGCTTTTCCGGTTAACGCTGCCGCTTTCCCGGCGTAAACGAATACAGCAGGTTCGGCTCGGCGACGATATACAAGTTGCCACGGTCATCCATGGTCACGCCTTGCGGCTGGCGCTTGGCCGCGAACAGGTCTTTCAGCCCTTCACCCAGGTTCAGGTAGCTGACAAAACGACCGTCCTGATCGAGCTCGGTGAGTGACTTCGACTGGTCGCTCAGCAGCAACAAGCGCCCGCTTTGCGGGTGATAGAAACCACCAGCCAGATCGCGGGTAAACACACTGTCGTTGATCCAGCCGGTACGGTCGGTGACCGACACTGACAGCTGGCCATTCAGGCTTTTGCTGACGCCACCGATTTCGAAAAGCTGCCGCGGATCGCGCTCCTTGACGACGAACAGGCGATCGCCCGCTCGGTCGTAGGTCACGCCTTCGAAGCCTTTGTTCGTGGTGCTCAGGTTGATGCCGAGGGAGATCGACTGATCGGTTTCGTGGTGCCGGATGGTCTGCGGTATTTCCGGCAACTGGATAAAAGTCAGGCGCTGGGCGATTTCCTCGACCAGCACCACGCGGCCATTGCCCATGTACGCCAGGTCTTCGGTGTCGACAAAGCCATCCAGCTGGTAGCGCGCCTGCACGGTGCCCTGACGATCGATGGCGAGAATTTGCTGACTGCTTCCATTGGTGATGGCCAGCAACCGATCGCGGTCGTAATCGTAGGTAATACCGGACAGGTCGTCGGTAATGCCGGCGATAGGTTTGGCCGCCCCATCCGGCGTATAGCCCGGTAGCCACAGGCCTGGTTGCTCCTGGCTCGGGCTGCCCCAGGTTTGCAACGCGCTGTGGTACAGCTGTTCGTGCCAGTGGTAGCGCGCCGAGGCGAAGCCCAGCACGCCCAGCACTAGCAGTAAAAACGCCAGCGCGTAACGGCGGCGGGCTCGGGTAGTGGCATTCAACTTCATATCGACGTTCATCGTTTTTTCTGTTGCCGGAGCGTGACAGGTGTGACGGTCCGCGTCAGCCCTCTCGGGGAGGTTACCGCTGCGCGTGGTACAGCTGACGTGCCGAAATTCCGCCGGCTCGGCCAGATCGGGCCAGGTGCAGGCTTCGATGATGTCCAGGCGCTGGTACAGCGGATGATTGAAATCGCGCACCCGTGAGTCGGCGACCAGGGCTTGCTGGCGCGGCTCAAAAAGTGGTCGAGCAGCGGCAGGTTGGCGCGGTCGTAGAGCACGTCGGCGACCACGATCAGGTCGAAGCGGTCGGCCTCGGCGAAGAAGTCTTCGGAGTAGGTCAGCGTTACGCCATTCAACTCGGCGTTGGCGCGGCACGAAGCGAGGGCCAACGGGTCGAGGTCACAGGCCACCACTTCGGCAGCACCGGCCTTGGCGGCGGCAATTGCGGCTACACCGGAGCCAGCACCGAAATCCAGCACGCGTTTGCCGGCCACCCATTCAGGGTTGGCGGCGAACCAGCGCGCCAGCACCAGGCCACTGGCCCAACAGAAACACCAGTAGGGCGGCTCTTCGAGGATGCGCCGGGTTTCTTCCGGGCTAAAGGCGCGGTCCATATTGTCGGCGTCGATCAGCCACAGCTTGATGTCGGTGTCGGGCAGCGTTTCAGCGACCAGTTGCGCATCGCCCAACAGTTCGCTGAGCGCCGCTTGCAGGGCCAGCGGTGGCGTCATGGCGCCGGATCGAAACGCAGGTTGCCGACCAGTTGAGTGGTGGCCGAGGTGATCCGCACCGGGCTCAAACGCAACACCAATTGCGCCGACTGAGTCACCCGGCCATGCAGTTCCACGCGAGCATCGGCGGGGAAGGAGTCCGGGTTAAAGGGCAGGTGAAAGGGCAGCAGGTTGCCGGTGCCTTCCAGGGTGATATTGCCGAGCAGCTGTTGCGGGCGGTCGCGTTCGTCGATCACCAGCAGGGCCAGTTCCACATCGGCGCCGGCCGGCACGTTGACCAGGTTGCCGGTCAGTTCACGCAGGTTGGCCGGCAGCGGAGCAGGTGCCGGTACGGCCGCAGGTGCGGTTTTGGTGACGGTTGGAGCAACGGGCTTCGGGGTTTCACTGGCGCAGGCGGCGAGCAAACCAACGGCACAAAACAGAACGAATGGGCGAAACATAGGAAATTCCATCAGCAGTGCAGCGAATGTGAGGCGGCGCTTGTATACCGCAAAGTAGCTGGGTTGTCTTGCCAGTGGGATGCGCTACCATGGCCGCTCCTTCATTTTGTTGCCATTTATTTTATGCACTGTCCCTTCTGCGGCGCCAATGACACCAAGGTTATCGATTCGCGATTGGTCGCTGAGGGCGAGCAGGTTCGCCGCCGCCGCGAATGCCTGGCCTGCGAAGAACGGTTCACCACCTTTGAAACCGCCGAGCTGGTGATGCCCCGCCTGATCAAGCAGGACGGCAGCCGGCAACCTTTCGATGAAGAGAAACTGCGTGCCGGCATGCAGCGCGCGCTGGAAAAGCGCCCGGTCAGCATCGAGCGCCTGGAAGCGGCCATCGCCCATATCAAGCACAAGATGCGCGCCACCGGGGAGCGCGAGATCAAGTCGCGAGTGCTCGGTGAGCTGGTGATGATAGAGCTGCAAAACTCGACGAAGTGGCCTATATCCGCTTTGCCTCGGTCTATCGCCGCTTCCAGGACCTCAACGAATTCCGAGAGGAAATCGACCGCCTGTCCCGCGAACCGGCGCAAGACTGAGTATGCCGAGCCTCGAACACGCCGCCGCTGATCCGCAATTTATGGCCCGCGCGCTCGAACTGGCGCGCAAAGGCATCTATTCCACCCATCCCAATCCCCGTGTCGGTTGCGTGATCGTCGCCGACGGCAAGATCGTCGGCGAAGGCTGGCATGCCCGTGCCGGCGAGCCGCATGCCGAAGTGCATGCGCTGCGTCAGGCCGGCGCCAAAGCCCGCGGCGCCACCGCGTACGTCACCCTCGAACCCTGCAGCCACCATGGCCGCACGCCGCCCTGTGCCGATGCGTTGGTAAATGCCGGCGTGGCCCGCGTGGTGGCGGCGATGCAAGACCCTAATCCGCAAGTCGCCGGCCGTGGCCTGCTGCGTTTGATGCAGGCCGGTATCGCCGTGCAGAGCGGCGTGCTGGAAGCCGAAGCGCGGGCGCTGAATGCCGGCTTTATCAAACGCATGGAACAAGGCTTGCCCTTCGTGCGGGTGAAATTGGCGATGAGCCTGGACGGCCGCACGGCCATGGCCAGCGGCGAGAGCCAGTGGATCACCGGCCCGGACGCACGCGCCGCCGTGCAACGTTTGCGCGCCCAGGCCAGCGTGGTGCTGACCGGCGCCGATACCGTCTTGGCCGACGCTGCGCGCCTGACCGTACGCCCCGACGAACTGGGCCTGAATGCAGAACTTACTGCTTTGGCGATGACACGCCCGCCGCTGCGCGTGCTGGTGGACGGCCGCCTGCGGGTGCCGCTCAGTGCGCCGTTTTATCAGGCCGGTGCGGCGTTGGTCGCCACCTGTGCGGCGGCGTCGGCGCGGGATCGGTTTTTGGAAGAAGGCCATACCTTGCTGGCCATTCCCGGCAGCAACGGCCATGTCGACCTGCGCAAACTGCTGACCGAATTGGCCAATCAAGGCGCCAACGAAGTGCTGGTGGAGGCCGGTCCGCGTCTGGCCGGTGCCTTTGCCCGGTTGGGGCTGGTGGATGAGTACCAGCTGTTTGTCGCGGCCAAGTTCCTCGGTTCCAGCGCCCGGCCGTTGCTGGATATGCCGCTGGCGCGGATGGCTGAAGCCACGCCTTTGAAAATCACGGAAATGCGCGCCGTGGGCGATGACTGGCGCATCATCGCCGTCCCCGACAAAACCCGCTGAAATCGGCCATACAGCCAGCTGAATACGCCTACATAGATGCAATCAAACGACGACTTGTGGTAAAAACGCACCCCAGCCATGCAGATGGCTGAACGTTCTCAGGGCGGGGTGCGATTCCCCACCGGCGGTAATGGCGCGCAATGCGCTTAGCCCGCGAGCGCTTGCGGTAGCCGGAAACGGTGGCGGCAAGGTCAGCAGACTCGGTGTGATTCCGAGGCCGACGGTCATAGTCCGGATAAAGAGAGAACGGGATTGCCTGCCAGGGCCCACGCATACGTGCGCTCGCTCGACACATCCCCTTCGATCCAACACGCCCTGTTTTTCATTAAACAGGAGTTCGATCCATGCTCTACCGCATCACTGCAGCGGCACCTTCCCTCAAGGAGGCCGCATGTTCACCGGCATAATTGAAGCCCTCGGCACCATCCGCGCCCTTAGCCCCAAAGGCGGCGACGTACGTGTGTATGTGGAAACCGGAAAACTCGATCTGGCCGACGTCAAACTCGGCGACAGCATTGCCGTCAACGGCGTGTGCCTAACAGCCGTGGAGTTGCCCGGCGACGGGTTCTGGGCTGACGTCAGCCGCGAAACCCTGGCCTGTAGCGCTTTCATCGATTTGAAGGCCGGCAGCAAGGTCAACCTCGAAAAAGCCCTGACCCCCAGCAGCCGCCTCGGTGGCCACCTGGTGAGCGGCCACGTCGATGGCGTGGGCGAAGTGGTTGCCCGCGAAGACAACGCCCGCGCCGTGCAATTTCGCATCCGCGCCCCGCGCGAACTGGCCAAGTACATCGCCCTCAAGGGCTCGATCACCGTCGACGGCACCAGCCTGACGGTCAACGGCGTCAATGGCGCCGAGTTCGAGCTGACCATCGTGCCG
Source organism: Pseudomonas sp. CC11G (assembly GCF_056174845.1). Taxonomy (NCBI): domain Bacteria; kingdom Pseudomonadati; phylum Pseudomonadota; class Gammaproteobacteria; order Pseudomonadales; family Pseudomonadaceae; genus Pseudomonas; species Pseudomonas sp. CC11G. The sequence continues at coordinate 440,769 of NZ_JBWBZC010000001.1, forward strand.
CACACCCTGGGTGAAACCATCATGGCCGACTACCGGCCGGGTCGGCAGGTGAACCTTGAGGTCGACCTGCTGGCGCGTTACCTCGAGCGTTTGCTGCTCGGCGACAAGGCTGCTGAGCCAAGCGCGTCGGGCATCACCGAAAGTTTCCTCGCCGAACACGGCTACCGCTAATTACGTAAGGCATGCCCCATGGCTCTTAACAGCATCGAAGAATTGGTTGCCGATATCCGCGCCGGCAAGATGGTCATCCTGATGGATGACGAAGACCGCGAGAACGAAGGCGATCTGATCATCGCCTCCGAATGCGTCACCGCTGAACACATCAACTTCATGGCCAAGCACGCCCGCGGGCTGATCTGCATGCCCATGAGCCGCGAACGCTGCGAAACCCTGAAGCTGCCGCTGATGGCGCCGCGCAATGGTTCGGGCTTTGGCACCAAGTTCACCGTGTCCATCGAAGCGGCCACCGGCGTTACCACGGGTATTTCCGCTGCCGACCGTGCGCGCACCGTGCAGGCCGCTGCCGCTAAAGATGCCGTGGCCGACGATATCGTCAGCCCCGGCCATATCTTCCCGTTGATGGCTCAGCCTGGCGGCGTGCTGGCCCGTGCCGGCCACACCGAAGCGGCCTGCGACCTGGCGCGTCTTGGTGGTTTTGAACCGAGCGGCGTGATCTGCGAAATCATGAACGACGACGGCACCATGAGCCGCCGTGCCGAGTTGGAAGTCTTCGCTGAGCAGCACGGCATCAAGATCGGCACCATCGCCGACCTGATTCACTACCGCCTGCTGCACGAACACACCGTTGAGCGCATTGCCGAGCAGCCGCTGGACACTGAAGTCGGCCACTTCAACCTCGTTACCTACCGTGATTCCGTGGAAGGCGACGTGCACATGGCCCTGACCCTGGGCACCATCAGCCCGGAAGTTCCGACGCTGGTGCGCGTGCACAACATGGAGCCATTGCGCGACCTGTTGATGGTCAAGCAAGCCGGGCGCTGGAGCCTGCGTGAAGCCATGACCAAAGTGGCCGAGGCGGGCAGTGGTGTGGTGCTGTTGCTGGGCCATCAGCTCACCGGCCAGGACCTGTTGGCGCACTTGCAGCAAAAGCCGAGCGGTGACCCGAAAGCCGCCGCCACCAACACCTACAGCACCGTGGGTGCCGGTTCGCAGATTCTGCGCGACCTGGGCGTGCGCAAAATGCGCCTGCTGAGTTCGCCGATGAAGTTCAACGCGATATCGGGTTTCGACTTGGAAGTTGTAGAATACGTGCCCTCCGAGTGACCCCCAGGTCTGCTGTGTTGCTAACGGCGGGCCAAAATCGAACGTTTTACGCTCAGCTGCGCGCAGAAGTCGCAGCTGGGTCTTTACTCTAATTTGCTCTTTCAAGACGAGAACGCCATGACCCTGAAGACCATCGAAGGTACTTTCATCGCCCCCAAAGGCAGCTACGCATTGGTGGTTGGCCGCTTCAACAGCTTCGTGGTCGAAAGCCTGGTGAGCGGTGCCGTTGACGCCCTGGTGCGTCACGGTGTGAGCGAAAGCGACATCACCATCATCCGTGCCCCGGGCGCGTTTGAAATTCCATTGGTTGCCCAGAAAGTTGCCCAGCGCAGCGAATACGCCGCCATCATCGCCCTCGGCGCCGTGATTCGTGGCGGTACCCCGCACTTCGAATACGTAGCCGGCGAGTGCACCAAGGGCCTGGCCCAGGTGTCCATGGAGTTCGGCGTACCGGTTTCCTTCGGCGTGCTGACCGTTGATTCCATCGAACAAGCCATCGAACGTTCCGGCACCAAAGCCGGCAACAAAGGTGCTGAAGCGGCCCTTTCCGCCCTGGAAATGGTCAGCCTGCTGGCGCAGTTGGAGGCCAAGTGATTAACGACGAAGACGACACCTTCAACCCCCCTGCAGAGAAAGGCCCGAACGCGCCCACCGGCAAGATCGCGGCCCGTCGCCAGGCACGTAGCCTGGCAATGCAGGCGTTGTATCAGTGGCACCTGGCTGGTCAGTCGGTGAATGAAATCGAAGCGCAGTTTCGCGTCGACAACGATTTCAGCACCGTCGATGGCGCGTATTTCCGTGAAATTTTGCACGGCGTACCGGCCAACAAGACCGAAATCGACGACGCGTTCGCGCCGTGCCTGGACCGCCCTCAGGAAGAGCTCGACCCGGTAGAGCTGGCCATCCTGCGTCTGTCCACGTTTGAAATGCTCAAGCGTGTAGATGTGCCGTACCGCGTGGTGATCAACGAAGGTATCGAGCTGGCCAAAGTGTTCGGCGCCACCGACGGGCACAAGTTCGTCAACGGTGTGTTGGACAAGTTGGCGCCGCGTCTGCGCGCTGCCGAAGTCAACGCCAACAAGCGTTGACCGGAGCCGTGGGTGAGTTCGAACTGATCCGCCGCTACTTCGCCGCTGCGCCTTGTGCGCAGCCGGGCGAGGGTGTGGTGCAGGGCATCGGCGACGATTGTGCTCTGCTGGCACTAGCCGCTGGCGAACAGCTGGCGGTTTCCACCGATACGCTCGTGATCGGTGTGCATTTTCCCGAATCCTGTGATGCCTTTCTGCTTGGGCAGCGTGCCTTGGCCGTGGCCACCAGCGACCTGGCCGCGATGGGCGCCGCGCCGATCGGGTTCACACTGGCGCTGACCCTGCCGCAAGCTGACCCCGACTGGCTACAAGCCTTTGCCGCCGGCCTCAATCACATGGCGCAAGCCTGTGATATGCGCCTGATCGGCGGCGACACCACCCGTGGGCCGCTGACCTTGACCCTGACCGTGTTCGGCCGCGTGCCGGCTGGCCAGGCGTTGATTCGCGCCGGTGCGCAAGTCGGCGATCTGTTGTGTGTCGGTGGCGCGTTGGGCGATGCAGCGGCGGCGTTGCCGCTGGTACTGGGCGAGCGCACGGCTGAGCCTTCCATCGCCGAGCCGCTGCTGGCGCGCTACTGGTCGCCGCAGCCGCAATTGGCGCTCGGCCAGGCCCTGCGCGGCAAGGCCACGGCGGCGCTGGATATCTCCGATGGGTTGCTGGCCGATTGCGGCCATATCGCCCTGGCCTCCAATGTAGCCCTGCATATCGAGCGCGAACGCTTGCCGCTGTCGCCGGCGGTAACGGCCTGGCTTGATCAGGACAAAGCCTGGGAGTGTGCGCTGAGCGGTGGCGATGATTACGTGCTGGCCTTTACCGTGGCCGAGGAAAACCTGGCCCAGCTGCAGCAAGACGGCTGGCCGGTAACGGTCATCGGTCGCGTGGAGAGCGGAAAAGGCGTGCACTTATTGGATTCGGCCGGTCATAGCCTTGCGCCTTCTTCGCGCGGCTACCTACATTTCGGGCAACATTCTGGGGGCGCGGGTGACAGCACCAAGTAAGAAAACGGTACCTGACGCACCACCATCGGTATGGCGTAACCCGTGGCATTTCCTGGCCTTCGGCTTTGGCTCCGGCACCTTGCCCAAGGCACCAGGCACCTGGGGTTCGCTGGTAGCGCTGCCGTTTATTCCGTTGTGGCAGATGCTGCCCGACTGGGGTTACTGGCTGATGCTGGGCATCACCATGCTGTTCGGCTTCTGGCTGTGCGGCAAGGTGGCCGACGATTTGCGTGTGCACGACCATGAAGGCATCGTCTGGGACGAAATGGTCGGCATGTGGATCACCCTCTGGCTGGTTCCCGAGGGTTGGGGTTGGTTGCTGCTAGGCTTTCTGATGTTTCGCTTCTTCGACATCCTCAAGCCGTGGCCGATTCGCTGGATCGACCGGCATGTGCACGGCGGTGTCGGCATCATGCTCGACGACTTGCTGGCCGGCGTGTTCGCCTGGCTGGCCATGCAGTTGGTGGTGTGGGGCTGGGCTCAGCACTGGTTCGGCTAACTACGTGTTGTGGCTGAGGCGGATGCACCAGGGATGCACGATGGCGCCTGAGGGAATGGCTTATGCGTGGCATGTGGTTAGTAGTGGCCTTGGGTGTTCAATTGCTCTGCGCGCAATGGGCGCCGGCAGCAACACCAACGCAAATCCGCCTGGCCAGTGAAGTCTGGGCCGGGCACACCAACGCCGACGGCAGTGGTATTGCCTGGGACGTACTGCGCGCCGTGTTCGAGCCGGCCGGCATCACCTTGCAGATTCACAGCGTGCCCTACACCCGGTCCATGGGGTTGGTGCAACGCGGCGGGGCGGACGCCTGGGTGGGTTCGTACCTGAACGAGATTCAGGAGGGCGTGTTCTACCCCCGCTGGAACTACGACGCTGACGACATCACCGCCCTGAGCCTTGCCGATGCGGCGCCCATTAACCTGCAAAATGTCGGCAGCTTTCGCCTGGCCTGGGTACGCGGCTATGCCTATGAAAAATATCTGCCGCATTTGAACCACTACAAAGAAGTTTACCGGCGCGACGGTATCCTCTCGATGCTGGAAATGAAGCACGTCGACTTCTACCTCGATGCCCTGACCGAAGTGCAGGACGTGCTTAAAGAAGCCGATGATCCCTCGCGCTTTCGCACCACCGAACTGATGAAATTGCCGCTTTATTTAGGCTTTGCCGACACCCCTGACGGCCATGCCCTGGCCCAGGTGTTCGATGCGCGCATGGAACTGTTGGTGAAAGACGGCAGCTTGCGGCCGATATTCGAGCGCTGGCAGCAACCCTATCCCTTTGACTGAACCGAGCTGACGCCATGACCAAACACCGGATGTACGCGCTGACTGCCGGGCTCTTGAGCCTGCTGGCTCTGAGTTCAGCCACGGCTGCCGAGCAGGTGTTGGTGGTCGGCCTGTTTCCCGGCGCGGCGGTGATCAATGTCGATGGCGTGCGCAAGCTGGTGAAGGTGGGCGCCACCGGGCCTGACGGCGTGGTGGTGGTCAGTGCCGACAAGCAGAGCGCGGTATTGCGGGTGAGTGGCGTAGAGCGCACCTACAACCTGGAACGCGAATACAGCCAGGGTTTTGCCGTCCCCACCAAAACCCAGGTGACCATTGCCAAAGGCATTGGCGGCCACTATTGGGTTGCCGGTTCGGCCAACGGTCAGCAAGTGCAGTTTCTGGTGGACACCGGCGCCACGACCGTTGCGATGAACGACTCCCAGGCCCGCCAGTTGGGCATTGACTACCGCGCCATCGGCAAACCCACTGTCGTCAGCACGGCCAGCGGTACCGCCAATGCCTGGCGCGTGACCTTGGACAGAGTGAAGGTCGGCAGCCTCGAAGTGTGGGGTGTCGAAGCCATGGTGCTGGATGGCCCGGCACCCGCCGAGGCTCTGCTGGGCATGAGTTTCCTCAGCCGCGTGAGATGGCGCGAAGACCAGGGTGCGCTGGTGCTGGAATCGAAAAACTAAAATCAGAAAATGGGCCTATGACTTACTCCCTGAGCCGCCGCACCTTTCTTTTTGCCGCTGCCGCGTTGCCTCTCCTGCCGGCCTGGGCCGCCGAAGCCGATGACCCGCAACAGCGCCTCGCACAACTGGAAGCCGGCTTTGCCGGTCGGCTCGGCGTAGTCGCCCTGAACACCGGCAACGGCGAGGTACTGAACTACCGCGGCGATGAGCGCTTCCCCCTGTGCAGCACGTTCAAAGCCATGCTCGCTGCGGCCATTTTGCAACGCAGCAAACTGACGCCGGGCCTGCTGCAAGAGCGCATTACCTACCAGAAGAGCGAGCTGGTCAGTTATTCGCCGATCAGCGAGCAACACATCAAGGACGGTATGACCGTCGCCGAGCTGTGTGCGGCCACCGTGCAATACAGCGACAACGGCGCCGCCAACCTGCTGATGAAACTGCTCGACGGCCCCGAAGGCGTAACCACCTTTGCCCGCTCCATTGGCGATCATCACTTTCGCCTGGAGCGCTGGGAAACCGAGTTGAACACCGCCATCCCCGGCGACCTGCGCGACACCACCACGCCGCAGGCCATGGCCCACAGCCTGCAAAAGCTGGTGCTCGGCGAGGCGCTGCCAGCGCCGCAACGCCAGCAGCTGCAAGACTGGCTACGCGGCAACACCACCGGCGCCACGCGTATTCGCGCCGGTGTACCGGCCAGTTGGCAGGTGGGCGACAAGACCGGCACCGGCGATTACGGCACCACCAACGATGTGGCGGTGCTCTGGCCGGCGGGCAAGGCACCCGTGGTGCTAACGCTGTACCTGACGCAAAACGCCAAAGACGCCGCACCACGCAACGAAACCCTGGCCGCTGCTACGCGCATCGTGGTCGACTGGCTCGGCTGAACGAGGCCTTATAATTTTTAAGCGCATGCATCGACCGCTTTGATCTTTATGGCCAGCAATTCAGGCTGACCGAGCCGTCAAACCTGCTGTTACAATGCCGCCCCCGTGCGATTAATCCGCCTTTTTATTAGGAGCATCCGGTGTCTGTCGTCTTCGTCGCCGCCTCCCAACTGCCCACACCTTTTGCCGTTTTCACCATGCATGGCTTTCTTGAAGAAGCCACCGGCCGTGAACACGTGGCCCTGACCCTCGGTAATGTTGCCGATGGCGCGCCAGTGCTGGGTCGCCTGCATTCCGAATGCCTCACCGGTGATGCCCTGTTCAGCTTGCGCTGCGACTGCGGTTTCCAACTGGAAGCAGCGCTCGCCGCCATCGCCAAAGAAGGCCGTGGCGTGCTGCTGTACCTGCGTCAGGAAGGCCGGGGCATTGGCCTGATGAATAAAATCCGCGCCTACGAGCTGCAAGACGGCGGCGCCGATACCGTCGAAGCCAACGAGCGCCTGGGCTTTGCGGCCGACCAGCGTGATTACGCGATCTGCCTGCCGATGCTCAATCACCTGGGCATCACCTCGCTGAAGCTGATGACCAACAACCCGCGCAAACTCAAAGCGCTGGCTGACATGGGCATTCCGGTGGCCGAGCGCATGCCGCTGCAAATCGAACACAACCCGCACAACAAGTACTACCTGGCTACCAAGTCCGGAAAACTTGGCCACTTGCTGGGCAACCAGCACCAGGGCGAGGCTGAGGAAAGTCTGTGACCCGGGCTGAAGTGCGCAAGCGGCTTGGCTTGTTATGGTGGCGGCAACTGGCGCTCACCCTGGCGCCGGTATTTGTGCTCAACCTGCTGTTTGGTGGCAGCAAGACGGTGTCGGTGCTGGCTATGCCGCTGTTTATCGGCGGCATGGCGTCGATGTTTGTCACGCTGCCCCTGTTCACCCTCTTCAAGCAGAGCCTGATCGCCACCGAGAAAGCCCTCGACACTCCGGAAGAACCCAACGCTTGGCTGGTCCTGGCAGCGCGGCGGCGCCAGGGCTTTCTGGCTGCCAGCCTGCCGGCATGGATTGCCGCCATTGCCGTGTTCACTGGCCTGGAAGCGGTTCCGCTGCACCTGCTCGCGCTGGCCAGCACCGTGATACTGATGCTCTACCGCATTCCCCGCCAACTCGGCTGATGCGCCTCCTCCTCGCCTGCCTGGTATGCCTGCTGGCGTGGCCTGCGGCGGCGCAATTGCGCGTGGTGACGCTGGCACCGTCGCTCAGTGAAATCATGTTGGAGTTAGGCGCCGCCGATTTATTGGTCGGTGTGCTCGACGGCGGCGAGCGGCCGCCGGCCTTGGCGAATCTGCCTTCGGTGGGGCGCTACGAGCAGCTGGAAATGGAAAGCCTGCTGGCGCTCAAGCCCGACCTTCTATTGCTCTGGCCCGACAGCATCAGCGCGGCGCAACGCCAGCAACTGATCGGTTTTGGCATTCCACTCTATGAAGCACAGCCCCAAAGCCTGGACCAGTTGGCCGAGCAATTTTCCGCCATCGGTGCGCGAGTAGGGCGGGCGCAGCAGGGACGTGAGCGCGCCGACGAATTTCGCGAACACTTGGCATCGCTCAAGCAACGGTTTCAGCGCCGCAAACCGCTGCCGGTGTTCTACCAGATCTGGAATTCGCCCCTGTACACCGTGGGCGGTGGGCAGATCATCAGCGATGCGCTGAGCGTGTGCGGGGCGAAGAACGTGTTTGCCGACCTGAGCCTGCCGGCGCCGCAGGTGAGCATTGAAGCGGTGCTGCAGCGCAACCCGCATGTGATCGTGGGTGGCGATCAGGCGCAACTGGATAGCTGGGCCCGTTGGCCGCAACTCAAGGCCGTGCACCGTCAGCAATTGCTGGTGGTGCCGGATAAAGGCATTGAGCGGCCCAGTTTGCAGATGCTGGATGCGACCGAGCGGTTGTGTGCCGCGCTGGCGCCGATGCGTTAACCCCTCAAACAAAACCACCACCGTCGTCCCCGCGCAGGCGGGGACCCAGAATGCAGCAGGAGTACGGGGCCGCTTGCCCAAGTCTGGATTCCCGCCTACGCGGGAATGACGAGGGAATGGATTAAATCGCCGGCGTCCAGACAAACCCAATCGTCGCCGCCCGCCCTTCCTCGCGATACCCATAGTTCTCGCCATCATGGCTGTACAGCGCGCGGCTGTAGTCTTTGTCCAGCAGGTTATCCACCTTGAATTCCAGCTTCAGCTCGCTGCTCGCCTGCCAGCTGCTACGCACGCCCAGCAGGCCATATCCGGCCAATTCCTGGGTATTGCCGACATCGTTGTAGCTGCTACTCACCGCCTGCCAGTTGGCACCCAAACCCAGCTTGCCGAAGGTGCGGTCGATATTCAGGTTCAAGGTGCGTTTGGCGCGGCGCGGTAGGGCGTGGCCGGTTTCGCGGTCGCGGGCGTCCAGCCAGTTGGCGCCAGCCGAGGCCTGCCAACCGAATACCTCACGTTCCAGACTCAGCTCGATCCCCTGCAGGCGTGCCTTGTTCAGGTTCACCGTGCGGTAGGTGTAGGTCGCCGGGTCGTAGAGCGTGGTGCTGATCAGGTCGCGCACCTCGTTACGGTACGCGGCCAGGCTCCAGCGGGTGTCCAGGTGCTCGCCGCGTACTTGCAGCTCGTAGTTCTTCGAGTGCTCCGGTGACAGGTCGGGGTTGCCGATATAGCCCTGGCCGTCGTCCGGCCAGTACAGCTCGTTGAACGCCGGAGCGCGGAAGCCTTCGCTATAGGAGGCAATCACCGACAACGCGTCGCCCACAGGCACTGTGAGGGCGCCGTTCCAGGTGTTCTCGCTGCCAAACTGCTCGTTCTTGTCGTGGCGCAGGCCCAGTTCGGTGGAGAACCAGTCGCCTTGGAAACGATGCTGCACAAAAGCCGCCTGGTTCCAGCGGGTTTGCTGGTCGTATTCGGTGCTGCTGTGCAGCTCGTCTTCGTACCAGTCGACGCCCAGCAGCAGGCTGTTCTGCTCGGTCAGTTGCAGGGTGTTGAGCCAGTTGGCGGCGTCGCGGTAGGTGTTGAATACGCCCACTTCGTCGCTGAGCTTGTCTTCATTCTTTTGCCGGCTTTCGCTATGGCCGACTTCCAGGCGGCTGTTCCACACGTCGTTGAGCTGCGCATCGATAAACGTGCTGGCGCTGCTCAGGGTGAAGTCGGTGTACGGCTGCTGTGGATAACTCAGGTACGTGCTCATGTCGAAGCGGCCGAACGGGTTGTCGTACTCGTTGCGGCCGCGCTGGTCCAGCACGCTCATGCCGGCTTCCACTTGCTCGCTGAACTGATGGCTGAGATTGAAGCTCAGCGCTTTGTTGCGGTAGGCATCGTGGTCTTGGTCTGAGTCGTAGGACGGGCCGGTGCGGTCGACGCCAGCCGTTTCGTCCAGGCTGCCATTGAGGCTGAAGCGCGTCTGTTCATCGCCACCACTCAAACCCAGGCTGCGTTTGAAGCTCTGGTTGCTGCCGGCGCTGACCGCCAGGCTCGGGTGCAGACCGCTGTCGCCGCGTCGGGTGAAAATCTGCACCACGCCGCCAATGGCATCGCTGCCATACAAGGCCGAGCGCGAGCCGCGTACCACTTCAATGCGCTCGATCTGGTCGAGGCTCAAATACTGCAAGCTGGCGCCGCCATCGGAAGCCGAGCCGATGCGCTGGCCGTCCACCAGAATCAGGCTCTGCGTGTTGCTGCTGCCACGGATAAACAGCGAGGTGTTGCTGCCGCGCCCGCCGTTCTGCACCAGCTGTACGCCCGGCACGCGGGTGAGCAGGTCGGTGATGGAACTGGGTTGCAGGCGCTCGATATCGGCGCGGGTAAATACCGTGGCAGCCGCTGTGGCTTGGTTAATTGGTTCGGCAATACGACCGGAAGTGATGACCAGCTCGGGCAGTTTTAGCGAGTCGTCGCTGCTTTGCGCGTGGGCCAGTAGCGGCAGGAGCAGGGCCGGCAGGGCGAGGTGCAAGTGCTTCATGGGGTGAATCCTCAAAAGAAAAATTTTGAGGAGGGCATAGGCAAGCACGGCGCTTGAAAGCACGCCTGTGCTTGATGGTGCTGCCCTCCGCAACACCAGTCGATTCCGCACAGGCCGGTCTCCGGGCTCTCAACTGAAAGACGAACTTTCCTGCCGCGATCACCTTCCCAGGTAAACCCAGTGGTGTGTCGATCGGGCATGCAGCCAGGCTGCGGTCGATTACCGTTGCGGGGGCAGCGCCGGCATGGCTCGTGTGAGCGCACCGGCTTCCCGTTTAACGCCGGGCTCTTGCAAGCCGGGCGCACCTGTTTGGATAAACGCCGCGCACCCTAACGGGGGCGGGGAGGTGGGTCAAGGGCAGAGGCAGCAGGCGAGGAACGGTGTAGGGAATTTCCGTCGAGTTGCGTCAAGTCAAGATCCGCTTTGTCGCAGCTCCCTATTCTGGCCGCCCCTGCTCCTCACGGACCGCCGCCATGCTCGAAGCCATTCACTGGGATGCCGACCTCATTCGCCGCTACGACCGCCCCGGTCCGCGCTACACCTCTTACCCCACCGCCTTGCAGTTCAGCGACCACGTCGCCGGCAACGCGCTGGTACACGCCCTGGCCGAAAGCCGCAAAGCGCTGCGGCCGCTGTCGGTGTATGTGCATGTGCCGTTCTGCGCGAACATTTGCTACTACTGCGGCTGCAACAAGGTCATCACCAAAGACCGCGGCCGCGCGGTGCCCTACCTGCAACGCCTGCATGAAGAAATCAGCCGCATCGCCAGCCAGCTCGACCGCCGCCAAGTGGTCGAGCAACTGCATTTCGGCGGCGGCACGCCGACGTTTCTCGGCCACACCGAACTGCGCGAACTGATGCGCCACCTGCGGGAAAACTTCACCCTGCTGGAAGGCGACAGCGGCGACTACGGCATCGAGATCGACCCACGCGAAGCCGACTGGGCGACCATGGGCCTGCTGCGTGAACTGGGTTTCAACCGGGTCAGCCTTGGCGTTCAAGACCTCGACCCGCAGGTGCAACAAGCGGTCAATCGCCTGCAAAGCTTCGAGCAAACCCGCGCCATCGTCGAAGCCGCCTGGACCCTGCAATTTCGCTCGGTAAACATCGACCTCATCTACGGCCTGCCCAAGCAGACGCCCGACCGCTTTGCCGCCACCGTAGAAAAAGTCATCGAGCTGCAGCCCGATCGCCTTTCGCTGTTCAACTACGCCCATCTGCCGGAGCGCTTTATGCCGCAGCGCCGCATCAGTGCCGACGACCTGCCAAGCCCGGCGGCCAAGCTGGAAATGCTCCAGCGCAGCATCGAACAACTGACCGACGCCGGTTACGTGTATATCGGCATGGACCACTTCGCACTGCCCGACGATGAACTGGCGGTGGCCCAGGAAGATGCGGGCGCAACTTCCAGGGTTACACCACCCATGGCCACTGCGACCTGGTGGGGCTCGGGGTTTCGGCGATCAGTCAGTTGGGTGATTTGTACTGCCAGAACAGCAGCGACCTGCCGCGCTATATCGCCGCCATCGACGAAGGCCGTTCAGCCGTGGAGCGCGGGTTGTTGTGCAACGAGGACGACCGCATTCGCCGGGCCGTGATTCAGCACATCATCTGTGCCTTCAAGCTGGATTTCAGCTTGATCGAGAGCGCGTTCAATATCGAGTTTCGCGGCTATTTCTCTGAGGTCTGGCCACAGTTGCAGCAGTTCGCCCGCGACGGGCTGATCAGCCTGAGCGACAAAGGCATTGAGGTGCTGCCGGCTGGGCGCTTGTTGGTGCGCTCGGTGTGCATGCTGTTCGACCACTACTTGAGTGAGCAGAACAGTCAGCGGTTTTCGCGGGTGATTTAACCCAGCGGAAACAAAAAGGCCGGTCAAATGACCGGCCTTTTTGTTTAAAGCTACTGCTTAGGCGCTGACCTTCGGCGCCAGATCGACTGGCGCTAACAAGGCCAGTCGCGTGTTGATCGCCGCTTCGATACCCGCCGCATCCAGCCCGCACTCGGCGAGCATGGTTGCCGGTTTGGCGTGTTCGACGTACACATCCGGCAAGCCCAGATGCAGCACTGGCTTGAGCAGGTTCTCGCGGGCCAGGAACTCGCTGACGGCAGCGCCGGCGCCGCCCATGATCGCGTTTTCCTCGATGGTCACCAGCAGCTCATGCTCGGCCGCCATCTGGCGCACCAAGGCTTCGTCCAACGGTTTGACGAAGCGCATGTCCACCACCGTGGCATCCAGCTTCTCGGCCACCAGCAGGGCGTCGGTCAATTGCACGCCGAACACCAGCATGGCCACGCCTTTGCCTTTGCGGCGCACCACGCCTTTACCGATTTCGAGCGGCACCAACGCCTCGTCGATTTCCGCGTTCGGGCCGGAACCGCGCGGGTAGCGCACGGCCGCCGGGCCATTGAACAGGTAGCCGGTGGTCAGCATGCGGCGCAGTTCGTTTTCGTCGCTCGGCGTCATCACCACGATGCCGGGAATGCAGCGCAGGTACGACAAATCGAAACTGCCGGCGTGGGTCGGGCCGTCTTCACCCACCAGGCCGGCGCGGTCGATGGCGAACAGCACGTCGAGGTGCTGCACGGCCACGTCGTGAATCAGTTGGTCGTAACCGCGTTGCAGGAAGGTGGAGTAGATCGCCACCACCGGCTTGGCGCCTTCGCAGGCCATACCGGCGGCGAGGGTGACCGCGTGTTGCTCGGCAATCGCCACGTCGAAATAACGCTGCGGGAAGCGTTCGCTGAAGGCCACCAGATCGGAGCCTTCTTTCATCGCCGGCGTTATGCCCATCAGGCGTTTATCGGCGTCGGCCATGTCGCACAGCCACTGGCCAAATACCGCCGAATACTTCGGCCCGCTGGGCTTCTTCGGCACCGCCGGGGCGTTCACCGGCTCCAGCTTGGTGATGGCGTGGTAACCAATAGGGTCCAGCTCGGCCGGGGCGAAGCCTTTGCCTTTCTTGGTGATCACGTGCAGAAACTGCGGGCCTTCCAGCTCGCGCATATTGCGCAGGGTGGTGATCAGTGTCGGAAGGTCGTGGCCGTCGATGGGGCCGATATAGTTCCAGCCCAGCTCCTCGAACAAGGTGCCGGAGACCAGCATGCCTTTGGCGTGTTCTTCAGTCTTGCGTGCAATTTCCCAGGCGCCCGGCAGGCGCGACAGCACTTTTTTGCTGCCCTCGCGCATATTGGCGTAGGTGCGGCTGGAGAGAATCTTGGCCAGGTGATTGGACAGGCCGCCGACGTTTTTCGAAATCGACATGTCGTTGTCGTTCAGCACCACGAGCATATTGGCCTTGACGTCGGAGGCGTGGTTCAACGCCTCGAAGGCCATGCCGGCGGTCAGCGCGCCGTCACCGATCACGGCAACCGATTTGCGCTTGCTGCCCTGCAACTGAGCGGCAATCGCCATGCCCAGCGCGGCGCTAATGGAGGTGCTGGAGTGGCCGACGCCAAAGGTGTCGTACTCACTTTCGCTGCGGCGCGGGAAGGCGGCGATGCCGTCTTTCTGGCGCAACGTGTGCATCAGCTCGCGGCGGCCGGTGAGGATCTTGTGCGGGTAAGCCTGATGGCCCACATCCCACACCAGACGGTCATCGGGCGTGTCGAAGACGTAATGCAGCGCGATGGTCAGCTCGATGACACCCAGGCCGGCACCGAAGTGCCCGCCGGTCTTGCCAACGGTGTAGAGCAACTCCTGTCGCAGCTCGTCAGCGAGGATTTCCAGCTCGGCCTCGCCCAGACGACGCAGACCAACAGGCGTCTCTGCACGGTCGAGCAGCGGCGTAGCGGGGCGTTCGCGGGGGAACTCGTGAAACGTCGTGGGCATCAGGCAATCGTTATAGGTATAAAAGATGGCGCAGTTTACCTGATGAAGTAGGGCTTTTCGTAGGGTGCGCGTGACGCACCCTGGCAAATACCGATGTCCGGAGGGTTTGTGCGGGTTTCTGTGCGCGCCAGCGTGCTGGCGAACCCTGCAAACGACGGCCGCGAATACCTTTTCCAGGGTTCGCGACCAAGGTCGCTCCTACGTGGGGTAGTGCCGCGCCAGGAACTCCAGCAAAAGCTCGTTAACCCGCCCGGCCTGCTCATTCTGAATCCAGTGCCCACAATCGCTCAGCACATGCGACTCCAGCTGCGGCACCAACTCCGCCATCTTCTTGACCGTATACGCCTCCAGCTTGCCCACCGGGTCCTCCTCACCGAGCAAGAACAACGTCGGCTGCAGCACCTGCCGCCCGGCGAGAAACTCGGTGGTCTCCCAGTTCTGCCGGAAATTGCGGTACCAATTCAGCGGGCCATGAAACCCATGCTTGTTCAGCGTGCTCAGGTACACGGCAAAGTCCTGTTCGTTGCACCAGTCCGGAAACGTCGCCGGCACCTCCAGCCCTTCGAGAAACTGGGCATCCGCCGGTTTTGGATGAAGGAATATGTCGGCGTTGCCGCCAATCAACAGCCGCATGCTGCGCTCGATGTCGGCATTCAACTCCGCCTCGGCAACTCCCGGTTCCTGGAAATACACGATGTAGTTGAACCGCCCCGCATTGGCCTCGCGCATGATGTCGATGGCCGGGCGCTTGGGTCGCCCGCCAAAGGGCACGGACATCGCGCCCAACACGCTCACCCGCGCAGGCTCCAGCAACCCCAGGTGCCAGGCCACCGGCGCGCCCCAGTCGTGGCCGATCATGCAGACATCGGTATGCCCCAGCGCATCCATGGCGCCTTGAATATCCGCGCATAGGGTCAGTATCTGGTACGCCTCGACTTCCTCCGGTGCGCTGCTATCGCCATAGCCGCGCATTTCCGGCGCATACACGCGGTAGCCGGCCTCGGCCAGCGCCGTCATCTGGCTGCGCCACGAGTACCAGCATTCCGGAAAACCATGCAGCAGCCACACCGGGCGGCCGCTCTCGGGGCCGGCGCAGTAAATGCTCAGGGTGATGCCGTTGACGTCGAGGAGTTGCTGTTGGAAGGCAGTCATAAGGGTCACCAGGTATCCACGAAGGAGCGTTTCTTGCCGTCACGCTTTGGCGCGCGCGGTGCGGCGTTAAAGCCACGGACCAGCCAGCTGCGGGTTTCCACCGGGTCGATCACGGCGTCGATCTCCAGAAAGCTGGCCATGTTGATGCCTTTGCCGCTCTGGTAGGCCTTGGCCACCAGTTTGTCGAACAGCGCTTGCCGCTCGGTCGGGTCTTCCAGGGCTGCCAGTTCTTTCGAGAAGCCCAGGCGCACTGCGCCTTCCAGCCCCATGGCGCCAAACTCGGCACTGGGCCAGGCGATGGTGAATAGCGGCGAATGGAAACTACCGGCCGCCATGGCTTGGGCGCCGAGGCCGTAGCCTTTGCGCAGCACCACCGTGAAGAACGGCACGCTCAGGCTGGCAGCGGTGACGAACATGCGCGATACATGGCGCACGGTCGCCTGTTTTTCGGCATCCGGGCCGACCATAAAGCCTGGGGTGTCGCAGAGCGAGACCAGCGGAATGTCGAAGGCATCGCACAGCTGCATAAAGCGTGCGGCCTTGTCGCCGGCCACCGCATCAATGGCCCCGCCCAGGTGTGCGGGGTTGTTGGCGATCAGCCCGAACGGCTGGCCTTCGATGCGGATAAACGCGGTAATCAGGCCCGGCGCAAAACTGCGGCGCAGTTCCAGCACCGAGTCCTGGTCGGCCAGGGTGGCGATCACCTGACGGATGTCGTACACCCGCAGGCGGTTTTCCGGAATCAGTTGGCGCAGCTCGCGTTGATCAGCGCATTGCCAGTCGGCGAGCGGGCCCTGGAAGTAGGAGAGGTATTGCTTGGCGGCGTTGACGGCTTCGGCCTCGTCGGCCACTTCCACGTCGATCACACCGTTAGGACCTTGCACACTCACCGGCCCCACTTGCTCCGGGGTAAAGGTACCCAGCCCGCCGCCTTCGATCATCGCCGGCCCGGCCATGCCGATGCTGGCGTTCGCCGTGGCAATAATCACATCGCAGCAGCCGAGCAATGCTGCGTTGCCGGCAAAGCAGCGACCCGACACCACGCCCACCAACGGCACCAGACCCGAGAGCTTGGCCATGCCGATAAACGTGTGGCAGTCCAGACCGGCCACGCCGACAAAATCGCTGTCACCCGGCCGCCCACCGCCGCCTTCGGCAAACAGCACCAGGGGCAGACGCCATTGTTCGGCCAGTTGCAGCATGCGGTCGGTTTTCTTGTGGTTCATCGCCCCCTGGGTGCCGGCGAATACCGTGTAGTCGTAGGAAATCGCCATGCAGCGCGCGCGCTCGGCGCCAAACTGCGCGGCGTTGACGGTGCCGATGCCGCTGACCAAGCCATCGGCCGGGCTTTGCACGATCAGGTCTTCCACCGAATTGCGCCGACGCCGCGCAGCCAGGGCCAGGGCGCCGTATTCGATAAAACTGTCGGCATCGAGCAGGTCGTCGAGGTTCTCGCGGGTGGTGCGCTGGCCGGTTTTACGCCGTTTGGCCACGGCCTGCGGGCGGCGTTCGTCGCGGGTCAGGGCGTTGCGTTCCAGCACCTCGGCAAGGTCGGCGCGGATATGGTCCAGATCGATGCTTTCTTCGGTGTGCTGGTGCTGCTGCGCCACGTCTGCCGGTTGAATAAACAACAGCGGCTGGGCGGCGAACAGGTTATCGCCGGGGCTGACGGCCAGGCTGTGGACAATGCCGCTCTGCGCCGCCTTGACCACAAACTCCATCTTCATCGCTTCCAGCACGGCAATGCTTTGGCCGACGGCTACGGCGTCGCCCACCTGCACATCGAGGCTCACCACCACGCCAGCGCTCGGCGCTTCCAACGCGATGCAGCCGACCGGCGTATCGGCGTGCTGTTGCTGTTGCGCGGCGCCGGCCGCCTGAGGGAAAAACAGATGGCGGTGCGCCTCTTCCTGCGGAGCGAGCAATTGGCTGATCTGCTCTTCGACAAACCGCGTGGTGACCTGATTGCTTTGAACCTGAGGTTGACGCAGCAGGTTCTGCAGAAAGTGGATATTGCTCGCCACGCCCTCCAAGCGGAATTCGCACAGGGCGCGGTAGGCACGACGCAGCACTCCGGGGAAGTCGTCGTTGGCCTGCACGATCAGCTTGGCTAGCAGCGAGTCGTAGCTGCTGCTGGTGGCATAGCCGCTGTAACCGCAGCCATCCACCCGAATGCCGGCGCCGCTCGGCGGCTCATAGGCACTGAGCAAACCGGCGGCCGGCTGCACGCTGCCGTCGGCGTTCATGCTTTCCAGATTGACCCGCAGTTGCACGGCAAAGCCACGCGGGGCGGGAATCTGCGCTTGCTGTAAACCCAGTTCAGCGAGGCTGGCACCGCCCGCCACACGCAATTGCGCCTGCACCAGGTCGATACCGGTCACCGCTTCGGTGACGGTGTGTTCCACCTGCAAACGCGGGTTGGCTTCCATAAACACGAAGTCGCCGTTATCCACATCCAGCAGAAACTCGAAAGTGCCGAGGGTGCGATACCCCACCGCGCTGGCGAGCTTTAATGCGGCAGCGAACATGCCCTCGCGCACGGCGGGATCGAGGTTGGGGCTGGGGGCGATTTCCACCAGTTTCTGGTTGCGCCGTTGCAGGGTGCAATCGCGTTCCCACAGGTGCACCACCTGCTCGCCATCGCCCAGCACCTGCACTTCGATATGCCGGGCATTGCGGATCAGCCGCTCCACATACAGATCGCCATTGCCAAACGCCGCCATCGCTTCGGACTGACAGCGGGCATAGGCCTCGCCACGTCCTCGGCGGCAAACACCGCGCGCATGCCGCGCCCACCGCCGCCGGCCAGGGCCTTGATCATCATGGCGCCGCCGTTCAGTTCGGCCATAAAAGATTGGGCGCGGGCCAGGCTGGTGGGTTGGTTAGTGCCGGCAGCCAGCGGCACGCCGCAGCGCATGGCCAGTGTACGGGCTTGGGTTTTGTCGCCGAACTGCTGTAGTACATCGGCGCTGGGGCCGACGAAGATCAGCCCGGCGTTTTTGCAGCGTCGCGCAAACTCGGCGTTTTCGGCGAGAAAGCCATAACCGGGGTGCACTGCATCGCAGCCTTGGGCCTGGGCGATGGCAATCAACTGGTCCATATCCAGATAAGCACTTACGCCCCGGCCCTTGAGACCCACCGCCACATCGGCCTTGCGGGTATGCAAGGCGGCCGCTTCGTCTTCGGCAAATACCGCCACGCTGCGGATATCCAGTTCGGCGGCAGCGCGGGCGATACGAATGGCGATTTCGCCACGGTTGGCGATCAGCAGATTGCGGATGGGCATTGGTGCTCCCTGGTTTCTTTTGTTGATGGTGCGGGGCGATCAGGGAGTAGAGCTTAGGCGGCAGGAAGCAGCCAGCGGAACCTTGCTGGCTGGGGCGAATGGCAGGGCAGAGGCGGGGGTGATGATGGGCGTAAACCGCGGCCCTCTCCCCCGGGCCCTCTCCCGTAAACGGGCGAGGGGAGCAAAGCTGGAACGCGGTTTGGCGACAATCCCCTCGCCCGCTTGCGGGAGAGGGTGCCCGAAGGGCGGGAGAGGGGCTTTTAGCTGCGGCGCTCAACAATAAACCGCGCCAGATCGCGCAACGGCTCTGCCGCTTCGCCAAACGGCCGCAGGGCATGCAACGCCAGATCACGCAGCTCCAAGGCATAACTCTTGGCCGCATCCAGCCCCAGCAGCGCCGGGTAGGTAGGCTTGTGATTGGCCTCGTCTTTACCCTGGGTTTTACCCAGCGTGGCCGTATCACTTTCCACGTCGAGAATATCGTCCTGCACCTGGAAGGCCAGGCCCACGGCTTGCGCGTATTCCTGCAGCGCGCGCAGCGAGAGGCTGTCGGCTTCACCGCTGGCAAGGGCGCCAAGACGCACGCTGGCTTCGATCAGCGCGCCGGTCTTGTGCCGGTGCATGATTTCCAACGCGCCCTGGTCCAGCCACTGGCCGACCGAACCGAGGTCGATGGCCTGACCGCCGACCATCCCCGCCGGGCCGGCCGCTTTGGCCAGGTGGCTGATCATATCCAGCCGCACCTCGGCAGACAGCGGATTGCGCTGCGCATCGGCAAGTACTTCGAAGGCCAGGCTTTGCAGGCCATCGCCGGCCAGAATGGCACTGGCTTCGTCGAACGCTTTATGGGTAGTGGGCTGGCCGCGACGCAGGTCGTCGTCGTCCATGGCCGGCAAATCGTCGTGCACCAGGGAATAGGCGTGGATCAGCTCCACCGCGCACGCCGCCGCATCGGCACGTTCCAGACTGCCGCCCAACGCTTCACAGGCGGCGTATACCAACAGCGGGCGCACGCGCTTGCCGCCATTGATCACGCTGTAGCGCATGGCCTGATAAATAAGGGAGAGTTCGGCGCGGGGCGCCTGGAACAGCTCGTCGAGCTTTGCATCAACGCGGGTCTGACAGGCTTTCTGATACGCCGCGATCATGCTTGTTCGTCCGCGTCGAAGGGGGCTTCCTCCAGCTCGCCGTCGCGCTCCAGCAGAATCTGCACCTTCTGTTCAGCCTGGGCCAGGGCGCCCTGGCAGTCGCGGGTCAGGCGAATGCCTTGCTCGAACGCGGTCAGGGAATCCTCCAGCGACAGCTCGCCGTTTTCCAAGCGCTCGACCAGGGTCTGCAACTCGGCAAGGGATTGTTCGAAATCGACGGCGGCTTTTTTGCGGGCCATGGCTGGGGTCTCGGCAGGCTGGGCTAAACGGTCGCGAGGCTAGCAGAGCTGGGCAGGGGGGGCAAACCGCAGCGGCGGTGGCCTGCCCGAAAGGGGTGGGGAAATACTGTGTTGGCTGTCTGCGCAATTGTTAGTAAGTGCACTGTTTTAAAACGTCTGTTAGCGAATACTATGGCCGCCGTTAAAGCGCCTCATCGAAGGGGGCGTTAGGACCTCGCTTTGAACAGGGAACGCCGGATGCAAGCAGTAGAACAAAGCGCCGTGGGCGCCAAGGAAGGAATGAAGTGGGTTGCCTGGTTCATCCTGGCGTTGACGGTGCTGTTCGGCGCGCATTTGCGCATGGTCGCCTACACGGATACCCAGGTAGACAGCCCGATCAGGGCGGATGCCCTAAAGTACTTTAGTTACGCGGTAAATCTGGCGAACTGGAATGTGTTCTCCAAGGACCTCGTGGCACCCGGCAGCGCTGAAAAGCCGAAGCCGGATGCGTTTGTCAGTCCGGGTTTTCCCTACTTTGCAAAATTTTTCGTCGCCGATGATGTGGAAACCATCCTGGCCAACACCCTGAAGGCGCAGAGCGTTTTGCAAGTGTTGGCCTTTTTGCTGCTCACTTGGGTATTTATCGAGCTTCTTGGCGTGGGCTGGGCCGTGCCGGCGGCGCTGCTGTTGTGGACTTTTCCGCATTTCGTTTCGATCAACACCTACTATCTGACCGAGTCTTTGTTCACCAGTCTGCTGGCCATAGCTATAGCCATTGCCTGGGCCAGCTCGAAGGGAGGCAAGGTTCAGGTCTGGGGTTGGGCAGCCTGTGGTGTGGTAGTTGCATTCTCGGCGCTAACGCGGCCGGTCATGGAGTATTTTCCGCTGTTTATGCTGCTGAGCTGCTTGCTGTTCTTTCGCCGCTATTGGAAACCCGTGTTGGCGTTCACCCTCGCCGCGGTGATTCCGGTGTTGCTGTGGAAGGTGCGCAATGTTTTGGCGGTTGGTGAAAGCTCAGACCCTACGCTGATGATCAGCGGGTTCTACCACGGCAGCTTTCCGGGCTTTATGTTCAACCATGATCCCGCCACGTTTGGCTTTCCTTACGCCTCTGACCCACGCCAGCCAGAGATGTACCAAAGTCTGGATAAAGCACTTTCGATCATTTTCGATCGGGCCTCGCAGTCGCCTGCTGAGTATCTGCAGTGGTACTTGTTGGACAAGCCTCAAGTGCTTTGGCAGTGGGACAACATCGCGGGTCCTAGCGATATCTTTATTTATCCGATGGTGAAGTCGCCGTACTTTTTCCTGCTCGACTTCCATATCACCCATGTCTTCAATTACGAGATTCACCCGTACTGGGTTGCCCTGGGTTTGGTGACGGCGGTGTTTGTGCTACTGGCTCAGGTATTCAGGAAAGCCGACGCGTCGCTCTTCCTGCTCTTGCTCGCCCTGATCGTCGTTTACGCCACTTTGGTGCATATGGTACTCGCGCCGTTTCCGCGCTATGGCATCCCGTTCAAGGTATGCCTGATTCTGTTGAGCGTGTTGGCACTCAAAGAAGCGTCCGCCTGGCTGGTGCAGCGACTGGAAAAGAACGGCGTAGTAGCACGTGTGAGAACGTAGCGAGCGAACGCAGCAGTTTTCTTGCGGGGCCGTTGTCGCCACGCGCGATTTCCTTGCAGACTAACCGCCACTGCCTCTAGGTCTGTTCCGCGATGAACATCGACACCCGCATCAAATTCCGTCATCTGGTGTGCTTTCTGGAAGTCGCTCGCCAGGGCACCTTGGCGCGAGCGGCGGACCGCTTAGCGGTTAGTCAACCGGCGATTTCCAAGACCCTCAAAGAGCTGGAAGAACTGCTCGGCACCAGCCTGTTCGAGCGCAGCAAAGCGGGCGTGGCGTTGACCGAGGCGGGGCTGGCCTTTATGCGTTACGCCGGCCCAAGCGTGCAGGCGCTGCGTGATGGGGTGAACAGTCTGCGCAGTGGCGAGCATGAGTCGGGGACGGTGCGGCTCGGGGTGTTGTCGACCGTGGAAAGTCTGTTGATTCCCGAGGTTGTGCGCCGGCTGCATGCGCAGCATCCGGCTCTGGTGGCCAGTGTAGTGACGGGGCCCAGCGCCTTTCTGTTATCCAAGTTGCATGTCGGTGAGTTGGACCTGGTGGTCGGGCGCATGACCGACAGTCCGCAGATCCAGGGCCTGACCTTCGAACATCTGTACAGCGAATCCATGACCTTGGTGGTGCGCGCCGAGCATCCGCTGCTTGGCGTCGCCCATCCGCAGGACCTGCTGCAGGACTATCCCGTGGTGCTGCCACTGGCCGGTACTACCATCCGCAAATATGCCGACAGCCTGTTTATCCAGTGCGGTATCACCCAGTCGCGCCAGCGCCTGGAGACCCTATCAATTACCCTCAGCCGCCGTTACGTGCAAAGCAGCGACGCGGTATGGGTTGCGCCCTATGACGCGGTGCAGTTGGACCTGGCCAACGGCTATCTGGCCGAGTTGCAACTGGGCGTCAAGGAGCCGGGGGGCTCGGTCGGGATATGCAGCAACGCGGCCGTACCACTATCGTTGGCGGCGCATTGGAGCGTCGATGTGCTGCGCGAAGTTGGGCAGGCCTATCGCGAAGGTAGCTTCCCGGGATCGCTAGGCGCCCCGGCCCTATCGGTATGACGGCGGGTGCGCGAGGCGTTGCAACGAGTATCTGTGGCGCAATGTGACCCGCTCTGGTGTTGTGGCTGGGTACAAGGTCTAGAATGCACACCGCTCAAGGTTCAACCCTTCGGTGGAGCGACGCGATTCGCGTGACAAGGACGAACTGTTCAATGGCGGGAAAAGGCGCAGGCAGATGACCACCCCGGAAGCGAAGATTGCAGTGGTAATCCCCAGCTACAACGTAAAAGCCCATGTGCTGGAAGTGATCGCGGCCATCGGTAGTGAGGTCAGTAAAATCTATGTGGTCGATGACTGCTGTCCGCAGGGGTCTGGTAACCATGTGGACGCGTACTGCACCGACCCGCGCGTCATGGTGCTGCGTAACGCGGTCAATCAAGGCGTTGGCGGAGCGGTGATGCATGGCTACCAGGTAGCGATTGCCGACGGTATGGACATCCTGGTCAAGATCGACGGCGATGGGCAGATGGACCCCGGTTTTCTTCCAGACTTTGTTGCGCCAATCATTAATGGCGAAGCCGATTACACCAAGGGCAACCGCTTCTTCGATCTGGAAGGCTTGCAGCAAATGCCCAAGAAGCGCCTGTTCGGCAATGCCGCCCTGTCGTTTCTTAGCAAGCTGTCATCCGGCTATTGGAATATCTTCGACCCCACCAACGGCTACACCGCCATCCACCGTGAAGTGGCCCGCCATTTGCCGTTCGACAAGATCAGTCGCCGCTACTTTTTTGAAACCGACATGCTGTTTCGCCTCAACACTCTACGCGCCGTGGTCATTGATATCCCGATGGACGCCAAGTACGCCGAGGAAATCAGCGGCCTGAAAATATCGACCATCTTCTTCGAATTTCTCGGCAAGCACCTGCGCAACCTGGGCAAACGGATTTTCTACAGCTACTACCTGCGCGATATGTCGTTGGCGTCGCTAGAGCTGCCTTTGGGGTTGCTGCTCGTAACGCTGGGGAGCGTGTTCGGCTTGTCGCACTGGGCAAACTCCATCGAGTCGGGGGTGGCCACACCGGCCGGTACGGTGATGCTTTCGGCACTGCCGATCATTCTCGGCGTCCAGCTGATCCTGGCCTTTGTCGGTCACGACATTCAGTCGGTGCCCCAGCGCGCCTTTCACCTGCAACGTAAACGTACTGCGACGGCCAAGAAGAGACTGAAATGAGCTACTTCGTTGCCATCATCTGCGTGCTAGGCATCGCCGCTGGCCAACTGTTGTTCAAACTCAGTGCGATGAGCCTGCAACGCACTGGCAGTCTGTTTCACCTGGACACTCTCACCACGTTGTTCGCGGCTTTTGCGCTCTACGGCGTCACCACAATTGCCTGGGTGTGGGTGCTGCAGAAAATCGAACTGGGCAAGGTGTACCCGCTGATGGCGCTGGCATTCGTGCTGGTGCCAGTGGGCAGCTATGTGATGTTCGGCGAAAAGTTTCAGCCTCAGTACTTCCTGGGTGTAGCGGTGATCATTGCGGGCATCATCATCACCGTAAAAGCCTGACGGTTTAGGTCGTGGTGGCACTCCGCGAAATCGCCTGGGCGGTCTCCATGCGCACCGTATCCATAACCATACGGTTATGGATCGCGGGCTAACATTCAATTTCCCCCACCCCGCTCTGTCAGCAGACTGCGCCTCTGTTCGCCCCATAAATCCAAGAAAGGAGAACGACATGTCTGATGCAGACAGCAGTCGCTTCGTCATCCGTGACCGTAACTGGCACCCCAAAGCCCTGACGCCTGATTACAAAACCTCCATTCCCCGTTCGCCGCGCCAAGCGCTGGTGAGCATTCCTCAATCGGTTTCGGAAACCACCGGGCCGGACTTCTCGCACCTGAAGCTGGGCCAGTACGACAACGACCTGTTGCTCAACTTCAATAACGGCGGCTTGCCGGTGGGCGAGCGCATCATCGTCGCAGGGCGTGTGTGCGACCAGTACGGCCAGCCGATTCCCCACACCCTGGTGGAGATGTGGCAAGCCAACGCCGGTGGCCGCTATCGCCATAAGAACGACCGTTACCTGGCGCCGCTGGACCCCAATTTCGGCGGTGTCGGCCGGGCCCTGACGGACCGTGATGGTTACTACAGTTTCCGCACCATCAAGCCCGGCCCGTACCCGTGGCGTAACGGCCCCAACGACTGGCGCCCGGCGCATATCCACTTCTCCATCAGTGGCCCGTCGATTTCCACGCGCTTGATCACCCAGCTGTATTTCGAAGGCGACCCGCTGATTCCGATGTGCCCCATCGTCAAATCCATCGCCAACCCGGAAGCGGTGCAAAGCCTGATCGCCAAGCTCGATATGAGCGCAGCCAATCCGATGGATTGCCTGGCTTACCGGTTCGATATCGTTTTACGCGGTCAGCGCAAAACTCATTTTGAAAATCGCTGAGGAGGATCAGTCCATGCCTATTCAATTGCTGAACGAAACCCCCTCGCAAACCGCCGGGCCCTATGTGCATATCGGCCTGGCCCTGAGCGCCGCCGGCAACCCATCGCGCGACCAGGAAATCTGGAATGAGATGGCCAAACCGGGCGCCCCAGGCGAGCACATTCTGCTGCTGGGCAACGTGTATGACGGCAACGGCCATCTGGTGCGTGACTCGTTTCTGGAGTTCTGGCAGGCCAACCACGAAGGCCAGTACGACGCCGATTTCAACCTGGAAAAACCCTTCAACAGCTTCGGCCGCACGGCCACCACGTTCGATGCCGGTGAGTGGACGCTGCATACCATCAAGCCCGGCGTGGTGAAAAATGCTGCCGGGGTGCCGATGGCGCCGCATATCAACGTGTCGCTGTTTGCCCGTGGCATCAATATCCATCTCCAGACCCGCCTGTACTTCGATGACGAGGCCGAGGCCAATAAAGCCTGCCCGGTGTTGAACCTGATCGAGCAACCGCAACGGCGCGAAACCCTCGTCGCTACGCGTTGCGAGGTTGACGGCAAGGCGGCTTACCGCTTCGATATCCGTATCCAGGGCGAGGGCGAGACCGTTTTCTTTGACTTCTAAGCAAGACGCAGAAGGCCTGGTCGAACCCGTCGACCAGCGCATTCACCGGCGTTTCAACGATGCACTGGAGGCGCGCGGTTATCGGGCCGACATTGCACAGCAAGCCGCTATCGACACCCTTGCCACCTGGCTAGACGGCTGGTCGGCGGGGCGCCGTGGTTGGCTGCGTAAACCCGTGGCCGGCATTTACCTGTGGGGCGGGGTGGGGCGTGGCAAAAGTTTTGTCATGGACACCTTCTTCGCCGCCGCGCCGGTGCAGGCCAAGCGCCGCGTGCATTTCCATGCGTTTCTGCAGGAAGTGCAGCAGCGTATGGGCGCGTTTACCGGGCAGAGCGAGCCGCTGGTGCGGGTGGCCCGCGAAGTGGCGCAGGAAGCCCGTTTGCTCTGTTTCGACGAATTCCATGTGCATGACATTGCCGATGCCATGCTGCTCGGCCGTCTGCTCAAGGTGCTGGTGGAGGAGGGCGTGGGGCTGGTATGCACCTCCAATTACGCGCCCATCAACCTGTGCCCCAACCCGCTGTACCGCGACCGCTTCAAGCCGGCCATCGACCTGCTCGAATCGCGCTTTACCGTGCTCAATCTGGACGCCGGCGAAGACTACCGTGAACGCGCCGGCGCGCAGGAAGCCTGGGGTTATTACGCCTGGCCACTGTGCCCGGCGTTAGGCGACTGGTTGGAGCAGCAGCTGGGCTTTACCGCCGCTGTGGAGCGCGACCTGAAGCTTGCGGTCAACCATCACCCGCTGAAGGTGCTGGCCCGCGAAGCCACGCGCGCCCTGCTGGATTTCGATGAGCTGTGCCGCCATCCGCATTCCAGCGCTGACTTTCTCTGGCTGTGCCAACGTTTTCGGCAGATCGCCATTTACGGCGTGCCGACACTGGATAACGAAGGCATCGATGTGCAGCAGCGCATCCTCAACTTCGTCGACATTGCCTACGACAGTGGCGTGCATTTGCTGCTCGGTTGCGCCGCCGAGCTGGACGAGGTGTGCCGGCCGGGGTCGCACCTGGATTTTGTGCGCACCCGCAGTCGGTTGCGTCAGCTCACGACTCAGGTATTTGCCGGGGAGTGATTGAGCCGGCCTGCCGACGTGCGGATAGCACGGCGGTGGCAGGGCTCGGAGAGTCGAAGGGAAACGGTAAACCATTTCCAGAGCGCCACCTTGTGAGCGTGCCCTTTGTGCCGCCGGTTACGGCGACAGCAGGCGCCAAGGTAGATGCCATGCCCGAGAGGGTCAATTGCGATTATCGAACTTCGGTTCGATAATCGGCCACACCGAGCCGTGCACGAGACAATAACAAGATGACTGACGAACCTCGTATCACCCTGCCTCCGCTGGCACCGCCGATCATTGCCTCGCCGGCCAAGCGCATCGAAGCCTTTACCGGCGACCCCAATTTCATGACCTCCCTGGCCCGCGGCCTGGCGGTGATTCATGCCTTTCAGGAGCGTAAACGCCACCTGACCATCGCCCAGATCAGCCACCGCACCGAAATTCCCCGTGCTGCCGTGCGTCGTTGCCTGCACACGCTGATGAGCCTGGGCTACGTCACCACCGATGGCCGCACCTACTCGCTGCTGCCCAAAGTGCTGACTCTGGGGCATGCCTATCTGTCGTCCACGCCGCTGGCGGTGACGGCGCAGCCGATTCTCGACCGCTTGAGCGAGCAACTGCACGAGGCCTGTTCGATGGCCACGCTGGAAGGCGACGAGATTCTCTATATCGCCCGCTCGGCCACGCCGCAGCGGCTTATTTCGGTGGACTTGAGCGTGGGCAGCCGCCTGCCGGCGTACTGCACCTCCATGGGCCGCATCCTGCTTTCTGCTCTGGATGACGCCGCGCTGGATGACTACATCGATCACGCCGAGATGCAGATCAAGACCAGCCGCACCGTGCACACCCCCGAGGCGTTGCGCGCAAGCATTGCCGAGATTCGCCAGCAAGGCTGGGTGATCATCGACCAGGAACTGGAGGTGGGCCTGCGCTCGATTGCCGTGCCGTTGAAAGACTCGGCGGGGCAGGTGTTGGCGGCGTTGAACGTGGGGACGCATGCCGGGCGGGTTTCGCGGCAGGAATTGGAGACGCGGTTTTTGCCGGTGTTGTTGGAGGCCAGCAAAGAGTTGAGTACGCGGTTGTTTCATTGACCCTGCGTACTTTCTAGCTCCGAAGACCGTCATTCCCGCGCAGGCGGGAATCCAGAATCTCGTGTCTTGCGTCACTTCTCGCCCCGTCCAAAACTCTGGATCCCCGCCTGCGCGGGGATGACGGTGGAATGGGGGCGATGGAGTACCACTAGTGTTCGATAAACGCCCAGTTAGTCGATTATCGGATTGATGCCCCCCCTCGTCGCTGCGTACTGTTCCCCAGTCGCCCTCGCGACCCAAGCTATGCCTCCAATAAAAACAAATGAGAGCCAGCCATGGACATCCGTTCGCCGCAGCGCGCCCGCGCTTCGCTGACATCCGCTGTGCAGCGTCTGTCTGGCCCGTCCCTCATTCCTGTTCCATTCGCCTGCCTCTTTGCGGCGAAGAAAAACTCACAGGAATTTCTTGCATGACCAGCCCCGCTCACGTGCCCACCACCGGCACACTCGACGTACAAGGTTTTATCAACGCCCAGTCGCTTTCGCGCTACCAGTGGAAGATTGTGCTGCTGTGCTTTCTGATCGTATTTCTCGACGGCCTCGACACTGCCGCCATGGGCTTTATCGCCCCGGCGCTGACCCAAGATTGGGGCGTAGACCGCGCCAGCCTCGGCCCGGTGATGAGTGCCGCGCTGATCGGCATGGTGTTCGGCGCCCTCGGCTCCGGCCCAATTGCCGACCGCTTCGGGCGCAAGGTGGTGCTGGTCGCCGCCGTCGGCCTGTTCGGGTTCTTCAGCCTGCTGTCGGCCTTTAGCACCAGCCTCGACCAACTGCTGGTGCTGCGTCTGCTCACCGGACTGGGTCTTGGCGCCGCCATGCCGAACGCCACTACGCTGCTCTCCGAATACACCCCAGAGCGCCTCAAGTCCTTGCTGGTCACCAGCATGTTCTGCGGCTTTAACCTCGGCATGGCCGGTGGCGGTTTTATTTCCGCCAAGATGATTCCGGCGTTCGGCTGGCACAGCCTGTTGCTGCTCGGCGGCATTCTGCCGTTGCTGCTGGCCGTGGTGCTGCTGGTGTGGCTGCCGGAGTCGGCGCGTTTCCTGGTGGTGCGCAATCGCGGTGCTGACAAGGTGCGTAAAGTACTGGCCCCGATTGCCCCGGCCGAAGTGGCCCTGGCCACCGACTTCAGCGTGCCGGAACAGAAAACCGTGCAGAGCCGCAACGTTCTGAAAGTGGTGTTCTCCGGCACCTACAGCGCCGGCACCTTGCTGCTGTGGCTGACCTATTTCATGGGCCTGGTAATCGTGTACCTGCTCACCAGCTGGCTGCCAACGCTGATGCGCGACAGCGGCGCGAGCATGGAGCAGGCCGCCTTTATCGGCGCGCTGTTCCAGTTCGGCGGTGTGCTCAGCGCCGTGGGCGTGGGCTGGGCGATGGACAAATTCAACCCGCACAAAGTCATCGGCATCTTCTACTTCCTGGCCGGTGTGTTTGCCTACTTCGTGGGCCAGAGCCTGGGCAAAGTGACCGTGCTCGCCACCCTCGTGCTGCTGGCCGGCATGTGCATCAACGGCGCGCAATCGGCCATGCCGTCGCTCGCGGCACGTTTCTACCCCACCCAAGGCCGCGCGACCGGGGTGTCGTGGATGCTCGGTATCGGCCGCTTCGGCGCCATTCTCGGTGCGTGGATTGGTGCGACGCTGCTGGGCCTGGGCTGGAACTTCGAACAGGTACTCACCGCCTTGGTGGTGCCGGCAGCGGTGGCCAGTGTGGCGGTGGTGATCAAGGGGTTGGTGAGTCACGCGGATGCGACGTAACCCTGTAAAACCGATCGAGGCTGATCGGATCGCCTCCCCGGCCTCTCCCACGAGGATTTTCGAAACCCTGTAGGAGAGGCCGGCGGCGATCCGATCAGCCTCGATGCTTTTCAGCGCTTAAAACCCACTCTCCCTCATCAACACCGCCGCAAGATGCGTCGCCCCATCGGCCAACAAACTCCTGCGCTGCCCTTCAATCTTCACATGCCCGCGCGTTTCATGAAGGGCGGGCGGCGCCTGGTCCAGTTGAATCAATACCTGAAACAACGCATCGGTTGGCACCAGCGCGTTGCCGTGGGTGGTGGTGGGCACCGGGCCGCCGAACCGGGAGGCGAGCATGCGGTGGTTGAGTTGGTTGGCGCGGGTGCTGCCGATGGTCAGCACGTGGCCGTGCAATGCGGTCGGTTGGCCGTCCGGGTAGAAGCGTACGGGGTCGCCGATTTGCAGGCGGTGGACCTGGTCTTGCTGGATATACGCGTCCACTTGCCAGCTGGTGGGGTCGACCAGCACCCCAAGCGCTTCCTGGGGGCTGAGCCATTGGCCGGGCTGGCGTTGTGGGTCGACGTCGAGCCACAGGCCGTCGAAGCCGCTTTGCAGATTGAGGCGAGCGATTTCAGCGCGGGCAGCCTGGGCTTCCTGGGTTTGCACGCCCATGCGTTCGCGCGTGGCGTTGGTTTCCATCAGGCCACTGGGGTCGGCCAATAAACCGGTCAGGCGGGCTTCGTAGCTGCGCACGTTGGCTTCGCTGCTGAGCAGGCGCGAGCTGATGCTTGGATCGTCGAGCACCGCCAGGTTATCGCCGGCGCGCACCGGGCCGGCCGGGCGGATGGATTGCAGTTCGGCCGGGTAGGGTGCGTACACGCGCAGCTGGCGTTCGGCATGGGCCACGCCGACGCCGTCGATTTGACTGCGCCAGGGAATGGCCAGCAACAGCAGCAGGACGCCGAGTAGCAGTTGCCAGATACGCAGGCGCGAACGGGCGATCTGGCCGCGTTGTTTCCACCAGTGCTGCAGTTCGCGGTACACCGGCAGGGCAATAAACCAGCTGAGTTCGACCATAAATAAAAAGATGCCCAGCACTTTGAAAAACAGCAGGTACACCGCCACCGCAATGCCGAGAAACAGTACCAGCCGGTAGCACCAGGTGGTGATGGCGAAGGCTACCAGCAGACGTCGTTGTTTGCGTGGAAATAGCTCCGGCCAAGGTTCTTCCAGGCCCAGCAAGGTGCGGCGCAGGCTTACCCGGGCCAGCGCCGAGGCGCGCTCGTGCAGGTTGGGAAAATCCAGCAAATCGGAAAGGATGAAGTAGCCGTCAAAGCGCATAAATGGGCTGGCATTCAGCGCCAGCGACAGCACCCAACTGGTGGTCGCCAAATACAGCAAAGCATTACGCAGCGGGCCGGGATCGCACAACGCCCAGCCCAATGTGGCCAGGCCGGCGAGGGCCAGTTCGGTGACGATGCCGGCGCTGGCAATCGCCAGGCGTTGTTGTGAACGGCGCAGTTTCCAGCTCTCGCCGGTGTCGGTGTAGAGCATCGGCCAGAGCACCACAAACGCGATGCCCATATGGGCCACGCGCAGCCCTTGGCGTGTGGCAACCAGCGCATGACCGAGCTCGTGCAGGGTTTTCGCCACGATGAGCGCCAGGGCAAAACTGAACAGCCCTTCGGTGGAAAACGACTCCACCACGGCGCTGCGAAAGGTGTCCCACTGGTGCAGCACCAGCACGATGCCCAGCACGCTCAGCAGCATGACCAGCACGGCGGTGATGGGCGAAAACAACCAGCCCAGCGCATCGGCCAGCGGCTTGAGGTGGCGTTGTGGGTGCAGCAGCGGCAGGCGAAAAAATAGGTAGTGGTGCAACCACCAGCGCCAGCTCAGCCAACTGTTTTTGTCACCGGCCGGCGCGTTGGGCGAGGCGATACGCAGCAACTGGTGCTGGTGCAAAAACTGGCGCAGTTGCAGCACCTGTTCCACCTCCGGTTGCAGGGCGGTTTCGGCGCTCACTTGGGCGCAGATCTGCCTGGGGGTTTGCCCCCAGCGCAGCAGGCATTCGAACTCCAGCCAGCCGATGCGGTAGAAGCGGTTGACCAACGTGTCCTGAATCACCCAGCTGGGTTCGCCGTTGCGGGTGGCGGCGGTTTCGTTAAACCGTAGGTCTTCACGCAGTGGCGGCAGCGGTTGGTCGGCTTCGTCGCTCAGTTGCAGCAGGGTGGGGGAGACGGCGGCTTCCATGGCCTTACCAGCCGGTCCAGGCGCGCACCGTGGCCAGTGGCCGGCGCAGCAAGTAATAACCCAACAGCACGCGCTCGCCGTAGAGCTTGGCGGTGCCGTGCAGGCCCAGGCGCGCGTGGTCGGTGGTCTCGCCGTCGTTGGCCTCGATGCTGGCGAGCAAGCGGTAACTCACCACGCCGTCGTCGCTGGGCCGGGCCTGGTAGCTGGTTTCCAGAATCTGCCCGCGCAACGGTTTCAGCGGGTAGGCGGTCAGGAACAGGGTGACGGGGGCGCCGGGTTCGAGGGCGATGGCGTCGTTTACCGATAGCTCGATCAGCATCGCCGGTTGGCTAGGGTCCGCCACCTGCAAAATGCGCTCGCCGGTGGTCACCGGTTTACCCAGCCAGTCGTTGGGGTCGGAAAACACTGCCACGCCGGCGCGCGGTGACAGCACGCGGGTGCGTTTGAGTTGTGCCTCTACCGCTGCCAATTCGGCACGCCGTTGTTGGGCGCGGCCGTTGAGCAGGGTCAGTTCGCCTTTGCTTTGCGGGTTGTCGAAGGCGCGCTGGCTGGCAGCCAGCAGTTCGGCGTCGGCGACCGCCACTTCCTTGCTCAGCACCTCGGCGCGGCTGCGCAGCGTAGTTTCGTCGAGGCTGAACAGCGGCGTGCCTTGTTGCACATCCTGGTTGGGCCGCACCTGCATGGCCTCGATCACGCCGTCGATGGGCGCGCTGATGATTTGCGCCTGACGTGAAATGATTTCCGCCGGTGCCAGCGCGCTTTGCCGCACTGGCACCAACAGCACCGCGCCGATTAACACGGCGGCCAGCACGGCATGCCGACGGCGCAGACGCCAGCGGGAAAACCCCCGCTGCGGGCTGAGCGCCGCCCAGCAGTAACCCCAGGTGTGCCACAGGCCGGCGAGGTTTTGTTGCAGTACCGGCGCCGGGGGTTCCTCCAGCAAAAACAGCAGCAGGCCCAGGCGCTGCCCCTGGGGCGCATGGATTGGCACGCACCACAGCCCGGCCGGCCACCATTCGGCCCAGCCTTCGCTGACTTCGGCGGGCGGTTCTAGCGCATCGCGCGCGAGCCAAAGTGCCTGGTCGCTGTCTGCCGGTAACTGGGCGGCGATCCAACGGCTGGCGCGCTGTAACCACACCAGATACGGCGAGTCTTCGCTGGGTTTGGCCAGGCCCGACACGCTTAACAATTCCAGCGCGTCGCCGTGCTGAGCAAACACCAGCGCCTGTTGATAATGCAGCAGCGGGTAGAGGTCGTTGGCCATATGAAAGGCCAGGGCGTTGCGGTTGTCGGCGGCAAGCGCGCGGTCGCGCAGTGCCAGCAGTTCGAGGGCCAGGGCGGGGTTGGGCAGGGCTTCACTCATGGTCATCGGCGAAACTCGCGGTGCCGCTCATGCCGGCGATCAGTTCCGGGTAAACGGCGTCCAGGCGCGCTTCCAGTTCAACGGTTTGCGCCACCGCATCCACCCGCGCGTTGATGGCGCTGACGGTGGCCGGGTATTGCTTGCCGGTTTCGCTTATGCGTACCTGCAGGGGTTGGCCCTGGCGCAGGTTCGGCAACAGGCTGGAGGGCACGTTGAGGCGCACTTTCAGCGCGCCGTCGCTCACTAAGTCCAGCAGCGGCGTGCCGGCCGCCACGGTCTGATAAGGCTTCACATACACCTTGGCCACCCGCCCGGCGAAGGGCGCCTGCACTTTGCAGTAGCCGCTTTGCGCCTGGCTCATGCTCAGTGCGCCTTCGGCCTTTTGCACCTCGGTGGCGGCGACTGCTACTTCCAGATCGCCCACGGCATTGAGCTTGCGCAGGTTGCGTTTGGCGTCGTGGTTTTGTTTGGCCATGGCCAGTTCGGCGCTGGCGACTTTGGCTTTGGCGTTCGCTTCGCTGCAACTGAACGTGGCCAGTTCGGCGCCCTTGGCCACCGGCTGGCCAAGGCTGGCGTCCAGGCTCGCGAGGGTGCCGTTCATTTGGCTGGACAGGGTCGTTTCCAGCGCGGAGGCCAGCAGCACGCGAATCACCGGGGTGTCGCCGACCACCTGGCTGTTGTCCGCCAGTACCAGCGGGGTTTGTACGGCAGCGGCCGGGCCGGCCAGCAACACACTCAGCAGCAGGGCATTACGGACGGGCCGGCGCATTGGCAGTTCCTTGCTGAACCACCAGCAAGCGCTGTTGTTCCTGTTGTTGCAGGGTGCGGTGGATTTCGCCCGCGAGGGTCTTGATGTCGTTCTGGGCGATCTGCTCGGGCAGGATGTCCAGGCCGATGGAGTTGTACAGCCGGCCCCACGCCGCCTGGGCGCTGGAGTAAGCGGCTTCACGTTGGTAGCGCGATAGCAGATAGCGGCCCTCGGCGCGGATCAGCTCCAGTTCGGAGCCGACGTTGGTGCGCCGCGCCGATTGCGCATAGCCGAGCAGTTCGTTGTCCACCCGCAGGCTGTCTTCGGTGAAATCCACCTCACGGCGCGCCAGGTCGTAACGCAGCGCACCGACCCGCACCTGGGTGAGGATGGCCATCGACAACGCCACGCGCCGGGCATCATCGGTGGCCGCCTGGGATTCCTCGGCGGCGTTTAGCGACGGTAGTTGCAGCAGGCGAATCAGGTTCATCGACACCTGCAAGCCGGTGTCGGTCCAACCGTTGTTGTAGAGGTAGGCGTTGGAGTCGTGCTTGTAGCCGAAGTCGACCGACACGTTGGGCCACAGCTGCGCCTTGGCGATTTTCAGGTCGGCCTGGCTCACCCGTTTGCGGTACCACTCTTCCTTGATCTCCGGCCGGTTTTCCATGGCCAGTTGTTCCAGATGATCGATGTCGCCATTGAGCACCGGCAGCAGCGGTTCGGCGCTGTCGGCCAAGACCATTTTCGCTCCCGGCGGCAGTGACATCAGCGCCGCCAACTCGGCCTGGGCGAAGGCCAGATCCTGACGGCGCACGCTCAGCAGGTAGATGGAGTCGAGCAGGGCGCGCTGGTAGGCGAGCACTTCCTGGCGAGGCAACAGCCCGCGATTTTCCGCTTCACGGGCCGAGGTCAGCGATTGATGAGTGCGCAGCAGAAGGCTGTCGACCTGCGGCATCAGACGCTGGGCGGCAACTGCGCGCCAGTAGGAGTTGCGCACGTCTTGCAACACGTTCTGCGCCACTTTGCGCCGGCGCTCTTCGGCCATATAGATCTGATCGGCTTTTTGCTGGCTGCGGAAATACGCCACGCCAAAATCCAGCAGGCTCCAGCTCAGGCCGAGGCCGTAGAGGGTGCGGTAGCGTTCTTCGGAGGTGGATGCACGCAAGCTTTCCTGACGGTCTTCGATGCCGATGGAGGTGCCGCCGGAGTCGTTGTTGCGCCCGGCGTAACCGGCGGAGGCCACCACCCGGGGCAGCATTTCGTGGCTGGACACATCGCGCAGGTCGGCGGCCAGGGCGCTTTCCATCAGTTTCAGGCGGTAGTCGAGGTTGTATTTCAGCGCGCGGGCGGCGGCTTCTTCGAAGGTGATGGGGCCGTTTACCGGCTCTTGCCCGGCGTACATGCTGGCCTGGTCGGCGAGGATGCGCTGGCGGTTTTCCTCTTCGCTATACGGCTTGGGCTGCAGGGAGGAACACGCGTTGATCAGCAAGGTGCTGGTCAACGCGACGGCTACTACGTTCAGTGGGTAACGATGCATCGACAATCCTCTTGTCCAGACTCACAACGGCCGGGCGCCAGCGGCTCCTCGTGGCGGCAGGCGGTGCGCGGCCGCCTGCAACTGCGCGCTAAATCCGCGGGCGCTCAGGTTCTCACTGGGGCTCGCGGCGGTTGGAGGTAACGGAGAAGGTAGCTGCTGCTGCAAAGTTTGCTGCTCGCTGGCCGGTAAATTTTCCTGTTTGTGCGGCGTGTGGCGGTTGTCCTCATGCGAGTCGTCACGGTGATGAGGCTCCGCACTTCGAGGCGACATGTCCGCCGGCAGTGTCGCGAATACGGACGGGTCGCTGAGCAGGCCATCGGCGCTCAGGCTGATGCGCCCGTGCCGACCGAGAGTCCAGGCCTGGCCCAACTCGCTGGCGGCAGCGCTTTGGCGCACGGCGGCTTTTACGAACTGTCCGGCCATGGGCCGCAGGGTCTGGTTAAGGGTGTCGCTGATGATTTCCGGCGGTTTCACCAGGTCGATATTGCTGCCATCGGATTTCCACGTGGCCAATTCGCTGATGCCGCTTTCGCGTTCCACCACGGGGCCGATAAACACAATCGGATCGACCCCGGGCAGTGGGTAACCCTGGTTCGGGTCTTCGCGGTCACCGAGCGGGTAGAAAAAGGCATCGTTGTTGTTCGGCGCGGGAATAAATGGCGCGGCAATGTCGAGGCTGATGGTCAGCTGCGCCTGGTCGGACTCGCCCCAGAAGTCGCTGACCGTGTACGTGAACACGTCCTGCAGCACCTGGCCCAGACCGGCGGCGGCCAGCACCTCGGGGTTTTTCAGGTCGATGGTGTAGCTGTAGCTGCCATCGGCATTCAGCACGAGGGTGCCGTAGCGCCCTTGCAGCACCTGGCCGACCACGCCGTCGACGCCACTGCCCAGTTCTGCGCCGGTACGCACACCGGTCACCTGCAAGTGTTCGCCAATCAACTCGATCTGATCGATATCGCTGTCATTGGGCAGCACGTTGCCCTGCGCATGCGGTGCGGGAATCTGGTCGATGGCCACATCGAAATCGTCGACGGCCACCGGTGGTTGATCGCCGCCACGCACGATCAGGGTCAGTTGCGCCAGGTCCGTCAGGCCGCCGCCATCGCTGACTTGATAGGTGAACCGCTCGCGCAGAAAACCCGCTGCGCCCAAGGCGATCACGGAGGGATTGCTGGAGTCCACATGGTAGCTGTAGGTGCCATCGGCATGGATCAGCAACTGGCCGTACTGCCCGTCGATGGCCAGGTCGCCGCCGGCGGCCACCGTGGTCATGGCGCCCACGGATGCTTCGGCGCCGGTGCGAATGCCGGTGACGGTCTTGGTGTCATTGGCATCCACATCGGTGTCGTTGGTCAGCACATTGGCGGTGGCGTCATGGCCAGGGCCAACTCCACTGGCGGCGACCGCGTAACCCTCATCGTTGGTGGCGACCGGGGCGTCCCACGCGCCCTGAATGGTCAGGCTCAACTGCGCGGTGTCGCTGGCGCCGGCCAGGTCGTGGGTGCGGTAGGTGAATTGCTCCAGCAGGGTTTGCCCGGCTTTGAGCGCCTGCACGGCGGCGAGGCTGTTGTTGACCGTGTAGGTATAGGTGCCATTGGTGTTGATGACCAGGGTGCCGTACAGGCCGGCAACGGTGCTGCTGCCGCTGACGGTTTGCAGCGCGCCGCCGGCCGCCTCGCTGCCGACGCGAATGCCGTCGAGGGTCAGGCTGTCGTTGGCATCGACGTCCACATCATTGCCGTGCACATTGCCGCTCGCGCCACTGCCGGGCACGTTGTTGAAGGTGCCGCCGGCTTCCACCGCGGTGCCGGTGTCGTTGCTGGCCAGCGGGGTGTCGTCGCGGCCGCGAATGGTCACGGTCAGGGTGGCACTGCTGGTGGCGCCAGCCAGATCGGTGATGCGGTAGGTGAAGGTTTCCTGCAGCGTATTGAGGGTGGTGCGCAGCGCCTGCACCGCGGCGTTGCTGTTATCCACCACGTAGCTGTAGGTGCCGTTGGCGTTCAGAGTCAGGCTGCCGTAACTGCCGGCCAGTGCGCTGCCGATGCTGCCGCTGACGGCACCCTGGGCGACGCCGACCACGCTCACGGTTTCACCAAAACCATCCACGTCGAAGTCGTTGGTCAACACGTTGCCGGTGGGGTTGCTGCCGGGCGTGCCGTTGTTGACGCCGCCGGCTTCCACGGCCGTGGCGATGTCGTTGTTGGCGACCGGCGCGTCGTTGGCGCCCTGGATGGTTATGGCCAGGGTGGCGCGGTCCTGGGCGCCGGCGGTGTCGACTACCGTGTAGCTGAAGCTTTCGCTGAGGGTGTTGCTGGTACCGCGCAGGGCCTGCACTGCGGCCAGGCTGTTGTCGACCCGGTAGCTGTAGCTGCCGTCGCTGTTGAGGGTCAGCCAGCCATAGGTGCCGCGCAGTTGGCTGCCCACGGTGCCCGCGCTGCCGCTGGCAAATTCGCCACCGGTGCGTACCGAATTCACCAGCTTGGTTTCGCCATTGGCGACGCTGTCCACATCGGTGTCGTTGGTCAGCACATTGCCGCTTGGGTCGCTGCCTGGCGTGCCGTTGTTCACGCCGCCGGCTTCAATGGCGGTGGCGGTATCGTCGCCGGCCAGCGGGGTGTCGTTGCGCCCGGAAATGATCACCACGATTTCTGCCTGGTCGGTGCCGCCATGGCCGTCATCGATGGTGTAGGTGAAGCGCTCCAGCAGCAGGTCGCTCGGCTGGCGCAGGGCCTGCACGGCGACATTGTTGTTGTCCAGCACGTAGCTGTAGGTGCCGTCGCTGCGCAGGGTCAGGCTGCCATAGGTGCCGCTCAGCAGCGTGCCGCCGGCGCTGATAAGGCTGTCTGTGCCACCGGCGGAAAGCGCGCCGGGGCGGGCCAGGGTGACGGTGATCGGGTCGCCGTCGGGGTCGGTGTCGTTGCCGGTGGCATCGCCACTGGGGTTGACCCCGGCGGTGCCGTTGGCCACGCCGCCGGCTTCCACGGCAGTGCTGAATACGGTCTGTGCCACGGGTGGATCATTGACCCCGTGCACGGTAATCACCAACTGGGCAGTGTCGGTTTTGCCCGCGGTATCCACCACTTGGTAGGTGAAGATTTCGCTCAGCGTCTGGGTGGCGTTCAGGCCGACGACAGCGGCGTTGGTGCTGTCGACGTCGTAGCTGAAACTGCCGTCGCTGCTGATGCGCAGGGTGCCGTATTGGCCGGTGGCTAACGTGCCGGCGCTGGTGACTGTGGTGAGGGTGTCGTTGAGCGGGTCGTAGCTGAGTTCGGGCTTGTTGATCACCCCGTTGACCTGCAGCAGGCTGCTTGGCCGGTCCGGGGCGTCGACGTCGGTGTCGATGCCGTTGTCCACCGTGCCGGGGCGGCTGGGGAACAGAATCACGTTGCCGGTCGGGTTGCTTTCCAGGCTGCTGTCATTGGTGGGCGCGGCCTGGGCGCTGGCGGCGTCGTCGCTGGCCACCGGGTTGTCGTAGGCGCCATTGATGGTGATGGTCAGTTGCGCCACGTCATCGAGGTTGCCGGTGTCGGTCAGCCGGTAGCTGAAGTAC
This sequence comes from Pseudomonas sp. CC11G, assembly GCF_056174845.1. Lineage (NCBI taxonomy): Bacteria > Pseudomonadati > Pseudomonadota > Gammaproteobacteria > Pseudomonadales > Pseudomonadaceae > Pseudomonas > Pseudomonas sp. CC11G. The sequence continues at coordinate 479,646 of NZ_JBWBZC010000001.1, forward strand.
TCGGTGAGGCTGGTGCCCGGCACCAGGCGCTGTACGTCGGTGTTGGTGTTGTCGATCACGTAGGTGTAGTTGCCGGCGGCATCGATGGTCAGGGTGCCGTACAGGCCAACCACGGGGTTGAGCAGGGCGTCGAACGTCGCCGGGTTGAGTTCGCGGCCGGCGCGTACCCCGCTGACGTGCTTGGTTTCGCCGTTGGCGGTGCTGTCGACATCGGTGTCATTGGTTAGCACATTGCCGGCGCCGTTGCTGCCGGCGGTGCCGTGGCAACGCCACCAGCCTCAACGGCGGTGGCCGTGTCATTGACGCCCACTGGTGTGTCGTTGGCGCCGGCGATGGTCACGGTGAGAATCGAGGCGGCCTGGGCACCGGCGATATCCGACAAGGCGTAGCTGAACTGTTCGCTGAGGGTTTGTCCGCTCAGGCGCAGGGCCTGGACCAGCGCATTGTCGTTGTCTACCACGTACTCGTAGGTGCCGTTGCTACCCAGGGTCAGCGTGCCGTAAAGGCCAGTTATCACTAGCACGCCGGCGCGCCCATCACTTGTTGCGCCTGGCCGTTACGCCCGGCACTGATGATGCGCAGCACGTCCTGATTGGTGGCGATATCGACGTCGGTGTCGTTGTTTAACAGGCCGCCGCGCGGGTTCACTCCGGGCAGTTGGTTGTTGTCGCCGCCGGCTTCCACCGCGGCCGCTGAGTCGGGGTTGGCCACCGGGCTGTCGTTCACCGCGGTGAGGTTGATCAACAGGCTGTCGTTGTCGGTGCGTGCGTCTTCCACGGTTTCGCCGGGAATGCCGTCGCCGTCGAAATCGCCGAAGTTGCCTTGATCATTGGTCAGCACCGTCAGGGTGTCGGCGCCGTTGTAGTTGAGGTTGCCCAGGTAGCGCAGGTTGGCCAGTGCGGCGTTGAGCTGAGCCTGGGTGCCGGTTAGCACCAGGCTTGCCGTGCCCGAGCCGCTGACCCCGGCGCCTTGCGGGTTGGCGCTGAGCGACAGCGTGCCGTGCAGCACGCCGAGGGTGACGGTCAGTTCGCGGCTGGCGCTGTTGGGGTCGCGGTCGGCGTCGACGTCGCTGATGGAAATACCGCCAATGGCCAGTTGCACATCTTCCAGGCCGGTCTGGGTGCCGGGCAGGCTGTTGATCGGTGCGGCGTTCTGTTCCACGTAGCCGGCATCGGCGGCGGCCGTGCTGCCCTCGCCGAGGGTGACCTGAACCTGACCCAGGGTGCCGCCATCGGTGTCGATGCGCACATTCAGCGGGCCCAGTGGCTCGGGGTAGTTGATGGTGCCGGTAGGGGTGTCGATGCGGTACAGGCCGCTGGCCAGCAGAGCGAATTGGTACTGGCCGCTGCCGTTGGTGGTGGTCGTGAATTGCAGGTTGTCGGCGCTGGTGGCGAGGTCGCCATCGGCGCCGGCCCAGGTCAGGGTGACGGTCAGGCCGGACAGCCCCGGCCCATCCGGCGTAGTGCTGGCAGTGGCGCTGGCGGTGTCGTTCCACAAGGTGCCGGCGAGCACGCCAAGCCCTGCGCCCTCGCTGCGGATATAGGTATTGGGGCCGACGTTGCTGCCGGTGCGTTCGCCATCGGTGGCGCCGTCAGTGCCGACGCTGGTGCCGCCCCAACTGCTGAAGGTTTCCGGCAGGCTGCTCCAGGTGAGGGTGGCATCGGTGCTGGCAATGGCGGCGCTGTTGGGCAGGGTGACCTGGTACACCACTTTTACCTGGGCGCCGACGTCCAGCTTGTCGAAGTCCACGGTAAGGCCGCCGCTGGTGCTGACGCTCACGCCCGCCGGCAGATTGCCGGGGCCATAGCTGGTGCCGTTGATGCTCAGGCTTTGCAGGGTGTAGTTGCTGCCGCCGGGGAAGCCGTCGACCAGGTGAGTGTTGTAGGCGGCCAGGCTGCCGTCCTGGGTCATGCTCAGTTGCACGGTGGCGGTGCCGCTGCTTCCGGCGGGGTTGGGGTTGAAGCTGATGACCTGTTTGTCGACGCCGGCGAAATTGGGCTCGACCACCTGCTCGTACAGGGTTTCGCTCTGGGTGCGCTGCACGCCGCTGACCGACCCCTGGGCGCTGACGCCAAGGGCCACGCCGGCCACATTGGAGGCCTGGTTGAGCACCCGCACGTTGAACTCGACGGTGATGCCTTCGAGGTTTACGTCGTTGTCATTGACGTTGCTGATGTCGCCGAAGTTGAGGCTCACCACCTGCTGGCCACCGACCGTGTTGACGCTGACCCGCGCCGGATCAAACACGCCGGTGGGCGCTGCGCCCGACAGGTCGGCGGGTATTGGCCCGGCCAGCGGGCTGGTGCCATCGCCGGTGACGTTCAGGGTGCCGCCGGTGATCAGCACCACGCTGCTGCTCATGCCGCCGTTGGAAATGAACACGATGCGAATCGAGTTGGTGAGCAGGTCCAGGCCGTTGTCGAGGGTGAACTGCAACACGTAGTCGGCGTTGACCCCTTCGGGCATCAGCGCGGTGGCGCGGTAGCGAACAATTTCGCCGATGCTCACTTGCTCTGTACTGGCGCTGGTGGGGTTGGGCGCGGCGGTGTCGGGCAGGCCACCGACCCGCGACAGTTCCAGCAAGGCCGGCACGGGTACCAGCAGGGTGGAGCTGCGTTGGTAGTCGTTGAGGGTGCCGCCTTGCAACGGGCCGTCGACGCCGGTGCGCTCGCCACTGTTGCTGCCGTCCAGGCTGGTCCATTGCACGGTGGCAACGTTGTCGAAGTTCGAGCCGCCGGCTGCTGCGCTGGCATTCACCGTGCCGGTCAGGCGCAGCACAATGCTGCCGCCCTTGCCGATGTCGATATTGGCGCCGCTGGTGCTGCGCAACTGGCCGCCGACGATTTCAAAATCACCGCCGCCGTTGTTGGTGGCGGCGCCCTGGTAAGTCACCCCTTGCAGCACGATGTTGCTGAGCTCGGTGGGCAGCGTGTCGAGCAGGCTGATGTCGAAGGCGTTGAAGTCGGTGGCGCCGTTGCCGTTGCTGATGGTGATGGTGAATTCCAGCGGGTCGCCGTCGTCGTAGCCGCCTGGGTCGGAGGTGGAGGTCAGCACCTGGCTGATCTGCAATGTCGGTTCGCGCACGGTGGCGTTGAGGTTGCTGGTGCTCATGCTCACAGTGCGGCTGAGCACGCTGCTGCCGTTGGGGGTGTCGCCGTCCGGGTCGTCGTAACGCAGGTTGCTGGCGTTTTGCAGCACCCGGCCAGCCTGGTTGGCGATGACGTTGCTGGCCACCAGGCGCAGACGAATCACGAAGCTGTTGTTGCCGGTGTTGTTGTCGGCGTTGTTGGTGGAGGCGCTGAAGGTGTAGCGCGGGTCTACGCCGTCGGTGCCCACGGTGCCGCCCGGCCCGCTGACGCCGCTGATGGTCACCGTGCCGGCGAAATCACTGGTCAGTGCGCCGCTGCCAGCGCTGGTGGTGATCAGTTGATAGCCGCTGCCGTTGAAGCTGGTATCGACCCGCAAGCCGTCCGGCACCAGGTCGTCGATGCGCAGGTTCTGGGTGACGCCCTCGGGCAGGGTGACGACGATGTCGTAGAGCATGCTTTCGCCGACCACCAGATCGGCGCCGCTGGTATGGGGCGCGCTGGAGTCGCTGGGGTCGAGGCTGCCATCGGCATACACGATGCCGACGGTGGGCGCGGCGATTTGCTGGTCGGCGGTGTCGGTGAGGTCGGTGGGGGTGAAGTCGCCACCGCCCTCGACGCTTGCGTAGTTGCTCAGGGTGGCGGTGCTTTGCAGGGTGCGCCCGGCATCGATATTGGCCGCCACGCTGACGTCGTAGGTGATCACCACCACGTTGGCGCCGCTGGTGTCGTTGGCGGTGCCGGCACGCCCGGCGAGCAGGGTGGCCTGGCCGCCGTTGTCGAGGAAGGTCACCTGATTGCCGCTGACGCTGAAGTCGATGCCGGCGATCAATTGGGTGCCGTCGCCGCGGTAAATCTGCAGGTTGGCGCTGGTCAGGCTGCCGCCGACAAAACTTAGGCCCGTGGGCAGCACGATGCTGGTGGCCACATCAAAGGCGCCGCCGCCACCGGTGTTTTCAATCGCCGTGGCCAGGCGCAGCACATCGCTGCCGTCGATGCCGTTGGCCTTGCCCTCAATGGCCGCCAGGCTGGTGACCGAACCGCTGAAGGGCGCCCCACCGGTGCCGGGGGCTTTCCAACTGCCGGTGGTGCCGGTGACGGTGCCATTGCTGGCCGACACCACGCCATGGGCGATGGCCAGCACGGGCTCGGCCACCGAAACAATCGCCACCACAGCGGACGATTCGAGGGTGACATTGGTCAGCGTGGTTTGCTGGCTGGACTGCGCCAGCACGGTTTCAAGGCGTTGGTCGGCGAACGGCTGGTTGCCCACGCGCAGGGTGAATTGCAGTTCCACCCGGCTGCCGACGGTGGCGCTGGAGACATGGCTGCCGAGGTCGAACACTACCGAGTTGGCGGTGCCGCTGCTGACGCCGACCACGCCGCCGGCGTTGGTATTGCCGGCGCCCAGTTGCCATTGGCCGGGGTCGTCGCCCGAGCCCCAGACAATGCTGCTCACATCGAACAGCGGTTCGGGCAGGTAGGCGGTCAGGGAAAACTGCTCGTAGTCGCCAGTAACCAGGTCGTAGCTGATGCTGAAGGTCACCTCATCGCCAGGGTGCAGTTCGGCGTTGGCCCCCGCGCTGCTGCCGTTGACGCTGACGATGCTGATGCCGACCTGGCCGACCGGCACGGTGGTCGACGTGCTGGAGTTATCACTCTGGTCGGAGCCAGTGAGGTTGAAGCGGCCCTCCATCACGCTGGCGGTGACCACGGCCGTGTTGCCCAGGGCGTCGCCTTCGTTGATTTCGCTGTGCGGGTTACCCGCGGGCGGCGTGTAGCTTTGCGCCACCAGCGCGGTGTAGCTGACTACCGCCACGGCGGCGCCGTCGCGCACGTCATCGAAGGCCAGGTCGCCGTTGATCCAGCTGCGCACCGGGAAGGCGTTTTGCAGCGAGGTGGCGATATCGAATTGCAGGCTGGTGGTGCCGTCGGCGTTATTAACCTGATGAGTCTCCAGCGCCACGGTCTGGGTGGCGCCGTTGAGGGTGACGGTGAGGGTCGGGGTGTTGTTCAGGATCAGGCCGTCGCCCAACTGGTCGCTGACGATGAACTGGCCATCGCCGAAGAAATCCTTGCCGAAGGCGAAGTAGTCGGACACCGCGATATTGAGTTTGAACAGCAGGGTGTCACCGGGCGTCAGGCCGGCACTGCCCAGGTCGGTTTGCACCGTCATGTCCTTGAGCAGGGTGATGGATTTGGCTTCGAGGTTGGTGGTGAACCCGGTGCCGGAAAAATCGATGGAGGTGGCCGGTGCCACCACGTCGCGCGGGTCCAACGGGATCCATTGGCCGGAGGCGGTGGGCGCGCCGAGGGTGATGGTGGCGGTGTCGCCGGTGTAGGGGTTGAGGATGTTGTTGCCGTTGCTGTCAGCCTCCGGCACGTAGAACTGCACCACGGTGTCGGCGGGGGCGGCGAGGGTCGCGTATTGCACCGTGTACTCGCTGATGAATATCGAGTCGGACGCTATGGCCGCGGCTATTGCCGCCGAGTTGGTGACCACCGTGCCGTCGGCAAGGGTGAGCGATACCAGCGTGCCGCCAGCCGCCGGGGTTATGGCGGTGACTTGCACGTTATCTGGCAGCGGCTGGGTGACCAGCACGTTGCTCAGGGTTTGGCCGGGCGCCGGGGTGACGGTGGTGGTGTAGGTGCGCGAGTAGTTGGGGCCAGTGGCGGTTTCGCCCTCGGGGGCGGCAATGTTTTCGCTGAAGGTGATCACCGTGGGGTGCACCACGAACGTGGCGGCTGTGCCCTGCAAAATGGACGGGTCGGTGCTGGGGTTGTTGGCCGAGTCGTTACCCAGCTCGAAGCCGCCGATTGCTTTTACCGTGAGGTCTGGCGAGCCGTTGGAGAAACTGGTGTCGGCCAGGTTGCTGAGGTTGGCGGTGATCACAACCGGCAGCAATGGCTCGTCTTGCGAGACGCTGGCAAACGGGATGCGGATAACCACCATCTGATCGCCGGGCTGCATGCCGTAGGTGCTGGCATTGATCACCAGCGGCTGGCCGTCACTGCCCTTGGCAATGGGGTTGGTGGCATTGCCGGCGCTGTCGAAAATTACCGTTTGGCTGGCCAGGGTGTTGCCCAGGTAGCTAGCGGACACGAAGGTAGCGCCGTCGTTACCGTCCTTGCCGGTGGCGGGCATGAACAAGGTAATGAAGGGCGCATAGCCGACCTGCGAGGAACTGTTGTCGAAATTCAGGGTGAAGGTGAACTGGCTGCCCAGCAGCACATCGCTGCCGGCACTACCCACCGAGACCTCCGGCGCAGCGTTGGCCAGCAAGCCATCGAAACTGGACAGCGCCACCGCGCCGAGCGCCAGGTGTTTGTCCACATCACCACTGCGGACTTCCAGATTCCAGTCGCCGCCTTTGCTGCTGGCGCCGGTGTCGTTGCTGGAGGCACCCACATCGGCGCCGGTAATCTGCGCCAGTTCATTCACCAGGGTTTGCCCGGCGGTGCCCGCGCCAACATCGCAGCCGTACAGCTGGATATCCGCGCCGGCGCTCAGGTGCGGTTTCCAGCCTTGCAGGGTTTCGCTGAATTGCTCGATGTTGCTGGCGGTGAGCGTCTGGTTGCCGAGGGTGAACTGGCCGGATGAGCCGTGGGAGAGAATTTGTACCGAGTCGACCTGGCCCATCTGCGCCAGTGCGGCCGAGATGGCGGCCAGGCCATTTTCATTGGTGTTGATCACCAGCGCGGTAACGTCACTGGGCAAGCCGGCCAGTAACTGCTCGCGGTTTTCGATGCGGCTATCGAGTACCAACAGCTGTTTGCTGGGCGATGTTTCGCGGCTGGCGGTCGTGGTTGGTTCGCTGGTGGCCGGGTGCTCGGTGGTGGCCGCCTGGCTATCGCTGTCGTGGTTTTGCTGATGGTCGACCGCTACGGCCGCGGCGCCGTCGAACAGAATGCGCGGCTCCAGGGCAATGGCCTGACTGTGCGGGCGAAAGGGGTTGGTGCGGGTCGAAAAACGCATTGGCGTGCCCTCCTGAGCCAGTCCATGGGCTCCAGCTGAGGTGAGCGTAGAACGCGGATTTCGTTTTGCCAGTTAATTGACAGAGGTCTGGCGGGGGATCGGATAACTGGTCTGCGGCGCCAATTACAGCGCTGGCGGCAGGTCAGCGCGGACTTGGCCGAGCATCCAGTCGATGAAGTGCAGCTGCTTCTGGCTCAGGCTGTCTCGTTGCTGCCACACCAGCCAATAGGGGTAAGGGTAGGGCAGGGTCAACGGCGACAGCTGCACCAGTTCGCCGCGCGTCAGCAGCCCGGCTACCAGGCTGCGCCGTTCCAGCGCAATGCCGTGCCCGGCCAGCGCGGCGCCGAGGATGATGTTGGAGTCGTTGGCAGTTAGCGCAGGCGATTGAAGCGAGTCGGACGATAGGCCGGCAATTTGACACCAGTCTGCCCACGGCGCATCGGTGCTGTGGAGCAACGGGCTTGCGGCAATTTGCGCCGGGGTTTCAGGGCGTGCGCCGGTCTTAAAGTGCGGCGCGGCGACCACCAGCAGTTCATCGTTGAACAGTTTTTTCTGCGCCAGCGCCGGCCAATGTCCACGGCCCATGCGAATGCCGATATCGGCGAAGCCTTGGCGCAGGTCCTGCAGTTCCAGGCTGGTGTGCAACCGCAGCCGATACTGGGGATAACGCTCACGAAAATCGGCCAGACGTGGGGTTAGCCAATGCAAGGCGAACGAGGCCAGGGTGGCGATCACCAACTCGTTGTCATCCGGCCGGCCCTGCACCTGGTGCGTGGCGCTGCTGAGGGCCTGCAAGGCGGTGCGAATTTCCAGGGCATACAGGCGCCCGGCTTCGGTCAGGCGCAGGCCGCGCGCCTCGCGGATAAACAGAGCGATGCCAAGGTTGTCTTCCAGGCTGCTGAGTTGCTGGCTGACGGCCGAATGGGTGACATGCAGCTCGCGCGCGGCCTGGGTCACGCTGCCCAGGCGGGCGGCGGCTTCAAAGCATTTGAGGGTGGTCAGCGGCGGGATGTTTTTCATGTCAGTAAATCTAACGCAAAGCGTAGAAATATGTCGCTACCGGGCTGAGAGCAAAGGCTTTAGGGTGGCTTGACTGGTTAAGCGTGGATAACGGAGTGGCTATGAAGCTGATCGGAATGCTGGATTCGCCCTATGTGCGCCGGGTGGCGATCGGGCTCAAGGTGCTCGGGCTGGAAGTCGAGCATCAGTCGTTGTCGGTGTTCAGCACTTTCGCGCAATTTCGCGCGATCAACCCGGTGGTCAAGGCGCCCACGCTGGTGCTGGACGATGGTCAGGTGCTGATGGACTCAAGCCTCATCCTCACGTTTCTCGACCCCCAGGCGCAGCTGTGGCCCGCCGCCGCCAGCGCACGGGCGCGGGCGTTTCGGCTGACCGGCTTGGCTCTGGCCGCCTGCGAGAAAGCGGTACAGGTGGTGTACGAACACAACCTGCGCCCGGCGGAAAAGCTTCACGAACCGTGGCTGGAACGGGTGCACGGCCAGTTGGCGAGCGCCTGGGCAGCGCTGGAACAGGAATTGGAGCAGCAGCCGTTGAGCACCCAGGAAAACGCGCTGGGGCAGGCGCAGATCAGCGTGGCGGTCGCTTGGTCGTTTGCGCAGATGATGGTGCCGGCATTGGCCCAGGGCAGTGTTTATCCGGCCCTGGCCAGCTTTACAGAGGCCGTCGAGCAATTGCCCGTGTTTGTGCAGACACCGGCCACGTAGGGAATGGGGCGCGTGTTACCGGGGTGGATTACTAACCTTTAGGGAGCGCCCTACAGACCAATAAAGGCTCACTGAAGATGCTGGCGGCTCTTTTTAGCGTAGGCATTTTTTATGAACCCCTTCCCCTCGCTGCGTCGCTGTTCTGCCTTGTTGCTGGCCTTCTGGTTTATCTCCCCCACCTACGCGCAGATGCATGACCTGGGTGTGCTGCCCGGCGGCGCGTCGTCTCAGGGCACTGCCATCAGCGGCGACGGCCAGGTGGTCGCAGGCTTTGGCGGCGACGCGCTGAACAACCAGTGGCTGTTTTACTGGACGGCCGAAGACGGTCTGGTGAAGGTCATTCCATATTCCGGGTTCGGCTCCGTGCATGCGATGAGCCGTGACGGCGGCGTGCTGGTCGGCACGTTGCGCCTGAATGGCGCGCAGCGGGCCTTTCGCTGGGATGCCGCTTCCGGGGTGGTCGACCTCGGTACGCTCGGCGGCGACACCAGCCGAGCGTGGGGCACCAGCGATGACGGCAGTGTGATCGTGGGCGATGCCGTCAACGCCGCCACCGTGCGCCGCGCCTTTCGCTGGACCGCGGGGCAGGGCATGCAGGAACTGGTCAGCCTGACCTCCACGGGAATGAGCGTTGCCTACGCGGTGAGCGGTGATGGCTCGGTGGCGGTGGGCACTTCGGCCAGCAGCGCCAGCGGCAACCGGGCGGTGCGTTGGGAGAATGGCTCTGTGCTCGATCTCGGCAGTTTGGACGGCAACGCCGGCTCCAGTGCGCTGGGGGTGAATGCCGATGGCAGTGTGGTGGTCGGCGGCAGCGGTACCTATGCCTTTCGCTGGACGGCCGCCACGGGAATGGTGGACCTCGGCTCGTTGGGCGGCTCCCTCAGTTCAGCTCAGGACGTCAGCGCCGATGGCTCGGTGGTGGTCGGCAACGCCAGCCTGGCTGATTACAGCGAGCGCGCGTTCCGTTGGACCGCCGAGACCGGCATGGTCAGCCTGGGGCTGCTCAGCGGCGGCACCTACAGCATTGCCAACGGCGTGAGTGACGATGGCCGGGTGATTGTCGGTACCGCCGATAACGCCCACGGCGACCGCGCATTTATCTGGAAAGACTTCGTGCTGCAGGACCTCGGCCACGTGCAGGAGTCGGTGGGCGGCGCGGCAAACAGCAGCGCGCAGTTGATCGACAGCCAGGTACGCCGCGCCCGCAGCCTGAGCGAAAAGCTCTGCATCCCAGGCGCTGCGCAAACCTACTGCCTGAGCCTGGGCAGTGACGTGACGGTGGGCGACGGCGATGAAAACAGCCGCCAGGTAATGGGCACGCTCGCGGGCGGGGTGCGTCTCGACGCGCATTTCTCCCTCGGCGCGAGCCTGGCGTTGGCCCCTGCCGGCTGGCAAGCCGGCGACGCCCGGCAAGACCGCCAACTTGGCGTGGCAGCCTGGCTCGCCTATCAGCAGGATCCCTCCGCCCGCATCGGCTGGAACGCTGCCCTGAGCCTGGCCAGCAGTGGCGGTGACAGTCAATTCGATCGTGGCAATCGCGCTGCCGATGTGGAACAGGCCGAAACCCGCGTGGGGCTTCGCTCAAACGCGGTCCGGTTGGCGGTCAGCTATGGCGTGCCGCTGGAGCGCTCATTGTTGACCCCGGAACTGGCCATCACCCACGTGCACAGCCGGCGCCAAGGTTTTGAGGAGCGCAACGTGGTGTTGCCCTTGCGGGTGGACAGCAGCCGCAGCGACGTCACCTACGCCACCCTGGCGCTACGCGGAGAAACGCCGCTGAGTGCGCGGGCCAGCCTGCATTGGGGCGCGGCGCTGGATGGGTTGTTGAGCGAGAACACAGAGGACTTCCAGGGCCAGTCGGACATTCCCGGTCTCGGCCAGTTCGCGTTATCCGCCAGCCAGCAAAAGCGCGACCTGGTGCCTTCAACGTATGCCGGTTACCGCTACGCCCTGAGTGAAAACGCCAGCGTGGGCGGCCAGGCGCAGGTCGGTGCGTCTACCTTCGAGGGCCAGCGCCCGGTATATGGGCTTGAAGTGGAATACCGTTACCGCTTCTAAGGGCGGCGGCGTGGTGAAAAGCGGCGGTCGTTTATGCTGTGCTTTACTTGTATATACAAGTGGTGCAGCATGCGGCGGTCGCTTTATTTTTTCATCCGCGCCAGGGAGCCCGTCATGAGCACATCCAACCGTTACCGAGACACCGTGGTCCGTGCCGCCCGTGGCACACAGCTCACCGCCAAGAGCTGGCTGACCGAAGCCCCCTTGCGCATGTTGATGAACAACCTCGACCCCGAGGTGGCGGAAAACCCCAACGAATTGGTGGTGTACGGCGGCATCGGCCGCGCCGCGCGCAACTGGGAGTGCTACGACGCCATCGTCAAAGCGCTGACCGACCTGGAAGACGACGAAACCCTGCTCGTGCAGTCCGGCAAACCGGTCGGCGTATTCAAAACCCACAGCAACGCGCCGCGCGTGCTGATCGCCAACTCCAACCTGGTGCCGCACTGGGCCACGTGGGAGCACTTCAACGAACTGGATGCCAAGGGCCTGGCCATGTACGGGCAGATGACCGCCGGCAGCTGGATCTACATCGGCAGCCAGGGCATCGTGCAGGGCACCTACGAAACCTTCGTGGAAGCCGGCCGCCAGCACTACAACGGCAACCTCAGCGGCAAGTGGGTACTTACCGCGGGCCTGGGCGGCATGGGCGGCGCGCAGCCACTGGCGGCCGGTATGGCCGGGGCCTGTTCGCTGAACATTGAATGCCAGCAGAGCCGCATCGATTTCCGCCTGAAAACCCGTTACGTCGACGAGCAAGCCAGCGACCTTGACGACGCCCTGGCGCGTATCGCCAAGTACACGGGCGAGGGCAAAGCGGTCTCCATCGCCCTCTGCGGGAACGCCGCTGACATCCTCCCGGAATTGGTCCGCCGTGGCGTACGCCCGGATATGGTCACCGACCAGACCAGCGCCCACGACCCGCTCAACGGCTACCTGCCCAGCGGCTGGACCTGGGACGACTATCGCGCCAAGGCCCAGACCCAGCCGGCCGAAGTGGTGAAAGCCGCCAAGCGCTCGATGGCCGTGCACGTTGAAGCCATGCTGGCCTTCCAAAAAATGGGCGTGCCGACCTTCGACTACGGCAACAACATTCGCCAGATGGCCAAAGACGAAGGCGTGACCAATGCCTTCGACTTCCCCGGTTTTGTGCCCGCCTATATCCGCCCGCTGTTCTGCCGCGGCGTGGGGCCGTTCCGCTGGGCTGCGCTGTCGGGCAATGCCGAAGACATCTACAAGACCGACGCCAAGGTAAAAGAGCTGATCCCCGACGATGCCCACCTGCACCGCTGGCTCGACATGGCCCGCGAGCGCATCGCGTTTCAGGGTTTGCCGGCGCGGATTTGCTGGGTTGGCCTTGGCCAGCGCGCCAAGCTGGGCCTGGCGTTCAACGAAATGGTGCGCAGCGGCGAGTTGTCGGCGCCGATCGTGATTGGCCGCGACCACCTGGACTCCGGCTCGGTCGCCAGCCCGAATCGTGAAACCGAAGCCATGCGCGATGGGTCCGATGCTGTGTCCGACTGGCCGCTGCTCAACGCCCTGCTCAATACCGCGAGCGGCGCGACCTGGGTGTCGTTGCACCATGGCGGCGGCGTCGGCATGGGCTTTTCCCAGCATTCGGGGATGGTGATTGTGTGTGATGGTACGGACGAAGCGGCGGCGCGGATCGCCCGCGTGCTGCACAACGACCCGGCGACCGGCGTTATGCGCCATGCGGATGCGGGGTATCAGGTTGCTATCGATTGCGCTGAGGAGCAGGGTTTGAATTTGCCGATGATTACCCGGTAAACCTCGTTTTGCTCCCCTCGCCCGTTTACGGGAGAGGGGCCGGGGGAGAGGGTAGGCCAAAACAAACTCAACGGCTTTTCACCCCTCTCCCGCTTGCGGGAGAGGGCACACGATCTTCGTACCACTTAGCGCCAGGAGGGCCTCCATGCAGCACCTATGGTTCAACTGCCACGCCGCCACCCTGGCCGGTGGCCGCTACGCCAGCATCGAAAACGCCGCCATCGTCACCAATGCCGGCCTGATCCAGTGGATCGGCCCGTATGCCGACCTGCCAGACGCTAACTACGCCCAACGCCACGACCTCAACGGCGCCTGGCTCACCCCCGGGCTGATCGACTGCCACACCCACGCCATCTTCGGCGGCAACCGCAGCGCCGAGTTCGAGCAGCGCCTGCAGGGCGTGAGCTACGCCGAAATCGCCGCGGCCGGCGGCGGTATCGCCAGCACCGTCCGCGCCACCCGTGCCGCCAGCGAAGACGAACTGCTGGCCAGCGCCAGTCAGCGCGTGCGGGCCTTGTTGCGCGACGGCGTGACCACTATTGAAATCAAATCCGGCTACGGCCTGGACCTGGCCAACGAACGCAAAATGCTCCGGGTGGCTCGCCGCCTCGCCGACACCTTGCCCGTCACCGTACGCAGCACCTGCCTGGCCGCCCACGCGCTACCACCGGAATACGCCGGGCGCAGCGATGCCTATATCGACCTGGTGTGCAGCGAGATTCTGCCGACGCTGGCCGGTGAAGAACTGGTGGATGCGGTGGATGCCTTCTGCGAGCACCTGGCGTTTTCTCCCGCTCAGGTGGAGCGGGTGTTTATCGTGGCGCAGCAATTGGGCCTGCCGGTAAAACTGCATGCCGAACAGTTGTCGGCCCTGGCCGGTTCCAGTCTGGCGGCTCGCTATCAGGCGCTGTCGGCCGATCACCTGGAATTTATGACCCCGGCCGACGCCCAGGCCATGGCCGCTGCCGGCACCGTCGCCGTGCTGCTGCCGGGCGCGTTCTACTTTCTGCGGGAAACCCATTTGCCGCCGGTGCAGCTGCTGCGTGAACAGGGCGTGGCCATGGCGATTGCCAGCGACCTCAACCCCGGCACGTCGCCGGCTTTGTCGTTGCGGTTAATGCTGAATATGGCGTGCACGCTGTTCCGCCTGACGCCTGAAGAAGCGCTGGCCGGCGTTACGATCAATTCCGCCAAAGCCTTGGGGCTGGGCGCCAGCCACGGCAGCCTGGAAGTAGGCAAGGTCGCCGACTTTGTCGCCTGGCAAATCGAGCAGCCCGCTGAGCTTTCGTACTGGCTGGGCGGTGAGCTGCATAAACGGGTCATTCGCCATGGCCGGGAGGTGATTGATGTCTGACCAACCGTTGGTTTTTTCCCAAGGCACAGTGCCGCTGCTGATCAGCATGCCCCACGCCGGCCTGCAACTGAGCCCAGCGGTGCAAGCCGGCCTGGTGCCACAAGCGCAAGGTTTGCCAGACACCGACTGGCATATTCCGCAGCTTTACGCCTTTGCTGCGGAGCTAGGCGCCAGCACGCTGGCCGGCAATTTTTCGCGCTATGTAGTCGACCTCAACCGCCCCGCCGACGACCGCCCGCTGTACGCCACGGCCACCACCGGCCTTTATCCCGACACGCTGTTCGACGGCGAGCCGCTGTTTATCGAAGGCGGCCAGCCGTCGGCGTTTGAACGTGAGTGTTACTTGCAGGACATCTGGACGCCGTATCACCAGACCCTGGCCAACGAGCTGGCGCGGCTCAAGGCCGAGTTTGGTTACGCGTTGCTATTCGACGCGCACTCCATCGCCTCACGGGTGCCACGACTGTTCGACGGCAAGCTGCCGGACTTCAACCTCGGCACCAACGATGGCGCGAGCTGCGACCCGGAGTTGGCGCAGCGGTTGGTGCAGGTCTGTGCCCAAGCTCCGGATTACAGCCATGTGCTGAATGGACGGTTCAAGGGCGGGCATATCACCCGGCATTACGGCCAGCCGGCGGCTAACGTGCATGCCGTGCAGTTGGAAATCTGCCAGTGCATCTATATGGATGAGCGGGCGCCGTTTACCTATCGGCCGGAGTTGGCCGCGAAGGCGCAGGTTGTATTGAGGGGGTTGTTGCAGGTGTATTTGGAATGGGCGCAGGAACATTACAGCCCTGCCCACGTTCGCGAATCTGGATTCCCGCCTGCGCGGGAATGACGATGTGGGGGAAAACACCGTCATCCCCGCGCAGGCGGGGATCCAGAATGTTGAAGGTGACGTCCTACTTCCAATCAATCCGCGCCAGCTTCCAATCACCACCTTCCAGCCACCATTCCAGCTTCACGCCGTACGCATTGGCATTGTCAGGAATCAGCCCCTCGGCGCCAGTAACCGCCACCTGCGCCTCGGTGTAGCCCTTGCTTGAAGACGCCGGATCCAGCGTGCTGGTCTTGCTCAGCGCAATTACCCGCACGTTCTGATAGCGCAGAAACAACCCGAGCATGGTGCGCTGCGCCCATTGGCTGTCGTACTGCTGCTGGGCGCGGAATTCCGGGTGCAGTTGGTCCAACACCGCGCTGGTGCGCTTGGCTTCGAGGTTCTCCTGCAACTGTTGAACGGCCTTTTCCAGGGCGGCCTGCGGGTTGTTCGGTGAACAGCCGGCGATCAACGTCAACGCCAGGGCGATAATCCACAGGCGGGCCAAGGGAATTATCCGGTCTGACATGCTCAACTCCGTTTTCATGGTTATGATGCCCGGCAGAGCTCAGGCGCGTTGCCCGGAAATCTACCCCAATTAATCGGGGGCGCGGGGCACCGTCTTTATCAACAAGGGAGTGCAGCATGCAGACTTTGTACCCGGAGATTAAGCCTTACGCGCGCCACGAATTGGCCGTGCAGGCACCGCACGTTCTGTATGTCGACGAAAGCGGTACACCGGATGGTCTGCCCGTGGTGTTTATCCATGGCGGCCCCGGCGCCGGCTGCGATGGCGCCAGCCGCCGCTACTTCGACCCCAACCAATACCGCATCATCACCTTCGACCAACGCGGTTGCGGGCGCTCCACCCCGCACGCCAGTCTGGAAAACAACACCACCTGGGATTTGGTCGCCGACCTCGAAGTTATCCGCCAACACCTGGGCATCGACAAGTGGGTGCTGTTCGGCGGCTCGTGGGGTTCGACCCTGTCGCTGGCCTACGCGCAAACCCATCCTGAGCGTGTGCATGCGCTGATTTTGCGCGGGATCTTTCTGTGCCGGCCGCAGGAGATCAAGTGGTTTTACCAGGAGGGCGCCAGCCGGATGTTCCCGGATTACTGGCAGGACTACATCGCGCCGATTCCGCCGGAAGAGCGCGACGACCTGGTGTCCGCGTTCT
Source organism: Pseudomonas sp. CC11G (assembly GCF_056174845.1). Classification (NCBI taxonomy): domain Bacteria; kingdom Pseudomonadati; phylum Pseudomonadota; class Gammaproteobacteria; order Pseudomonadales; family Pseudomonadaceae; genus Pseudomonas; species Pseudomonas sp. CC11G. The sequence continues at coordinate 495,629 of NZ_JBWBZC010000001.1, forward strand.
ACAAACGCCTGAGCGGCAGCGACCAGATTGCGCAGATGCACGCGGCCAAAGCCTGGTCGACCTGGGAAGGCCGCACAGCCACGCTGCGCCCCAATAGTCAGGTGGTCGAGCGTTTCAGCGAGCCACAGCGGGCGTTGTCGATTGCCCGGGTGGAATGCCACTACTTTATGAACAACGCCTTCCTCGAGCCCAATCAATTGGTGCGCGACATGCACAAGATCGCCCACCTGCCGGGCATCATCGTGCATGGCCGTTACGACGTGATCTGCCCGCTGGATAACGCCTGGGAACTGCACCAGGCCTGGCCGAACAGCGAGCTGCAGATTATCCGCGACGCCGGCCACGCCGCTGCCGAGCCGGGTATTACCGACGCGCTGGTGCGTGCGGCTGATCAGATCGCCCGCCGCCTGCTCAACCTGTCGCCCGAAGAAGCATGAAGGGACTGATTCAACGCGTCACCCACGCCAAGGTGGACGTGGCCGGAGAAACCATTGGCGCCATCGATCAGGGCCTGCTGGTGCTGGTCGGCGTGGAGCCGCAAGACACTCCGGCCAGCGCCGACAAGCTGCTGCACAAACTCCTCAACTACCGCGTATTCAGCGATGCCGACGGCAAGATGAACCTGTCGCTCACCGATGTGAGCGGCGGCTTGTTGCTGGTGTCGCAATTCACCTTGGCCGCCGATACCCGCAGCGGCCTGCGCCCGGGGTTTTCCACCGCCGCGCCACCAGCACTGGGTGCTGAGCTGTTCGATTACTTAGTAAACCAGGCGCGGCAAAAGCACGCCGTGGTAGCGACCGGGCAGTTCGGTGCGGATATGCAGGTGTCGCTGACCAACGACGGCCCGGTGACCTTCCTGCTGGAAACCTGAGCAGCCGTCAGTCGACCGTCGCCAGCTCCAGCCGATCGCGGCCATTGCGTTTGGCCTGATAGAGGGCGCGGTCGACGCGCTTGAAGAAGGCTTCGGCATCTTCATCCAGTAGCGGATCAAACCGGCCGACCCCGAGGCTGGTGGTCAACGGCAAATGCTCACCTTGCAGGTCGATACCCTTGCGGGCCAGGTCGCGGCGAAATTGCTCGGCCATCAACTGCGCCTGCTCCAGCGTGGTGTTGGGCATCAGCACGCCGAACTCCTCACCGCCCAAACGCAGCAGCGCATCGCTGTCGCGGCGGAATACCTGACGCATCTGTTGGGCAAATTCACTCAGGCACGCATCGCCGCCGGCATGCCCACGCTGGTCGTTTACCTTCTTGAAAAAATCAATATCCAGCAGCACCAGGGCCAGCGGCTCGCCGGTGCGTTTGGCGGCGGCCACCATGTTCTGGAACAGGCTGTTGAATTGGTAGCGGTTGCCTAGCTGGGTCAGGGTGTCGGTGCGGCTGAGCTGGTCGAGGGTGGCCTGTTGTTGCAGCAAACGCAGTTCCAGATCCAGGGTGCCGAGGTATTCGCGGTGGCTGCGGTTAAGCGCCAGCAGCAGGTAGCTGAGGTAGAACACCAGGGTGATCAGCACGTAATGGCCGTCGCGCCAGTCCAGCGCCATCACCACCAGGCCGGGCACATAGAGCAACAGGATGGCGACCAGAGCGCGCTTTTTACGCATGGCGAAGTTGAAGGTCATCGCCGTGCTGAACGCGATGGTGCCCAGGGTGGCGATAATGGCCGACTCTTTCAGCGCATTGCTATACAGCGCCCAGGCATGCGCCTGGCCCCAGCAGAGTGAGGTCAGCAGCACCAAGCCCCAATGGCGGTCGAGCCAGCATTGCAGCTCTTCCTGCACTTGCGCATGCGGCGGCGTGTGCAGCAAGCGGGCAGCCATCAGCGCCGCGAACAGTACGCCGCCGGCGATACCAGGGAGCAACAGAGAAGATGGGTTGGCGCTGAAGAGCCAGGTAAGCAACCAGGCCAGCAGGTAGTAGATACCGCCTAAACGGGTGCGTACACGGGTGTCCTGTACTTCACGCCAGAGAGCAAAGGTGTGGGGTGAGCGCGGTAGTTCGGCGTCTTTCATGATTTGTGATCACAGGAACAACGTCCCGCGAGCATAGTGCTTTCGCCGGGAAAAAAATATCAAAAGGCTATCATCGAGACCTATGTCTTACGCCCGTCTCACAGCGCCTTGCGAAATTGCAGGAGGGCGACCCGATTTCCCAGATGATCGCGGCGCTCTTCCACGCCATACACCTGATACCCCAGCGCCGGATAAAGCAGCAGCCCGGCAGTGTTGGCGTTGAAACAGCTGAGCTGCATTTCCCGTGCGGCAAAGCGTTCACGGGCAATCCGTTCCATCTGCTCGATCAGGTAATGCGCCACGCCTTGGCCGCGCGCCCAGCTCGCCACCATCACATTGCCGAGCGCGCAGTACTCGCCCGGCACGCAGGTGTAGAAATTGGCGAAGGCGGCAATGTTGCCATCCAACTCGACCACCGTGCTGGCCTCGCGCTGGGCCACTGCTTCGCTCAACTGTTCCAGCGTGAACGGCCAACTGCCTTTGGGATAACAGAAGAACAACTCTTCGGCGTGCTGGGGAATGGCGACGACGGTGGGCAAATCGTCCGCTTCAGCGGGGCGATGGCTAAACAGGGGCATTGGCGGCTCGTAGTGGCTGACTCGGAATGGGCAGCTTAGTCCGCGTGGCGGGGCGGGCAACCCTGAACGAGTGCCCGCCTGCCAGGTGGATCAGTCCTTCAGTGCGGTCTGCACGGCGGAATCTTCCATCAGCTGTTTCAACTGCTCGCGGTAGGCGCCGAGGATGTTGTTCTGCGGCGAAGAATCAGACGTGACAGTGATCACGTCGCGCTCTTTAACCTGACGTTCCGCCACTCGGCCGCGCTCGCTGCGGAACACCGAGACATCGGTGTCGGTATCGAAATTGAAGTCCGACACCCAGTTGAGATTGATGCTGAAGTACCACTCTTTGATGTCCAGCACGATCAGGCTGTCGGCATGGTTTTGCAGCAGCAGCGCTTTGGCTTCCTCGTCGCTGGGCACGCTGGTGAGATTAAGGGGTTTCGCTGCCCAGCCTTGTTTTTGCAGGCCATTGGTCAGGCGGTGTTGGAGGAAGGCCGAGAGGTCGCGGGTTTTGTCGCCGTCTTCGACGTCCAGCACCAGCGGCACGGTCCAGTCGAAGGGGATACCGAAACTGCCATGGGCCACACCAATGAAGTTGCGCGGCTTGCCGGCTTTAACGCGATCACGGTTGTCGATCACGCTGATCAGCACGTCGCCACTTTTTGTGTATTGCGGCTTGGGCAGTTGTTGGTCGAACGGGATGTGGGTAACGCAGCCAGTGAGTACGGCGGCGCCGAGCACGGCGAAGAGGGTGCGCAAAAAGCGATAGTTCATGGTGGCAAGTCCTTATGCAGTCAGCTGCGTGCAATGAGCGTTGAGTCCGGCGAGAAGGCGGGAAGCGCAGCAGTCTGTCTGTCGGCTTCCTTGCCTGAGCCGGAACGTTACTTGGCTGATAGCACTTTGCCAAGTGGCAGCGACCATTCGTCCAACACCTTGCACTCCTGCAGAGCGCCGCCGCTCCAACCTGTACATCCAGACAATGAGCCTGCGGCTCACGGAGTGACCGATGAACAGACTTATCCACAAGCCGGCCCTGCTGGGCGCGGCCATGCTGCTGGCGCTGGGCCTGAGCGCTCCGACATTTGCCTTGGACGCCAACGCGCCCGCCAAAGCCGTGCAGGGCTCCAACCCATCGGCAACCTCGACGCAGAACACGCCGTCGAGCGGCACCAATAACTCCAGCACCAACGGTTCGGTGGGTAACAGCACCAACAACCCGAACAACACCAACGACAGCGGTGCCATCGGTACGGGCACAGGCACTGGCAACGGCGCCAACAGCACGAACAACAGTGAACAAATCAATTCGGGGAGCGGCACCGGTTCGAGCACCGGTACCGGCAGCACGCTGGAAGATCAGCGTCGGGCCAGTGGTGATGCGATGGAGCGGGAACGTACCGGGGAATAAATCACTGCGCTTCATGTAGGAGAGGCTTCAGCCTCGATGCCTTTAATCGTTAAAAGCATCGAGGCTGAAGCCTCTCCTGCAAGGTCCTCGGTGAATCGCTTAATGCGGCGGGTATTGGCTGAGGATCTTGGCCACCGTCTCGCGAATCGCCGTCTCACGCTCAACCGGACTGGTCTGGTTGTTCCGCACTATCTGTTCGGCACTGCCACGCCACACCAGCTTGCCATCCTTGCCGTCGAACAAGTCCACCTGCACGGTGCCGACCTTGTAATCGACGTTGCGCGTTTCGGTGTACGCCGGGCCGCCCCAATAGCCATTCCAGTAACCACCCCAGGCGCCGCCGTAGCTGGTGCTCACCTGGTCGGTCTTGTTCTCCACAATCAGCCAGGCCTGCACGTTTACATCGCCTTTGCTGCCGGCCGGGGCCAGGCGTACACCGCGTTGATCAAGCTGCTCGCTCACCGCATCGCGCACGCGCTGTTCGGTGAGGTCGCTCTTGATACGTGGGTCATCGGGGCTGTACTGCAGCGCCGGCTCTTTCCAGGTAAAGCTGCGGTAGGCGGCGAAGTCGCGGTGTTTGTCGAAGTCCTGGTTGAGCTGGGTGCTCTGGCAGGCGGCCAGCAACAGTAGGGCGGGCACTAACAGCAGGCGGGCAGTCATGGTGAATCTCCCTTCGCAGCGCGGTAACGTGCACTGCAGTCTAGACGTGGTTGAGACCCTCTAGCGCGGTGGATACGCGCTAAGGGCTTTGTTCACTGCCGAGCGCAATGCATCCACGCGCTCGCTCTGGCTACCACGGTTACTGGTTTCGGCACTGCCATTCCAGATGCTTTGTTGATTGCGTGCATCGAGCAGTTCGACGCGCACCACCTGCACCTCTTCTTCGTAGGTCCGCACGATCGGCACGCTGCCGTACATGCCGCCGTAATTGTTGCCGTAAGGGCCTCGGCCGTAATACGTGCCGACGTCACTCTGTTCCTGGCGCAAGCGCCGCTCCACGTGCACATCGGCGCGCACGTGTACGTCGGCGACCACGCCTTGGCGCGCAGGGCGCAGGCCGCGCTGGTCGAGGCTGTTGCTGAGAATATCGGCCATCTGCTCAGGCGTGGCGCCGGCCGTGCCGCCGGGCAGGTGTCCGGCTTCCCAGGCCCAGGTCTGGTAGCGGCCGTAGTCGCGGGGGGCTGCCGGATAGGCGCTGAGGTCGAGGGTTTGCGCGGCCTGCGGGGGCGCTGGCGGCAGCGGGTTGGAGCTGGGCGTGTAGGGGTTCTGGCTCTGGCAGGCAGCCAGGCCAAGGCAGCAGAGCAGCAGAGGCAAACGGCAGTTCATCGTGCACTCCTTATCCTGAACAGCAGAACCGCCGGCTACACCTGGGTGATTAGCGCGGGCGGCAAATCCAATGCAGGTAACGCCCAAGGCCCATAAAACTCGGATGGCGGCGGTGGGCCAATTCCATTTCCAGCAGGTCGACCAGTTCGGCCTTGAGTTGGAAATCGCGCGGCATATAGTCGTGAAAAACCCGCACGCCGCTCTGGCTTTCGACTCGCCAAAGCGCAGCGAGTTGCGTCGCCAGTTCCCGCGGGTCCAACGGCATTTGCGGGGTCAGGCTTTGTTTCTCGCCGGCGTATTCCTGTTTGCGCAGTTTGCGGAAATGGCCTTTGAGCAGGTTGCGGTAAATGAGCGCGTCCTTGTTGTAGAACGCCAACGACAACCAGCCACCCGGCGCGGTGAGCTGGTGCAGCACCGGCAGAATGGCATGGGGTTCGGCCAGCCATTCCAGCACGGCGTGGCAGACCACCACGTCATACCGCTCGGTCAGTTGGCCGAGCAGGTCTTGCCAAGGCGCCTGAATAAACGTGGCGGTTTGCCCGGCGGCAGCGAAGCGTTCACGGGCGCCTTGCAGCATCGGTTCGGCGGGTTCGGTGACGGTGATGTGGTGGCCGCGCTCGGCCAGCCATAGCGACATATGCCCAAGGCCGGCGCCGATATCGAGAATGCGCAGCGGCCGGTCCGGCAGCGCCTCGGCAAGATCGGCCTGGAGCACGGCGAGGCGAATGGCACCCTTGGCGCCGCCATAGATTTTTTCGGCAAAACGCGTGGCCAGTTCGTCGAAGTGACGGTCACTCATTTGGCAAACCGCCGCTCGCTGTCGGCCAGCTTGGCGCGCACCACCTCGTTCATATCCAGCCCCAGCTCGCTGCACAGCAGCAAGAGGTAGAGCACGATATCGCCGACTTCCTGGCCGGCATGGGCCAGTTCGGCGGCGGGCAGTTGGCGTGATTGGTCTTCGCTCAGCCACTGGAAAATTTCCACCAGTTCGGCCATTTCCACGCTGGCGGCCATGGCCAGGTTTTTCGGGCTGTGGAAACCACGCCAATCGTTGTTGTCACGAATGGCGTGCAGGCGGGCGGTGAGGTCTTCGAGGTTCATGCGGCTGTCCTGAGTGAAGAGCCGCATTGTTTCACGCAGCTAGATCACTCGCCAGCTGCCGGTCATATGCGGCACATCGTTATTGCCGACCAATTTGAACTGGCCGCTGCTGGCCGGGTTGCTCGCTTGCAGCGTCACGGCGCTGGGCAACAGCACCGGCTTCTGAAAGCGCACTTCCACCACGTAACCAGCGGCTGGCACACGCTCGCCCAGGGCGGCCAAGGTGCGCGCCTTGTTCCACAGACCATGGGCGATGGCGCGGGGAAAACCGAACAGCTTGGCGCTGAGGGCCGACAGGTGAATGGGGTTGTAGTCGCCGGCGACCGCAGCGTATCGGCGGCCGATATCGGCTGGCGCCTGCCAGTGCGCGATATCTTCCAGCGGCAGGGTGATTTCTTCACCGCGTTCGGCCGGCTGGCCGCCGAGTTTCAGGGCGCGGCACAGAATGCGGCTATCGCCTTCCCAGAGCAGGCCGAGCTGGTCTTCGAGGCGGGTGATCAAACTGAACACCGCGCCTTTCTCATGGGGCTGCAGGTTTTCTACGTGCACGCTGACAATAAATGGGCCCATGCCGCCCAGCGGGCGCACGCCGCGAATGCGGTTCTCCAAGTGCACCAGGCCGAGCAAGGGGAACGGGAAACTGGGGTCGGTGAGCAACTGCATTTGCAGGGGGAAGGCGAGGATATGTGGATAAGTCGGGGGCAGATGGCCGTCGTCGTTGAAGCCGCAAATCTGTCGATAACGGTCCAGCTTCTTGGCGTCCACGCTGATGGCGCAGCGCAAACCCAGGTCGGGCAAGGTCTGCCCACGCACGCCCCGGCGCACGGCGGCACGGGCAAACAGGCCCGGCAGGGCGGGGGCGGCGGGCAGGTCGAGCCAGTTAGTGGTCATGGGCAGCTCCTTGGCTTTTTTATAAAAACGCGATGCCAGCAGCTTAGACGGCTCGCGCCGCGCTACATTGGCCGCCCGGCCCGCCGCGTCGGCAGGCCAGCCAATTGCCCGCTGCACGGTAATGCACGGCCTTGAGCCTGCGGGGCAAAACTGCCTAAGATGGCCGCGCCTCACGAACCTATAAGAATCCTAAAAATGACGCGTGATCTGACCGACGATGTGGCGCTGATGCGCCCGGTGATCGACGCCCTGCGGGCCAGTGGAACCGACCCCGATCGGGTGCTGGCGCGGGTCGGGTTGCCGCCTGGTGGTTTGCCTGCCGGGCGTTTCCCCCACTCGGCGCAGGCGTTGTTCTGGAAAGCTGCCAGCGATGAGTGTGGCGAGCAGGATGTCGGCCTGTACCTGGCTCAGCACCTGCCGGCCTTCCATGGCCTGCTGCTGGAATACCTGTTTCTCTCCAGCGAAACCTTCGGCGATGGCCTGCGCCACGCCTTGCGCTACGTGCGCCTGCTCTCCGACACCCTCAATGCCCGCCTGGAAGTGGACGGCGACCGCGCGACCTTGCTGCTCGGCATGTCCGCTGGCGTGCCCCGGCACTTCCCGGAAATGCTCGCCGGCGCGGTCATCCGCCTGTTCGATGCGCTCACCGAAGGCCACTTCAAACCCCACGTGGTGCAGCTGATGCACAGCGAAGGCGCCGCCCCGGCGCGTTATCTCAAGGTGTACGGCTGTCCGGCGGAGCTGGGTGCCGAGCGCTATGCGCTGCAGTTTGATGCCGATGTGCTGGCGCGGGCTTCACGCCATGCCGCGCCGGAGTTGCTGCGCATGCACGAGTCGCTGGCCCGTCGGCAGTTGGCCGAAGTCGAGCGTCTGGACCTGGTGCGCCAGGTGCGCGAATTGATTGGTGAGCTGCTGGTGGACAGCGGCGCCACCCTGGAACAGGTGGCCGGCCGCCTGAATATGCCGCCACGGCGCCTGCGCGAGCGCCTGGCGATGGCTGGTGTGCGCTTTAACGATCTGGTCACCGACTACCGCTGCCGGTTGGCCAAGGAGCTGTTGCTCAAGACCGACGAGCGCATTGAAGTGATCGTCGAGCGCACCGGCTTCTCCGAACCCAGCACCTTCTACCGCGCGTTCAAACGCTGGGTAGGGGAGACGCCGGTGGAGTTTCGAAAACGGGGAAAACCGCAGGGCGAACAGTAACGGCTGTCAATCGCCCATGCGGTTTAGGTCATACGCTCATTGCGGGGTGCCGTTATAGAGTAAGTTTGCGCCGGCAGGCGTCCCGTAATCTGATCCAATTGTACCGGGCACAATACCGATTTTTACGTTGGTATCGCGGTTGGCCGTAATTAGCGACGATCTGAACTTGGATGGATTGCAGTAGATACTCCCTCTGTAAGCGGCAGCCCCTGGACTGTAGTAGATATTGCCGTTATAGGCTGCAGCATAGGTGTCGTTGGGGTGTCGTTATAGAGTAAGTTTGCGCCGGCAGGAGTCCCGTAATCTGATCCCATTGTACCGGGCACAATACCGATTTTTACATTGGTATCGCGGTTGGGCGTAATTAGTGACGATCTGAACGTCTGGCTGCCATTAGATGGATTGTCACGCCGACTGTAGTAGAAGGTGCCGTTATAGATTTCTGCAGCATAGGTGTCGTTGAACCAGACGATGATCCGCTGTCCAGAGTTGATTAGCGATGTAGTCATTGTTATATCGATATTGGTGCCAGTAAATTTAACCGACTCAACTCCTGTGAACCGGTTTTCGTACAGCAGTTCTGAGGAGTCTGGAGCATAAGCTCCTCCACCGACATCTATTCCAATTTGAACAAGATCGCCGTCTTTGACTTGTACGCCGGGAGAGATTGTTGACCCGCCGGCGAAGTTCGTCTTTGTGCAGTAATAAGAAACATCATTCTGGACGTTACCAGCGTAATTTCCGTTGACCCAGAAGAATACATTGCGGCCAGAGTTTATAAGTGCGGAACTCATGATTATAGATAATTTTCCGTTTTGGACATCTACAGCACTTATCCAAGGCCTATCGGCATCTACTTGCGCCGTGGAGCGCATTTCGCGGGCATGTTCGAACTGACGAATCTTGGAGATGGCGCTCACAAGTCCGTGATATACTTGGTATACCTCACCATCTCTAAATTTTCTTTCTTCAGAAAGAAGAGCGACTACCCTTCCATCAAGAAGCAGTGGGCCCCCCGAGTCACCTGCTTGAATTTGCCCATTGCGTTCCGATACCAGGTAGCCATCGGCTACGTTTGGGAGCGTGCCGCGATGCTGTACAGTGACGCCTAGCATTCTTTGCTGGCGTTGCCCGAATAGCCCGTATCCGTACACAACCCCCCGGGTGCCAATGGGAAGTTGATAATCCCCCCCAGCGGGTACGCCGAGGACTGGGTATTTGCTGAGGTGGTGCTCTTGCGGGAGTATTAGCATTTGAAGGTCACCGCCGTCGAGGCTCACCTGCTGAAAGACCGCAATCTCCTTTCCGTCCGGATAACGCACCAAATGGCCTGGGCAATGGGCCGCAGTGAGAATGATCTCTGCATTAACGGCAACGCCGGAGCATTGCGTTTTATGGCCATTTGCATCCAACGCACTCTGTGTTTCGACGACCCATGGTTCTGAGGTGATTTTGCCGCCGGAGATTGCCAGCGCTGGGTTGGATATTACCAGCAGTGTTGCTGCAGCGACGGTGGTCATCATTGCGAACGCAAGTGGAGTGCGGAACTTTCCTTCGTGTCTCAAAGAAGTAGGCTTTAAAGGTACATATTGCTGTAGCTTGCTTTTTGATGAATTGCTCACGCTGTTTTTAGTGGTGACGTGCAGTTTCGATTTCTTCATGGAAATGTTTCCTGTTGACTATAAATTAGTTGTCGATGCCCAGCCTCTATTTGTTTTTATGTGAGTGCGTTAGTTGGGCGATACTTGGCTCTGCGCGTAGGGCAAGATCAAGAATCTGCCTGGTTCTTTGTTGCGTCAATCCATTGGCGGCGATTGCAGAAGCAGCCTACGGAACAAGCTAATTTGTCGCGCTGCTTATGTCTTTTGGATAATTTTTATTTGGTAGGATGCGCTTATTGGCGAGACTAGGATTTTGCTCAGCCGTGAATGAGCTTGTTCGCAAAAGCGTATGTAAGTTTCATGTTTTTGGGGGGCATGTTGTATACGACTTTGTTGCCTGGACAGCAGACAAATTAGGGTGCCCCGCTATTGCGGCGGGGCACTCAGGGGGCTGGTTGGAACCGATTTCCCGCTATCTGGCCAATGCCTCCGCCACAAAGTCCAGGCGGTCCTGGCCAAAGTGCATTTCGCCATCGACAAAGAAGATCGGCGCACCAAACGCTCCACGCTTGATGGCGTCTTCAGTGATGTCTTTCAGGCGCTGTTTTACGGCTTCGTCGTTCACCAATTGCTCGAACTCCTGCGGGTCCAGGCCCGCGGCGCTGAGCACCTGCGCGACCACCGCCGGGTCGCCCATGTTCTTCTGCTCCACCCACAGGGCGGTAAACACCGCTTCCAGGTACGGGTGGAAATTGGCCGTGCCGAGGTAGCCGGCAGCGCCGCGCATCAGCAGCAGCGTGTTGATCGGGAAGAAGGGGTTAAAGGCCAACGGCACGCCGTAGCGGGTGGCGAAGCGCTGCATATCGGCGATGGTGTATTTGGCTTTGGCCGGGATGGCGATGGGCGACTGGTTGCCGGTGGCCTTGAATACGCCGCCCAGCAGCATGGGTTTCCAGGTGATATCTACGCCCGCATCGGCGGCGATTTTCGGCAGCTGCGTCCAGGCGAGGTACGTGGTGGGGCTGCCGACGTCGAAGAAGAATTCCAGGGTTTTGCTCATGGGGTTTCCTTTCTTATTGTTCGAGGATTAGAAAGTTTCAAGCCAAGGTCGCAGGTCCAACTCGTGAGTCCACGAATCGCGGGGCTGCATATGAATCTGCCAATAGCTGTCCGCAATATGGTCCGGATTCAAAATTCCGCCTTCGTCTTTCAAGGCATAGCGTTCCGGGAAGTTGTCACGGATAAACGCGGTATCAATCGCCCCGTCGATAATCGGGTGCGCCACATGAATGCCTTTGGGCCCCAGCTCCCGAGCCATGCTTTGCGCCGTAGCGCGCAAGGCGAACTTGGCGCTGGCGAAGGCGCAGAAGCTTTTGCCGCCGCGCAAGGACGCGGTGGCGCCGGTGAAAATGATGGTGCCGCGAGCGCGGGGCAGCATTACCCGCGCGGCTTCGCGGCCAGTGAGGAAACCGGCCAGCGCGGCCATTTCCCAAACCTTGCGGTACACGCGCTCGGTAGTTTCGGTGATGGAAAACTGCACGTTGGCGCCGATATTGAACACCACCACTTCCAGCGGGCCGATCTCACGTTCGATGGTGGCGAACATCTCCAACACCTGTTCTTCCACCCGCGCATCGCAACCGAATGCCCGCGCTTCACCGCCAGCGGCAGTAATTTCCGCTACTAGCGGCTCCAGCTTTTCGGCATTGCGGCGGGCCACGCAGGCCACATAGCCCTCACGGGCAAAACGCTTGGCTATCGCACCGCCGGTGGCATCGCCGGCTCCCACCACTAACACTGCTTTGCGTACGCTCATTGTTCTTCTCTCGTCGGTTGCGTGAGTAAGTTCCTTTTTGGAACTGATCTAGATAGTCAGTTCCTTTTTGGAACCTGTCAAGCTAGAGTAGCCAGCAGAAACTCGTGGAGAACCCCTCATGCGCTGGGAAGACCTTGGTGAACAACCCTGTTCGCTGTCACGTACCTTATCGGTGGTCGGCGACCGCTGGACCCTGCTGGTGCTGCGCGAATGCTTTATGGGCGTGCGCCGTTTCGACGACTTCGAAAAGCGCATGGGCATCACCCGTCACGTGCTGGCCGAGCGTCTCAAGCGCCTGACCGAGCATGGCGTGCTGGTGAAAAGCGCTTACCAGCAACGACCGCTGCGCGAGGAGTATAGGTTGACCGAGAAAGGCCACGACCTGTACCCGGCGGTGCTGGCGCTGGTGAACTGGGGGGACCGACATATGAGCGATGACATCGGCCAGCCGATTCGCCATGTGCACAAAGCTTGCGGCCATGAGGTGCGCGGAGTGTTGGTCTGTTCGGAGTGTGGCGAGCCGTTGCGGGCGCGGGATATGAGCTTGCGCGAGGCGCCGGAGATGGAAGGGAAGTTATTGCCGGCGCATTGGCATAAGGCGTCGGGCGGGTAGTCGGAGGACGACCTGTTGGGCTTCGCTGCGCTCAACCCAACCTACGGCGTGCAATGTAGGTTGGGTTGAGCAAAGCGAAGCCCAACATCGCGATTTAGAACAGTCGCGCGAGCAGGGCCGTTACGGCGGTTTCGACGCGCAAGATCCGCTCACCCAACTGCACCGGCCGCAACCCCGCTTCAGCTAGCTTTTCCACTTCATAGGGAATCCAGCCACCTTCTGGCCCGATGGCCAAGGTCACCGGGCCCTCCACCGCGCGCGGGCAGCTCGGGTATTGGCCGGGGTGGCCAATCAACCCTTGGGTTCCCGCACAAATCTGCCCCAGATGGTCTTCCACAAACGGCTTGAAGCGCTTTTCGATGCGTATCTCGGGCAGCACGGTATCCCGTGATTGCTCGAGGCCCAGAATCAGTTGTTCGCGAATGGCCGCTGGCTCCAGAAACGGCGTCTGCCAGAAGCTTTTTTCCACCCGGTAACTGTTGAGCAGAATCACCCGTGGCACGCCCATGCTGGCGACGGTTTGCAGCACCCGGCGGAGCATTTTCGGGCGGGGCAGGGCGAGCAGCAGGGTCAGCGGCAGCTTGGCGGGTGGCGGCTGGTCGAGGGTGATTTGCAGCTCGGCTTCAGTGGCTTCCAGACGCAGGATCTGCGCCTTGCCCATCAGCCCGCCAATACGCCCGACGCGCAGGCTATCGCCCGACTCGGCGCGGTGGACTTCCTGCAAATGGGTAAGGCGACGGTCGCGCAGAATGACGCGGTCGGCGCCGACAAAGTCGGCGTCTTCCAGAAGCAGCAGGTTCACGGCTGGGTGGCTGGCGGTTGGGCGTCCTGGTCGCTGCTTTCTTCGTCCGTGCGCGATTTGCGCACCATGGCTCCGAAGAACACGCCGATTTCGTACAACAGCCACATCGGTACGGCCAGCAGGGTCTGCGACAGTGGGTCCGGCGGGGTAAGGATCATGCCGACCACAAAGCACCCGATGATCACGTACGGGCGAATCTTGCGCAGGTAGGCCACGTCGACAATGCCGATGATGACCAGCAACACCACGGCCACCGGAATCTCGAAGGCGACGCCGAAGGCGAAGAGCAGCGTGAGCACCGAGTCGAGGTAGGTGTTGATGTCGGTCATCGGCGTTACGCCAACCGGCGCCGAGCCGAGCAGGAAGTGGTAGATCAGCGGCAGCACGAGGAAGTAGGCGAACGCCATGCCGCCGTAGAACAGCACCACGCTGGAGGTCAGCAGCGGCACGGCGATGCGTTTTTCGTGCTTGTACAAGCCCGGCGCAATAAAGCCCCAGGCCTGATAGAGAATCACCGGCATGCTGGCGAACAGCGCTACCACCATGGTCAGCTTCAGCGGCGCGAGGAACGCCGAGGCCGGGTCGATGGCGATCATCGTCGCGCCTTCGGGCAGAAAGCGGCGCAGCGGCTCGGAGGCCAGGGTGTAGATATCCCGCGCGAAGTAGAACAGCCCGGCGAATATCAGTGCCGTTGCGGCCACGCAGCGCAACAGGCGCGTGCGCAACTCGGTGAGGTGCGAAACCAGCGGCATTTGCTGGTCGTTTTCCGGGGTTTCTGCGCTCATGGGGCTCGCGGCGGTTGAGGAGGGACGGGCAGTTCCAGTTGGCCTTGCAGCTCATTCACTGGCTCGGCGACGGGCACTTCGGCGTGCACCACAGCGGGCATTTCAGCCTGAACTGGCTGAGCGACCACGGCGGCCGGTGCGGGCACCGCGTTCACGTCGGCTTGCGCCAGGGGCGGCGCAGCCGGCACTTGCGGGGGAGCGATGGCGTTTCGGGCTTCCTGTTCCAGAGCCAGAATGTGCTCGTTGTGCAGCTGCCGACGAATTTCATCGGCGCCGATTTCGCGTTCCACTTCCGTTTTGATCGCGTTGAAACTGCGTTTCAGGCGGCCGATCCACAGGCCTGCAGTGCGCGCGGCACCGGGCAGGCGCTCGGGACCGAGTACCAGCAGGGCCACCAGGCCCACCAGCAGCAATTCGCCGAAGCTGACGCCAAACATGAGTTAGTCCTTGCGCGCCGGCTCTTCGACTTTCTGGGCTTGCGCGTCGATAGTGTGCGGTTGGTTCAGCGGCGCAGTGTGCGCCTGGGTCGGCTGCACCGGGGCTGGCTGCTCGGCCGGTTTTTCGTCGTCGTTCATGGCTTTGCGAAAGCCCTTGATCGCTTCGCCGACGTCACCGCCCAGGCCCTTGAGCTTCTTGGTACCGAAGACCAACACGACGACGATCAGAATGACGATCCAGTGTTTCCAGTCAAAAATACCCATGGAGCTGTTCCTCTAGATAGATACGTTAAGAAGGGTCGCGGGCGGCTTTTTCCGCATGCCCGGACAACCCGAAGCGCCGGTCCAGTTCGTCCAGTACGGCCTGTGGGTGCTGGCCGAGGGCGGCGAGCATGACCAGGCTGTGGAACCACAGGTCGGCGGTTTCGTAGATCAGGTCGCTGCAGTCACCGCTGATGGCAGCGTCTTTGGCGGCGAGGATGGTTTCCACCGATTCCTCACCGACCTTTTCCAGAATCTTGTTCAAGCCCTTGTGGTACAGACTAGCCACATAGGAACTGTCGGGGGCAGCGCCTTTGCGCTCTTCCAGCACTTGAGCCACGCGGCTGAGGGTGTCACTCATGGCTGTGCCCTCCGGCATAAATGGCGTGGGGATCTTTGAGCACCGGGTCGACGGCTGTCCAGGCGCCATTCTCAAAGACGCGGTAGAAGCAGCTTTCGCGGCCGGTGTGGCAGGCGATGCCGCCCAGCTGTTCGACCATCAGAATGATCACGTCTTCGTCGCAGTCCAGGCGCATCTCATGCAGCTTCTGCACATGACCGGACTCTTCGCCCTTGCGCCAGAGTTTGCCACGCGAACGCGACCAGTAAATGGCGCGCTGCTCGGTGGCAGTGAGGCTCAGGGCCTCGCGGTTCATCCAGGCCATCATCAGCACGCGCCCGGTTTTGTAGTCTTGGGCAATCGCCGGCACCAGACCGTCGCTGTTCCAGTTGATCTCGTCTAGCCAATCGTTCATTGCAATTCCGTAATGCGGGCGTGGCCCGGTCGAATCAGGCGAGTTTGCCAGTTGAGGCCGCCACTGGCTATCGGCGCAGAATCAGGTACAGACCGCTGGCACTCATCAAACCGGCTGGCCACAGCGCCGCCACGGTGACGCTGGCCGCTGCCAAGGCCAACGTAATGCCGCCGCCCAACAGGGCCGTGCCGAGCAAGCGCAAGGCCCAGTTATCGCGGTTGGGTTGCTGCTGCAGCGGCGGATTGTGCAGGTGCGGCTGAGCCATGCGCTCGAGCAATTCGCGGGTCATATGGGCCAGGTGCGGCACCTGCTCAACCTGCGATTGCAGATTCTGCAGCAGGTTTTTCGGGCTGACGCGCTCGCGCATCCAGCGTTCCAGGAACGGCTGGGCGGTGGTCCACAGGTCCAGATCCGGGTACAGCTGACGGCCCAGGCCTTCAATATTGAGCAGGGTTTTCTGCAGCAGCACGAGCTGCGGCTGAATTTCCATATTGAAGCGCCGCGCGGTCTGGAACAGACGCATCAGCAGCAGGCCAAAAGAAATGTCTTTCAGTGGCCGCTCGAAGATCGGCTCGCACACGGTGCGAATCGCCGCTTCGAAATCATTCACTTTGGTTTCCGCGGGTACCCAGCCCGAGTCGATATGCAGCTGGGCAACCTTGCGGTAATCGCGCTTGAAGAAAGCAATCAAGTTGCGAGCCAGGTAGTCCTGATCTTCCGGCGTCAGGCTGCCGATGATGCCGCAGTCGATGGCAATGTACTGCGGGCTCCACGGCGTGCGGGTGCTGACGAAGATATTGCCGGGGTGCATGTCGGCGTGGAAAAAGCTGTCGCGAAACACCTGGGTGAAAAAGATTTCCACCCCGCGTTCGGCGAGCATTTTCAGGTCGGTGCGCTGGTCGGCGAGGGTTTCCATATCGGTCACCTGCACGCCGTAGATGCGCTCCATCACCAGCACTTGCGGGCGACACCAGTCCCAATACACCTGCGGCACATACAGCAGTGGTGAGCCTTCGAAGTTGCGACGCAGCTGACTGGCGTTGGCCGCCTCGCGCAGCAGATCGAGTTCGTCGTAGATGGTTTTTTCGTAGTCGCTGACCACTTCCACCGGGTGCAGGCGACGCGCCTCGGTCGACACCCGTTCAGCCAGTTTGGCCAGCAGAAACAGCCAGGCGATATCGGCGCGAATCACCGGTTTCAGGCCGGGGCGAATCACCTTCACCACCACTTCTTCACCGCTGCGCAGTTGCGCGGCATGCACCTGCGCCACCGAGGCCGAGGCCAGTGGCTGACTGTCGAAGCGAGCAAACACGTCGCCGATCTTGGCCCCCAGTTGCGCTTCGATCAGCGCCAGGGAATGGGCGGAATCAAACGGCGGCACTTGGTCTTGCAGAAAGGCCAGCTCATCGGCCATGTCCACCGGCAGCAGGTCGCGGCGAGTGGAAAGCAGTTGGCCGAACTTGATAAAGATCGGCCCCAGATCTTGCAGCGCCAGGCGCACGCGTTCGCCGCGGGTGAGTTCCAGCTTGCGTCGCGGCAACCAGCGCCACGGCAGGGCATAGCTGACGGCGCGCAGCCACCAGGGCAGCGGCAGGTCGAGAATCAGATCATCGAGGCGGTAGCGAATAACCACGCGCTGGATGCGCAACAAACGGCGGACGGCAAGCAGGCTCATGCGGGTTCGCTAGGTTTTGGGGTGAGTGTCAGGGCCAGGCGTTCAACCCGCGCATCGAGGCGATCGAGGGCCATTTTCAGGTCGTCCAGTTCGGCAAAACGGGCTTGCGCTTCGTTTTCGCCAACCAGCGTGCGCGACTCTTCGGCCAGGTAATCGGCGAGGTTGTGGCGCAGGCTTTCGAGGTTCTGGCGGGTAAAACGCGCGCGGCTTTTCAAATGGCCGCTGAGCAATTGGCTGCCGACCGGGCCGAGCCAGCGGGCCAGCTCGTATTCCCAGTCGAGCTCCAGGTCTTGCAGCACGCTGGCGAGGTCGAGCAGCACGGCGCTGTCGCCATCCAATTCGACTTCAGGGCTGTGCAGTACGGCGGTTTTGTCTTTGCTGGTGGCCAGGCGCAGCAGGCTGCTGGCCGGGGCGCGCAGGCGACAGGCGATGTCGCCACCCCACTGCGAAGCTAAGCGCAGGCCGGCGCCGTCGGCGAGGATAAACAGCTGCAATGCCGGAGCGCTGCACTCGACTTCGATAACCTTGCCGGCCAGATGTGCCAGGCGCGGCATGGCGGTCGCGTCCAGGCGCAACACGCGGTTGATCCCGGTTTCGGCAGTGGCCAGCAGCGCCTGGGTGAGCATCAGGGTTTGATACCGCGGTGCAGCGCGACGATGCCGCCGGTCATGTTGTGGTACGTGGCGCGTTCGAAACCGGCCTCGACCATCATGGCCTTGAGGGTTTCCTGATCCGGGTGCATGCGGATCGACTCGGCGAGGTAGCGATAGCTTTCCGAGTCATTGGTGATCAGCTTGCCCATCAGCGGCAGCAGGCTGAACGAGTAGGCGTCGTAGGCCTTGGACAGCAGATTGCTGGTCGGCTTGGAGAATTCAAGGATCAGCAGCCGGCCACCTGGCTTGAGCACCCGCAGCATGGAACGGATGGCTTCGTCTTTATGGGTGACGTTGCGCAGACCGAACGCGATGGTCACGCAGTCGAAGTGGTTGTCCGGGAACGGCAGCTTTTCAGCGTCGGCCTGCACGAACTGCACATTGTTGGCCACGCCGCTGTCGAGCAACTTGTCGCGACCGACCTTGAGCATCGAGGCGTTGATATCGGCCAGCACCACTTCACCGGTGGTGCCAACCAAGCGCGAGAACTGACGGGTGAGGTCGCCCGTGCCGCCGGCGATATCCAGCACGCGGTTGCCGGTGCGAACACCCGACAGCTCAATGG
Source organism: Pseudomonas sp. CC11G (assembly GCF_056174845.1). NCBI lineage: Bacteria > Pseudomonadati > Pseudomonadota > Gammaproteobacteria > Pseudomonadales > Pseudomonadaceae > Pseudomonas > Pseudomonas sp. CC11G. The sequence continues at coordinate 514,090 of NZ_JBWBZC010000001.1, forward strand.
TGAACCGCTTCCACAGGCGGTGTACGCCAGCGGACATCAGGTCGTTCATCAGGTCGTATTTGGCAGCTACGGAATGGAAAACCTCGGCGACTTTGTCGGCCTTCTGGCTTTCCGGCACGCTCTGGTAGCCGAAGTGGGTAGTCGGTTCGGCATCACTGCCTTTGCGCGGATCGTTCATATGCGGTCACCGGAAGAAAGTGCCGGCCATTCTAATCGCCGTTACCGGCTTTGTCTTGGCAAGGCGTGTGGCGCGGGTAGCGGGGGCGCTGCCCATGGCGCTGTGCTCGCGTTATAGTCGCGCGACTTATGGTCGCAGGAGTTGCCAGGTTATGGCCCGCATTACCGTCGAACGTTCCCACACCCTTGGACTGGAAGGCGCTCGCGCCAAAGCCGAGGAGCTTGCCGAACGCCTGGCTGCCGAATATGCCGTGCGTTATCAATGGAAAGGCGATGTGCTGGAATTCAAACGCAGTGGCGCCGACGGCACGATAAAAGTCGCTGACGACAGCGTGCGGGTGGAGTTGAGTTTGGGGCTGTTGTTATCGGCCATGAGCGGCACGATCAAACGTGAAATTGAAAAAGGCCTGGATGAGTCGTTGAGCTGACCGTACCTATGTATGGCCAGCGCATACCTAGTATGTGAATTCTAATTTTCCCGGCTAGTTTGAGTGCAGGTCTGCCAATAGCAGGCGTTTCTTCCTTCCTTTCTTGTGAGGTGCACCATGGCCAAAGTTGCAGCTAAAAAAGTCGTCGCCAAAAAAGTTGAAAGCACCGCTACCGTGCTGACTGATGTAAAACATTACAGCCGTCAAATCTGGCTGGCCGGTTTGGGCGCCTACGCCAAAGCAGGCAAGGAAGGTCTGGGCTATGTAAAAGGCCTTGTCAGTGCCGGTGAAGGTATCGAACGACAAGGAAAAAAACTGGTCACAACGCAAGTCGAGGCAGCGAATAGCCAGCTCGATTCCGTTAAACAATCTGTCAGCAGCAATGTCTCCAGCGTCAAAAGCAAAGTTGAAGTGCAGTTCGATAAAATCGAAAAACTTTTCGATCGTCGAGTCGCCAGCGCGCTAAATCGTTTTGGTATTCCATCGCGCCAGGATGTTGATGCGCTCTCTGCTAAGCTGGACGTGCTGAATGCGTTGGTTGCACGTGTCGCTAAGACTCAATAAGGAGAGCGGGATGGTTGCTAAAAAGAAAGTCGAAAAACAAAGCAGTTCGTGGATTGGTGAAGTTGAAAAATACTCTCGCCAGATCTGGCTGGCTGGGTTGGGCGCCTATTCGAAAATCAGCAAGGACGGCACCAAGCTGTTCGACACGCTGGTAACCGATGGCGAGAAAGCTGAAAAACTGGCCAAGACTGAAGTCGAGAAACAAGTTGGCGCAGTTAAAAGCACAGCTAAAACATCTGCACGGTCGGCGAAAAACAAAGTCGACGAAGTAAAAGACCTAGCGCTCGGTAAGTGGGGCGAGCTTGAAGAGGCCTTTGATAAACGTCTGAACAGTGCCATTTCGCGCTTGGGTGTTCCAAGCCGTAATGAAGTGAAGTCGCTGAACAGCAAAGTCGATACCTTGACCAAACAGCTGGAAAAACTGACAGGCGTCTCCGCTAAAACAGTTGCCGCAAAACCAGCTCCTAAAGCCGCTGTTAAACCTGCCGCGAAAGCTGCAGCCAAACCAGCTGCAAAAGCCGCCGCTAAACCTGCCGCCAAGCCGGCCGCGAAAGCCGCTGCCAAACCGGCTGCAAAACCTGCGGCCAAAGCGGCCGTTAAAGCCGTTGCCAAGCCTGTTGCCAAAGCGGCAGCGGCTGCCAAGCCCGCGGCTAAAGCTGCAGCCAAATCGGTGGCAAAACCACTGGCCAAAGCTGCGGCTAAACCCGCTTCCAAGCCGGCCGCCAAGCCAGCTGCTAAACCGGCTGCCAAAGCCGCTGCAAAACCTGCAGCTAAGCCGGCCGCCAAACCAGCCGCTAAACCTGCTGTTAAAGCTGCCGCCAAGCCGGCTGCTAAACCAGCCGTGAAAGCCGCTGCCAAACCGGCCGCAAAACCTGCTGCCAAACCCGCCGCCAAGCCAGCAGCGAAACCCGCTGCCGCTAAACCGGCCGCCAAGCCTGCGGTGAAACCTGCCGCTAAACCCGCACCCAAGCCGGCCGCTGCCAAGCCTGCTGCACCGAAGCCGGCGGCACCTGCCGCGGCCAAACCGGCTGCACCAGCTGCCGCGCCGACGCCAGCGCCAACTGCTACCGCAACCACTACACCGGTTGCTTCGCCAGTTCCGCCGGTGACACCAAGCACGTCTTCCTGAGTGCCTGTGCGGTAACTAAAAACCCGGCCAGATGGCCGGGTTTTTTATGTTCGCCGTCATCCCAGCCTGCGCTGGGATGACGGATGCTTCACTCAGCCTTACGTCTCAAGATAACGCTGCGCCAACAACTCCGCCGCGCCGCGCGAGTCTTCGTGCATATGCGGGCTCACCAGCATCATCACCTGAAACACCACCAGGCGAATCTCGCCGAGGTTGCCGAGAATGCGTTGGTAGTCGAGGGAGAACAGCAGCGTCAGGGTGATCTGCTCCACCAGCAGGCCCAGTGCCTGCGTTGTGCTCACCACATGCCCCTCGGCCTTCAATCCGGCAAGCAGCGCCGCCAGCGTGCGCTTCAGCGCGTTAAGCCACAGGCGAATACCACGGGCCAATTTCGGCAGGCGGCCAGCGAGGTTGGAGAGGTCCTGGAACAGAAAGCGGTAGTGGGCCAGGCGCTCGACGATCAGGTGCAGAAACAGCCAGTAATCTTCCACGTTCAAGCGCGCGTCGGCCGGTGGGTCGAGCAGCGGCGCCATGTCGATTTCGAAGCGTTCGAACAGCTCCATCACCAGCGGCTCTTTGCCGTGGAAGTGGTAGTAGAGATTGCCCGGGCTGATTTCCAGCTCGTTGGCGATTTCCAGGGTGGAGACATTGGGTTCGCCCTGCTGATTGAACAACTGCAGGGCGCATTCAAGAATGCGGTCGCGGGTTTTCATCCATTCTTCTTATTGGTTTGACGGTCCATGGGCCGACGTTAACTGGCCAGGCGCGGCCTGGCCAGTGTTGTTACGTGTCAAACCTCGTGGACGTACGTCCCCGGCGCCGCCTGCATCGGTGGGTAGTTCTGATTGCCGATGGCCAACAGCGTTTCCCGCTGCTCACCGGAGCGGGCCTGAATCCATGTTGTTGGGCGTCGTAGTACCAGGCACGCGGGTCGGAAGTGAGTTTGCCGTTTTCGAAGTAGTTGTTTGGGGTTGCTCGGCGGTTGAGGATGCTTTGAATATGCCCCTGTTGGACAGCACAAAACGCCGCTCGCCGCCCAGTAGCAGGGTGGAGCGATAGACCACATCCCAGGGCGTGATGTGATCATTGATGCCGGCCACGCTAAAGCTGTCGACGTTGACCTTCTGCAAGTCGATGGGCGTGCACACACTTCCAGGCCGCCGGGGCGGGTCAGCGGGTTGTGTTTGAAGAAGTCCAGCAGATCGCCGTGGAACGCGGCGGGCAGGCGGGTGTTGTCGTTGTTCCAGTAGAGGATGTCGAAGGCCGGTGGTTGCTTGCCCAGCAGGTAGTTGTTGACCCAGTAATTCCAGATCAGGTCGTTGGGGCGCATCCAGGCAAACACTTTGGCCATGTCGCGGCCATCGAGCACGCCGTTCTGGTAGGAGCGACGCTTGGCCGCTTCCAGGGTTTTTTCGTCGGCGAACAACATGGCCGGGCTGTCGATTTCACTGTCCAGCAGGCTCACCAGATAGCTGGCGCTGGAGACTTTGCGCAGTTGCCGTTTGGCTTGCAGATGGCCTTGCAAGGCGGCGATGGTCAGGCCGCCAGCGCAGGCGCCGATCAGGTTGACCTCTTTGCTGCCGGTGATGGAACGGGCCACATCGGTGGCCGCTTCCAGCGCTTGCACGTAGCTCGACAGGCCCCATTCGCGGTGACGGGCATCGGGGTTGCGCCAGCTCACCACGAACACCTGCAGACCATTTTTCAGGCAGTACTGAACGAAGCTCTTATCTGGGCTCAGGTCGAAAATATAGAACTTGTTGATTTGCGGCGGCACGATCACCAGGGGCTTGGCGTACTGCTTTTCGCTCATCGGTTTGTACTGGATCAACTCCAGCATCTCGTTGCGAAACACCACCGAGCCTGGCGTGGTGGCCAGGTTGCGGCCCACTTCGAAGGCCTGCTTGGCCACCTGACGAGGCATGCCGTTGTTGTGCAGCAGGTCGTCGTAGAGGTGGCGCATGCCTTTGAAAATGCTCGTGCCACCGCTGTTGAGCAGCTCTTTGATGGCCAGCGGATTGAGCACGCTATTGGACGGCGCCACGGCATCGCCCAGCAAGGTGGCGATAAACCGCGCACGGGCGCGGTCATCGGCGGGCAGGTCGCTTTCTTCTATCCAGCGGTTGAGCTGCTGCTGCCAGGCCAGATAAGCCTGCAGGCTGCGGCGGTAAAACGGGTTGAGCTGCCAGGTAGGGTCAGCGAAGCGGGCGTCGTTGGGGTTGGGTTTGTGCAGGGTATCGCCGATCAATACACGGCCCAGTTGCCCACCGAGGGCCAGGGCGTGTTTGGCGCTGTACACGGGCCGCTTCAGCCCTTGCAACGCCAGGGTGCGTACGGTGCTCAGCAGGTCCTGGCCGCGCAGGCCCATGACCGCGTTTTGCGCGTTCATTGGATTGGCCGGTTTTGTAGTCACCGGGTGGGTGGATTTGTCTCGCATGTGGCAACACTCCGTCGTCAAACCAGCAAGGGACTCAACGTCAAATTGGTACAGAGCAAGGCTTGTACCAAGGCGCGCCGGAGGTGCATTCCAGACAACCGCGCAAAAAACAGAAGGGGGTGCGCCCAGCGCCCTAATGGGTCAGGCGTGCACTGCTCGAACTGAATCAGTGCGCGCCGCCGGGGTGTTGTTAGGTCAGTGATCGCGAGCCGGCGAAGGTGTCGGCTGAGGGTGCATCACCGCACGTTGGCGTTCCTCTTGTAAGAATTTCATGATGATTGGCGCGACCGCTTCGGCCCGCGTAATAAGGAACAAGTGACCGTCATCGATCACGTGCAGTTCCGAGTTGGGAATTCTCCAGGCTAGCAGACGCATGTTCACCAGGGGGATCAATGGGTCGTCGTCACCGGCCAGCACCAAGGTCGGCTGGGTGATTTTGTGCAGCCAGAAAATGCTCGTCCAGCCCATGCCGGCAAACAGCTGCCAGTAGTAACCCAGCTTGCCCGAGGAGCGTACTTTGCTCGCATGGGCCATCGCCAGGTTGGGGTCGCGACGAAAGGCGCCGCCGTAAATATCCGGCGCGATCTGCACGCCGTAGGAGGGCTGCACATAGCGCCGTGGACTGGCCATACGCCAAAGCACTTTCGGTTTGCCCGGCACCATCACCGCACCGGCGGACGTGGCGGCGAGCACCAGCTTCTTGCAGCGTTCGGGGTAGTCATGGGCGAACTGTTGCGCCAGCGCGCCGCCCCAGGACACACCGATGGCATTGACCTGGCCATAGTCGAGGTAATCAAGCATGCGCGCGGCGAGCTTGGCCAAGCCAGGAAAACGGTAGGGCTGATTGGGCGTGGAGGAACCACCGACGCCGGGCACATCGAAGGCAATCACTTCGAGGTCGGGATCCAGCGCGGCCACGAACGGAAAGACCAACTCCAGGTTGGCACCAATGCCGTTGAAGATCAGTAACGGCGTCAGGTGCGGCTTGCCGGGACGGACCGCCGTGCGAATGGTTTGCCCATCAAGATCGATGGTGCGAAAAACAAATGGTAACGGCATGCGCTAGCCCTATGGGTGACCCTATGACGCTCTGGCGGCGCCGTCCTGCGCGCCTTTCCAGAATAACGAAGCGTGCTCCCTGCGGGCTTCGTGATAACTGCCAGCGCCTTGCGGACGTTAGCAGTGGGCGGCACATCCGGGTGCCGCGGGCAGTGGTTGCAGTAAATCCTGTCGTTCGGGCTACCAGAACTATCGGCGGTCGAGGTTGCAGTTTACGGTTCGACCCCTAGCGTTCGTGAACATACGTACCCGGTGATGCCTCACCCGGCGTATAGCTTTTATTGCCCAGGGTCGCCGGCGCTTTTTTCAGCTTGCCGGAACGGTCCGCCAGCCATTTTTGCCAATGCAGCCACCAGGAATCGGTGTGCTTGGTGGCGTCTTCTTGCCAGGATTTCGGGCAGTCCGGCAGCTCGCCTTCGCTGGTGGAGAAGCGCGCTTTCGGGTTGCCCGGCGGGTTGAGAATGCTCTGGATATGGCCGCTGTTGGACAGCACGAATTCGATCTTGCCGCCGAACAGGCGGGCCGAGCGGTAGCAGGCTTCCCATGGGGTGATGTGGTCGTTGGTGCCGGCCAGGCTGAAGATGTCGGCGGTGACTTTTTTCAGGTCGATCGGTGTGCCGCAGACTTCCAGCGCATCAGCGCGGGTCAGCGGGTTGGTCTTGAACAGCTCGATCAGGTCGCCGTGGAACGCCGCCGGCAACCGCGTGGTGTCGTTGTTCCAATAGAGGATGTCGAACACCGGCGGCTCGTTGCCGAGCAGGTAGTTGTTCACCCAGTAGTTCCAGATCAGGTCGTTGGGGCGCATCCAGGCGAAGACTTTAGCCATGTCGCTGCCTTCCAGCACACCGGCCTGGTAGGAGCGGCGCTTGGCGGCCTCCAGGGTCTGTTCGTTGACGAACAGCGCCACCTGGGTGTCGAGCTTGGTGTCGAGCACGCTCACCAGCAGGGTCAGGGCATTGACCTTCTTCTCGCCGATGGCCTGGTAGTGACCGAGCAGGGCCGCGGTGGTAATGCCGCCGGAGCAGGCGCCGAGCATGTTCACGTCTTTGCTGCCGGTGATCGCCAGGATCACGTCGATGGCTTCTTTCAGCGCTTCGATATAGGTCGACAGGCCCCACTCGCGTTGCGCCTTGGTCGGGTTGCGCCAGCTGACGATAAAGGTCTGGATGCCGTTGCGCAGGCAGAAGCGCGCCAGGCTTTTTTCCTGCGAGAGGTCGAACACGTAGAACTTGTTGATCTGCGGCGGCACCACCAGCAACGGGCGCTCGTGCACTTGCTCGGTGGTCGGCTTGTACTGGATCAGTTCCAGCAGGTTATTGCGAAACACCACCGAGCCTTCGCTGAGGGCCAGGTTTTTGCCGACCTCGAAGGCGTCCATGTTCACTTGGCTGGGCATGCCGCCGTTGTTTACCAGGTCTTTGGCCAGGTGGCCGAGGCCGTCGAGCAGGCTCTTGCCGCCGGTTTCGAAAAAGCGTTTGAGCGCGGCCGGGTTGGCCATGCTGTTGCTGGGCGCCATGGCTTCGGTGAGCAAGTTGATGACGAAGTGACCGCGGCTGATATCGGTCTCTGACAGGTTGCTGTGCTCGACCCAGCTGTGCAGTTCTTTGCGCCAGGCCAGGTAGCTTTGCAGGTAGCGCTTGTACAGAGGGTTCTGGCTCCAGGCCGGGTCGGCGAAACGTTTGTCGCCCACCTCGGATTCCAGATCGGAACTGCCGAGGATGACGTTCTTCAATTCGATGCCCAGGTGGGCAAGGTGCTTGGCACTGTGCAGCGGTTGCTTATAGGCCTGCGCGAGAATCATGCGGGCAGAAGCGAGAATGTCTTTCCCCCGAAGGCCAATAACGGGATTGAGCCCAAGGGTGTTGTCCGAGGCCTGGCGTTGCAGGTCTTCATTATTTTTGTTGCTCATCAACGACGCTCCATTGTCCTGAGGCTGATACCGGCATGCTGCTGTGCGCGGACACAGGGCGTTAGCGCCTAGTACTGCTCGGGTTACCGGGGGCGGAGCTAGCTCCGCTTCATTCATTGCATCTGACACAGTCAAATGCACGGAACCTGCCAGGTAATTGGTTACCCGAGTTTCAGCGTTTGCGCAAGCAGGCCAGTCACTTGGCCAAGCGCAGCGGGGAGTATGCCGAGGGAGTTTAGAAAGTTCGCCCTAACCTGTCGGAAGGGTTGAACTAGAGCATTAGCTTGATCACGGTCTCGGCCGGATCCCGCGACTTTCCGGCGCGTGCGAGCTCTTGAAGATAATCGGCCCAGAGTTCGTCCTGGCGTTGCGCCAGTTGCTCGAGGTAGTCCCAGGTGAACAATCCGCTGTCATGCCCGTCGTCGAAGCACAACTTTAGTGCGTACTGCCCGGCCGGTTCGATCTTGCTCAAACCGACGCCCAGTTTGCCGAATTGCAGAATCGGTTTGCCGTGGCCCTGCACTTCGGCCGACGGCGAATGCACGCGCAGAAACTCCGCCGGCAAGGTGTAGCTGTCGTTGCCGTATTTCAGGGTGAGGGTTTTCGAGGCTTTGTGCAGCTCGATGGCCGTGGGGATACGCATGGTGCTGCTCGCTCTGAAAATAGCTAAGCCCGACCGCTTTGCAGCGACCGGGCTCAGGGTGTCGGCTGGGCCTAAAGAATAAAACCTTTAGAGAATATAGCGCGACAGGTCTTCGTCTTTCGCCAACTCGCCTAGGTGGCTGTTCACGTATTCGGCGTCGATGCTGATGGCCTGGCCATTCTGGCTCCCGGCCAGGTCGCCGGCGCTGAACGACACTTCTTCCAGCAGACGCTCCAGCAGGGTGTGCAACCGACGGGCGCCGATGTTCTCGGTTTTCTCGTTCACCTGCCAGGCGATCTCGGCCAGACGCTTGATGCCGTCGGCGGTGAATTCGATGCCCAACCCTTCAGTCTGCAGCAGCTCGCGGTATTGCTCGGTGAGCGAGGCGTGCGGCTCGGTGAGGATGCGCTCGAAGTCGTTCGGGGAGAGGGGTTTGAGCTCCACGCGAATCGGCAGACGACCTTGCAGCTCGGGCACCAGGTCGCTGGGCTTGCTCAGGTGGAATGCGCCGGAAGCGATAAACAGGATGTGGTCGGTTTTGACCATACCCAGCTTGGTGTTCACCGTGCAGCCTTCAATCAGCGGCAGCAGGTCGCGCTGCACGCCTTCGCGGGACACATCCATACCGCCGGAGTTGCCGCGCTTGGCCACTTTGTCGATCTCATCGATAAACACGATGCCGTGCTGTTCGACCGCCTCCAGAGCCTGGGCTTTGAGTTCTTCTTCGTTGACCAGGCGCGCAGCTTCTTCGTCGCGTACCAGTTTCAGCGCTTCTTTCACCTTCAGCTTGCGGGCTTTCTTCTTGCCCTTGCCCATGGTGGAGAACAGGTTCTGCAGCTGGTTGGTCATTTCCTCCATACCGGGCGGGGCCATGATTTCCACGCCGCCGGGCAAGTCGGCTACTTCGATCTCGATTTCTTTGTCGTCCAGCTGGCCTTCACGCAGGCGCTTGCGGAACAGCTGACGGGTGTTGGAGTCATTGCTCGGCGTCTGGTCTTCGTTGAAGCCCACGCGTGCTGGCGGCAGCAAGGCGTCGAGGATGCGGTCTTCGGCGGCGTCTTCGGCGCGGTGACGGACTTTGACCATCTCCTGCTCGCGCAGCATCTTGATGGCGGCATCGGCGAGGTCGCGAATGATCGATTCAACATCACGGCCGACGTAACCGACCTCGGTGAATTTGGTGGCTTCCACTTTCAGGAACGGCGCGTTGGCCAGTTTGGCCAGACGGCGAGCGATTTCGGTTTTACCGACACCGGTCGGGCCGATCATCAGAATGTTCTTCGGCGTGACTTCGGCACGCAGCTCGGCAGGCAACTGCATACGGCGCCAGCGGTTGCGCAGCGCGATGGCAACGGCACGCTTGGCTTCGTCCTGGCCGATGATGTGGCGGCTCAGTTCGTGAACAATTTCGCGGGGAGTCATGGGCATGGAAATGGTCGGGCCTCAGACAGCGAGGTCCAGCTCCTCGATGGTCAGGTTGTGGTTAGTGAACACGCAGATATCGCCGGCGATACCCAGTGCGGTTGCGGCCACTTCGCGGGCGCCGAGTTCGGTATGCATCAGCAGGGCGCGGGCCGCAGCCTGGGCGTACGGGCCGCCGGAACCCATGGCGATCAGGCCGTCTTCGGGCTCCACCACGTCACCGTTGCCGGTAATGATCAGCGAGGCATCTTTGTTGGCTACCGCCAGCATGGCTTCGAGGCGGCTGAGGGAGCGGTCGGTACGCCATTCTTTGGCCAGCTCGACGGCAGCGCGTACCAGATGGCCCTGGTGTTTTTCCAACTGCCCTTCGAAGCGTTCGAAGAGGGTGAAGGCGTCGGCGGTGGCCCCGGCAAATCCGGCGATCACCTGGCCGTGGTACAGGCGGCGCACTTTTTTCGCGTTGCCTTTCATCACGGTGTTGCCGAGGGAAACCTGGCCGTCGCCGCCCATAACGACTTTGCCGTGGCGACGAACTGAAACGATGGTGGTCAAAGGAGAGTCTCCACGCTGGGGGCGAAAGTGCCCTAGTGAAAACTCATATGGGGGGAGATTTGCGGCATTTCAACCAAACAGTCGGAATGGGCTGTTGTGCTGAATGTTTCGTGCTGAATGTTTCGCGCCGAGTGTTTCGGCCCTGAAAGCAAACGAGGCGCCGGGGCGCCTCGCAGGTACTAGCGGCGGGCTTAGCGGCCCTGGCGCTGTTGCAGCAGCAGATTGCTGAAGCCGCTGCCGGCCAGTTTTTTCTGCGCGCCCGTGAGTTGCTCACGGTTGCTGAACGGGCCGACCAATACGCGGTACCAGGTTTCATCGCGCACCATGCCGGATTCCACCTGCACGTCTTGGCCGAGCAGAATGATCTGCGCGCGAACCTTGTCGGCATCGTCCTGCTTACGGAATGAACCGGCCTGCAGGAAGTACTGGGTGACGGCGGCTTTCACGGCGGTAGGCAGCGGCGGCGGCGTTTCACCCTTGAGCGCGGCTTCGGCGCGGGCCGCGTCGACTTTGGCCAACTCGGCAGGGGAGGCCGGGGGCGGGGTCTGCTCCGGCACGGCTTCCGGCGGCACGATCACTTCCGATTCGGGCAGCAGGGTATAGAAGTCGTACTTGGGTTTGACCGGTGCGTTGGGCGTCGGCGCGGACGTATTGCCGTTGACCGGCGCCTTGGGAGCCGTGGCGGTCGTCGTGGTTTTGCTGTCTGGCTTGTCGCGCTGGATTTCCTTGCGGCCAGGCTCGAGCTTCATCAGCAGCACGATGAACGCGCCAATCGCCAGGCCGCACGCCAACCAGATCCAACCAGGGACCGGTCGTTTAGCGGGGGCTTGGTAGCGGCTGGCGCCGCGCTTGGGTGCAGGTTTTTTCTTGGCCGCCAACTTACATACGCTCCAGGGTTTCCAGACCCAGCAATTCCAGACCTTGCTTCAAGGTACGCCCGGTGAGGGCGGCCAGGCGCAGGCGGCTTTGCTGGGTGGCCGGGTCCTCGGCGGTGAGGACGGGGCAGTGTTCGTAGAAGCTGGAGAACAGGCCCGCCAGCTCGTAGAGGTAGGTGCACAGGGTGTGCGGGGTGCCTTTCTCGGCGACGTTGGTCAGCACTTCGCCGAACTGCGCCAGCTTGGCGGCGAGGTCTTGCTCCTGCGCGGCTTCGAGGCGGATTTCACCGTCGAGCTGGTCGTAACCCTTGCCCAACTTGCGGAAGATGCTCGCCACACGGGTGTAGGCGTACAACAGGTACGGCGCGGTGTTGCCTTCGAAGCTGAGCATCTGTTCGAAGTTGAAGCTGTAGTCGCTGGTGCGGTGCTTGCTGAGGTCGGCATATTTCACCGAGCCGATGCCGACCACGCGGGCGATGGTGCGCAGTTCGTCTTCGCTGAGCTCCAGGTTCTTTTCTTTCACCAGGGCGTAGGCGCGCTCTTGCGCCTCATCCAGCAGGTCGATGAGCTTCACCGTGCCGCCGTCGCGGGTTTTGAACGGCTTGCCGTCGGCGCCGTTCATGGTGCCAAAGCCCATGTGTTCGAGCTGCATGCCCGGGTGCACGAAGCCTGCGCGACGTGCCACTTCAAATACTTGCTGGAAGTGCAGGGCCTGGCGTTGATCGACGAAGTACAACACGCGGTCGGCCTTTAGTACCTGGCTGCGGTAGCGCATGGCGGCGAGGTCGGTGGTGGCGTAGAGGTAGCCGCCGCCGGCCTTTTGCACGATAACCGGCAGCGGGTTGCCTTCGGCATTTTTGAATTCGTCGAGGAATACGCACTGGGCGCCGTTGCTCTCTACTAGCAGACCGGCACTTTTCAGGTCGGCGACCACATTGGCGAGGTCGTCGTTATAGGCGCTTTCGCCTTTTACGTCGGCCGGGGTCAGCTTCACATTCAGACGGTCGTACGCTTTCTGGCAGTGGGCCAGGGAGATGGCGTTGAAGCTGTGCCACAGGCGCATGCACTCAGGCTCGCCGGCTTGCAACTGCACGACCAGTTCGCGGGCGCGTTCGGCAAATTCCGGCGACTCATCGAAGCGCTGCTTGGCGGCGCGGTAGAAACCCTCGAGGTCGGACAGCTCGGTCTCGTTGCTGACCGGGTTTTCCTGCAGATAAGCCAGCAGCATGCCGAATTGGGTGCCCCAGTCGCCGACGTGGTTCTGACGGATCACGGTGTCGCCAAGGAATTCCAGTACGCGCGAAACGCCGTCGCCAATGATGGTGGAGCGCAGGTGGCCCACGTGCATTTCTTTGGCGAGGTTCGGCGAGGACAGGTCAACCACCACGCGCTGCGCCGGGCCGCTTTTGCGCACGGCGAGTTTGGCGTCGTTCAGGGCCAGCTCAAGGCGCTGGGCCAGGGCCTGGGTGTCTTGATAGAAGTTGAGAAAGCCGGGGCCGGCGATTTCCACTTTGCTGATCTGTGCATCGGCGGGCAGGGCCGCGATGAGTTTTTCCGCCAGATCGCGAGGCTTCATGGCCGCAGGTTTAGCCAACATCATGGCGATGTTGCTGGCGAAATCACCGTGGGTTTTGTCCTTGGTGTTTTCGACCTGGATCACGGGCTTCAGGCCTTCCGGCAGTACGCCGTCGCTGACGAGGCGGGTGAGGGCTTGCTGGATCAGCTGGCGGATGGTGTCTTTCATGGTCTGCTCGTGCGGCCATCGGGGCGCCGGGGCGCCGGGAAGCGGGTGAAAAAGAAGTCCATTATCGGTGTCGGTGGCTGCATTGCCAACCGCGTACCTGTAGACGGTCAGAATAGGTCGATAGGGTCGACATCCAGCGACCAGCGCACCGCGCGGCCGGAGGGCATCTTCTCCAATGCGGTCAGCCAGTAGTTAAGCAGCTTGTGCAACGGCGCCCGGGCGTTGGCTTGTACCAGCAGTTGCGCGCGATAGCGGCCTGCGCGACGCTCCATCGGAGCCGGCACTGGGCCGAGGAGTTCAATGCCGCTGAGGTTCAGCTCGCCCAGCAGGTGTTCGGCTTCGGTGCAGGCCTCATCGAGAAAGCCTTCGGCCTGGCCCGGCTTATGGGCTTCGGCGCGCAGCAGGGCCAAGTGGCAGAAGGGCGGCAAGCCGGCAGCGCGGCGTTCGCTCAGGGCTTGCTCGGCAAAAGCGAAGTAGCCCTGTTCGGTGAGTTGCACCAGCAGCGGGTGGTCGGCCAGGTGGGTCTGGATGATCACCTTGCCCGGTTCTTCGGCGCGGCCCGCGCGGCCGGCGACCTGCACGATCAACTGAGCCATGCGCTCGCTGGCGCGGAAGTCGGCGGAGAACAGGCCGCCATCGGCATCCAGAATCGACACCAGGGTTACGCGTGGGAAGTGGTGACCCTTGGCGAGCATCTGGGTGCCGATCAGGATGCACGGCTCGCCTTTATTAATGGTGTTGAACAGGTTCTGCATGGCGTCTTTGCGCGAGGTGCTCTCGCGGTCAACGCGCAACACCGGCACATCGGGGAACAAGGTGGCCAGGCGATCTTCGGCGCGCTCGGTGCCGGCGCCGACCGGACGCAGGTCGACCTGGGCGCATTTCGGGCAGTTGCTCGGCTGACGTTCCACGTGGCCGCAATGGTGGCAGCGCAGCTCGCGCGAGCGCTGGTGCACGGTCATGCGCGCATCACACCGCGGGCATTCGGACAGCCAGCCGCAGTCATGGCACAGCAGCGTCGGTGCAAAGCCGCGGCGGTTGAGGAATACCAGCACTTGCTGGCCGGCGGCCAATGTCTGGCCAATGGCTTGCTGCATTGGCCCGGAAATGCCGCTATCCAGCGGCCGGCTCTTGATGTCCAGGCGAAGAAAGCGCGGCTGCTGCGCGCCGCCGGCCCGTTGGGTCAATTTCAGTAGGCCATAGCGACCGGAGTAGGCGTTTTGCAGGCTTTCCAGCGAGGGTGTGGCCGAGCCGAGCACGATGGGAATGTTTTCCTGCCGCGCGCGCACCAGCGCCAGATCGCGAGCGTGGTAGCGCAGGCCTTCCTGCTGTTTATAAGAGGCATCGTGCTCTTCATCAATGATGATCAGGCCGGGATTTTTCATCGGCGTGAACAGCGCGGAACGGGTGCCGATAATAATGTCGGCCTCGCCGTCGCGGGCGGCGAGCCAGGCATCCAGGCGCTCGCGGTCGTTCACCGCTGAGTGCAGCAGGGCGATGCGCGCGTTAAAGCGCCGCTCGAAGCGTGCCAGGGTTTGTGGGCCCAGGTTGATCTCGGGAATCAGCACCAGCGCTTGCTTGCCGGCTTCGAGGGTCTCGCGGATCAGCTGCAAATACACTTCGGTTTTGCCGCTGCCGGTGACGCCGGCCAATAAAAAGGCATTGAAGCTGTCCAGGCCACTGCGGATGGCTTCGGTGGCGGCGCGCTGCTCGGGGTTTAGCGGCAGTTCCGGCTGGGCCAGCCAGTTGCCGTGGCGTTCGATGTTGGCGTGCCGACGGGCTTCGATGGTGACCAGACCTTTTTCACGCAGCAGGTCGAGGCTGTCCTTATTCAGCTGCAACTGGCTGAGTAGGCGGTGGGCGACGCCGTGGGGATGCTGGGCGATGGTTTTCAAAGCATCGCGCTGGCGCGGCGCACGGGCCAGGCGCGGATCGTCGAAGGAAGCGCCTTCGGCCACATGCCAAAAGCGCTCCTGACGCGCTTCGGCCGGCTCGCCCTGGCGCAGCAGGTTGGGCAGCGCCCAACTGAAGGTATCGCCGAGGCTGTGCTGGTAATACTGGGCGGTCCACAGGCACAGCTTGAAGAAGGCCGGCGGCACGGGTGATTGTTCGTCGAGCAGGGCGATGGCTGGTTTCAGCTTCTCGACGGGCACGTCGCTGGTGTCGCTGACTTCCACCAGAATGCCGATAATCTCGCGTCTTCCAAACGGCACGCGCAGGCGCATGCCCGGCTGCAAGTCCCTGGCTGACACACCTTTGGGGGCGAGATAGTCGAACAGGCGGCGCAGGGGAGAAGGCAGGGCGAGGCGCAGAATGGCGGCGGGCACGCGGGTTTAGTCCTGGAGAGCGAGGCGCGATCTTAGCATGTGAGCGACTGACGATCGGTCTTGCGTGCTTGCTGCACTCTGGTAAGATGCGCGGCCTAATTCCGTGCGGTACTCGACAATAGTGTTGGGTGGCGGCGCGATAGACCTGAGGAATACACCATGAAAGCTGATATCCATCCAGTATACGAAGCCGTAACCGCTACCTGCAGCTGCGGTAACGTGATCCAGACTCGCTCCACCCTGGCCAAGCCCCTGAGCCTGGACGTGTGCAACGAGTGCCACCCGTTCTACACCGGCAAGCAGAAAGTGCTGGATGTTGGCGGCCGTGTTGATCGCTTCAAGCAGCGTTTCGGTGTGTTCGGCTCCAAGGCCTAATTGGCTTTGTTGCTTCGGAAGGCCTGATGGGCTTTTCGGTGTTGTTGAAAAAGGCGTCCCTCGTGGGCGCCTTTTTCGTTTCTGCGATTTGTATCTGTCCGGCGTGGGCGTTCTGCCCGGCGCCGGCGGGTTTGCCGGTGGTCGGCGTAAAACAGGTGGTCGACGGCGATACGTTGCGCTTGGTGGACGGCCGCCGGGTGCGACTTATCGGCATCAATGCGCCGGAGTTGGCCCATAAAGGCCGGGCGGCCCAGCGGTTGCCGAGCAAGCCAAGCGCCGTTTGCAAGCGCTGGTGACGGCAAGTTCAGGGCAGGTTGCCGTGCAAGTGGGCCGGCAGGCGAAGGATCATTACGGCCGAACCTTGGCGCATGTCTATGATGCTCAAGGACAGAATATTGAAGCGCAGCTGCTGGCAGAGGGGCTGGGCTTTCAGGTGGCTATAGCGCCGAATGTGGCGTTGCTGGCGTGTCAGCAAGATGCTGAACGCAGTGCGCGGGCGGCGCGCCTAGGCGTGTGGCGAACAGCGCCGACGCTGACGGCGGCGCAACTTAACGACAGTGGATTTGCATTGGTTCAGGGACGGGTCATGAGCGTGGAACAGAATCGCGGCGGTGTCTGGCTGCAGTTGGACGGGCCGCTGGTGTTGCAGGTGGCGAACAAGGCGTTGCCGGCATTTGACCTCCAAGCGCTGCGCGCCATGCGCGGGCGCACGGTGGAAGCGCGCGGTTGGGTGATTGATCGCACGCGGCGCGGTAACAGGTCGGACGGCCAGGCGCGCTGGCTGCTCCCACTGACTCATCCGGCGATGCTGGAGGTGCGGCCATGAAAATCCGCATGTTGAGCGTGCTGTTCACGCTGTTGCTTCTGCAGGGCTGCGCGCAGAACCCGGCTACCGGCGAAAGTAATTTCGTGATGATGAGCGAGAGCCAGGAGCTGGAGCTGGGCCGCAAATACAGCCAGGAAATTGCCAAAGAGTACCCGCGCTATCCCGATGAAAAGCTGCAGGCTTATGTGCAGCAGGTGGGCGAACGGGTGGCCAGCCATAGTCACCGCGCCAATCTGACCTACCACTTCACCGTTATCGACAGCCCGGATATCAACGCCTTCGCCTTGCCCGGCGGCTACATTTATATCCACCGGGGTTTGCTGGCTTATCTGAGTTCCGAGGCCGAACTGGCCGCCGTGCTCGGCCACGAAGTGGGTCACGTTACCGCTCGGCATAGCGTGCAGCAGCAAAGCCAGTCGCAGGCTTGGGGGATTCTCGGTCAGGCCGTGGCGATTGGTACGGGTGTCGGCGCGGCGGGCGATATCACCGGCGCATTGGGTTCTGCGTTTGTGCGTGGCTACGGGCGCGACATGGAGCTGCAGGCCGACGGCCTCGGTGCCCAATACCTGGCTCGGGCTGGTTATGACCCACAGGCAATGATTCAGGTGGTGGAAGTGCTGAAGAGTCAGGACGACTTCGCCCGCGATGAAGCGAAAAGGCCGGCAAGCCCGAGCCGACGTCCAGCTATCACGGCGTATTCGACACCCATCCTGGCAATGACCAGCGCCTGCAAGAGGTGATGGGGCCGGCGCGCGCATTGGCCACCGGCCAGCAAGAGGTCAACCGCGATGTGTTTATGCAGCATCTGGATGGGCTGCCTTATGGGGACTCTGAGTCCACCGGGATTCGTCGTGGTCAGCAGTTCTATCATGCGGAACTAAATTTCACGTTTAGCGCACCGCCCGGCTGGGAACTGCTCAATCGCCCGGATGCGGTGATTGCCCATACGGCTGATCAAAACGCATTTGTTGCAGTGGTATTGGAGAAGGTGAAGGCCGGGCAGACGCCGCAGCAATTTATCCGTTCGAAGGTCTCGGGCAAGCTGGCCGATGAGCGCGAGCTTTCCCAGGCCGGCCTGCAAGGCTACACCGCCGTGATCCCAGGGCGACCGGCCAAGCGTGTGGCTGTCATCTATAAGGAGCAGTCTGCGTTTGTGTTTATCGCCAGCGTAAAGGCGCCGGCGTCCCTGGAAACCGAAGACGAAAATTTCCTCAAAGTGATCAATAGTTTTCGACCTCTGAGGGCTGAGGAGCGTAAGCTAGCGCAACCTCTCCGGCTGCAACTGGTGCGTGCCACAAGCGCGCAAACCATGACCAAGCTAGCTCAGGGCAGTACGCTGCCCGGTGACGCCGAGTCCCGTCTGCGCCTACTCAATCATCTATATCCAAGCGGCGAGCCCCGTCCCGGGGATTGGCTTAAAGTCGTACGTTAGAGCCCTTGACAGAACCTGACTGCCCAGTCTTGTTCGCGTTGGGCATCTTGCGTATCCTCGCTGCCTGTCTGTTTAACAGCATAAAAAAGCGGAAATGCCACCATGTCTGATTTGAAAACTGCCGCTCTCGACTACCACGCCCATCCTCGCCCGGGGAAGCTGAGCGTCGAGCTGACCAAGCCTACTTCCACCGCGCGTGACCTGTCCTTGGCCTATAGCCCAGGTGTTGCTGAGCCCGTGCGCGAGATCGCCCGCGACCCCGAGCTGGCGTACAAATACACCGGCAAAGGCAACCTGGTTGCAGTGATTTCCGACGGTACCGCCATCCTCGGTCTGGGTGACCTCGGCCCACTGGCATCCAAGCCGGTAATGGAAGGCAAAGGCGTACTCTTCAAGCGCTTTGCCGGTATCGACGTGTTCGACATCGAAGTCGACTCCGAAAGCCCGCAAGCCTTTATCGACACCGTAAAACGTATCTCCATCACCTTCGGTGGTATCAACCTGGAAGACATCAAGGCGCCTGAGTGCTTTGAGATCGAGCGCGCGCTGATTGAACAGTGCGACATTCCGGTGTTCCACGATGACCAGCACGGCACTGCAATCGTGACCGCGGCCGGCATGCTGAACGCCCTGGAAATCGTCGATAAAACCCTGCCAGAAGCCAAGATCGTTTGCCTGGGTGCCGGCGCTGCCGCCATCTCTTGCATGAAGTTGTTGGTGAGCATGGGCGCGAAGATCGAGAACATCTTCATGATCGATCGTAGCGGCGTGATTCACTCCGGCCGTACCGATCTGAACCAATACAAAGCCGTATTCGCCCACGAAACTGACAAGCGCACGCTGTCGGACGCGCTGGACGGTGCAGACGTGTTTGTCGGCCTGTCGGGCGCCAACCTGCTGACCCCGGAAAACCTGTTGCGCATGGCGCCGAACCCGATCGTGTTCGCTTGCTCCAACCCGGACCCGGAAATTTCCCCGGAACTGGCGCACGCCACCCGTAACGACGTGATCATGGCGACCGGCCGTTCGGACTACCCGAACCAGGTCAACAACGTGCTCGGCTTCCCCTTCATTTTCCGCGGTGCGCTCGATGTTCGCGCAACCCGTATTAATGAAGAGATGAAGATCGCTGCCGCCGTTGCCCTTCGCGAACTGGCCAAGCTGCCGGTGCCGAAGGAAGTGTGCGATGCCTACGGCGGTGCTCCGCTGTCGTTCGGCCGTGAGTACATCATTCCGAAGCCGATGGACGTACGTTTGATCACCGTAGTGGCTGATGCTGTGGCCAAGGCGGCGATTGAAAGCGGTGTGGCAACTCTGCCGTATCCGAAGCACTATCCGCTGACTTCCGTAGAAGATGTGTTTAACGGTTAAGTTGGACGGTAAATAAAAAGCCCCGCTGATGCGGGGCTTTTTATTGGCTGCGATTTAACGATCAGAACAGATCGATTGGCGCGGCGTCATCCGCGGGCAGTGGGCTGCCTGGGGCGCTTGTGCCTGGGTCGAGTTCGTTCATCGGTGGCGGCGAGTCTTCGTTTTTGAATACTTCGAAGTAAGCGTTCGGCGTGCCTGGCGACGCGGCGCGGCCGCTCACCGGGTCAATGCGCAAGGTGAGGAGGCCGGGCGGTTCGGGCAGCATATGCGCCGGTTTGTCTTTCAGTGCGGCGCTCATGTAGCTCATCCAGATCGGCAGGGCGACGGTACCGCCGAACTCGTGGCTACCGAGGCTTTCGGGTTGGTCGAAACCGGTCCAGACGGTGGTCATATAGTCGGCGTTGAAACCGGAGAACCAACTGTCTTTCGACTCGTTGGTGGTACCGGTCTTGCCAGCAAGGTCGGTGCGACCCATGGCCAGCGCACGGCGGCCGGTGCCGCGTTTGATCACGTCCTGCAGCATGCTGGTCAGGATGTACGTGGTGCGGGCGTCGACAATGCGCTCGGCGGCGGCCGGGGTTGGCGCGGTGCTGGCAGGGGCAGGAATGTTTTCTGCCAGCGCTGCGGGGTCGACGACGGTTTCCGGCTGGTCATCGTTTTCGCCCGGCGCGCTCGGCGGGTTGGCGATATACAGCGGGTCACCATTGCGGCTGTGGATGCTTTGAATCAGGTATGGCTGCACTTTATAGCCGCCGTTGGCGAAGGTGCTCCAGCCGCCGGCGATTTCCACCGGCGTCAGGTTGGCGGTGCCCAGTGCCATAGACAGGTTGCGCGGCAGGTCCTGCTTGTTGAAGCCAAAGCGGCTGACGTAGTCGAGCGCGTAGTCGATGCCAATGGCCTGCAGCAGTCGGATCGAAACCAGGTTGCGCGACTTGTACAACGCTTCGCGCAAACGAATCGGGCCGAGGAAGGTGTTGGTATCGTTTTTCGGGCGCCAGACCTGATCGAGGTTGTCGTCAGCGAAAACAATCGGTGCGTCGTTGACCAGCGTGGCGGCGGTATAGCCCTTATCCAGTGCAGCGCTATAGATGAAAGGCTTGAAGCTCGAGCCGGGTTGGCGCTTGGCCTGGGTGGCGCGGTTGTAGTTGCTTTGCTCGAAAGAGAAACCGCCGACCAGTGCGCGGATGGCGCCGTTTTTCGGATCGAGAGACACCAATGCGCCCTGGGCTGCGGGGATTTGGCTGAAGGCGAGGTTGCCATCTTCCTGGCGCAGCACGCGAATCAGGTCGCCAATTTGCACCACGTCGTCCGGCTTTTGCGGGCGTGGACCGAGGCTGTTGGTGTTCAGGAACGGGCGCGCCCATTTCATGCTTTCCCAGGTAACGGTTTCTTCCTGGCCGTTACGGGTCAACACCATGATGCCGCTTTTCAGCACCTGGGTAACGATGGCGGGCTCGATGCCGTTCTGAATTTTCTGCTTGGCGAGTTCGGCCTGCCAGGCTTCACGGGTCATGCCAGGCAAGCGGGTTTCCGGGCCCCGGTAGCCATGACGTTGGTCATAACTGATAAGGCCGCTGCGCACCGCTTCGTTGGCTGCTTCCTGAAGGTTGCTCGGAACCGTGGTAGTAACGTGAAACCCTTCGGTGTACGCCTCGCTGCCATAGCGGCCGACCATTTCGGCGCGGGCCATCTCGGCTATATAAGGTGCCTGCACTTCGGGAGTAGGGACGTGGTAGCTGGCATCGATGGGTTCGGCGAGGGCCGTCTGGTACTGGCCCTGGTCGATCTTGCCAAGCTTGTACATGCGCCCAAGGATCCAGTCACGGCGCTCTTTGCTGCGCTGTGGGTTTACCAAGGGGTTGAAGCGCGACGGTGCTTTTGGCAGGCCGGCAATCATTGCCATCTGGCCCAGGCTCAAATCGTGCATAGGTTTACCGTAATAAACCTGCGCCGCCGCTTCGATACCGTAAGCACGGTTACCGAGGTAAATCTTGTTGACGTACAACTCAAGAATTTCGTCTTTGCTCAGTTCGCGCTCAATTTGTAATGCCAACAGTATTTCATTGATCTTGCGCGAGAAACTGCGTTCGTTAGTGAGGAAGAAGTTCTTCGCCACTTGCATCGTAATGGTGCTGCCGCGGATTGGATTTGCCCACCGCTTTTTAATAATTGCGTGGCAGCGCGCATCAGGCTGCTGAGGTCAACGCCATAATGATTGGCAAAATTATCGTCTTCGGCAGAAAGCAGGGCTTTGATGAAGTTCGGTGGAATGTCGGCAAAACGAATGGGCGTGCGGCGCATTTCGCCGAACTCGGCGATCAGCTTGGCATCGCTGCTGTAGACGCGCAGGGGAATCTGAAGCTGGATGCGGCGCAGCGAATCCACAGATGGCAAACCGGGGCTAAGGTACAGATAAGCGCCGGAGAGACTGAGCAACAGTCCACAAAAAACGGCTACGCAGGACCACCAGAAGAACTTCAGCAGGCGCATCAAAATGTTTGGATTTCCAGATAAAAGAAAGAGTTAAGCGTAGGGCAATGTCGAAAGGGAAAAACTGTTCACATTATAAGCGCTTTTTTTGCTAGGTAGCCATTTGCGCTTATGTCAAGACTGTTATTTAATGTGAAAAACATAAATAGTCCGTAAGTCGCGGATGCCAATAGGAAATCGGTCGTGCTAGGGCTCTTCAATAAGAAAGCGAATACGCTGCTGGGGATCGATATCAGTTCGACCTCAGTCAAGCTCCTCGAATTGAGTCGCTCAGGAAGCCGCTACAAAGTAGAGGCTTATGCTGTAGAGCCGCTCCCACCAAACGCAGTGGTCGAGAAAAACATTGCTGAACTGGAAGGCGTAGGTCAGGCATTGGCACGCGTGTTGGCCAAGGCCAAGACGGGCGTCAAGACCGTAGCCGTAGCTGTCGCCGGTTCCGCTGTCATCACCAAGACTATCGAGATGGAAGCCGGCCTTTCAGACGACGATCTGGAAAACCAGCTGAAAATCGAAGCTGACCAATACATTCCTTACCCGCTCGAAGAAGTCGCCATCGACTTCGAAGTGCAGGGGCCTTCTGCGCGTAACGCAGACCGCGTGGACGTATTGCTCGCCGCCTGCCGTAAAGAGAACGTCGAGGTGCGTGAAGCGGCCCTTGCGTTGTCCGGCATGACCGCCAAGGTGGTCGACGTCGAGGCGTACGCCCTGGAGCGCGCTTACGGTCTGTTAGCTGCTCAGCTCGGTAGTGGGCACGACGAGTTGACCGTGGCCATCGTCGATATCGGCGCCACCATGACGACCCTCAGCGTGCTGCACAACGGCCGCACCATCTACACCCGCGAACAACTGTTCGGTGGTCGCCAACTGACAGAAGAAATTCAGCGTCGTTACGGCCTGTCCGTAGAGGAAGCTGGACTGGCCAAGAAACAGGGCGGTCTTCCGGATGACTACGACACGGAAGTGTTGCAGCCGTTCAAAGAAGCAGTCGTGCAGCAAGTGTCGCGCTCGTTGCAATTCTTCTTCGCTGCCGGCCAGTACAACGATGTCGATTACATCCTCCTGGCAGGCGGCACCGCGTCGATTCCGGATCTGGATCGCCTGATTCAGCAGAAGATCGGTACGCAAACCTTGGTCGCCAATCCGTTTGCCGACATGGCGCTCAGTGGCAAGGTCAATGCGGGGGCGCTGGCAAGTGATGCGCCTGCCTTGATGATTGCCTGTGGTCTGGCAATGAGGAGTTTCGATTAATGGCGCGTATTAACTTACTGCCGTGGCGGGAGCAGCTACGCGAGGAGCGCAAGCAAAGGTTCCTGGTGACGTTGGCCGGCGTGCTTATCGTAGCAGGCGGCGCAGTTTTCCTGGGCGATCAGTACTTGAGCGGCGCAATCGAGCAGCAAAATGCACGCAACGATTTCGTGAAGAAAGAAATCGCGGTGCTCGATGCACGTATCAAGGAAATCAGTGAGCTGAAAACCCGTCGCCAGCAACTGCTGGAGCGGATGAAGATCATCCAGGACTTGCAGGGCAACCGGCCGATTATTGGTCGCGTGTTTGACCAGCTTGCGCGGACATTGCCGGACGGCGTGTATTTCACGTCGCTCACCATGCTAGGCAACAAAATCGCCATTGAAGGCGCCGCCGAGTCGAACAACCGTGTTTCGAACTTGATGCGTAATCTCGATGCTTCCGATTGGCTGACCGCTCCCAACCTGACTGCTGTAAGAGCAGTTACCGCGGGTGAACTCGATCAGGCCAACGTATTCCAGCTGACGGTCCAGCAGACCCAGCCCTCGGTTGAAGCAGAAGGAGTCAAGAAATGAGCTTTGCTGACTCTCTAGCAAATTTGCGCAAGGTCGATTTTGCCGACCTGGATTTGAATAACCTGGGGTCCTGGCCGGCTGCGGTCAAAGGTCTGGCCTGTTTTATTCTGTTGGCCGTGGTGTTGTTCCTTGGGTACAACTTCCATCTGAAAGAAATGCAGGAACAACTGGATGGCCAGCGCGGCGAAGAGGAAACCCTCAAGCAGCAGTTCGCGAGCAAGGCGTTCCAGGCCGCAAACCTGGAAGCCTACAAAGAGCAAATGAAGGAAATGGAAGTTTCTTTCGGCGCGCTGTTGCGCCAGCTCCCTAGCGACACTGAAGTGCCTGGCCTGCTGGAAGACATCACCCGCACTGGTTTGGGTAGTGGTCTGGAGTTCGAGGAAATCAAGCTGCTTCCCGAGTCCACCCAACAGTTCTATATCGAGCTGCCAATCCAGATTTCCGTGGTGGGTGCGTATCACGACCTGGCGACTTTCGTCAGTGGCGTGGCCAGTTTGCCGCGGATCGTCACCCTGCATGACTTTGCGATCAAGCCGGTGAGTGCCGATAGCACCACCAAGTTGCGTATGACCATTCTGGCCAAGACCTATCGTTACAACGATAAAAACGCCGCAGATGTCAAAGCACCAGCGGGGGGCAAGCCATGAGAACCTCCAAACTTATTCTCGGCACTTTGCTCCTAGCGACATTGGCGGGTTGTGACTCGAGTGGTGATTTCGCCGATCTGCAGGCCTATATGGATGAAGTTCGCGCGCGGCCCAAGGGTTCTATCGAGCCATTGCCAAAGTTTCAGGCATATGAGGCGTTTACCTACAGTGCTTCGGCGCTGAGAAGCCCTTTCCAGCCGCCAGTCAAGATTGACCTGGTCAATCGTCAGAAAGGCTCGAAAGAGATCAAGCCTGACGAAACGCGCATCAAGCAATTCCTGGAAGGCTTCAATATCGAAATCTTCCAGATGGTCGGTACGCTCTCCAACGAAGGCGGCATGTTTGCCTTGGTCAACGGCGCCGGCGGTGTGCACCGCGTGAAAGTGGGCGACTACTTGGGGCGTAATAACGGACGCATCATTGCTATCAGTGAAGCGAAAATCGATGTGGTTGAGATTGTTCCTGATGGCGAAGGTGGCTGGCTGGAACGGCCACGAAGCCTCTCTCTCAAAGAGCGTTCTTAAGGAGTGGGGTGGAAGATGAAAAACAATTACCGGTCGGTACAACGGAACCTGAGTATGAAAAGCTCCCTGTCGCGCATCTGCATATCTGTTTTGGTCGCGGTTATGTCGCCAACCCTGTTGGCCGCAAACTTGAAAACGCTCGATGTCGCTGCATTGCCGGGCGATCGCGTTGAACTCAAATTGTCGTTCGATGAGCCGGTTGCGGCTCCTCGTGGCTACACCATCGAGCAGCCGGCGCGAATCGCGCTGGACTTGCCGGGCGTGAGCAATCAGACCGGTTCGAAGAACCGTGAGCTGGGTGTGGGCAACGCCCGCAGCGTAACTGTGGTTGAGGCCAAGGACCGTACCCGTCTGATTATCAACCTGGCGAGCCTGGTTCCCTACAGCACCCGTGCTGAAGGCAACAACCTCTATGTGGTTGTAGGCGAGGGCGCCGTTACTACCGCCTCTACCACAGTGGCTCCGGTTTCTGCGCCGGTAGCGTCTGTTGCTGCTGCGCCGGTGAAAAAGAACTTCGCACCGGTGACCAAGAGCATTTCCAATATCGACTTCCAGCGCGGCGAGCAGGGCGAGGGTAACGTCGTTATCCAGCTTTCCGACGCCTCGGTGAATCCGGATATCCAAGAACAAGGGGGCAAGATTCGTCTGGCGTTCGCCAAGACCGATCTGCCTGAATCGCTGCGCGTTCGTCTGGACGTAAAAGACTTCGCTACACCGGTGCAGTTCGTGAGCGCGGTAGAACAGGATGACAAAGCGATCATCACTGTCGAGCCGACGGGCATGTACGACTACCTGGCGTACCAGGCCGACAACAAGCTGACCATCAGCGTTAAACCGCTGAGCAAGGAAGATTCGGACAAGCGTAAGAAAGATCTTTTTGCCTACACCGGCGAAAAGCTCTCGCTGAACTTCCAGGACATCGACGTACGTTCGGTTCTGCAGTTGATCGCTGACTTCACCGACCTCAATCTGGTGGCCAGTGACACCGTGCAGGGCAACATCACCCTGCGCCTGCAAAACGTTCCGTGGGACCAAGCCTTGGATCTGGTGCTGAAAACCAAAGGTCTGGACAAGCGAAAAATCGGCAACGTGCTGATGGTTGCACCGGCTGATGAAATTGCCGCGCGTGAGCGTCAGGAGCTGGAATCGCAGAAACAAGTCGCCGAGTTGGCGCCGCTGCGTAAAGACATTATTCAGCTGAACTATGCCAAAGCGTCGGACATTGCCAAGATCTACGAAGCGGAAGGCTCGAAAGGCACCCTGAAAGACGATATGCGTGGCTCGGTAATCTTTGATGACCGTACCAACAGCCTCATCGTTACGCTGACTCAGGAGCGCATCGACGAGCTGCGCCGCATCATTACCCAATTGGATATCCCGGTTCGTCAGGTAATGATTGAGGCGCGCATCGTTGAAGCCAACGTCGACTACGACAAGAGCCTCGGCGTGCGTTGGGGCGGTACCCAAACGTTCGGTAATGGCAAAGGCGCTGTCTACGGTAACGACGATAGCGGCGACGAAAACGGTGATAGCGGCGAAGACAGCAACGGTAACTACCCATTCGTGGATATGGGTGTCGCCAACCGTACCGCGGGTATCGGCATCGGTTTCGTTACCGACAACCTGATCCTCGACCTCGAACTGACTGCGATGGAAAAAACCGGTAACGGCGAAATCGTTTCCCAGCCCAAGGTGGTAACGTCGGACAAAGAAACCGCCAAGATCCTCAAGGGTTCCGAGATTCCGTACCAGGAAGCCAGCTCCAGCGGCGCAACCAGCACCTCCTTTAAAGAGGCTGCCCTGTCCTTGGAAGTAACCCCGCAAATCACTCCGGACAACCGCATCATCATCGAAGTGAAAGTCACCAAGGATGAGCCGGACTTCGCCCGTGCGTTGAACGGCGTTCCGCCGATCAACAAGAACGAAGTCAACGCCAAGGTGTTGGTCAACGATGGTGAGACCATCGTGATCGGTGGTGTGTTCTCCAACACGCAGACCAAGTCGGTCGACAAAGTGCCGTTCCTGGGTGACCTGCCGTACCTCGGTCGTCTGTTCCGCCGCGACGTGGTAGCTGACAGCAAAAACGAACTCCTGGTGTTCCTGACTCCGCGTATCATGAACAACTCGGCAATCGCTGTGAGTCGCTAAATCTGTGCGAAATTTGATTCTCGTAGGCCCGATGGGGGCAGGTAAAAGCACCATCGGGAGGTTACTGGCAAAAGAGTTAAGGCTGTCTTTCAAAGACTCGGATAAGGAAATCGAGCAGCGTACTGGAGCCAATATTCCCTGGATCTTCGATGTAGAAGGGGAGGCTGGTTTCCGTGAGCGTGAGCAGGCCGTTATCGGCGAGCTGTGTGAGCTCGACGGTGTCGTGCTGGCTACCGGGGGCGGCGCTGTGCTGCGCCCGGAAAATCGCTCGGCGCTGCGTGCTGGTGGCCGTGTGGTGTATCTGCATACCTCCGTCGATCAGCAGCTGGATCGCACGTCCCGTGACCGCAACCGTCCGCTGTTGCGCACGGCCAATCCAGGCAAAGTGCTCGCCGATCTGATGCGCATCCGCGATCCCCTGTACCGGGAAATCGCCGACGTGATTATCGAAACCGACGAGCGTCCGCCGCGTATGGTGGTGCAGGAAATTCTGGAGCGCCTCGAGGCGCTTCATCCGCGTTAAAGCGCACGCCGATATGCGTTATCCTATGGCCCTTTTATCGTGGGGGCTTCATGCAGACTCTTCAGGTTGAGCTGGGCGAACGTAGTTATCCCATCTATATCGGGGCGAACCTGTTGGTTCAGCCCGCGCTTTTTTCTCGGCATATTGCGGGTAAGCAAGTTGCCATCGTCAGCAATGAAACCGTTGCGCCGCTCTATCTTGAGTCGATCAAGCAGGCCTTGGCCGGTTTTGATGTGGCGACGGTCATTCTTCCGGATGGCGAAGCCTACAAAGGCTGGGAAACTCTGCAGTTGATTTTTGACGGCCTGCTGACAGCACGGCACGAGCGCAGCACCACTGTAATTGCCTTGGGTGGCGGCGTTGTCGGCGATATGGCTGGCTTCGCGGCGGCCTGCTACCAGCGCGGCGTCGACTTTATTCAGGTGCCCACCACGTTGCTGTCACAGGTTGACTCCTCGGTCGGTGGCAAAACCGGTATCAACCATCCGCTGGGCAAGAATATGGTCGGTGCGTTCTATCAGCCCAATGCGGTGCTGATCGATACCGCCACGTTGAACACGCTGCCGACGCGCGAGCTTTCTGCCGGCCTGGCTGAAGTGATCAAATACGGCCTGATTTGCGACGAGCCGTTTTTGACCTGGCTTGAAGCCAATGTCGATGCACTGCGTAACCTTGATCAGGCAGCGCTGACCGAAGCCATCGCGCGTTCTTGTGCGGCCAAGGCCAGGGTCGTCGGTGTCGATGAGCGCGAGTCTGGTGTACGCGCCACCCTCAATCTGGGTCATACCTTTGGCCATGCTATCGAAACCCATATGGGTTACGGGGTCTGGTTGCACGGCGAGGCTGTGGCGGCCGGTACTGTGATGGCGTTAGAGATGTCCTGCCGCCTGGGCTGGATCACCGCCGCCGAGCGTGATCGCGGTATTCGCCTGTTCCTGCGTGCCGGCCTGCCAGTAATTCCACCAGAAGAAATGACCGCTGAGGATTTTCTCACTCATATGGCGGTCGATAAGAAAGTTCTTGGCGGTCGACTGCGCCTTGTCCTGCTTCGCCAGATCGGCGAAGCGGTAGTGACGGGCGATTTCCCGCGCGAGATTTTGGATGCCACTCTGGTTGCGGACTACCGCGCCATGGTGGAACACCTTGAAGACTAATTGAGAGCCCCATGACCAGTCTGCACGCCGACGAGGCCTTTCTCGGCCACTACCAATTCAGTCACGATCCCTTTGCTGCGCGTGTTCCAGGCTTCAAATTCTTTCCGGCGCAGCGCAAGCCGGTGTTGGGGCAGCTGCACCATCTGGCCCGTTATAGCCAGTTGTTGCTGGTGGTCAGTGGCCCGCAAGGCAGCGGCAAAACCCTGTTGCGTCAGGCGCTGGTCGCTAGCACCAACAAGCAGGCCGTGCACAGCGTGGTGTTTTCAGCCCGCGGCGCGGCCGATGCCGGCGGCGTGATGCGCCAGATCGCTCAAGGCTTGAATGTTCAACAGTCCGATGCTCGCTCGCTGCTGTCGCAGGTTGCGCAGTTGTCGCTGACCGGTCAGGAAGTCTATCTGCTGATCGACGATGCCGAGTCGTTGGATAACGACGCCCTGGATGCATTGCTCGCGCTGGCTGCCGGCAACGCCGAAGGCCGTCCCCATGTATTTCTGTTCGGTGAATCAGCGCTGTTGCCGCGCCTCGAGCTGCTGGCCGATGGCGAAGAGCGTTTCCACGCCATTGAGTTGAGCCCGTACAGCGAAGATGAAACCCGCGACTACCTGGCGCAGCGCCTTGAAGGAGCAGGCCAGGGTATCGAATTGCTGACCGATGAGCAGATCGCCGATATCCACCTGCAATCCGCCGGTTGGCCGGGGGCGATCAATCAGGTTGCCCGCGAAACGCTGATCGACTCGATGCTGGCCAATCGTGGTGCTGCAACGAAGGGAGGAATGGCTTTGAAACTACCCAAGAAGCATCTGTTGGCGCTAGTGGTCGTGGCAATCGCTGTTGGCGCTGCCTGGATGATGCAGGGGCGCAGCAAGTCGGAGCCTGAAGCTCCGGTTGCCGCGCAGTTGCCATTGGGTACAGCGCCGGCTCCGGTGGTGGATGCATCTGCGCCGCCAGCAGCGGCGGATGGCAAAGGCCCTGCGGTTGAATTCGCCGGCTCCACCCAGCCGTTGCCGCTGCCGTTGGTGGGCCAGGCTCAGCCGGTGATCCGTGAGCCGTTGGCTCAGGCTTCCGGTTTGGGCGACAGCGACGACGATGGCGCGATCGAGCCGCCTGCCAGCGCAGTACCGCCGACCGTCACCACCATGGCGCCGCCCCAAGGCGCGACCGCCAGCACGGCACCTGCCGCGCCGGTGATTGCACCGGTTATCAAGCCAGCGCCTGCTGCAACGCCAGCCCCCACGGCTGCTGCCAAACCGCAAACGCCAGCCCCGACAGCCGCGAAGCCGGCCTCTCCTGCCGCCGCCAAGCCAACCGTCGTGGCCAAGGCTGAGAAACCAGCGGCCCCGGCCGCTAGTGGTTCGGCCAGCGGCTGGTACGCCACCCAGCCAGGCGGCAACTTTGCCCTGCAGGTATTGGGTACGGGTACGGAAGCGGCGGCGCAGGCGTTTGTGCGTGCGCAAGGTGCCGAGTACCACTACTTCAAGAAAACCCTGAACGGCAAGCCGCTGTACGTGGTGACCTACGGCAATTTCGCCAATCGCGCCGCCGCCCAGGCCGCGATCAAGACCCTGCCCGCCAAGGTCCAAGCCGGCAAGCCGTGGCCCAAGACCTTCTCCAGCATCCAGCAGGAGGCTCAAGCACGCTGATTTAATGTGTGCTTGATGGCAATGACCGGGTGGTCTTTACCACGACCGCCTGGTACTTTCTTATAGAAAGGCGACATAAGGTTTCGTGCTTTCGCCGCACGACATTTGTTCGCTGATATTCGTCTGTGTACAATGACCCCCCTTTTGCCTGCGCAAAGCTGGCGCATTGACCTGCGCGCACGGTAAGTGTTTGAAATAGATCAAAGTTTGCCTGGTGAGAGTCCTATGAAAGCAGGTCTATACCATCCTGATGAGTTCAAGGATAACTGCGGCTTCGGCCTGATCGCCCATATGCAGGGCGAGGCGAGTCATCACTTGCTGCAGACGGCTATTGAGGCCTTGACCTGTATGACCCACCGCGGCGGCATCAACGCCGACGGGAAAACAGGTGACGGCTGCGGTCTGCTAATCCAGAAGCCTGACGCCTTCCTGCGCGCCGTTGCCAAAGAGCAATTTGCCGCTGACCTGCCGGCCCAATACGCCGTCGGCATGGTGTTCCTCAACCAGGATTCGGCCAAAGCCGAAGTCGCGCGCGAGAACATGAACCGCGAAATCCTCGCGGCGGGTCTGCAATTGATCGGCTGGCGCAAAGTACCGATCGACACCAGCGTCCTCGGCCGCCTGGCCCTTGAGCGCCTGCCGCAGATCGAGCAAGTGTTTATCGGCGGAGAAGGCCTGAGCGATCAGGAATTCGCGATCAAGCTGTTCAGCGCGCGTCGTCGCTCTTCGGTGGCCAACGCCGCCGACAGCGATCACTACATCTGTAGCTTCTCGGCCAAGACCATCATCTATAAAGGCTTGATGATGCCGGTCGACCTGCAGCAGTTCTATCCGGACCTCGGTGACGAGCGCCTGATGACCGCGATTTGCGTGTTCCACCAGCGCTTCTCCACCAACACCCTGCCGAAATGGCCGTTGGCCCAACCGTTTCGCCTGCTGGCGCACAACGGCGAAATCAACACCATCACCGGCAACCGCAACTGGGCCGTCGCCCGTCGCACCAAGTTCGCCAACGATCAGTTGCCTGACCTCGACGAACTGGGCCCGCTGGTTAACCGCGTGGGTTCCGACTCCTCGAGCATGGACAACATGCTGGAGCTGATGGTCACTGGTGGCATGGACCTGTTCCGTGGCATCCGCATGATCATTCCGCCAGCGTGGCAGAACGTCGAAACCATGGACGCCGATCTGCGCGCGTTCTACGAATACAACTCCATGCACATGGAGCCCTGGGATGGCCCGGCCGGTGTCGTACTCACCGACGGTCGCTATGCCGTGTGCCTGCTCGACCGTAACGGTCTGCGCCCGGCGCGTTGGGTCACCACCAGCAATGGCTACATTACCATCGCCTCGGAAATCGGCGTGTGGGATTACAAGCCTGAAGACGTTATCGCCAAAGGCCGCGTTGGCCCTGGCCAAGTGCTGGCCGTGGACACCGAAACCGGTCAGGTGCTGCACACCGATGACATCGACAGCCGTCTGAAATCGCGCCACCCCTACAAGCAATGGCTGCGCAAGAGTGCCGTGCGCATTCAGGCGACCATGGACGACGACCACGGCGCCGCCACCTACGGCAGCGACCAGCTCAAGCACTACATGAAAATGTTCCAGGTGACGTTCGAAGAGCGTGACCAGGTGCTGCGTCCGCTCGCCGAACAAGGCCAGGAAGCCGTGGGCTCGATGGGTGACGACACGCCAATGGCCGTGCTGTCGCAACGCGTGCGCCCTACGTACGACTACTTCCGTCAGCAGTTCGCGCAGGTCACCAACCCGCCGATCGACCCGCTGCGCGAAGCCATCGTGATGTCCCTGGAAATCTGCCTGGGCGCCGAGCGCAATATTTTCGAAGAGTCGCCGGCCCACGCTTCGCGCGTAATCCTCAGCACGCCAGTGATTTCGCCGGCCAAGTGGCGCTCGCTGATGAATCTCGACACCCCCGGGTTCGAGCGTCATGTCATCGACCTCAACTACGACGAAACCATCGGCCTCGAAGCGGCAGTGCGTAACGTTGCCGATCAGGCTGAAGAAGCCGTACGCAGCGGCAAGTGCCTGCTGGTTCTCACCGACCGCAACATTGCTCCGGGCAAGTTGCCGATCCACGCCTCGCTGGCAGTGGGCGCCGCGCATCACCGCCTGATCGAAAAAGGCCTGCGTTGCGACTGCAATATCCTGGTCGAAACCGCCACTGCCCGCGACCCGCATCACTTCGCGGTGCTGATCGGCTTCGGCGCCTCGGCGGTGTACCCGTACCTTGCCTACGAAGTATTAGCTGACCTGATCCGCACCGGCGAAGTGCTGGGCGATCTGTACGAAGTCTTCAAAAACTACCGCAAAGGTATCTCCAAAGGCCTGCTGAAAATCCTCTCGAAGATGGGTATTTCCACAGTGGCCTCGTACCGCGGTGCGCAGCTGTTCGAAGCCGTTGGCTTGTCGGATGAAGTAGTTGGCCTGAGCTTCCGTGGTGTCGCTAGCCGCATCAAAGGTGCGCGCTTTGTCGATATCGAAGCCGAGCAGAAATTGCTCGCTGCCGAAGCCTGGAACAACCGTAAAACCATCCAGCAGGGCGGTTTGCTCAAGTTCGTGTACGGCGGTGAATACCACGCCTACAACCCGGACGTGGTCAACACCCTGCAGGCCGCCGTGCAAATCGGCAGCTACGAGAAATTCAAGGAATACACCACGCTGGTCGACACCCGCCCGGTGTCGATGATCCGTGACCTGCTGAAAGTCAAAGAAGCAGAGACGCCGCTGGCCCTCGATCAGGTCGAGCCGCTGGAAGCGATCCTCAAGCGCTTCGACTCGGCCGGTATTTCCCTGGGCGCGTTGTCGCCGGAAGCTCACGAAGCCATCGCCGAAGCCATGAACCGCCTGGGTGCGCGTTCCAACTCCGGTGAAGGTGGTGAAGACCCGGCGCGTTACGGCACCGTGCGCAGCTCGAAAATCAAGCAAGTGGCCACCGGCCGTTTCGGTGTTACGCCGGAATACCTGGTGAACGCCGAAGTGCTGCAAATCAAGGTTGCCCAAGGCGCCAAGCCGGGCGAGGGCGGCCAGCTGCCAGGCGGTAAGGTCAACGGCCTGATCGCCAAGCTGCGCTATGCGGTACCGGGCGTCACCCTGATTTCGCCACCGCCGCACCACGACATCTATTCCATCGAAGACTTGTCGCAGCTGATTTTTGACCTCAAGCAGGTCAACCCATCGGCGCTGGTCTCGGTGAAATTGGTAGCAGAAGCGGGCGTTGGCACCATCGCCGCCGGTGTGGCCAAGGCGTATGCCGACCTGATCACCATCTCCGGTTATGACGGCGGTACTGGCGCATCCCCGCTTACCTCCATCAAATACGCCGGCGCGCCGTGGGAGCTCGGCCTGGCCGAAACCCACCAGACCCTGCGCGGTAACGACCTGCGCGGCAAAGTGCGGGTACAAACCGACGGCGGCCTGAAAACTGGTCTCGACGTAATCAAAGCGGCCATCCTCGGCGCCGAAAGCTTCGGCTTCGGTACCGCGCCGATGATCGCCCTGGGCTGCAAATACCTGCGTATTTGCCACCTGAACAACTGCGCCACCGGTGTGGCCACGCAAAACGAGAAACTGCGCAAGGACCACTTCATCGGCACCGTCGAAATGGTGATGAATTTCTTCACCTTCGTGGCCGAAGAAACCCGTGAGTGGCTGGCCAAAGTGGGCGTGCCGAGCCTGGAGCAGTTGATCGGTCGTACCGATCTGCTGGAAATGCTGCCGGGTGAAACCGACAAGCAAAAATTCCTCGACTTGAGCCCGCTGCTGGGTAGCGACCATATTCCGGCCGACAAACCGCAGTTCTGCCAGGTTGACCGCAACCCGCCGTTCGACGAAGGCAAGCTGGCCGAGCATATGGTCGGTCTGGCCAAGTCGGCCATCGACGGTCTGACCGGCGCCGAGTTCGAGCTGGATATCTGCAACTGCGACCGTTCCATCGGTGCCCGTGTGTCTGGCGAAATCGCTCGGGTGCACGGTAACCAGGGCATGGCCAAGGCGCCGATCACTTTCCGCTTCAAAGGCACTGCTGGTCAGAGCTTCGGCGTGTGGAACGCCGGTGGCCTGAACCTGTACCTGGAAGGCGACGCGAACGACTACGTCGGCAAGGGCATGACTGGCGGCAAGCTGGTCATCGTGCCGCCGGCCAACAGCGCGTTCAAAACCCAGGACGGTGCCATTGTCGGCAACACCTGCCTGTACGGCGCCACCGGCGGCAAGCTGTTCGCTGCGGGTACCGCGGGCGAGCGTTTCGCCGTGCGTAACTCCGGTGCCCACGCCGTGGTGGAAGGTACGGGCGACCACTGCTGCGAGTACATGACCGGCGGTTTCGTCGCGGTCCTGGGCAAGACTGGCTACAACTTCGGTTCGGGCATGACCGGCGGTTTCGCCTATGTGCTCGACCTGGACAACACCTTCGTTGACCGCGTGAACCATGAGCTGGTGGAAATTCAGCGCATCAGCGGCGAGTCGATGGAGTCGTACCGTAGCCACCTGCAACGTGTGCTCGAAGAGTACGTCGAGGAAACATCCAGCGAATGGGGTCGCAACCTGTTGGAAAACCTGGACGACTACCTGCGCAAGTTCTGGCTGGTCAAGCCGAAAGCCGCCAGCCTTGGGTCGCTGCTCTCCAGCACCCGTGCTAACCCACAATAATTTGCGCCTGCCGTAGTGTGATGAGGTTTTAACCATGACTGAACGTCTGAACAACGACTTCCAGTTCCTCGATGTCGGGCGCAAAGATCCGAAGAAGAAACTGTTGCGCCAGCGCAAAAAGGAATTCGTCGAGATCTACG
Source organism: Pseudomonas sp. CC11G (assembly GCF_056174845.1). Taxonomy (NCBI): domain Bacteria; kingdom Pseudomonadati; phylum Pseudomonadota; class Gammaproteobacteria; order Pseudomonadales; family Pseudomonadaceae; genus Pseudomonas; species Pseudomonas sp. CC11G. The sequence goes on from NZ_JBWBZC010000001.1 coordinate 549,117, forward strand.
AGCCCTTCAAACCGGCCCAGGCCGCTGACCAGTCGCATCGCTGCCTGGGTTGCGGTAACCCGTATTGCGAGTGGAAGTGCCCCGTGCACAACTTCATTCCGAACTGGCTCAAGCTGGTATCGGAAGGCAATATCCTGGCCGCCGCTGAACTGTCCCACCAGACCAACACCCTGCCGGAAGTCTGCGGTCGCGTGTGCCCGCAAGACCGTCTATGCGAGGGTGCCTGCACCCTTAATGATGGCTTTGGCGCCGTGACCATCGGTTCGGTGGAGAAGTACATCACCGACACCGCCTTCGCCATGGGCTGGCGTCCGGATATGTCCAAGGTCGTACCAACCGGCAAGCGCGTCGCCATTATCGGCGCCGGCCCTGCTGGCCTGGGCTGCGCCGACGTACTGGTGCGTAACGGTGTGTCGCCCGTGGTGTTCGACAAGAACCCGGAAATCGGTGGCTTGCTCACCTTCGGCATTCCCGAATTCAAGCTGGAAAAAAGCGTACTCACCCGCCGTCGTGAAGTGTTCACCGGCATGGGCATCGAATTCCGCCTGAACACCGAAGTGGGCAAAGACGTCACCGTCGACCAACTGCTCGAAGAGTACGATGCCGTGTTCATGGGCATGGGCACCTACACCTATATGAAGGGCGGCTTCCCGGGTGAAGACCTGCCGGGCGTGCACGATGCGCTCGACTTCCTGATCGCCAACGTGAACCGCAACCTGGGTTTCGAAAAGGCGCCGGAAGACTTCATCAATATGAAGGGCAAACGCATCGTTGTGCTTGGTGGCGGCGACACCGCCATGGACTGCAACCGTACCTCGATCCGCCAGGGCGCCAAGTCGGTCACCTGCGCGTACCGTCGTGACGAAGAGAACATGCCCGGCTCGCGCAAAGAGGTGAAGAACGCCAAAGAAGAAGGCGTGAAATTCCTCTACAACCGCCAGCCGATCGCCATCGTTGGCGAAGACAAGGTTGAAGGCGTGAAAGTGGTCGAGACCCGTCTCGGCGAGCCGGACGCCCGTGGCCGTCGCAGCCCCGAGCCGATTCCGGGTTCTGAAGAAATCATCCCGGCTGAAGCCGTGCTGATCGCCTTCGGTTTCCGTCCAAGTCCGGCGCCGTGGTTCGAGCAGTTCAGCATCCAGACCGACAGCCAGGGCCGCGTGATTGCGCCCGAGCAGTCCAAGTTCAAGCACCAGACCAGCAACCCGAAGATTTTTGCCGGTGGCGATATGGTGCGTGGGTCGGACTTGGTGGTGACGGCGATTTTCGAAGGTCGCCAAGCGGCAGAAGGCATCCTGGATTACCTCGAAGTCTAAGCTGCTGCGCTCGGTGATGCGGCGTTGTCGGGGTCGGAAAAAATGCTCATTGGCTACAGCCAACTCCGCTTTTTTTCGACCCCTCCGCCTTGCCTCACCTTCGCTCGCGACGCTTAGATAGGTTTCCAAAGCGGATACCGCCGCGACAAATTGACTCCATAGACAAAAGGCACGGCACTCGCCGTGCCTTTTGCTGTGCGCTCTGCGAAAATGCCGGCACTTTTTTGCTGCCTACTTTTCATCAGGAAATGCCATGACCGCCCTGAAGAACGATCGCTTCCTCCGTGCCTTGTTGAAACAGCCTGTCGATGTCACTCCCGTGTGGATGATGCGCCAGGCCGGTCGCTACCTGCCGGAGTACCGCGCCAGCCGTGCCAAGGCCGGCGACTTCATGGGGCTGATGCAGAACCCGCAGTTCGCCTGCGAAGTTACCCTGCAACCGCTGGACCGCTACCCGCAGCTGGACGCGGCGATTCTGTTTTCCGACATCCTCACCATCCCCGACGCCATGGGCCAGGGCCTGTATTTTGAAACCGGCGAAGGCCCGCGCTTCAAGAAAGTCATCAGCAGCTTGGCCGACGTCGAAGCCCTGCCGATTCCCGACCCGGAAAAAGACCTCGGTTACGTGATGGACGCGGTGCGCACCATCCGCAGTGCTCTGAACGGCCGCGTGCCGCTGATTGGCTTCTCCGGCAGCCCGTGGACCTTGGCCACTTATATGGTCGAAGGCGGTTCGTCGAAAGACTTCCGCAAAACCAAGGCCATGCTCTACGACAACCCACAGGCCATGCACCTGCTGCTCGACAAGCTCGCCCAGTCGGTCACCAGCTACCTCAATGGCCAGATTCTGGCCGGCGCGCAAGCCGTGCAGATCTTCGATACCTGGGGCGGCAATCTGTCGTCGGCGGCGTACCTGGAGTTCTCGCTGGCGTACATGAAGAAGATCGTCAGTGGCCTGATTCGCGAACACGACGGCCGAAAGATTCCGGTGATTCTGTTCACCAAGAATGGCGGTCTGTGGCTGGAGTCGCTGGCCGATGCCGGCGCCGATGCGCTGGGTCTGGACTGGACCTGCGATATCGGCGAAGCCCGCCGTCGCGTCGGTGGCCAGGTGTCCTTGCAAGGCAACATGGACCCAACCGTGCTGTACGCGCAGCCTGCCGCCATCCGTAACGAAGTGGCGCGCATTCTGGCCAGCTACGGTAAAGGCTCAGGCCACGTGTTTAACCTCGGCCACGGCATTACGCCTGAGGTCAATCCGGCGCACGCCGGGGCGTTCCTGGAAGCGGTGCATGAGTTGTCGGCGCAGTATCACCAGTAAGGTGATCGGCTGAACGAGAAGGGCGCCATCAGGCGCCCTTTTTTATTGTGTAGAGATCACAAGCATCGTCATCCCGTAGGAGCGAGCTTGCTCGCGAAGCTTTTCAGGGCAACGGCGCAAACGGCGAACCACCGTCCGCTGTCTGCAATTCAATCAGGTAATTACGGAAAATCTGCCCCAGTACCTGAGTAGCGATTTCCAGCTGCTCACGCGGCATTTGCGCGGCCACCTGGTCGGCGGTATCGAGCGCATCTTCGGCGCCATTCACGGCCGCCATCTTCAGCACGATATACGCCTGCACGTTATTGGCCTGCACGCCTTCGCCACGGAAAAACATCATCCCCAGGCGATACTGGCTTTGTGCATGGCCTTGCAGCGAGGCTTGTTCGAACAGGTTCAGCGCTTGCGGCAGGTCGCGCGGGGCGCGTTTGCCGTCGTAGAAAAACTCGCCAAGTTCGAATTGGGCTTCAGGGTCGCCGCTCTGCGCGGCTTGCTGGCAGGACGAAAGGGCTTCGGCCTGGTCTTCGGGAAGGGTGTTGAGCGAACAGCGGCCGGCGGCCGGAATCAGCAAGGAGTTGCCGCCAGCCGATGCAACCAGTGGCAGCAGGAGCAACAGGCAGCCCAGGGACAGGGTGCGGCCGATGCAGTTCATAACAATCAACACGCCTCGTAAGCAGAGCGGGCCAATGCCCGGCCGTCGGAACGCGACGGCCCGCGCATTATGGAATAAGCCGGGCGCTTGTTACAAAGTCTTTACCGACTTTTCTGCCCCGTCCGTCACGCCTTGGCGACTGTGCAACGCGAGCAGCAGCCAGGTCAGCAACGGATACGCCAAGCTTAGCAGTCCATGAAAAACGTCAACACGGCGCATGGGGCCGAGGTTTCCGTCGGTTCCCACCACCAGCCCGGCGACGATAAAGAGCGCTACCACACCGGCACCGGCAAGCAACGGCCCGCGTCCTTGAGTAAAGCCGGCGTATAGAAACAGCAGCAAGGTGACGAGGTTAAGTACGAGTTTGTAGCTATCCAGTACACCCAGGCGCTTGGCGCCTTCGAACAGCACGCTCAGGCTGATGATCACCCAGCACCAGCCCAGACGCTGCCAGTGCCAGCCGCGAATCAACGTCAGCGCCGCCACGCCCAGCGCCGGCAAGGCGAGCAAGCTGCTGGCCTGGCTGAGCTTGGCGTGCAGCGGTTGCCAGCTTTCGTCCACGCCAAAATGCAGCACGCCAACCACCGCCGTAGCGCCGGTCAGCAGCAACGCGGCGATGACTATCCACCACGTCGCCCGCAGGTTTTGCTCGCCCCAACGCGGGCTGCGCAGAATGCCGATCACGCAGGCCAAACAGGCCAGCGCCAACACTCCATCGGAAACGGCGGTGCTGTATTGCATCAGCGCAGGGCCGCGAAGGCGCGCTCTGCGGCGTCGAGGGTGATTTGCAGCTCCTTGTCGCCATGGGCGATGGAGGTGAAACCGGCCTCGAACGCGCTCGGCGCCAGGTACACGCCGCCGTCCAGCATCAGGTGGAAGAACTTCTTGAAGCGGTCGGCATCGCTGCTCATTACATCGTCAAAGGTGACGATGTCGTCGGCGCCGCTGAAGTACAGGCCAAACATGCCGCCGGCCTGGGTGGTCACGAACGGAATGCCCGCCGCGTCGGCGCGCTGTTGCAGCCCGTCGAGCATACGGGTGGTGTAAGCGGTCAGCTCGTCGTGGAAGCCCGGGCGGCGGATCAGGTTCAGCGTGGTCAGGCCGGCGGCCATGGCCAGCGGGTTACCCGAAAGGGTGCCGGCCTGGTAAACCGGGCCGAGCGGGGCGATCTGCTGCATGATTTCGCGCTTGCCGCCAAAACAGCCCACCGGCATGCCGCCGCCGATGATCTTGCCGAAGGTCGACAGGTCCGGCGTCACCCCGTAGTAAGCCTGGGCGCCGCCGAGGGCGACGCGGAACCCGGTCATCACTTCGTCAAAAATCAGCACCACGCCGTGTTTGTCGCACTGCTCGCGCAGGCCTTCGAGAAAGCCCGGCGCCGGCGGCACGCAGTTCATATTGCCGGCCACCGGCTCAACGATGATGCACGCCACTTCCTTGCCCACTTCGCTGAGCATTTTTTCCACGGCCGCGATGTCGTTGAACGGCAGGGTCAGGGTGTGTTTGGCGAACGCCGCCGGCACGCCAGCGGAACTCGGCACGCCTTGGGTCAGGGCGCCGGAGCCGGCTTTCACCAGCAGGCTGTCGGAGTGGCCGTGGTAGCAGCCTTCGAACTTGATGATGCTGTCGCGGCCGGTGTAACCACGGGCCAGACGAATCGCGCTCATGGTCGCTTCGGTGCCGGAGCTGACCATGCGCACCATCTCCATCGACGGCACGATCGAGCACACCAGCTCCGCCATCTCGGTTTCCATGGCGGTTGGCGCGCCGTAGGAGAGGCCGTGTTCCAGCTGCTTGCGCACGGCGTCGAGCACGTCCGGGTGGCTGTGGCCGAGGATCATCGGGCCCCAGGAGCCGACATAGTCCACGTACTGCTTGTTGTCTTCGTCAGTGACGTAGGCGCCGACTGCATGTTTGAAGAACAACGGCGTGCCGCCGACGCTGCGGAACGCACGCACGGGCGAATTCACGCCGCCGGGAATGTGTTTTTGCGCGCTGGCAAACAGGGCTTCGGAACGGGACTGGGTCATTGGGCAGACTCCTTTTAACTGAACAAGTGGAGGCGGGCAGGGCAGGCCTGCGTCCTCAGAATTCGATGGTTAAGACTGAAACAGGGCGCTAAAGGCGCGAGCGCGGCGGTTAACTTCCTGGGCCGTGTCGGCGCTGAACAGGGCGTGGATCACCGCCAGCAGGCTCACGCCGCCGGCAATCAACGGCGCCGCGTTGTCCAGGGTGATGCCGCCAATGGCACACACCGGCAACTGCACCCGCGCACGGGCTTGTTGCACCAATTCCAGGGTGGCCGCGGGGGCGCCGGGTTTGGTCAGGGAATTGAAGAAGCGGCCAAACGCGACATAGCTGGCGCCTTCGCGGGCCGCCTGTTCGGCCAGTTCAAGCTGCGACAGGCAGGTGCCGCCGATGATGGCCTTGCGGCCGAGCAGGGCACGGGCCACCGAGAGCGAACCGTCGCCTTGCCCGAGGTGCACACCAACGCCCAGGCGGGCGGCCAGTTCGGCGTCGTCGTTGATCAATAGGCTCGCGCCGTAGCGCTCGCACAAGGTTTTCAACGCTTCGGCTTCGCGCAGACGGCGGGCGTCGTCGTTGCTCTTGTCGCGGTATTGCAGCAGCGTGGCGCCGCCGTCGAGGGCCGCTTCCACGTAAGGCAACAGTTTGCCGCCGGCCAGCAGTTGGCTGTCGGTAATGGCATAGAGGCCGCGCAAGTTGCTCATGAACAGAAGTCCAACGGCAGACGACGGGGAACGTATTGGCCGCGCCCGAGTTGTTCAGCATCGCGCAGCGTGCGCCAGGTGTAGGCGAGGGCAGATTCCACTGCGCTGGCCAGGTTCTCACCCAAAGCCAAACGGCCGGCCAAGGTACTGGCCAAGGTGCAACCCGAGCCGTGATAGCTACCCGGCAACCGCTCGCAGGTAAAGGTGTGCTGACTGCCGTCGCGGCTGTACAGGCGGTTATGCACCTGGATTCGTCGCCATGGCCGCCAGTAATCAGCAAGTGCTGAATAAACGGCAGCAACTTGGCGGCGCATTCATCGGCGGTGCCATCTGGCAGCTCGGCGAGAATGCGCGCTTCCGGCAGGTTCGGCGTGGCGATGGTGGCAATCGGCAGCAAACGCTCGCGCATCGCAAAACCCACTTCGTCTTTACCCAATGCGCCACCGCCGCCGGCACGTAGCACCGGGTCGCACACCAACGGCACGCCCGGCAGCTTCTGCATGATTTCCAGCACGGTTTCCACCATCTGCACCGAGCCCAGCATGCCCAGTTTGACGGCAGCCACCGGCAGGTCGGCGATCACGGCGTGGGCTTGGGCCAACACCCATTCGCGATCGAGCACGCGGAAGTCAGTGACATTGACGGTGTCTTGCACGGTCAACGCGGTTACCGCTGGAGCGGCGTGGCAGCCTTGGGCAAGCAAGGCTTCGATATCGGCCTGAAGACCGGCGCCACCACTGGGGTCGTGGCCGGAAAGGCAGAGGACAACGGGGCGGGAGGTATAGGTAGTCATGGTGCGCGAGCTTATCACTTTTCACCTTTTTTGCTGCAGGGCGCGCAGCGGTTTCAGTTGGCCGGTGGTGAGATGCCGGCCGCCCCGCGCAAGGCACCGGCGTTTTCCGACAGCAGGTGGCCACTATTGCTGCTGGCACCCGCCGTGCCTTGCTGGCGGCGGCTTTCAGCGTCAGACGGCTATGCTAGAGTGGCCCCCATTTGAATAAATCAGGCCGGCGTGGTGACGTCGCTACGGAGATGGGGCTCCGACGTCACCCGCCAGGCCCTTGCGGGGCAGCATGCGCTACGGTCTTTTACTTCTTTTGTGTTTGTTGACGAACCTGGCTCACGCGGTCGAGTTCGACGAGCACACCACCCAGCTTGTTCTAGGGCAAGAAATGGACGTGTTCGAGGATGTGCGCGGCGACGCCACCATCAACGACATCACCTCGCCAGCCCTGCAAGCCAGCTTCCGCCGCCACAACAAACCGGTGCTCAACGCCGGTTATTCCCACTCGGTATTCTGGCTGCGCATCGACCTCGCCTACCGCCCGCAAGACCTGCTCGGCCAGCAGCCGTGGTTGCTGGAACTGGCCTATCCGCCGCTGGACCACCTAGACCTCTACCTGCCTGACGGGCGCGGCGGTTTCCAATTGGCGCAACGCACCGGCGATGCCCTGCCGTTCGAAAGCCGGCAGATCAAACAGAACAACTACCTTTTTGAAATCAACCTGCAGCCCTACCAGCCGCAGCGCGTGTACTTGCGTGTACAAAGCCAGGGTTCGATTCAGGCGCCGCTCAATCTGTGGTCGCCGAAAACCTACATGGAGCAGATTCCCGGCCGTATCTACCTGCTGGGCATCATCTATGGCGTGCTGCTGGGCATGCTCATCTACAACCTGTTTATCTTCCTCAGCGTGCGCGACCCGAGTTACCTCTACTACATCCTCTATATCGCCTCCTTCGGCTTGTACCAGGTGTCGGTCAACGGTGCCGGCATCGAATACTTCTGGCCGGACAACCCATGGTGGGCCAACGCCTCCACGCCGTTTTTAGTCGGCTCGGCGGCTCTGTTCGGCAGCCAGTTCGCGCGCAGTTTCCTGCACACCTCCGAACACAGCCCGTGGATGGACCGCACCTTGCTGGCGATCATGGCTGTCGGCGCGCTGGTGATGGTGCTGGCGCTGACCGTCAGCTACAGCGTGTCGCTGCGCCTGGCCACCTATCTGGCGTTGCTGTTCACCATCGTGGTGTTCTCTGCCGGGCTGCTGGCCTGGCGGCGCGGCATGCGCGTGGCGCGGTACTTTATCTTCGCCTGGACCACCTTCCTGATTGGCGGCGTGATCAACACCCTGATGGTGCTCGGCTATTTGCCGAACGTGTTCCTCACCATGTACGCCAGCCAGATCGGCTCGGCTATCGAGGTGGGCTTGCTGTCGCTGGCCCTGGCGGATCGCATCAACTCCATGAAGGAAGAGCGCGCACGCATCCTCTATGACTCGGGGCGCAAGCTGGAAACCCTCAACCTCGAGCTGGCCAACAGCAACCGCCTGAAAGACGAATTCCTCGCCACCGTCACCCACGAGCTGCGCACCCCCATGAATGGCGTGATCGGCTCGCTGGAGCTGATGCAAACCGTGCCCATGGACGTGGAATTGGAGCAATACCAGAAAACCGCCAGCGCCTCGGCGCGCGACATGATGCGCATGGTCAGCGACATTCTCACCCTCACCGAACTGCAAGCCGGCAAGCTCTACCCGTGGCGCGAGCCGTTCAGCCTGCGCGGCCTGTTCGGCGGCCTGCGCACGCAATTCGCTCAGCGGGCCGAAGAAAAAGGCCTGGGCTTTACCCTGGAAATGGACGAAACCCTGCCCGACACCCTCGAAGGTGACGCCGGCAAACTCAGCCAATGCATCGGCTATCTGCTGGATAACGCCATCAAATTCACCCCCGGTGGAGCGGTTACCTTGCGCGTGGCGGCGGCCGAGCGCGGTCGTGAAGGGCTGATCTTGAAAGTCGGCGTGCTCGACAGCGGCATCGGCTTCAGCACCCCGCAGGACGGCTCGCTGTACCAACGCTTCCACCAACTGGACGGCTCCATGACCCGCGAATACGGCGGCCTGGGCGTCGGCCTGGCCATCTGTCGCAAGCTGGTGGGCCTGATGGGCGGCGGCTTGAGCCACCAGTCGGAAGTGGGCGAGGGCAGCAACTTCGAACTGACCGTGCCGTTGTTTCTCACCGGTAATGCTGCGTCTACGGCAAGCGCGCCCTCGCGCGAACAACCACGCCGCGGCGGCGGCCAAGCCCTGCGCCGCCCCGAGGACTGCACCGTGTTGGTGGTGGAAGACAACGGCATCAACCAACTGGTAATGCGCGGCATGCTGCTCAAGCTTGGCTACCGCGTGCGCTGTGCCGACAACGGCGCAGACGCCCTGGAACTGCTGCGCCGCGAAACCGTGGACGCCGTGCTGCTCGACTGCCAGATGCCGATCATGGACGGCTTCGCCACCTGCCGCGCCCTGCGTTCGATGCCCACCTGCGCCGAGTTGCCGGTGCTGGCCATCACCGCCCACAGCCACAGCGGCGACCGCGAGCGCTGCCTGGCGGCGGGAATGAGCGACTATCTGGCCAAGCCGGTGAAGTTCGAAGCGTTGCAGGCGCTGCTGCATGACTGGTTGTTGTGCCTTGAAACGCCGGTGCCGGTGCGTACTCCGTAACGCTAGCGCTGCTACCCCACACCGTCGTCCCCGCGCAGGCGGGGACCCAGAATCTCCCGCCGTACCCACGTCCTCGCTCTATCCAGCACTCTGGATCCCAGCCTGCGCTGGGATGACGGTGTCTGGGTTTTGCTTCAACGTTCCCCTTCTTTGGCCAGAATGCCACTTCTTCCAAACTCTGAATCATGATTCACTGCTTCCAAATGAATCAGGATTCAGACTATGGCCTACCGTCACAGCGCCGCCCGTATCGACCGCGACTCTGAGCTGCGCGAGCGCATTCTCGATTGCGCCTTGCTGTTGGTGGTGGAGGGCGGTTTTGCCGCGCTGACCATGAACACCCTCGCCGAGCGCGTCGGCATCGCCACCGGCAGCCTGTACCGGCACTTTCGCGGCAAGGGTGAATTGGCCGCCGAGGTCTTTGCCCGTGCCAGTCAGCGTGAAGTGGATGCCATGGCCGCTGCCCTGCAATTGCCCGGCAGCGAGCCGGCGCGAATGGCCGGCGCCTTGCAGCAATTCGCCGCCCGCGCCTGGCAAAGCCGGCGCCTGGCCTTTGCCCTGATCGCCGAGCCGGTCGACCCGGAAGTAGACGAACGCCGTCTGGAATTCCGCGAGGCCTACGCCGCGCACCTAAGCACTGTCATCGAGCAGGGCGTGCAGTCCGGCGCCTTTCGCACATCGTCCGTTGCCGTCAGCGCCGCCTGCCTGGTGGGCGCCATCAGTGAAGCGCTGGTCGGCCCGCTGTCCCCGCAAGCCCGCGCCGCCCGTGAGGCAGGCCAACCCACACAAGAATTGGCGGACGTCAGCGCCGCTTTGGTTTCTTTCTGTTTGCGCGCGCTCTCTTCCGAACAACAAAGCGCTGAGGAGTTACTGCCATGAACAACCACGCCGTACTCGCCGAAACCCACGAAGTCAGCAACCAGCCGCCGTCGCTGGATGGCATCAACCTGTACCGCGCCGACCTGCCGCTGCAGGAATGGACGCGCCACTTCGGCGGCGCCTGGGCCAACGACCGTATCGACGCCTATGGCGCCCTGGCCGGCGGCCCGCTGATGGCGGCCGGTTTTCTCGCCAACGAAAACAAACCGGTGTTCAAAAGCCACGACCGCTATGGTCACCGGATCGACGTGGTCGAGTTCCATCCGGCCTATCACCAGCTGATGCAGGCCGCCATCGAGCACGGCCTCACCTCGCTGCCCTGGACCGACCCGCGCGCCGGCGCCAACGTCGCCCGCGCAGCCATGAGCTATATGCACAGCCAGGCCGAAGCCGGCAGCGGCTGCCCACTGACCATGACCTACGCCAGTGTGCCGGCCCTGCGCATTCAGCCAGACGTCGCGGAAATCTGGCTGCCAAAAATCCTCGCCACCGAATACGACCCGCGCAATCTGCCGATTGGCCAGAAGGCCGGCGCGACCATCGGCATGGCCATGACTGAAAAGCAGGGCGGCACCGATGTGCGCGCCAACACCACCCGTGCTTATCCCGTCGGCATGCCGGGGCCTGGGCAGGCGTATGAACTGGTGGGCCACAAGTGGTTCTGCTCGGCGCCGATGTGCGATGCCTTCCTTACCCTGGCGCAGACCGACAAGGGTTTGAGCTGCTTCCTGCTGCCGCGCCATCGCCCGGACGGCACGCGCAACGAGTTCTATATCCAGCGCCTGAAAAACAAGTTGGGTAACTGGTCCAACGCCTCCAGCGAAGTGGAATACCGCGGCGCCCTGGCCTGGATGCTTGGCGAAGAAGGCCGCGGCGTGCCGACCATTATCGAGATGGTGTCGATGACCCGCTTTGACTGCATGGTTGGCTCCAGCGCCCTGATGCGCCAAGCGCTGAGCCAGGCCGCGAACCACTGCGCGCACCGCAGTGTCGGCGGCCGGGTGCTGAGCGAGCAGGCCCTGATGCAAAACGTGTTGGCCGATCTGGCTTTGGAAAGCGAAGCCGCCATTGCCCTGAGCATGCGCATGGCCAAAGCGCTGGATAACGCCCACGACGAACAAGAGGACAAATTTGCCCGCCTGGTAACGGCCGTGGGCAAGTATTGGATCTGCAAACGCGCGCCGGCCATGATCAACGAGGCCGCTGAATGCATGGGCGGCGCGGGGTATGTGGAAGACAGCATTCTGCCGCGCCTGTACCGCGAAGCGCCGGTGAACTCCACGTGGGAGGGCTCCGGCAACGTGCAATGCCTGGACGTGCTGCGCGCATTGTCCAAAGAGCCGGGCGTGCTTGATGTGCTGTTCACTGAACTTGGCGACGGTCATGGCGATGCGCGGTTGAAGGCCCATATCGAAGGCCTGAAAGCGGGCTTCCGCGACACGGCCGATATCCAATACCGCGCCCGCCAACTCACCGAAGACGTAGCCGTCGGCCTGCAGGCCAAGCTGCTGCTCGAAGGCGGCAATGCCGTGGTGGCCGATGCCTTTATCGCCAGCCGTCTGGGGCAGGGTGGTCGCGTTTACGGCACCTTGCCGCGTGGTGTGGACGTCGAGGCGCTGGTGGCGCGCAGCACGCCGCATTTGATGGGGTGATAAGGGCGCTCTCCTTTGAGTGCGATGTACCTGGATCCCCGCCTTCGCGGGGATGACGGGGTTGTATGAAGGACCACCGTCATTCCCGCGAAGGCGGGGATCCAGACTACTGAGGGTGCAGCAGATCGTCCGGTAGTCGCTGTTTCGGTTCATGCCTTTTGTTGTCGATGCAGGCAAGATAGGCCACATGCGAGTCCAGACAGGAAGGCCGATCGTGACCAGCAACACCGAAAACTTTGTAATCGCCTACACCCCGGAAGAAGCGGTGGACCGCCTGGCCGCGCTGCATCAGCAGGCCGTCGAAGGCCTGAGCCAGGCACTCAAGGCCTATCTCAAAGACCGGATCAAACCCGAGCCCGACCAGCGCGACCGCTTCCGTTACCCCGAGCTGCGCCTGACCTACCAAACCCAAGGCGAAGTGCCCACCACCATCCGCGCCTACGCCAAGGTGCAGGTGCCCGGCACTTACAGCGTCACCGTCACCCACCCGGCTGCCTTTCGCAAATATCTGCTCGAGCAGCTGCGCCCGTTGATGAACGACTTCACCGTGAAGGTCGAAGTGGGCGTTAGCCAGCAGAACATTCCGTACCCGTACGTGGTGGAAGCCGGCGATGAACTGGCCGGCTCCGGGGTCACCGCCGCCGAGCTGTCGCGGGTCTTCCCGAGTACCGATCTGTCGGCCGCCACCGATGGCATCGCCGACGGTCTGTACGACTGGCAAAACATCGACCCGCTGCCCCTGGCCCTGTTCGACGCCGCCCGCGTGGACTTCTCGCTGCGTCGCCTGGTGCACTACACCGGCAGCGACTGGCGCCATGTGCAGCCGTGGATTCTGCTGACCAACTACCACCGCTACGTCGACCAATTTATCCGCCACGGCCTGGCGCAACTGCGCGACGACCCGCGCTTTGTGCGCATGGTGTTGCCGGGCAACGTGATCATCGAACGCGGCACCTCAGAAGAAGATGCCCAAGCCGTGGCCGATGCCGTGGTGTGGCACCGCTACCAGATGCCGGCGTATCACCTGATCGCTTCCGATGGCCATGGCGTGACGCTGGTGAATATCGGCGTCGGCCCGTCCAACGCGAAAAACATCACTGACCACCTGGCCGTGCTGCGTCCGCATTGCTGGCTGATGATTGGTCACTGCGGTGGCCTGCGCCAATCGCAAACCATCGGCGACTACGTTCTGGCCCACGCCTATATGCGTCGCGACGGTATTCTGGATCGGGTAGTGCCGCCGAATATCCCGATTCCGGCCTTGGCCGAAGTGCAGTTGGCGTTGCAGGAAGCGGCAGCGTCGGTAACCGGCGAACGCGGCGAAGCGCTGAAGCGCCGGCTGCGCACCGGCACCGTGTTGACCTACGACGACCGTAACTGGGAACTGCGCTGGGCCCAGGAGCGGCCGCTGATCAACCTGGCCCGTGCCATTGCCGTGGACATGGAAAGCGGCACGATTGCCGCCCAGGGTTATCGCCTGCGGGTGCCGTACGGCACGTTGCTGTGCGTATCGGATAAACCGCTGCACAGCGAAATCAAACTGCCGGGCGCGGCGGGGGCGTTTTATGAAAGAGCGGTGAGCCAGCATTTGCACATCGGCATTACCGCGCTGGATTTGATGCGCACTCAACTCGACTCGCTGCACTCCCGCAAATTGCGCAGCTTCGACGAGCCGCCGTTCCGGTAAGTAAGCGCTCACTCCTGGAATTTCCTTTTCCAGGAATCGAGGCTAAAGCCTCTCCCACAAGTGACCTCATTTCCTTGTGGGGAGGCTTTTGATCTTACGGCACCAACCACGTATCCCCAGGCTGCGGCACGCGGAACGTCTGCGGATCCACCTCCTGTTCCTGCAACGCCGCCGCCAGATCGGCCGGCGGCGCGAACTGGCCTTCGTCGGTCAGGCGGAACGTGCCGAAGTGAATTGCCAGACTGTTTTTGGCCTGCAATTGCCGATGGGCCTGCACGGCATCGTCGGGGTTCATATGGTGGTCGCGCATAAACCAGCGCGGCGCATAAGCACCGATCGGCAGCAGGGCAAACCGCATCGGGCCGAAGCGCTCGTTGATCAGTTTGAATTCCGGCCCCAATCCGGTATCGCCGGGGAACAACAGCGGTCCGCTCGGCGTTTGCAGCACAAAGCCCAGCCACAGGGTGTGGTTAGTATCGCTGCGGGTACGTGACGACCAATGCTGCACCGGCACGCCATGCACGGTGAGGGCCTCGCTGATGGTCAGTTCCTGCCACCAATCAATCTCGGCCACATCGGCAAAACCGGTCTGTTTAATCAGCTCGCCATTGCCCAAACCGGTCACCACTTTTGCGGTCGGAAAGCGCAGGGCCAACTGGCGCAGGCTTTCCAGGTCGAGGTGGTCGTAGTGGTTATGGCTGACCAGAATCAGGTCAATCGGCGGCAACTGCTCAATGCTCAGGCCCGGTTCCTGAAAGCGCTTGGGACCGATAAAGGTGAACGGGCTGACGCGCTTGGACCACACCGGGTCGGTGAGAATATTCAGCCCCTGGGTCTGCAACAGCACCGTGGCGTGGTTGATATAGGTAACTTGCAACTCATCGCCCGGCACCCGTTCGCGCACCACGGGCGGGGTTTTCAAAGCGGGCTTCGCCACCCAGGCGTCGGTCTTCTCGCGGTTGAGTTGCCACTTGAGCAGATCACGCAGGCTTTTTTCGGCGGTGGGTTGGATATTGTGAAAGCGCTCGCCATCGAAGTGGTCGCTGGCGGGGCCTTGGTACGCGGAGTTATTACAGCCGGCCAGAGTCAGCAGGCTCAGCAACCAGGTAGGACGAAGGTTACTTGGCATCGAGAAAAAACTCATGCGGGGGAGATGCAGGCAAACCTAGCATGGCGCTTGCGGTTTGCCTGCCCCCTTACACGTCTTGCAATCTACTTGCTGGCGTCCAGCACCACGCGGTAGCGGGCCTTGCCGGCACGCAGATGGTCGATGGCCTCGTTCACCTTGCTCATCGGGAACATCTCCACCTGCGGCACGATCTTGTGGCGAGCGCAGAACTCAAGCATCTTCGCCATGTTTGACGGCGAGCCCACGGGCGAACCGGAAATGGCTTTCTGCGCCGGAATCAGGCTGAACACATGCACCGGAATCGCGCTCGGCACGATGCCGACAAAGTGCAGACGACCACGGCCGCGCAGGGTGGCCATCAGGCTGTTCCAGTCCAGGTCGGCACTGGCGGTTACCAGCAGAAAATCCAGGGTGCCGGCAATCGCCTTCATCGCCGCGGCGTCGGTGGAAGCCACCGCATTATGGGCGCCCAGACGCTTGGCTTCTTCCTGCTTGCTTGGCGAGGAGGTAAAGGCGGTGACTTCACAGCCCCAGGCATTGAGGAATTTCAACGCCAGGTGGCCGAGGCCGCCAATGCCGACCACGCCAACGCGGTCTGTCGGTTTGATACCCAGCTCCAGCAACGGGCTGAACACCGTGGAGCCCGCGCAGAACAGCGGGCCGGCCAGGCTTGGGTCGATGGCCTCAGGAATTGGGATAGCCCAGGCCCAGTGCGCGCGTAGGCGATCAGCAAAACCGCCGTTGCCGCCGATGATGGTCGGCTGCACGGTACGGCACAGCTGGTGCGAACCTTCCATGCACGAGGCGCAATGCATGCAGCTGCCCTTGTTCCAGCCGATACCGACACGCTGGCCGAGTTTCAGGCCGCGCACCTGGTCGCCCACGCGCACCACGGTGCCGACCACTTCGTGGCCCGGAATAAACGGATAACGGGTGCGGCCCCATTCGTTGTCGATCATCGACTGGTCCGAATGGCAGATGCCGCAAAACTCCACGGCCACTTCCACGTCCTCGGCGCCCAGTGGGCCCGGGTCGTACTCGTAGGCTTGCAACGGTGCGTTGGGCGCGGTGGCGGCCCAGCCGGTGAACTTCTGAACGTCGGACGTGCTCATGCAGGGGTTCCTTTGTTAGGTGGCAGCGCAGCGCAGCAGCATAACGATAGACGGCATTGGACGGCGCGCGATAAGCCAGGCTGATGGTGCTGTATGGCCTCGGGTTACACTGTGCCGCCCGCTTGCTCACCCGGATTGTTTATGGCCCGCCCACCTCGTCCTCCCGCCAAACCCGCTCGCCTGGCACCGCGCCGTGTCGCCAAGGCGCCACCGGCCGAGCCGAAGCTGCTGCTGTTCAACAAGCCGTTCGACGTGCTCACCCAGTTCAACGACGAGCAAGGCCGCAGCACGCTCAAGGATTTTATTCCCGTGCCCGGCGTATACCCGGCGGGGCGCCTGGACCGCGATAGCGAAGGCCTGTTGCTGCTAACCAACGACGGCCAGCTGCAAGCCCGCATCGCCGACCCCAAGCACAAGCTGGCGAAAACCTACTGGGTGCAGGTGGAAGGTGAGCCGAGCGAGGAACAGTTGCAGCGCCTGCGCGATGGCGTGGAACTGAATGACGGGCCGACCTTGCCAGCCGAAGCCCGGCACTTGCCCGAACCGCAGTTGTGGGAGCGCAACCCGCCGGTGCGGTTTCGCAAAAGCATTCCGACTGCGTGGTTGGAGCTGGTGATTCGCGAAGGGCGCAATCGCCAGGTGCGGCGAATGACGGCGGCGGTGGGGTTGCCGACGTTGCGGTTGGTGCGGGTACGGATTGGGCCGTGGAGTATTGAAGGGTTGGGGTTGGGGGAGTGGAAAGAGGTGGAGGCGAAACTGTGCTGAATCGTAGGTTGGGTTGAGCGGAGCGAAGCCCAACGGGGGGGGCGGATTTTAAACGGCGCTTTTTTCAAACGGAGACCGAGATGTTGGGCTTCGCTTCGCTCAACCCAACCTACTCGGCTAGCGTTGCTCGGCTCTAGAAACCTTCCAGGCTTCCAATCACCACGGTCTTGATAATAAAGCCCAGCACGCCCAGGCCCAGGGCCAGAAAGAGAACCATGGTGCCGTACTTGCCGGCTTTGGATTTTTTCGCCAGGTCCCAGACGATAAACGCCATAAAGACCACCAGGCCGCCGACCAGGATGATCATCATCCACTCTTCAAACTTTTCCGGTTCCATCACAACCTCGGGTATTGGCCAGACTCAAACACATCGCCCAGGCCGCGCGGCCGGGTCAAGGGCGGCGATTATACGCCAGCGCCTGGCAGCAGAGCCTCTGCTTCGTCGCCGCAGCGTGTTCAGGTTCTTAGATGCTGCAACGGCAATTGAGTGCTGGAAATCACCTGGTTAAGCACAAAGCTCGACTTCACGCTGGTCACCCCTTCAATGCGGGTGAGCTGGCCGAGCAGGAATTTCTGGTAGTGGTCCATGTCCGGCACCACCACCTTGAGTTGGTAGTCGGCGTCCATCCCGGTCACCAGGCTGCACTCCAACACTTCCGGGCATTGGCTGATCACCGATTCGAAATGCTCGAAGCGTTCGGGGGTGTGGCGGTCCATGCCGATGTTCACAAAGGCGGTCAGACTTAGCCCGAGCTTTTTGCGGTCCAGCAGGGCCACCTGCCGCAGGATATAGCCGTCGTCTTCCAGCTGTTTCACCCGCCGCGAGCAGGGCGAGGGCGATAAACCGATGCGTTCGGCCAGCTCCTGATTGGAGATGCGCGCATCGCGCTGCAACTCGGCAAGAATGTTCAGGTCGTAGCGGTCCAGGTTGTTCAAGATGGCGCCCCTTTCGTTTCTGATTGCGCAACATGGTGCGTTAGTGGAGAAAGATTGCGCAAGTCATAACTCGATCAGCAATCTTCGCAATCATCTGTCGCCTGCCCAGGCCTACACTTTCCCTCAAGTTAAATGACCCGGACGCAAGTCCAACTGGCCCGCCCAATCAGGCGCACCAGAGCCGCCGACCCCACCGGGTCGCCCACGGCACCCGGGTCCGCACCGCCCAACCAGGCGGGCGACACAGGCAGCGACACAATCGCTAGCAGCGGACGAAGTTTAAAAGGGGGCCCTCGCGAGGCCCCCTTTTTATTGGGCGCATGCAACTCCGTATTTGGCCGTTGTCGAAGTTGTTACCAATCGGCTACAACTGCCCGCCGCTCAACGATAATGACGGCAGGCCGTTCGCGGTAACCGCCCCCCTCGGAGTAGAAGTTCATGAAGTCGCAGATCTGGCGCCTGGCAGGTGTAAGCGTCCTTTCCCTGGCGATGTTTGGCAGTGCGCTGGCCGACGATGGCCCTGACGCACGTGCGGTGTTTGGCGGTGGTGGCGGCGGTTCGCAGCGCGATCAGGGGCGCGGCAATTCTGGTGGCGGCAATAATCAGGGCGGTCATCAGGGCGGCGGCAATCAGGGTGGTGGCAACCAAGGCGGCGGCCAGTCCCGTCCGCAGCAGCAACAAGGCCCGCAAGGCGCCAGCCGCACCCTGGGTGGCAGCAGCCCGCAACGTGATGACCACCGCCCCGACGGCGGCCAGGGTGGTTATGGCGGTGGCTACAACAATGGCGGTTACAACCAGGGCGGCTACAACCAAGGTGGCTATAACCAGGGCGGCAACAACCAAGGCTATAACGGCGGCCACAACGGCGGGCGTGACGACGATGACGACCATCGCGGCCGCCCCAGCAACAACCAACCCCAAGGCCCTCAAGGCCCCAGCAAACAGCTGGGCGGCAAGGCGCCACCGCCGCGTGAGCAATGGCACGGCGGCCGTCCGGACGGCGGCTGGGGCCCGGGTCCGCGCTGGCAGCCGGGCTATCGGGTAGACAACATTCCACAAGGTCGCTGGCGCGTGCCCCACGGCGGCATCGACTACTACTACGCCGACGGTTACTGGTACCGCCCCTATGGCCCGAGCTACATCGTGGTCACCCCGCCATACGGCGTGCGTGTGCGCACCTTGCCGTCCTATGCCGAACAAATCTGGATTGGCAGCGCGCTGTACTTTATCGCCGCCGGCACCTACTACCTGTACCAGGCCGACCGCCAGGAATACGTAGTCACCAGCCCACCCACCCAGGTCACCAGCAACAACGGCTGGCAGGGCAATGGCTATGACGTGGTGGCCTATCCGGCCCGTGGGCAGAGCGAAGCGCAGGTGGCTCAGGACCGCTACGACTGCCACCGCTGGGCCGTCAACCAGAGCGGCTTCGACCCGTCGCAAGCCAACTACGCGCCGGCGGCGAATGTGGCGGATGTCTATCGTCGGTCGTTGGGTGCCTGCATGGCAGGGCGTGGTTATAGCGTGAATTGAGAAGATCAAAAACATCGAGGCTGAAGCCTCTCCCACAAAGGAAAATGCGGTGCCTGTGGGAGAGGCTTTAGCCTCGATTGGCCGGACCTGAAAACGCAGACCTTAACGGGCTTTCACAACTTCCTGCGGGTCGGCGTGCACCAGCACTTCGGCCCGCGGATAAGCCGCAACAATCGCCTTCTCCACGTCTTCACACAGCCCATGCGCCACCGTCAGGCTCAAGTCCCCCGGCAACTCCAGATGCAATTGCACAAACCAGTGCGAGCCGGAAATTCGCGTGCGCAAATCATGGGCGCCGAGTACGCCGGGCACCTCGCAGGCCAGTTTCAGCATCTGCGCGCTCACATCCACCGGCAGCTCTTCATCCATCAGCACGGCAATCGCCTCGCGCACAATCTGCACCGCGCTCCACAGGATGTAGACCGAAATCCCCAGCCCGAACAACGCATCCAGTTGCTGCCAGCCAAACCAGGCCAGCACCAGGGCGGCGAGGATGCTGCCGTTGAGCATCAGGTCGGAGCGGTAGTGCAACGAGTCGGCGCGAATGGCCGTAGAGCCGGTAATGCGAATAACCCGGTACTGAAACGCCAGCAACGCGACGGTCAACGCCAGCGACAGCAGCATCACCGCAATACCCAACTCCGGCGAACCCAGCGGCTCGGGGTGGCGCAAATGCTCCACCGCCTGAATCGCCACCAGCACCGCACTCACCGCAATAAACAACGCCTGGGCAATGGCCGATAACGCCTCGGCTTTGCCGTGGCCATAACGGTGATCGTCATCGGCCGGGCGCAACGAATAGTGCACCGCCAACAGATTGAGTAACGAGGCGGCGCCGTCCAGCAGCGAGTCGGTCAGCCCCGCCAACAGGCTGACCGAGCCGCTTAACCACCAGGCCACACCTTTGGCGACGATCAGAATGATCGCCACCGTCAGCGAGGCAAAAGTGGCCTGACGCAGCAGGCGCTCGTGCGCCTGGCTCAGTTTCATGCGGCGGGTTGCAGACCGAAGGCGGCCAGTTGTTGCAGGCTGCCTTTGTGCTGGATCAGACGCGGATCATCCAGCGGCAACGTGCGGCCGGTTTCGGTTTCGATCAGGGCTTTGAGACGCACGTTGTCGACCTTGCCATCGGTGCCGATGGTGTCCTGCAGTTTCTGCGGGTCGATTTGCGCGCTCTGGCCTTCGGGGAAATAGATGGCGCCGGTGGCGAAGTCGATACCGAACGCGATCAGGCCGGGAATGATATAGAACAGCAGGCCGATGGCATCGAGGCCGGCAACCACCGGGTCGATTTTGCCTTCGATCTGGCCACGACGATCAGGGAAAAAGATGCTGCCGCAGGCAGTCAATTGCGTGAGCAAAGCAACGATCAAGGCACCGCCAATAACACGAGACTTCATGTGCATAACTGCATCTCCACTGAAAAAAAGTTGCGCAACTATACAAGCGTTCACCACCGTCTTGCATGAGTAAGACCGCAGGCTCAGGCAAGCCGTTCGCCGTTATACTCGCCGCCTCACTTTGCCTGTTGCCAATGACCTTTCCATGTCTACGCCCCTGACCTTGCAAGCGCTGCCCATCGACGCCGTTTTACCCGCTCTGCGCGCTGCCCTGGCCGAGCGCCACGAGGCCGTGCTTGAAGCGCCGCCCGGCGCCGGTAAAACCACCCGCGTGCCGTTGGCGTTGCTCGATGAAAGTTGGTTGGCGGGGCAGTCGATCATCATGCTCGAACCCCGTCGTCTGGCAGCGCGTGCGGCGGCTGAACGCTTGGCCAGTGAGCTGGGCGAGGCGGTCGGCAATACGGTCGGTTATCGCATTCGCCTGGAAAGCAAAGTGAGTGCGGCAACCCGTATCGAAGTGGTCACCGAGGGCATTCTTGCGCGCCGTTTGCAGGATGATCCGGCGCTCGAAGGCGTCGGCCTGGTCATATTCGATGAATACCACGAGCGCTCTCTCGATGCCGATCTGGCCCTGGCCCTCACCCTCAATGGCCGCGCCTTGCTGCGTGATGACCCGCCGCTGAAAGTGCTGCTGATGTCGGCGACATTGGAAGGCGAGCGTCTATCTGCGCTGCTGGATAACGCCCCGGTGGTGCGCAGCGAGGGGCGCATGTTCCCGGTGGAAACCCACTGGGGTCGTCCGTTCCAACCGGCTGGCCCGTATGCCAAAGAAGGGCTCGAGCCGCGCGTGGTGCAGACCGTGCTGCAGGCCCTGAACGACGAACCCGGCAGCGTGCTGGTGTTTCTGCCGGGGCAGGGCGAAATCCGCCGCGTCAACGATCAGCTCGGCGAGGCCCTGAACGGGCGCAGCGACATTCTGCTGTGCCCGCTGCATGGCGAACTCGACCTCAGCGCCCAGCGCGCCGCCATCGAGCCGGCGTCCGCTGGCAAACGCAAAGTGGTGTTGGCCACCAATATCGCCGAGACCAGCCTGACCATCGACGGCGTGCGTGTGGTGGTGGATGCCGGCTTTGCCCGGGTGCCGCGTTTTGACCCCGGCAGCGGCATGACCCGCCTGGACACCCAGCGTATCTCCCGCGCCAGCGCCACGCAGCGCGCCGGCCGGGCCGGGCGTTTGCAACCGGGCGCCTGTTATCGCCTGTGGTCGCAAGCGCAGCACGAGCAGATGGCCGCCTACGGCAGTGCCGAAATCCTCCAGGCCGACCTCGCTGGTTTAGCGCTGCAACTGGCGCGCTGGGGCGTGACTCCACAGGAACTCGCGTGGCTAGACGCTCCGCCAAGTGCCTCCTATGCCCAGGCGCAAGACCTGCTGGTGCGCCTCGGCGCCTTGCAGGACGGCGGCCAGCTGACGCCCCATGGTCAAGCCATGGCAGAGCTGCCGGCCCATCCGCGTATCGCTCATCTGCTGTTGCGTGGCCAGGCGTTGGGCTCGGCAATCTGGCCTGCGATGTCGCGGCCTTGCTCGGAGAGCGGGATATCCAACGCGGTGGCGGCGCAGATCTGCACAGTCGCCTGGCGCTACTCAGCGGCGAAGAACGCGGCCATCGAAGCGGGCAGGGCGGTGTGCAACGGGCACGGCAACTCTCTAAGCAATTTCGCAGCTACCTACGCGGCAAACCCACTGAGCCCGTCAGCGATCCCGACCACCCGCGTTGGCTGGGCGCGCTGTTGGCGTTTGCTTACCCGGACCGAGTCGCCCAGCAACGGCGTGCCGGCGGCGGCGAATACCGCCTGGCCAACGGCCGCGCCGCGCAGTTCGGCGAACCCGATGCATTGATGAAACAACCCTGGCTGGTGGTCGCCGAATTGGGCAGCCGGCAGGGCCAGCGCGAGGAACGCATCTACCTTGCCGCCGAGCTGGAGCCGACGCTGTTCGACAGCGTATTGCGCGAACAAGTGAACGTGCGCGAAGAGCTGGAGTGGGATGAACGCGAAGGCGCGCTAAAGGCCGAACGGCAATGGCGCGTCGGCGAGCTGGTGCTGAACCGTGAGCCACTCAAAGACCTCGACGAAGCCACCCGCAGCCGCGCCTTGCTTAGCTTAGTGCGGCGCAAGGGATTGGAGCTGCTGCCCTGGACGCCCGAGCTGCGCCAATGGCAGGCGCGAATCGCCCTGTTGCGGCGGCTGGATCTGGCTAGCGGCACCACAAGCGAATGGCCGGACGTGAGCGACGCAGCGCTGCTGGCCAGTCTGGAAAAATGGCTGCAACCGTATCTAGGCAAGGTCACTCGCCTGAGCCATTTCGGCAATCTCGACCTGCACAACATGCTGCAAACCCTGCTGCCCTGGCCGCTGCCGCAGCGCCTGGAAGAGCTGGCGCCCAAGGCCGTGCAAGTGCCTTCCGGTTCACGCATCGGCATCGACTACAACGAAGAACCGCCGGTGCTTGCGGTGCGCATGCAGGAGCTGTTCGGCCTCGCCGACACCCCGCGCATTGCCGGCGGCCGGCAGGTGGTGAAGTTGCATCTGCTGTCACCAGGGCGCAAGCCGGTGCAAGTGACGCAAGACCTGGCCAACTTCTGGCGCAGCACGTATGCCGAGGTGAAGAAGGAATTGAAGGGGCGGTATCCGAAGCATTACTGGCCGGATGATCCATTGATTGCCGAGCCCACGGCGCGCGCCAAACCGCGGCGCTAAGCCTGCGGTTATTCCGCGCGTTTTTCCGGGAGCAGGAACCGCGCTATCAACGGCAAGTGATCGGAGATCCGCAGCGTATCCACCTGCCGCACATTCGCCGCCACGCGCTCCAGCAATGGGCTGTGGAACAGGTAATCGAGGGTCCGGTCTGGCCCGCTCACCTGCGGGTCGTTGGGGAAGTGCGTGTACCACGCCGCCTGATCCGGGCCGCTGGCTTCTTTCAAACTGGGAATCATCGGGTACTTGCGCGCCAGTACCTGCAGCTCGGTGTCGGCCGCGTACCAGCCGCGCTGGCGTTCCGACAACCGCTGGAATTGCCCCGGCGGCAACAGGTTGAAATCCCCGCCAATCACCCACGGCGTCTTCGCGTCGCTCAACGCTTGCAACTGCTCGTCGATCATCGCCACCTGACGTTGCATGGTGTCGTCGCCCTGGGCGAATGCATCCAGGTGCGTGTTGATGACCGCCAGTTGGCCGCCGCCACGAATCGGCAGGTAGTTCACAACAGCGCGCGCTGAGGTTGAACTGGCGGGTGAGCGGGTCGGCCGATGGTTGCGGCAGTTGCAGGCGCTCGGCCTGGCTGATGCGAAAGCGGCTCAACGTGCCGAGCTTCATCCCCACGCTGCCGCGAATTTTCGGGTGCGGTACAAAGTCGGCCTTCCAGTAAAACGCCTGGCTGCTGCACGGATAAAGGTCGGCCAGACGCTCCAGTAAAAGCGCCAGCTGGTTCTGGTAGTCGGTGGCTTTGGTGTTCTCGTGCAGCTCTTGCAGCAACACAATATCGGGCTGCTCATCGCGCAGAATCCGCACCACTTCGTCTAGGCTGTAAGCCAGGTCGGCGGCTGTGGGGCGGGTGTCCGGGCCGCTGCCGTCGGCCAGGTCGTACCAGAACACGTAGCGCTTGCCGGCCAGGTATTGCACGTTCCAGGTCATCACCTTGAGCGCCTGGCCTGGCTGCAAGGTGGCGGTGTTTACATCGCAGCTCAGCGGCGCCGCTTCACGGTCGGCCGGGTGCCAGGTGACGCTGTACACGAGCACGGCGAGGGCAATGCCAAGGAGCACGACAAGCAGCAGGATTTTGCGAAACGGGTGCGTGCGAAACAAAGGCATGGCAGGGCCAAGTGGCAAAAAGGGTGCGAGCCGGAGCATAACCGAGCCGGGCGTTTTAGCCCAAATGCGCGCGGGCATCTGGCGAATGTCACAAAAGGCCCTGTAGATTACTGCGCAGTTGTACGACCTCCGTGGTGCGCTCAGGCGGGTCGTTATCAGAACAAGGACAATAAATGCGCTGGTCATTGCTGTTGATCACTTTGCTGTGTCAGCTCGTGCTTGCCGACGACCGTGCGCCATTGCGGGTAATGACCGATTTGTGGCCGCCGTTTCGCATGCTCGATGCGCAAGGCAATCTGGTCGGCCTGGATATCGACGTACTCAACGAAGTCGCCCGGCGCAGCGGCCTGCAGTTCGACATCAAACGCGCGCCCTGGGCCCGTGGGCTGGCCGACCTGCAACAAGGCCGCGCCGACCTGATGATCGGCCTGGCGAAAACCCCCGACCGCGAACAGTACATCCAGTACCTGTCCCGTCCTTACTACGCCTGCGCGCCGCGTTTCTACACGGCAGCGGGCGATGCCGCGCAGTTGCAGGACTACGGCGATCTGAAAGACAAAGTGGTCGGTTTCGTTCACGAGTCGGCGTACTTCCAACCGTTCGACTCGGACGCCACGCTGCTCAAACGCGGGGTCAATAACGAGCAGCAGCTGTTGCAGATGCTGTCGCGCGGTCGATTGGCCGCCATCATCGGCACCGACTGCCAGGTGGATTTCGAACTGCTGCAACCGCAATACGCGTCGACCATCGCCAAGGCGCGTTATCAGCCCGATGCGCGTACGGAGTTGTTTATTGGGTTCTCGCGGGTGCGGGCGCTGTTGAACGAAGAGACGTTAATGACCACGGCCCTGCAGCAGATGCTGGAAGAGGGCTGGATCACTCGCCAAGCCCAGCACTACCAAGCGCAACGTTAAGGCGCGATGTCGTCGTTGCTCGGCTCCACATAAATCTCATACAGCGATGTCGCCTCCCAGTAGGTGGCCTCGATCTTGTGGCCGTCCAGGTCGCGAACGAAACAGCCGTAGTACTGCTCGCCGTAATGCGGCCTGGGGCCGGGAGGGCCGTCGCCACTGGCACCGGCCGACAGGGCTGCGGCGTAGAAGGCATCGACCGACACTTTGTCCTGCGCCACAAAGCCGATATGGGTGCCGTTGCCGACACTGGCCGGCTGGCCGTCTAGCGGAGTCTGCACCCAGAACTCCGGGTACATGCGGCCGTAAGCCACGGCGCCTGGGTGCTCCATGACCCGCTTGCAACCCAGGGTCGCCAGCACGCGGTCGTAGAACACCAACGCGCGGTCGAAGTGATTGGTGCCGATGGAAAGGTGGGAAAGGATGCTGGGATTGGCATCAGCCATGGAACAGGCTCCGGGAAAGGCTTCCCCTGAGCCTAGCTGGAAATCAGCCGCGCGCCGTTTCGCTGCTGATCAACATAAACAAACGAAAGGTCACCACGCTGGCGAACAGCTGCAAGAAGCCGTTGCCGCAATCCAGGGCGAACAGCAGCACGTCGTTGTCCTTGCCGGCGAGTTGGTAGCTCAGCAAGTCCAGGGCCCACAGCGGCACCATTACGCACAGCAGGCAAAGCATTACGCGGGCGAAGTGGCCGTTGGTTTGAATAAAGCTGTCACGCATGGCCGCCAGCGGCGACAGCCCGCGCAGCACCAGCAGGTATTCGGAAAAGGCCAGTTTCACCAGCACATACAAACCGGGCAGCAGCATCAGGCTGATGCCCACCATGATCAGCAAGGTGCTCAGCGCCGCCAGCACGGCAAAGCGCGGCCACAGGCTCAGGGCCAGCGCCCAAACGTTGGCCAGGCGCGGTTGCTCGCCATTGCTGCGCGCGGCGAGAAAAATGATCAGCGAGCCGGTGTACAGCGGGTAGAACAACAGGCCCACCACCACGCTATAGGCCGGCGAGGTGTCCGGCCCGCTGTTACTGGCCAGCACATACTGCGCCAGGCTTTCGAGCATGATCAGGGGCAGGCACAGCACAGCGATGGTCGCCAGGTTGCGGCTGAAGAAAAACCAGGCATCGCGAATTACGGGCAAAGGATTCATTGCAAAGGTCACGGCAGCGAAAGCAAGGGCGCCACTTTAGCCGAAGGGCGGCGGGCCTCCAATGTACGAATTGTGGCGACCGGTTAGCACATTGGTGCCGCTATTCATGGCGCCCTGATGGCATACTGCCCACTGTTTGGCAGCCCCAGGAGTCAGGCTGGTGAAAAGAATCGCCGTGTTCGCCGATGTGCAGAACCTTTACTACACCGTGCGTCAGGCCCATGGCTGCCACTTCAACTATGCCGCCTTGTGGGCCGATATCAGCCAGCATGGCGAGATCGTCGAGGCCTACGCCTACGCCATCGACCGCGGTGACCCCAAGCAGCAGCAATTCCAGCAGATCCTGCGCAACCTGGGTTTTACCGTAAAACTCAAACCGTACATCCAGCGCAGCGACGGCTCGGCCAAGGGCGACTGGGACGTGGGCATCACCATCGACATCATGGACGCCGCCCAGCGCGTCGACAGCGTGGTGCTGGCCTCGGGTGATGGCGACTTCGATATGTTGCTCGACAAGGTGCGTAGCTATGGCACCGAGGCGGTGGCGTATGGGGTGCCGGGGCTGACGGCGCAGTCGCTGGTGCGTGCGGCCAGTCGTTATGTGCCGATCGAAGGCGCCTTACTTCTGCGCTGATGGCCGCGTTGGTTGGGTTGAGCAAAGCGAAGCCCAACGATTCGCCGCCATACGCCCCAACGCCGATATCAATCAGGACGGTGACACGGCTCCTCGTTCTGTTTGGCATGGTGTAGGGGCGAGTTTCTCCGTATCGTTGGGCTTCGCTGCGCTCAACCCAACCTACGAGACTCTCTGTGGAACCCATCGCTGTTATCGACTTTGAAACCACTGGCATCTCCCCTGGCCAGAATTGCCGTGCCACTGAAATTGCTGCGGTGATTGTCGAAGACGGGCGCATTGTCGGGCGCTACCAGAGCCTGATGAAAACCGGCGTCTGGGTGCCACCCTTTATCGAAAGCCTTACCGGCATCAGCAACGCCATGCTGCGCGAGGCGCCGCCGGCCGATGAAGTGATGGAAGCGGTGGCCGAATTCGTCGGCACTATCCCGTTGGTGGCGCACAACGCCTCGTTCGACCAGAAATTCTGGGACGCCGAACTCAGCCTCATCAAACGCCAGCGCGTGCAATCCTTCGCGTGTTCCATGTTGCTGGCCCGGCGTTTACTGCCCCAGGCGCCGAACCACAAACTCGGCACCCTCAACAGCTGGGCGCGTCTGCCGGTTACCGGCAAGGCTCACCGGGCCATGGCCGATGCGGAAATGGCAGCTAACCTCACTCTGTTTATGGCCGGTCAGTTGCGCGAGCAACACGGCATCCACAGCATCTCCCATAGCCTGCTGTGCCGCCTGCAGAAAGTGCCGGCGAAGAAAATCAGCGAAGCCCTGCTGCTGGCGCGCCATGGTTGAGTGAGCGGCGAACAGGGTAAACTGCCGGCCTCTTTGAAATACCCCCCGAGCACCCGCTATGACCTTTGCCACCCTTGGCCTGATTGAACCCTTGTTGCGCGCTCTGCAAGAGCTCGATTACAAAACCCCGTCGCCGATTCAGGCCCAGGCCATTCCCGCCGTGCTGGCCGGCCGCGACCTGATGGCCGCTGCGCAAACCGGCACCGGCAAAACCGCTGGCTTCGCCCTGCCGCTGCTGCAGCGCCTGACCCTCGAAGGCCCTACGGTTGCCAGCAACTCGGTGCGTGCGCTGGTGCTGTGCCCCACCCGAGAGTTGGCCGAGCAAGTGCACGAAAGCATCCGCGTGTATGGCCAGCATCTGCCGCTGACCACCTACGCGGTATACGGCGGCGTCAGCATCAACCCGCAGATGATGAAACTGCGCAAAGGCGTCGACATTCTGGTGGCCACCCCTGGGCGCCTGCTCGACCTGTTTCGCCAGAACGCGGTGAAGTTCAACCAGCTGCAAACCCTGATTCTCGATGAAGCCGACCGCATGCTCGACCTGGGCTTCTCCGAAGAGCTGCGCGACATCTACGCTGCGCTGCCGAAAAAGCGCCAGACGCTGCTGTTCTCCGCGACCTTCTCCGAAGCCATCCGCACTCTGGCCGGCAACACCCTGAACGACCCGCTGAGCATTGAAGTCAGCCCGCGCAATGTGGCGGCCAGCAGCGTCAAACAATGGATTATTCCGGTCGATAAAAAGCGCAAGTCCGAGCTATTTATTCACCTGCTGAAAAAACAGCGCTGGGGCCAGGTGCTGGTGTTTGCCAAGACCCGTAACGGCGTCGATGAACTGTGCGAGAAGCTGCAAGCCCTGGGCATCAACGCCGACGGCATTCACGGCGACAAACCGCAGGCCACCCGCCAGCGCGCGCTGGACCGTTTCAAAACCCGCGAAATTCAGATTCTGGTGGCCACCGATGTGGCCGCCCGTGGTCTGGATATCGACGACCTGCCGCTGGTGGTCAACTTCGACCTGCCGATCGTGGCCGAAGACTACGTACACCGCATCGGCCGCACCGGCCGTGCCGGCAATAGCGGCCAGGCGATTTCGCTGGTGTGCGCGGATGAAGTGCAGCTGTTGTCCGCCATTGAAGTGCTCACCCGTCAGACCCTGCAACGCAGCGAAGAGCAAGACTTCGAACCCGAGCACCGGGTGCCAGTGACCGACCCGAGCGGGCAGGTGCTGAAAAAACCGAAGAAGCCGAAAAAACCGAAAACCAGTGGTGGGGGCGGCAAGAGCAAAACCTTGGGTAAGTGGACTGAAAGCGCTGAGCCGTTGGATGCTCCGGTGAAGGCGATTCGCAAGGTGCCGAGTTTTAATACCGGGCCGCGGAAGAAAAAGTAACGTCGTTACGGGGGGCTTCGCTCGGCGGGATATTCTGGATTCCTGCCTGCGCAGGAATGACGGAGTACTTCCAACCACCTCCGTCATTCCTGCGCAGGCAGGAATCCAGAGTCGTGCAGGTCTACTCGGTCACGACGCGTTCTTATGCACCGCTGCCTCGGTCGCGTCGTAAATCACCACGCAAATATGCTCAACCTGCCCGCTGCTGGTCGCCAGCGGCAGCAGGGTGACGTTCTGGTACATAAAGTCGGCGCGGCCAGTGATGGGCTGGTAGTTCTTGAAATGCATCAGGTAAGGCCGTTGCTCCCACAGGCTGAACGCCCGGGTGCCGAGGGTGACCACGGTGTCGACCTTGCGCCGAAACCAAGCCTCGTCAATCTCTTTGAACAGCGCGAACAGCGACTTGCCGTGCACCTCATCCGGGCCCAGACCCGAGTGGTTTTCCATAAAGCTGTTGAACACTTCCACGCGGTACTCGCGGTCGAGCACGATCACGCCCACATCGATGCATTGCACGATATCCAGCAGCCAGTGAACCTCTTTGATGTCGATCTGCGCGGGCATAGGGCTGGGTCTCAGTTCATCAGGTAATTGATTTTGTAAGTCAGGCGCTGAATCGAGTCTTCGGTGAACAGCAGCAACAAATCAAAATGCACATCGTGGCCTTCCAGGCTGTAGCTGATCTCCACGGCCAGGGTTTTGCGCCAGCGTTGTTTGTTCACCGTTATCAGGCTTTCAATCGAACTGTGCAGGCCCAGCAGCTGCGGGTGGCCCTGGGAAAACCGCACATCAATCTGCTCGGAAATACCGCTCAAACACGCGCCGATCAGAATGCTCGCCAGGTCCAGGAGCATCTCCGACACATCGCGCTCGTCCTTGGGCTGCCACTTGAACAGGCGGCCGATATCGGCAATTTCCGAGTCGTGAAATAGCAGCAACGCCTCGCCGGCAATGCCGTCGCCAATAAACCCCTGGCACAAAGCGCTGTAGCGCTCGCCGCGCTGGGCATCGGCCAGCGTCATATGCAGCTCGCTGACCTCGAAGATATTCACGCTCGGCACCGGCAACTCGACAAACACCCCGAGCACCTTGGCCAGCAGGGCGGCGGCACGCCCCATGGCCACGTTGGTGATCTCGCGCAGCGCATCGCGGAAATTCACCTTCAGCTCGAACTCCGGGCGCAGCGGCACATCGGCCGGTGCCGCCGGCTTACCCAACAGGTTCAGGCGCTCGAGGGTCTGGCGCAGAATTTCCGGCTCGGCCGGTTTCTTGATAAAGGCCAGGGCGCCGAGCTCCAGCACCCGGCGCATCGCTTCTTCCTGCACGTCGCCAGACACCACCACCACCTTGGCGGCCAGGCCCTCGGCACGCAGGGCGGCGAGCACTTCGTAGCCGTCCATTACCGGCATGGTCAGGTCGAGCAACACCACCTGGCCAAGGCCCTGGCGGATCGCCTGCATGGCTTCCTGGCCATGGGTCGCCTGGGTGATGGAAACCGGCCAATCCGCCGGCAAGGAACGGATCAACTGCTTGCGCGCCATCATGGAGTCGTCGCAGACCAACAGAGGAATCACTATCGCGTTACCACCGTGACCAGAAAATTGAGCGCCCGGAAAACCGGCCGAATGTGGGAAAGCATAGTCGTCAGGTCTGGTTGACGCTCACGGCCTGCCAGACGTTACTGCCAGTGACGTTTACTGGTGCCAGGCGAGCCAGGCTGGTGCAGTGTCGGGGGCGGGAAAAGCGCGCAGGGCGCCAGGCTGGGGGTTTCAGGATAATGGCGCAAAACCTGCATTCTCGTTCGCTATTCTGAACATCTATAGTCTGGATACCCCCACCTTTGCCCCAAAGACGCCCGCCATGCGCCACAAGGACCTGAAACACTGGACCGCCGGTTTCGCCCATTTGCTCAGTCTGCCGAACGGCCGTCCGCGGCTGCAGGGGTTGAGTCAGTGGCTGAAACAGATCTGCCCGGTCGACCATTTCGTGCTCTTTGTCTACGAAGGCAACCACCGCCCACTGGCGTTGTTTGACACCTTTGCGGCCGACAAACGCAAAATCTACGTCGATGACTATCAGGTGGGGCCGTACCTGCTCGACCCCTTTTACCTCGCCTGCACCCGCAACCAGCCGCCCGGTTTATGGCGCTTGCGCCAGTTCGCGCCGGACCACTTTTACCTGGGCGAGTACTACCTCAACTACTACCAGCTCACCGGCTTGGCGGAGGAGGTGGCGTTCTTCGTCGACCTGGCCGACGGCGCCAAAGCCGTGCTGTCCCTGATGCGCAGCACCACCAGCCCAGCCTTTAGCCGCGACGAACTGCAGATGCTCGAATGCGCCGAAGCGGTGGTGGTAGAGGTGGTGCGCGAGGCGTGGCAAGAATGCCGGGTGCAACGCCCGGCGCAGGACCTGGACCATAAAATTCGCGCCGCCTTCGACGGCTTCGGCGCCCATAGCCTGACGCCGCGGGAGCAGGAGATTGTGCAGTTGTTACTGCGCGGGCACTCGAGTGCGTCGGTGGCAGAGCAACTGGAAATCAGCCCCGGCACCGTGAAAATCCACCGTAAAAATATCTACGCCAAACTCGGCATAGGCAGCCAGGCGGAGTTGCTAGGTTTATTTATTCGCGAGCTGGCCGGCTCCGAAAACGTCGATGAGTTTGCCTTGCGAGACGCCTCGTAAATTTGTAGGAGCCAGCTTGCTGGCGAACCCTGCAAACGAAGGTCGCGAATACCTTTTCCAGGGTTCGCGACCAAGGTCGCTCCTACAAACACATAAACCGACCTCTATCCCTCAAGGGATATATACGCCCCCAAACCCCATTGCTAGTTTCCCCTCACACGCACAAGAACCAGAACCAGAACAAGGGCGAGCGGTGAGCGATTCCAGCCAAGCAGTCGATATCGAATTCCGTCAGGTGGTTAAGCGCTACGGCGCAACGCCTGCGGTCAACGGTGTGAGCTTTCAGGTGCGCCGCGGCGCCTTCCATTCGTTTCTCGGCAGCTCAGGCTGCGGCAAAACCACCACCCTGCGGATGATCGCCGGCTTCGAGCAACCCTGCGAAGGCGAGGTGTTGCTGGCCGGCCGTTCGGTGGCCGGCGTACCCGCCTTTCAACGCCCCGTGAACATGGTGTTCCAAAGCTACGCGCTGTTCCCGCACCTGAGCGTGGCCGACAACATTGCCTACGGCCTGCGCTACCAAACCCCGCGCCCGGACAAAAAAGAACAACGCCGCCTGGCCGACGAAGCCCTGGAAATGGTGCGCCTGAGCGGCTACGGCCAACGCAAACCCAGCGAGCTTTCCGGTGGCCAGCAACAGCGTGTAGCCCTGGCCCGCGCACTGGTGAACAAACCCACCGTGCTGCTGCTCGACGAACCCCTGGCCGCCCTGGACCGCAAGCTGCGCAAGGAAATGCAGTCGGAACTGCTGCGCCTGCAACGTGAAGTCGGCATCACCTTTGTGCTGGTTACCCACGACCAGGAAGAAGCGCTGTCCATGAGCGACAGCATCAGCGTGATGCAGGACGGCCTCATTGTGCAGACCGCCACCCCCGAACAACTCTACGAAACCCCGGCCAGCCGCTACGTGGCCGACTTTATCGGCGAGTCCAACCTGTTCAACGGCACCGTGCGCCGCATCGAGGGCAACAGCGTGGTGCTGGAAACCCCGCAAGGCCTGCAACTGAGCAGCCCGCGCAGCCCCAGCGGCGTGGCGCTGAGCCCGCAGGTGCAAGGCTGCATCGCGGTGCGTCCGGAGCTGATCAGCATCGGCGCCGCCAACACGCCGCTTGGCCGCGAGGTGACCCTCGCAGGCCAGGTGGAAGACCGCATTTACCTCGGCAACCTCACCGAGTACCGCGTTCGTACCGAACCCTTCGGCATCGTGTGTGTACGCGTGCCACGGGTGCGGGAACACAACCAGACGAGCTTCGAACACGGCGCCGCCGTGCAGATCGGCTGGGACCAGGCCAATGGTCTGGCGATGGGACTTTGATAGGCAGCGCAGTTCGGCAAGTACACCAATAACTAACCGACACGTTTAAGGGGATCACGCGAAATGGACAAAAAAGATTTCATCAAGACCATGCGTAGCTGGCAGAACGGTTCCATCACCCGTCGCGACTTTCTCGGTCGCACGGGGCTTGGCGTAGCCGCCGCCGTCGTCGCCACCAATATGCCCGGCATCCTGACCAACAGCGCCTTCGCCGCCGAAAAAGGCTCGATCGGCGACCGCGTTGCCATTGCCAC
Organism: Pseudomonas sp. CC11G; assembly: GCF_056174845.1. NCBI lineage: Bacteria > Pseudomonadati > Pseudomonadota > Gammaproteobacteria > Pseudomonadales > Pseudomonadaceae > Pseudomonas > Pseudomonas sp. CC11G. Next base: position 582,643 of record NZ_JBWBZC010000001.1, read on the forward strand.
CTGGCCCAATTACCACAACCCCGCCAACCTCGAAGCCTTCGCCAGCCAGACCGGCGCGAAGGTGCAGATGAGCGTGTTCGGCTCCAACGAAGAAATGCTCGCCAAGCTGCAGGCCGGTGGCAGCGGCTGGGATGTGTTCGTGCCCACCAACTACACCATCAGCACCTATGTGGAGCTGGGCCTGATCGAGCCGCTGGACCTGACGCGCCTGTCCAACTTCGACCCCAAGGCTTACGAAAAGCGCTTTATGGAACAAGGCATCGTCAACGGCAAGGTATACGCCGTGCCGAAAAACTGGGGCACCACCGGCTTTGTGTACGACAGCAAGAAAATCGCCGGCAAACCGGCCAGCTGGAAAGAGTTCTGGGACCTGGCCAAAGGCCCGGCGACCGGCCGCGTAATGGTGCACGACTACCAACTGACCGCCATCGGCAATGCGCTGAAATCCTTCGGCTACAGCTTCAACTCGCTGGATGAAAAAGAGCTGGCCGATGCCGAAAAACTGCTGATTGAAGTGAAGCCACACCTGTTCGCCATCAACTCCGACTACCAGCCGAGCATGCGCAGCGGCGATGCCTGGATGTCGATGTGCTGGACCGGCGACGGCTCGCAACTGCACCGCGATTTGCCCAACCTGCAATTCACCCTGGGCAAGGAAGGCGGCGAATTGTGGAGCGACTTCTTCGCCATTCCCAAAGACGCCGAACACCGCGACGCGGCCTATGCGTTTATCAACTTCCTGCTCAACCCGCAGGTGAACAAGCTGGAAGTGGAAGCCCACGGCTACCCGAGCGGCGACAAACGCGTGGACGCGCTGCTGCCCAAGGAAATGCTCAACGACCCGATCATGTACCCGGCGGCGGAGTTGCTCAGCACCCTGGAGTTCGGTGCAGCAGCAACGCTTACCAGCCCGGTGCGGGCGGAGTTGATGGCGCGGTTTAAAGCCGCATAAGCCACCACGGTCCGTCCCCTCTGCCCGCTAGCGGGAGAGGGTTAGGGAGAGGGTTTTGCTGTCACAAGCACCCTCACCCCAACCCTCTCCCAGAGGGAGAGGGGGCCGGTCGGTGTGAGATTTGAAAACAATGCCCAAGGATTCCCCCATGAACATAGCCGTTAGCGCACCGCTGCCTGCGGTGGCTACTGCCGCGCCTGCGCAGGCACCCAGCCTCGGTCGGCGTATCACCTGGCTGCTGCTGTTGCCTTCAACCCTGTGGTTTGTGCTGCTGCTGTTGATGCCGCTGGTGGTGATTCTGCTGTTCAGCCTGGGTGAGCGCAGCGCCGTGGGTGGTTATACCCCGGCCTTCACCTTCGCCAATTACCTCAACCTGGCCTCCCGCGCCGCGGCGTTCAGCAACACGCTGGTGCTGGCGCCGTTGGGCACGCTGGTGTGTTTGCTGGCGGCTTACCCGCTGGCCTATTTCCTCGCGGTCAAAGTGCAGCGCAATCGCTCGTTGCTGCTGACCCTGGTGATCGTGCCGTTCTGGACCAGCTTTCTGATCCGCACCTACGCCTGGATTTTTATCCTCAGCGGCAAAGGTATTCCGGCGCTGCTGGCCAGCCTTGGCCTGGACGATGTGCGCCTGATCAACACCCCCACGGCGGTGCTGATCGGCATCGTTTACGGCTACCTGCCGCTGATGGTGTTCCCCATTTTCGTCAGCCTGGAGAAGCTCGATAAACGCTTGCTGGAGGCATCGCACGACCTGGGCGCCGGCGCCTTCGAAACCTTCCGCCGGGTAACCCTGCCGCTGTCGGCGCCGGGAGTAATTACCGGGGTGATGCTGGTGTTTATTTTGCTGATGGGCGAGTTCCTGATTCCGGCGATTCTCGGCGGCGGCAAGGTGTTCTTTGTCGGTAACGCGCTGGTCGATCTCTTTCTGCAATCGCGCAACTGGCCGTTCGGCAGCGCAGTGGCCATGACCCTGGTGGCGATGATGCTGGCGATCATCGCGCTGTATCTGAAACTGGTGGCGCGCTACGGCGGCCGCCAGCAAGACGGGATGCTCTGAGATGAACGACAAAGCCCTGTGGCTGCGTGGCTACTCCACGTCGGTGTACCTGTTTTTGTATGCGCCCATTGCGCTGATCATGCTGTTCAGCTTCAACGCCGGGCGCAGCGGACTGTCGTTCGAATGCTGCTCCACGCAGTGGTTCGGCCGCGCCTTCGACAACCCCTTCATCATGGAAGCGCTGGGCCATAGCGCGTTAATTGCGCTGTGCTCGGCGCTGCTGGCAACCCTGTTCGGCACCTTGGCGGTGTTCGGGTTGCAGCGGGTTAGCGGGCGGGTGCGGATGGTCTTCGATGCCCTGACGTATTGCGCAATCATCGTGCCGGGGATTGTCATCGGCATCGCCACGCTGATTGCCTTTATCACCTTGTTCGACCTGTTCAACCCATTGCTGGCGGCGTTGGACATGGGCATTCCGAAACTGCGCATGGGCTTTTTTACGGTTATCGCCGCGCACTCGCTGTTCACCATGGCGCTGGTGATGGTGATTGTCCGCACCCGCGTGGACGCGCTGGACAAGGCGCTGCTGGAAGCTTCCGCCGACTTGTATGCACCGCCGCTGGAGACCTTCTGGCGGGTGATTCTGCCGCAGATTGCGCCAGCGATTCTGGCCGGGTTTCTGCTGGCGTTCACCTTCAGCTTTGACGACTTCATCATCGCGTTTTTTGTCGCAGGCTCGGAAACCACCTTGCCGATCTACATCTTTTCCTCGATCCGCCGCGGCATCACGCCGGAGATCAACGCCATATCCACCGTGATCATCCTCGCCTCGCTGGCGTTGCTGTTCACGTCCCGTTATCTGCAGGGCCGTCGGGCCGCGTAAGGCCGAGCTGGCAAGGAGAAAAGCGATGCGCGATCAGCTGTATATCAACGGGCAATGGGTAAAACCCGGACCTGGGCGGGTATTCGAAACCCTGGACCCCGCCACCGAAGACGTGATTCAGCGCGTGCCGGCCGGCACCGAAGAAGATATCGACCACGCCGTGCGCGCGGCACGGCGGGCCTTCGACAATGGCTGGGGACAAACCAGCGGGGCCGAACGCGCCGACTGGCTGGAGGCGTTGGCCACTGAACTGGAAGGCCGCCAGGACGCCCTCGCGTTGCTGGAAGTACGCGACAACGGCAAGCCGCTGCCCGAGGCGCAATGGGACATTGGCGATGCCATCGGCTGTTTCCGTTACTACGCCGAATTGGCCCGTGAACTCGACCAGCAACAGAACGAGCCGCTGGCGCTGCCGGACGAGCGTTTTCGCTGCCATATCCGCCGCGAGCCGATTGGCGTGGCGGGGCAGATTATTCCGTGGAATTACCCGCTGCTGATGGCCTCGTGGAAGGTCGCTCCGGCCCTGGCGGCTGGCGCGACGGTGGTATTGAAACCATCCGAACTCACGCCGCTTACTGCGCTGGAACTGGCCGCTGCTGCTGACAAGATCGGTCTGCCAGCGGGCGTGTTGAACATCGTCACCGGCCTGGGTGCGGACGCCGGCAGCCCGCTCAGCCAGCACCCGCAGGTGGACAAACTGGCCTTTACCGGAAGCGTGCCGACCGGGGCGAAAATCATGTCCGCGGCCGCCGCCGATATCAAAAACATCAGCCTGGAACTGGGCGGCAAGTCGGCGTTTTATCGTGTTCGACGATGCCGATATCGACGCCGCCGTGGAATGGATTCTGTTCGGTATCTTCTGGAACCAGGGCCAGGTGTGCAGCGCCACGTCGCGCCTGCTGGTGCAGCAGGGCATTGCCAGCAAACTGCTGGAACGGTTGGTGGAAGCGACGCGCGCCATCACCATCGGCAGCGGCCTGGAACAGGGCGTGTTGCTCGGGCCATTGGTGAGCAAAGGGCAACTGGACAAGGTGATCGGCTTTGTCGAGCAGGCCACCCGCAGCGGCGCCAAATTGCTTACCGGCGGCCGGCGCCCGGCGCACCTGGAACGCGGTTACTTTATCGAACCGGCGATCTTCGACGAGCCGGCCGAAAACAGCATTATCTGGCGCGAAGAAGTGTTCGGGCCGCTCTTGTGCGTCAAGCGCTTCAACACCGAGGAAGACGCCATTCGCATGGCCAACGCCAGCCGCTTCGGCTTGGCCGGCGCGGTGATGAGCGCCGACCCGCAGCGCGCCACGCGGGTGGCCAATGGGCTGCGCGCGGGGATCGTGTGGGTGAACTGCTCGCAGCCGACCTTCAACCAGGCGCCGTGGGGCGGCATGAAGCAGAGCGGCATTGGCCGCGAGCTGGGGCGTTGGGGATTGGATAATTACCTGGAAGTGAAACAGGTGACGGAGTACATCGGGACGGAGCCGTGGGGGTGGTACCTGAAGTGATTGTTCTGAAAGCATCGAGGCTGAAGCCTCTCCTACAAGGCCACACGGGACCCTGTGGGAGAGGCTTCAGCCTCGAGCTTTTGATCTACAAACGCCGCTCCATATAAATATGATCCGGCACCCCCTGCAATGTAGAAACCCGCTGCACCACCACTTCAAACCCCAGCCGCTCATACAACGCCTGCGCCAACGGATTCTCCGCCGACACATCCAGCGCCGCCTTGGGTAGCCCACGGGCACTGCCCAGTTTCAGAAAGTAGTCGATCAACTGGCTGCCAATCCCCTGGCCGGTCAGCCCGGTCTGCACACCCAGGTGCGCGAGGTAGTTGAAGCCCTTTTTCGGCGGCTTGATCAGGTGCTCCATCTGCAAGCCCCTGTAGATAACTCCCGCCGAATTCCATAGGCCGTAGAACCGCAAAATCTGCCAGGTGGCGGCGAGCATATTACGCAGGTTGGCCTCGGCGCTGATCACGGTGCCCGCCACCACCACCTGACCGTCGAGCTCGCCGACCCAATGCTGGCGATGGCTGAATTGCCCGTGTTTACCGACGAACACCTGACGCAGAAAATCCTGCACCCGATCGGCACCGAATACGTAATTGAAGGCGCGAGGGCCGGAGCTGTAAATCAGCGGGAGGGCGGCGTCGACATCGTCGGGGCGGGCAGGGCGAAAGTTCAGGGACATGGCGGCCTCGTGCGGGCGGAGAGATGGGCGAATCTAGCACGATAGTGCCAGCTTTTGGCAGGGGCTTATTTCAGCCAGTCGAGCACACCCAGACCCGCTGCCCGGCCACTGGCAAAACACGCCGTCAGCAGATAACCGCCGGTGGGTGCTTCCCAGTCGAGCATTTCGCCGGCGCAGAACACGCCGGGTACTTGGCTGAGCATCAGGTGCTGGTCCATCGCCTCGAACGGCACGCCGCCGGCGCTGCTGATGGCTTCGTCCAGCGGGCGAGTGCGCACCACACTAAGCGGCAGGGCTTTGATGGCTTTGGCCAGCAAGGCGGTGTCGGCGAACGTGGCCGCGTCGGTCAGTTCGCGCAGCAGGCCAGCGCGCACGCCGTCCAGGCCGAGGGCGCTGCGCAGGTGGTTGCTGATGGATTTACTGCCACGGGGTTTATTCAGCAGCGCCAGCACCTGCTCGGGGCTTTTGTGTGGCAGCAAATCGAGGTGCACGGTGGCGCTGCCGTGCTGGCTGATGGTGTCGCGGATCGGTGCCGACAACGCGTATACCAGGCTGCCTTCCACGCCTTGTGCGGTTATCACAAATTCGCCCAGGCGTGGCGCCTGATCGGGCAAAGCGATGGCGCAGGACTTCACCGGTGCGCCGGCAAATTTGTCGGCAAATACCGCGGTCCAACCCGCCACTTCAAACCCGCAATTGCTCGGTTGCAGAGGCTTCAACTTCACGCCACGTTCAGCCAGCAACGGCTGCCAGGCACCGTCGGAACCCAGCCGCGCCCAACTTCCGCCACCCAGGGCAAGCACCACGGCACGGGCTTCGATGGCCTGTTCGCCGTCGCTGCCGGCAATCCGCAGATGGCCATCGGCATTCCAGCCCAGCCAGCGCTGGCGGGTGTGAATAAGTACACCGTGCTCACGCAGGCGTTTGAGCCAGGCGCGCAGCAGCGGCGCGGCTTTCATATCGGTGGGGAACACGCGGCCCGAGGTGCCGACAAAGGTGTCGATGCCCAGGCCGTGAATCCACGCGCGCAACTGCTCGGCATCAAAGTCCTCCAGCAGCTTGGCAATCTCGCCGGCGCGCGGGCCATAGCGCCCGATAAACGCCGGCTTGGCTTCGCTGTGGGTGATGTTCATGCCGCCGACCCCGGCCAGCAAAAACTTGCGCCCCACCGAGGGCATCGCATCGAACAGCTCGACCTTCACCCCGGCCAGGGCCAGCACTTCAGCGGCCATCAGGCCGGCTGGGCCGCCGCCGATAATTACGACGGGCAGGGAGGGAGAGGGGCTGGCTACGGGCATGGTGGCGGGCTGCGGCTAGGGAAGGCGGCATTCTAACCGAGCTCGGCGAAAACGACCGCTACACTGACTGCGGAACCAGCCAACCAGGGAGCGATTGATGGCGAACGAAGCAAGTAGTGCAGCACCGGCCAAACTTGGGCTGTTTCTGCTCAGTGGCGTGGTGATCGGCTCCATGATCGGCGGCGGCGGGTTCAACCTGCCGCAAAACATGTCGGCCCACGCCAGCCTGGGCGCCATTGCCATCGCCTGGGTGCTGACCCTGGTGGGCATGTTCTTTCTGGCTAACTGCTTTCGCCTGCTCTCCACTCAACGTCCGGACCTCACCGCCGGCGTATACGCCTATGCCCGCGAAGGCTTTGGCGACCTCGCCGGTTTTCAGGTGGCCTGGGGTTATTGGCTAAGCGCCGCGTTTGGCAACGTGGCGTTTGCGGTGCTGATCATGAAGTCGCTGGGTTACCTGTTTCCGGTGTTCGGCGACGGCAAGAACTGGTTGTCCATCGGCGGCGCTTCGCTGCTTATCTGGATCATGCATTTCACGGTGCTGTTCGGCGTGCGCCGGGCGGCGGTGTTGGGTTCGATTGCCAGCGTGCTGAATGTCAGCAGTCTTTTGGTGACCATCGCGATCATGGCGCTGATGGTCAAAGCCGATATGTTTCGCCTCGACCTGTGGGGCGAGGGCCAGCAACTGGGCAGCGTGATGACCCAGGTGGAAAGCACCATGCTGGTGACGCTCTGGGTGTTTATCGGCATCGAGGGCGCGGTGGTGATGTCGGCCCGCGCCCGCAAACCGCAGCAGGTGGGGCAGGCCACCTATATCGGGTTGGTGGTGTGCACGCTGCTGTATTTTCTGCTGTCGGCTCTGCCATTTGGTTTTATGACGCAGCCGGAACTGGCCGGGCTGGATGAGCCGGCGGCGGCCTATATTCTCGAGCGCCTGGTGGGTCGTTGGGGCGCGGTGTTTGTGATTTGTTCCTTGCTGATATCGCTGCTCAGCTGCTGGTTGGCCTGGACCATTCTGGTGGCTGAGCTGCCGTTTGCTGGCGCAAAGGACGGGGTGTTTCCGCGCATTCTCGGCCGCGAAAACCGCTTTGGTTCGCCGGCGCCGTCGTTGTGGTTATCCAGTGCGGTGATGCAGGTCATTGTGTTCGTGGTGCTGTTTGCGGAGAACGCCTGGATCTGGCTGATCAGTGTGACGGGGGTGATGATTTTGCCGGCGTACCTGGCGAGCACGGCGTATCTGTGGCGGTATGCGATGCAGCATCGGCATATGGATGAGTGGGGGCGGGCGCTGCGCAGTGGGGTGTTGGGGTGTATTTATGCGGTGTGGTTGTTGTATGCGGCGGGGCCGCAGTATTTGTTGATGTCGAGTTTGTTGTTTATGGCGGGGTTGCCGGTGTTTTATTACGCGCACAGGGAGAATTGGCCGCATGCGCCGATGTTTACGCGCGCTGAAAGCGTGGCGGCGGGGGCGTTGGTGCTGGTGGCGGGGTTGGCGTTGTGGGCGTTTTGGACGGGGTTGGTGGAGTTGGGGTAGCGTTTTTCTTCATCATTACCGCGTGGGCTGGACGTTTTGTTTCGCGCCTTACGCGCGAGTCACTTTTGTCATTGCGACAAAAGTAACCAAAAACGCTAGCCCCCACCTTGGGTCTGCGCTTCGCTCCGACTCCCCTCGCTCCGTCGCCGCTCCAGGGGCCGGCGAGAAGGGCCATCCATGGCCCTCACGCCTTTCGCGGCTCCCGGCCGCTCAACCCCTTACGCGTCGACTCCACTCGGCCTGCGCTCAAGGGGCGGGTAGATCACAAGCCAGATCAAAAGCAGATCAAAAGCAGATCAAAAGCAGATCAAAAGCAGATCAAAAGCAGATCAAAAGCAGATCAAAAGCAGATCAAAAGCAGATCAAAAGCAGATCAAAAACTTGAGGCTGAAGCCTCTCTTACAGACGATCGAGGTGGTGTGGGAGAGGCTTTAGCCTCGATTCCTGCGCACGTCCTTTTCGAGTCATAACGGCTGTTGCGCCACCGCCTCGATAAACGCCTTGATGATCGGCGGCACTCGGCCTTCCAGCCCCGCCCGCTCCGGCTGAAACAGCGTGCCGACGAAGAACGGATGTCCTTCCAGTTCAATCCCCCGCGCATCGCCTTCGTCGTCCCAGGCGGTGATCCGCAGCGGGCCATCGGCAAGCGCTTTGGCGAATTCGGGGTTCAGGCCGTAACGGCAGTGGTAGCCCTCGGTAATCCGTAGTTCGCCGTAGGCGTTGGCTAGCTGCGAGTCGGGTGCCAGTTGAATATCGCCGCTCACTTCCACTAATCCGCAGCTCAACGGGGAGATCACCAGGCGTTTGCCGTCGGGGTGGGTTTCGGCGTGTTCGGCGTCGGCCCAGCCGAGCACGGAGCGGGCGTATTCGAGCAAGGCGTGTTGAAAGCCGCCGCAGCTGCCGAAGAAGGGCACCTGTTTTTCCCGGGCGTAGCGGATGGCGAACAAGGCGCCGTCCATGTCGCGGTAGGGCGTGGCGGGCACTGCCCACAGGCCGTGGTATTCGGCCAGGTGTTTGTGCCCGTTCAGGCTTTCGGTGGCCAGCCACTGCGGTTCCACGTGCACGCCAACCGCGGCCCCGGCGAGTGCCAGGGCTTTGGGGATGGCTTGGTGGGCGATGACGTCGGCGTTGTAGTCGCCGATCAGGCCGATATGCAGAGTGGTCATGGGCAGGCTCCTGTCAGTGGGTTACGGCAAGTCAGGTAAAACGTAGAACACAATGGCCACAAAGTGCAGCAAACTGCCGGCCATCACGAACAGATGCCAGATGCCGTGCCAGTGCCGAAAGCGGCTGTCGTTGGCGAAAAAGATAATGCCTACGGTGTACAACACGCCCCCGCCGGCCAGCCATTTGAAGCCGGTCATGCCCAGCGCCGCGATCAGCGGTTTGACGGCAATCAGCACGATCCAGCCCATCACCGCATAGATGATCAAGGAGAGCACCCGCGCTTCCGAGCGCGGTTTGATTTCCTGCAGCATGCCGATCACGGCCAGACCCCAGACAATCCCGAACAGCGTCCAGCCCCACGGGCCGCGCAAGGTGATCAGGCAGAACGGCGTGTAGCTGCCGGCAATCAGCAGGTAGATGGACAGGTGATCGAGCTTTTGCAGCAGGCGTTTCGAGGGGCCGCTCACGCTGTGGTAAACGGTGGAGATGCTGTACAGCAACACCAGCGTTACGCCATACACGGCCACGCTGACGATCTTCCAGGCATCGCCGGTAAAGCTGGCGAGCACCAGCAACCACACCGCGCCGATGGCGGCTAATACGGCGCCGACGAGGTGCGTCCAGGCGTTGAATTTTTCTCCGTGGTACATGGTTTCGCTGTGCCTTGAAAAGCGCGCTCAGTGCTGGCTTTGCCAGACGCGCTGAGCGCTGTGGTGAAGTATCCCGTGGCGCCTTGCCAGCGCCGCGCGGTCTTTGTCGTAGCCGCCGCCAATCACGCCCATCACTGGAATATCACGGCCCAGGCAATGGCGAATAACGCGCTCGTCGCGCTCGGCCAAACCCTGGTCGGTGAGGTTGAGATAGCCGAGGGCATCGTCCTTGTGCACATCCACCCCGGCGTCATACAGCACGAGGTCTGGTTGATACAGCGGCAATAAATAATTGAGGGTGTCGTCGACCACCTTCAAGTACTCGGCATCGCCCATGCCCATGGGCAACGGGATATCCCAGTCGCTTTCGGCCTTGCGCGCGGGAAAGTTTTTTTCGCAGTGCAGCGAAACGGTGATGGCCTCGGGTGTGTCGGCCAGCAACCGCGCTGTGCCATCGCCTTGGTGCACGTCGCAGTCGAAGATCAGCACCCGTTGCACCTTGCCTGCGGCCAGCAGATAGCGGCTGATAATCGCCAGGTCGTTGAAGATGCAGAAGCCGGCGGCGTGGTCGTAGTGGGCATGATGAGTGCCACCCGCCAGGTGACAGGCCAGGCCGTGTTGCAGCGCCAGTTCGGCGGTGAGCAGCGAGCCACCGACCGCGCGCACGGTTCGTTGCGCCAGGGCTTCGCTCCAGGGCAAACCGAGGCGGCGTTGTTCGTCGCGGCTTAGCTGGCCGCTGAGAAAGCGTTCGATATAGCCAGGCTCATGGGCCAGGGCGAGAATCTCGGCCGAGCAGATTTCCGGGCGAATTAACTGAGCATCGGTGGTCAGGCCGCTGTCCACCAGGTGGTCGCGCAGCAGGCGAAATTTTTCCATCGGAAAACGATGGTCGGCCGGGAACGGCGGGCTGTAGTCGTCGTGATAGACCAGGGGCAGACGCATACACTCAACCAGGTAAAAGAGGCCGCCAGTATCCTCGCCGAGACTGGCTAGCTCAAGCCAAGCGCCAGACAGGACGTTGCCATGCACACACCCATAGAATTACAGACCGACCGCCTACTGCTGCGTGCCTGGCGGCCGGAAGATTTGGTGCCCTTTGCCGAGATGGTCGCCGACCCCGAGGTGATGCGCTTTTTCCCGGCCACCCAAAGCACCGCCGAAGCGGCTGCCTTGATGGGTCGCGTGCATGCCCATATCGCCGAGCATGGCTTTGGCCTGTGGGCGCTGGAGCGTAAAGACAGCGGTGCCTTTATCGGCTTTACGGGCCTGGGCGTGGTGGGTTTCGAGGCGCCGTTCTGCAAGCCTGACGGCCCGACCATCGAGATCGGCTGGCGCCTGGCCCGTCATGCGTGGGGGCAGGGGTTTGCCAGCGAGGCCGCCCGTGCCTCGCTCGAATGCGCTTTCGAGCAACTGCAGTTGCCGGAGGTGGTGGCTTTTACCGTACCGGCCAATCTGCCGTCGCGCGCGGTGATGGAACGTATCGGCATGCAGCGTGACCCAGCAGATGATTTTCAGCACCCCAACCTGCCGGTCGACCACCCGCTGCGCGCCCATGTGCTGTACCGCATCAGCCGCGCGCAGTGGTTGGCGCAAAAGCCGTCTAGGTTGGACTGATGGGCACCGGGCTTTTTCACCGCGAAGGCCGACAGCGGCGGGTAAAGCCTTTACCATTTCCCCAGCCTGAATTAATGCGTGATGAGGAATAACCGATGAGCCAATTACTCGATGATCTGGTGGCGTTGTTAAGCCTGGAACAGATCGAGGAAAACATGTTCCGTGGCGTGAGCCAGGACCTTGGTTTTCGCCAGCTCTACGGTGGCCAGGTACTGGGCCAATGCGTGTCGGCGGCCAGCCAGACGGTGGAGGCCGAGCGCCATGTGCATTCCTTGCACGGTTACTTTCTGCGCCCCGGCGATGCGACTTTGCCGGTGGTTTACCTGGTGGACCGCGTGCGTGATGGCGGCAGCTTCAGCACCCGGCGGGTAACGGCCATTCAGAAAGGTGCGCCCATCTTCACTTGCAGCGCCTCGTTCCAGGCCGATGAAGAAGGCTTTCACCATCAGCTGGAAATGCCCGACGTGCCCGGCCCGGAAAACTTCCGTTCGGAAACCGAGTTGGCCGTCGAAGCCGCCGAGTTTCTGCCCGAGCGTATGCGCGAGCGGGTGGCCAGTGCCAAGCCGATCGAGATTCGCCCCGTCACCACCGGCAACCCCTATCAGCCCACGGTGAGCGAGCCGGTGAAGTACGTGTGGTTCCGCGCCGACGGCAATCTGCCCGATGAGCGCCAGCTGCACCGTTACCTGTTGAGCTACGCCTCGGACTTCAACCTGCTCACCACCTCCATGCAGCCGCACGGCGTGTCGGTGTTCCAGAAGTTTATGCAGGTGGCCAGCCTCGACCACTCGCTGTGGTTCCACGCGGACCTGCGCATGGATGACTGGTTGCTCTACGCCATGGACAGCCCGTGGTCGGGCAATGGTCGCGGGTTTGCCCGTGGCAGCATTTTCAATCGTGCCGGCCAGTTGGTGGCTTCGGTGGCGCAGGAAGGGTTGACCCGCGTTCGCGAGGACTGGAGGTAAACGGGGACCGGGTGGAACGCGAGCGCCGTGATGTTCAATAACTGAGCCGGGCGCAACATTCTGGGTCCCAGCCTGCGCTGGGACGACGGTGGTGGTGTGAAAAACTCCGTCATCCCAGCGCAGGCTGGGATTCAGAGTCTGAAGTCCGTTGCTTACCCCAAAACAACTTATTTCCTAACAACTACACCCACACCAACTTGCTCGTTTAAAAACGGATTTGAAATTGAAGTTAGTGCGATTGGCTATAAGTGAGTGAACTGTCCTCAATGGATAGTTCGATGGGCGAATGACTAAAAAGTCCGCTAACACAGTTGTTTATCTGGCATGGCATTTTGCCGTTAGTCGGGTTCCAAACCCGCGATTTCCGCCGCTTCGCTTGTTTTTCAGGGCGCCTTTACGGCGGAATGTTTTGTAGGATATCGGCTACACCCACTCACTACTATTTCCTACAAAACTAACCGCTCGGTACATAGAACAACCACTTACGTGAAGTTTGAATTGGCGCACAAACTTCGCGCGGGTTAGTTGACGCCATAAAGTTGTTTTAACTGCGGCCGAATTTCTACTAACTTCCAATCAAGCGTGAATACGCGACTTTTTCCGTAGGAGTTTTTAGATATGAAACGCCGCTTTCTGCTGATCCCTGCCGTACTGCTTGCCCCGATAGCCTTGAACGTAGAAGCGGCGGGAACCGTGCAGGGCCAACTGGGCATTCAAATAATCATTGGCGCTGGTTGCACCGTAAACAACGGCACCAGCAACGCCACCACCAACAACTTCGGCAGCATCACCTTCGGTTCGTACCCAAGCTTGGCCAACAACATCGACGCTCAGTCGGTGGGTGCCAGTGCCGGTAGCTCCTTCGGTATCGAATGCGCCAACGCCACCAACTACAGCGTGGCGCTGAACTCCGGCGCGAACAGCACCGGTACTCAGCGACGCATGGCCAGCGGCGGTAATTACGTGCTCTACAACCTGTATCAGGATGCGGCGCGCTCCACCCCGTGGGGCAACGGCACCAATGGCGGCACGGCGCTGGCCGGTGTCGGCAACGGCGCCAACCAGGACATGGTCGTATACGGCCGTGTGCCCAACCAGACCACACCCGCCACCGGTACCTACACCGACACGGTACAAGTCACCATCACCTGGTAACGCGGGGCTCCCGCGCACTGCCGATCTTCTCGAGGGTTTTGCCACCAACGCGACATGGATGTACCCCTTCTCTGCCAGGAATTGCCATGCGTTGCTTACGCGATATCCCATGGAAGTGGTGGCTGGTGCTGAGCCTGCTCAGTGCCAGTCCTGCCGCCTTTAGCGTGACCAAGTCCGCCACCATCGGCCTCAGTGCCGAGGTGCTGCCGGCGTGCAGTGCAGGCAGCACGGCGCCGGTTACCCTGGGCCAGTTTGGCACCCTGAATTTCGGTACCTACTTTTCCCTCAACGCGTTGGTGTCGGCGACCAGTTCCGTCGGCAACGGTTCGCTGCGCGTTAATTGTCTGCTCAATACCCCGTACCGGGTGCTGCTCAGTGCCGGCGGCAGCGGCAATGTGGCGGCGCGGCGCATGACCGGCCCGGCTGCTGCGCAGATCAGCTACAACCTCTACACCTCGGCCGCTTACACCACCGTCTGGGACAACATCACCGGCGTCACCGGCACCGGCACCGGCGCCGACCAATACCTGCAAGTGTTTGGCCGCGTGCCGAAACAGGCAGCACCCACTCCCGGCACATACACCGACACCATCACCGTGACTGTGAGTTGGTAATGAGCGGCCGGCTGCTGCGCTACCTGATCGCAACGGTCTTGCTGTGTCTGCTTAGCGCTACTGGCCGGGCGGATACCGGCGTCAATGACACCCCCATCACCAAAGCCTTCGTGGTCAAAGCGGCCATCGCCAACGGCTGCATTCTGGGTTCCGGTGCGGCCGATGTAACCAGCTACGGCAACATCAGCTTCGGCCAGGTAAGCCTGTTGCCCAGCAACGTTGATGTCACCAGCACCACGGGGGCTGGTTCCATTTTGCTGCAGTGCACACCGGGTACGTCGCTCACCATCGGCATCAGCGCCGGCCTCAATGCCAGCAACATCGCTGCGGGCCGTTTTCTGATCAAGGGCGCTGAAACACTGCGTTATCAGCTGTATCAGGACACAGGTACTACCATTTGGGGTAACGGTACCAATGGCGGGACGGTGAAGAGCCTGACGTTTCCCGCTGGCACCGCCACGGTGGCCTATCCGGTATTTGCGCGTTTGTTTGCGGTCACGCCTATGCCTTCTGCAGGGATTTACAGCGACACGGTGACGGTGACCATCACCTACTAGCCGGATAACTAGAACTAAGGAGCTACCCATGCCCGAATGGAATCGTTGCCGGATTCTGTCAATTCTGGCCTTGTTGCTGTTGTGCAACAGCGGGCTTGTTCAAGCCGCCAGCTCGGTGTTGATCTGGCCGATCAACCCGCAGATCGAGGCGGGCAGAAAGCGGCGGCGTTGTGGCTGGAAAATCGTGGCCAGGCGCCCATCAGCTTGCAGGTGCGGGTACTGGCCTGGAACCAGGCCGATTATGGTGACCAACTCGGCGCCCAACGCGCGGTGGTCGCCAGCCCGCCTGCCGTCACCATCGATCCCGGCAAGCGGCAGATGATTCGCCTGATGAAAATGCAGCCGGTGCCTGCTGCCAGCGAGCAGACCTTTCGTGTGCTGGTGGATGAGTTGCTGCCGCCCGATGCGAAAACCGACGCAGCGCTGGGGGTGAAATTCCAGATGCGTTATTCGGTGCCGCTCTTTGTTTTGGCGATGGCGCGGGTCTGGCCAGCGCCGCCGCCAAACCCACGCCCGGCATTCAACTGCTGCAACCCGACCTGCGTTTTCAGGTGCAAAGCGAGGGCGGCAAACGCTACCTGCTGCTCAACAACCAGGGCCCGGCCCACGCTCGCCTGGCTAGTGTGGCGGTGAACCAGGGCGGCAAGAAAACCGTGATCGCCGAAGGCCTGCTCGGCTACGTATTGCCCGGTGCACGAATGCGCTGGGAGTTGCCGTGCCGGGCGACTCATTTGCCCTGGAAGCACGAATAAACGAGCTGGCGGAAATCCAGCCCATTTCACCGCACTGATAGCCAGAGAGCCCAGTGCGCTGCTTCAAGGAAGAGCACGCGCCTTCGCGATCCACGCGAGGCGTTGGTCAGGCTCATCCGACGTTTTTGCTGCTGGCGCTGTTGCTACTGGGTGCCGGGCCTCGCCTGCAAGCCGCCGAAGGGGCCAGGCCGATGCCCGGCCCGTTGCGTGATGCGCTGGGCGCCCAAGAGGGCACTGCTGATGCCGCACCCCCGGTCAACACCGCCGCTGCGCAACAGGCCGAGGCGGACCCCATGAGGCCGGCATCCGCAATGGCCTGGCCGCTGCGCGATGCGCTGGCCGCCGCCCCGGTACCGGCTTCGGCGCCGACGTTGCCGCCGGTTGGAGGCACCCCGGTGGGAGGCGTACCGGTACAAATCATACCCGCCGCGCGCATGCAGCCGCCGCAAGCGGCGCAGCCCGACCCGGCCTCGGCGGCTGCGGCGCAGGTACCCGCGGTCGCGGGGAATACACCCTTTTTCTGGAGCTGGTCGTCAATGAGTTACCCAGTGACCGTGTGGCACAAGTGACCGTTCGTGGCGAGCGTTACTTCGTCAGCAGCGAAGACTTGCTCGCCGTCGGCGTGCACCTGCCCGAAGGCGCCAGTGGCGAGCTGGCCCTGGATACCATCACCGGCCTGCAGTTCAGTTACGACCAGGAACTGCAGCGCCTGAAACTGGTATTGCCCAGTGACTGGCTGCCCGAACAGCAAGTGGGGGAGCGCTCGGTGTACGCCGCCGTGCCCGCGCAAAGCTCGTTCGGAGTGCTGTTCAACTACGACGCCTATTACAACGACACCGAAGACAGCAGCCACTATCTCAGCAGCTTTCTGGAGCAGCGCGTGTTCGGCAGCGCCGGCGTGTTGGGCAATACCGGTGTGTACCGCCACAGCTTCAACGACCTGGGTGCCGACCAGGATGGCTATATGCGCTACGACACCTACTGGCGCTACAACAACCAGGAAACCATGACCCGCTATATCGCCGGCGACCTGATTACGGGCGCGCTGACCTGGAACAGCGCCGTGCGCCTGGGCGGCGTGCAGATATCGCGCAACTTTGCCCTGCGCCCGGATCTGATCACCTACCCATTGCCGCGCTTCACCGGCGAGGCAGCAGTGCCGACGTCGGTGGATCTGTTTATCAACAACGCCAAGGTCAGCAGCGACCAGCTCAACCCTGGCCCCTACACCGTCAGCAACGTGCCCTATATCAGCGGCGCCGGTAACGCCACGGTGGTTACCACCGATGCCCTGGGCCGCCAGGTGGCGACGGACGTGCCGTTCTACGTCACCAACTCCCTGCTGCAAAAAGACCTCTTCGACTACTCGCTGTCGGTGGGCAAATTGCGCGAAGACTACGGGCTGAAAAATTTCTCCTACGGCACCGAGGTGTCCAGCGGCACATTCCGCTACGGTCTGAACGACTACTTCACCGCCGAAACCCATGCCGAAATCGGCGAAGAGCTGCGCCTCGGTGGGCTGGGCGCCACGGTAGGCCTTGGCAACGTCGGCACCCTCAGCACCTCTGTGGCGCAAAGCCAATACGACGGCAAGAAAGGCCTGCAAACCAACATCGGCTACAGCTATTACTCGACCAAATTCGGTTTTGGCGCCCAGCATGTGCAGCGCAATGACAAGTTCGTCGACGTCAGCATGCTCAGCGCCCTGGAGATCGGTCGCGACGAATTGAGCCTGGCGAAAACCACCGACCAGGTGACGTTCTCCTTCAGCCCCGGCGATGTCGGCAACGTCGGCATCGGCTACTTCGCCAGTGAAACCATGGATGGCCAGCGCACACGGCTGGTCAACCTGTCGTTCTCGCGCAGCCTGTGGGGCAACAGCAGCATGTATGTGGCGATGAACCGCGACCTGGATGGCGAAGGCTATTCGGCGGTGATGCAGCTGATCATTCCGTTCGACGTGCGCTCCACGTTCAGCGCCAGTGTCGAGCGCGACACCCAGGGCAAGTTTCGCGAACGGGTCAATCTCGGGCGCACGCCGCCGGTCAGTGGCGGCGTGGGCTACAACCTCGGCTACGCCACCGGCGACAGCACTTATGAACAGGCTGACGTTACCTGGCGTACCCCTTATGCCCAGGTGCAGGGTGGGGTGTACCGCGACGACGGGCGCCTGACCCAATGGGGCGATGTCACCGGTTCGCTGATCGCCATGGACGGGGAAGTCTTCCCCGGTAATCGCGTGGACGACGCCTTTGTGCTGATCAGCACCAACGGCATCAGTGATGTGCCGGTGAGCTTCGAGCATCAGCTGATGGGCAACACCAACAAAAGCGGCCACCTGCTGGTGCCCTCGGTGCCGTCTTACTACGGTGGCCAATATGAAATCGACCCGCTCGGCTTGCCGGCCAACATGCGTGTGCCGCAGGTGGAAAAACAAGATTGCGGTGCACCAGGGTAGCGGCGCCTTGCTCAATTTCGACCTGCGCCGGGTAGTAGCCGCCAGCATCGTGCTGATCGACTCGCGCGGTGAAGTGATCCCGCGTGGCAGTGAAGTGAAAGTGGACGGCACCAGTCTGCGTGCCTTCGTGGGCTGGGACGGCCTGGTTTACTTCGAAGCCTTAACGCGCAGAACCAGTTACACATAACCCGGCCCGACGGCCAGCAATGCGGGGCTGCGTTTGCCCTGCCCAAAACCGATGAAGAAGTGAGCCTGGTGGGTCCATTGACCTGCCGGTAACCGCTTGGCAAGGAGTGCGGCATGCGTGGTTTGCAGCAAGGAATACTACGGCTATGCAGCGGTGCGCGGCATGGGCTGCTAGGGCTGTTACTGATGGCCAGCAGCGGCATGGTGCAGGCGGTGTGCACCACCTCCGGCACTAACGTGAGCCTGGGCACCTTGAGCTCGCTGGCGCTGCAAACCACCACGGTCGGCAACTACGGCGCCGCCGGTATCAGCTGCACCGGTGGCTTGTCGTTGCTGTCCGGCTCCTACCTGCGGGTGATGCTCGACACGGCTAGCCTCAATCTCACCAACGGTGGTTACTCGGTGCCCTACACCATCAGCACCACCCAGAACGGTACACCGCTGCAAAACGGCGTGACCGCAACCGCCACCGGCCTTACCGTGCTGTCGCTCGGCGGTGGCAGCAACGGCATCGCTCTGTATTTCACCGTGCCCATGGGGCCCAATGTGCAAGCGGGCACTTACACCGGCACCGTCAGCCTTCGCTGGTACTACGCCATTTGCGACGCCGGCCTGCTCGGCGCATGCAATTGGAGTCGCTCACCGGCCTGGTGCAGGGGTGCACTATCGTCCTGGGCCTGGAGCTGTGCGCCGACCCGACCAACTGGGGCACGGGCGTGCTGACCAGTGCCACGCTGACGCTGGTGGTGACCAAATCCTGCCTGATCAATACCGCCAATCTGGATGTGGATTTCGGCACCAAGGCGCTGGTCAACCAGTTCACCACGTTCACCCAGACCGTGAGCGTTACCTGCACGAATAACGAAGGCTTCAGTGTCAGCTTCGACAATGGCGCGAACTACTCGGCACCCTGGCGCCAGATGGCCAGCGGCGCCAACCGGATGCGCTACAACATCTACCAACCCAACACCACGGTGATCTGGAACGCCACGCAGCCGGTGGCATTTCTGGGGACCGGGTTGGGGCAGACTTTCAAGTTTGATGCGGCGGTGGATGCCACGCAGAACAACGTGCCCTCAGGGGCCTATCAGGACAATGTCATCATGACGTTGACCTATTAGGTTCTGCGTTTGCAGGAATCGAGGCTGAAGCCTCTCCCACCGGGGCGTGCGATCAATTGTGGGAGAGGCTTTAGCCTCGATGCTTTTGACTTTCGCCCCGTATACTTCGGCGATATTTGTTGCGCTGGAGTTAACCGATGAGCCTGGCCCCGATTCGTCACTGGGTGTTCGATATGGACGGCACCCTGACCATTGCCGTGCATGACTTTGCGGCGATTCGTCGTGAGCTGGAAATCCCTGCCGAGGACGACATCCTCCATCACCTCGCCGCGCTGCCGGCCGAGATTGCCGCCGCTAAACATGCGTGGCTCATGGAGCATGAGCGTGAGCTGGCGTTGAATGCGCAACCGGCGCCGGGGGCTATTGAACTGGTGCGTGAGCTTCACGAGCGCGGCCATCAGCTCGGCATTCTGACCCGCAATGCTCACTCGCTGGCGCTGCTCACGTTGGACGCGATTGGCCTCGGTGATTGCTTCGCCACGGCGGATATTCTCGGTCGCGACGAGGCACCGCCCAAGCCGCATCCGGGCGGTTTGCTGCACTTGGCTGAGCAATGGCAGGTGGCGCCGGGTGAGATGGTGATGGTCGGCGATTACCGCTTCGACCTCGACAGCGGCAGGGCGGCGGGCACTCACACGGTGCTGGTGAATGTGCCGGAGAATTTGTGGCCGGAGTTGGCCGATTGGTATGCAGAGGATTGCGAGGCGTTGTTGCGGTTGAGCCGGGCATAACGCGGAAATTCGACCCACACCGCAATCCCGCCATACCTCGTCATCCCGCCTCACACCGTCATTCCCGCGCAGGCGGGAATCCAGGCGCGGAGATAGCACTGCGAAAGGTATTCCCCTTCAATATTCTGGATCCCCGCCTGCGCGGGGATGACGGTGTCAGCTTTGAGGTCTTGGTTTAAAACAAAAAATACCGCTGCGCCATCGGCAACACTTCCGCCGGTTCACACCACAGCAACTGCCCATCGGCTTTCACCTGATAGGTCTGCGGGTCTACATCGATTTGCGGGGTGTAGTCGTTGTGGATCAGGTCGCTTTTCTGCACGGTACGGCAACCCTTTACCACGCCAATCAGCTTCTTCAAGCCCAACTGCTCGGGCACCCCGAGGTCCATTGCCGCCTGGCTGATAAAGGTCAGGCTGGTGGCGTGCAGCATGCCGCCGTAGCTGCCGAACATCGGGCGGTAGTGCACCGGTTGCGGCGTCGGGATCGAGGCGTTGGCATCGCCCATCAGGCTCGCGGCAATCGCGCCGCCCTTGAGGATTAGCGTCGGTTTCACGCCGAAAAACGCCGGGCGCCACAGCACCAGGTCGGCGAACTTGCCCACTTCAATCGAACCCACTTCATGGCTGATGCCATGGGTGATCGCCGGGTTGATGGTGTACTTGGCGATGTAGCGTTTGACGCGGAAGTTGTCGTTGCCCGCACCGTCGCCCGGCAAAGCGCCGCGCTGTTTTTTCATCTTGTCGGCGGTCTGCCAGCAGCGGGTGATCACTTCGCCAACACGGCCCATGGCCTGGCTGTCGGAGCTGATCATCGAGAACGCGCCGAGGTCGTGCAGGATGTCTTCCGCGGCGATGGTCTCGCGGCGAATGCGGCTTTCGGCAAAGGCCACGTCTTCGGCAATGCTTGGGTCCAGGTGATGGCAGACCATCAGCATGTCCAGGTGTTCATCGATAGTGTTGCGGGTGAACGGCCGGGTCGGGTTGGTGGAGCTGGGCAGTACGTTGGGCAGGCTGCACGCCTTGATGATGTCCGGCGCATGGCCGCCACCGGCACCCTCGGTGTGGTAGGTGTGAATGGTGCGGCCTTTGAACGCGCCGAGGGTGGTTTCCACAAAGCCCGACTCGTTAAGGGTGTCGGTGTGAATCGCCACCTGCACGTCGTACTGGTCGGCCACGCTCAGGCAGTTGTCGATGGCGGCCGGGGTGGTGCCCCAGTCTTCATGCAACTTCAGGCCGATGGCGCCGGCTTTCACTTGCTCGATCAATGGCTCCGGCAGGCTGACGTTGCCTTTGCCGGTAAAGCCGATGTTCATCGGGAATGCGTCGGCGGCCTGGAGCATGCGCGCCATATGCCACGGCCCCGGCGTCACGGTGGTGGCGTAGGTGCCGGTGGCCGGGCCCGTGCCGCCACCAATCATGGTGGTGGTGCCGCTCATCAACGCTTCTTCGATCTGCTGCGGGCAGATGAAGTGGATATGGGTGTCGATGCCGCCAGCGGTGAGAATCATGCCTTCGCCGGCAATCACTTCGGTGGCGCCGCCGATGGCAATGGTGACATCCGGTTGAATGTCCGGGTTACCGGCTTTGCCGATGGCCGCGATGCGTCCGCCCTTGAGGCCGACGTCGGCTTTGACGATGCCCCAGTGATCGATGATCAGCGCGTTGGTGATCACCGTGTCGACCACATCGGCCGCGCACAGTTGGCTCTGGCCCATGCCATCGCGAATCACCTTGCCGCCGCCGAATTTCACTTCGTCGCCGTAGACGGTGAAGTCTTTCTCCACTTCGATCCACAGCTCGGTATCGGCCAGGCGCACCTTGTCGCCGACGGTGGGGCCGAACATGTCGGCGTAGGCTTGTCTGCTGATTTTCATAGATCTGTCCCTGGCCACATGGGGAAATTCTTTCTGTGGGAGAGGCTTCAGCCTCGATGCTTTTAAGATCAAAAACATCGAGGCTGAAGCCTCTCCCACACGTCATCTGTTTGATTTAAAGATCGCCCATCACCCGCCCGGCAAAGCCGAACACCCGGCGGCCACCCGCCAGCTCCACCAACTCCACATCCCGCGATTGCCCAGGCTCGAAGCGCACCGCCGTGCCGGCCGGAATATTCAGGCGCATGCCACGGGCCACCGCGCGGTCGAAGGTGAGGGCGTCGTTGGTTTCGAAAAAGTGAAAGTGCGAGCCCACCTGAATCGGCCGGTCGCCGCTGTTGGCAACGTTCAGCGTGGCGGTGCGGCGGCCTACGTTGAGTTCGATGTCGCCGGGCAGAATCTGGTATTCACCGGGAATCATGGCGCGCTCCTTTCAGGGGTAAGGATCAGTTGCATAAAAGTCAGGTCCAGCCAGCGCCCGAACTTGCGGCCCACCTGGGGCATCTGCCCGGTGGTGATAAAACCGAGGCGCTCGTGCAGGCGAATCGAGGCCGCGTTGCCGCTTTCGATAGCCGCCACCATCACGTGCTTGCCGCCGGCTTTGCAGCGCTCGATCAGTGCTTGCATCAGCAGCGGGCCCACGCCCTTGCCGCGCTGGTCGCTGCGCACATACACCGAGTGTTCGACGGTGTTGCAGAACCCATCGAACGGACGCCAGTCGCCATACGAGGCGTAGCCGACCACTTCATCGGCTTCATCGACGGCCACCAGAATCGGGTAAGCCTGCTGGGCGCGGGCGGCGAACCAGGCCTCGCGGTTGGCCAGGTCGACCACGGCGTCCATCCAGATGGCGGTGGTGTTGAGGACCGCGTCATTGAAGATGTCGCGGATGGCGGGCAGGTCGGCCGAGACGGCGTCGCGAATAATCATGGGCTCTCTTCTTTTTCTCAGGCGATGGGCTGGTGCACGGTGACCAGTTTGGTGCCATCGGGAAATGTCGCTTCAATCTGAATGTCCGGAATCATCTCCGGGATGCCGTCCATAACCTGGTCACGGGTGAGCAGGGTGGTGCCGAAATGCATCAGCTCGGCCACGGTGCGGCCATCGCGCGCGCCTTCGAGCAAAGCTGCGGAAATATAGGCCATGGCCTCGGGGTAGTTGAGCTTCACTCCGCGCGCCAGACGGCGCTCGGCCACCAGGCCGGCGGTGAAAATCAGCAGCTTGTCTTTCTCGCGTGGGCTCAGGTCCATCGGTCAGGTACTCCAGATTCGCGGCGGTACGGCAGCGCGGCCCAACAAGGCCGGACGCAGCACACGCCAAAGGTCGATCAGCCAGGCTCGCGCATGCAGCGCCTCTACGGCGAGGCAGCGGGCTACCACCAGGCCTGGCAATTGGCTGAGGTCACCGCGCACCCGGGCATGGGGCCCGGCACAGAGTTCGCGGCAGTGTTCGAGTAGTTCGGGATCAAGCTCGCCGGTAATCAACAGGGTGGCGAACACCGGGTTGCCGGCCAGGCCGATGGGCGAGTCGAGCAGGCCATCGCCACCGACCACCCGTTGGCGTTCATGCCAGAGCAGCTTGCCGTCGCGGCGGATATCCAGGTGGGCCTGAAAGTGGCCTTTGTCGAAACGTTCACCGGCGGCGGGGCGGCCGAGGGCGATCATGTCCCAGTAGAGCAGCTTGGCATCGCCCTGCAGCTCGATACGGGTGGTGAGTTCGGCCTGGGCAGCGGAGTAGACGATGGTTTCCTGCGGCAGCCATTCCAGAGTGGCGCCAGCGGCAACCTGCATATCGAGCTGCTGAAACGCCGGCCCGGTGGCGCGGTACCACTTGGCCGCGCCCGGGCTGGTGAGCTGCGCCCAGGCCTGTTCCTGGACCTGCACGCTGATATTCAGGCGGTCGCCACCGGCAATGCCGCCGGGCGGGTGGACGATGATGTGCTGACACACCTCGGGCCCCTCGGCATACAAGTGCTTTTGCACCCGCAACGGCCCTTGATGGCGGCGCATCACCGGGCGTGTGCTGTCGCCCTGACGGGCATAGGCCAGCTCCAGCTCGGCGTACCAGCTGGGGGTGAAGAGGGTGGGGGGCAACGGTGCGTTCATCAGGGTCTTAGGTGAATTCGGTCTGTTGCAGGCTAGAGCAATAGCCGTGCCTTTTGCGCCGAAGTAGTGCGATGAAAGGCTGAAGGTGGCGGGTGTGGGGAATTTGTTGGCGTGTTGATCAGGTTTTCGGCTCGGCGGCGGTGCTTTTTGTGTGCTCTTTGTTGGTGCATATGTTGTGGGTTGATCTGAAATGGTGCGCGCCGCCTCGATGCTATTTGGGCGCTGGCTCAACCGCCGCGTCTATCTGGCTCTCTCGCCGCGCGCAGTCCACACCCTACAGTCAGCCCTCCACCACCAGGGGCTCCTGACATGTTGTTGATTCTGGCCTTCGCCGCCGGCCTGCTGCGCGGTTACAGCGGCTTTGGCTTTTCCATGGTGCTGGCCTTGGGGCTGCTCACCGTCAGCCCTCCGGCCGTGGCCATTCCCGTTGTGCTGCTGTTGGATCTGGTCTGCAGCGTTAGCCTCTGGCCTGGCGCGCGCAAAACCTTCGATACCGGCGTAGGCCTGCGCCTGCTCGCCGGCATGCTGCTGGCGGTGCCAGTGGGCTCGCTGGCGTTGGCGCGGTTGCCCGAGCAGTGGATGGCGCCGGTGGTGGCGCTGTTGTGCCTGCTGGGCGGCGTGCTGGTGCTGTTTCGCCAGCCGGTGGCAAGCCGGCCGGTGACTTCGGGATGGGCCATGCCGGCCGGGTTTATCTCCGGTTTGGTGACCGCCATGGCTTCGGCCGGAGGACCGCCCGTCGTCGTGTATCTGCTGCGCAGTGGGCTATCTGCCGTCAGCGTACGGGGCACCGCCATCGTGTTTTTTGCCGTCAGCGATGTGCTCGCCCTGGCCAGTTTGTGGTGGCTGCACGTGCTCAGCCTGGAACACCTGCACCTGGCGGCCAGCCTGCTGTTGCCGGCGCTGTTGGGCAATGTGGCGGGGCAGGTGTTGTTCCGCCGTAAGCCCATGTCGTTGCACCTGCTGATCGGCAGCGTGCTGGTGCTGCTCTCGGCGGCGACCTTGGCCAAGACGCTGTTGTAGGTATCGCCAGGGCTACATATTTTTTGTATACAAAACTTAACGTTCCTGGTTACATTATTTCCGCGCCTACGACACCGGTAATCGCCGGTGTGTATTGCGACGGTCTCAAGCCATGCAACACCCCTTGCTGCTCGAACCCATCAAGCGTCCATCACCCGCGTCGCTTGTCCCCTGCACCACCGGCCGCACCTGCGCCTACAACACCCCTGGCCCACCCTGGACCCCTTAGCTGATGCCCTCGCAGTACCTCAACGCGGTAACTGCAACACAACCAACGTGAAATCAGATTCAAGCGGGAAAGGAATACGTAATGCCCAAGACTCTACTGGTCAAAAACGCCGAACTATTGGTGACCATGGATGGCGAACGCCGCGAAATTCGCCGCGGTGGCCTGTACATCGAAGACAACGTGATCAAGCAGGTCGGCCCCAGCGACACGCTGCCGCAAACCGCCGATGTGGTGCTGGATATGACCGGCAAGGTGGTCATTCCCGGCCTGGTCAACACTCACCACCATATGTACCAAAGCCTCACCCGCGTGGTGCCGGCGGCGCAGGATGGCGAGCTGTTCAACTGGCTGGAAAACCTCTACCCGATCTGGGCCCGCCTGACGCCGGAAATGATCGCCGTCTCCACCCAGACCGCGATGGCCGAGCTGATTCTCTCTGGCTGCACCACCTCCAGCGACCACCTCTACATCTACCCCAACGGCTGCAAGCTGGATGACAGCATTCACGCCGCCGGCGAGATCGGCATGCGCTTTCACGCCGCGCGCGGCAGCATGAGCGTCGGCCGCAGCCAGGGCGGCCTGCCGCCGGACTCGGTGGTGGAGAAAGAAAGCGACATCCTCAAAGAATCCCAGCGCCTGATCGAGGACTACCACGACGCCAGCCACGGCTCGATGCTGCGCGTGGTCGTGGCGCCGTGTTCGCCGTTTTCGGTAAGCCGCGATTTGATGCGCGAAGCCGCTGTGCTGGCGCGCCAGTACGGCGTATCGATGCACACGCACCTGGCCGAGAACGTCAACGACATCGCCTACAGCCGCGAAAAATTCGGCATGACGCCAGCCGAATACGCCGAAGACCTTGGCTGGGTCGGTCACGACGTGTGGCACGCCCACTGTGTACAACTCGACCAGCACGGCATTGAGCTCTTCGCCCGTACCGGTACCGGTGTCGCCCACTGCCCATGCTCGAACATGCGCCTGGCTTCCGGTATTGCACCCATCCGCAAGATGCGCGACCACGGCGTGCCGGTCGGTCTGGGCGTCGACGGTTCGGCCTCCAACGATGGCGCCAGCATGATTGGTGAAGTTCGCCAGGCCCTGCTGCTGCAGCGTGTGGGTTTCGGCCCGGATGCCATGACCGCTCGCGAGGCCCTGGAAATCGCCACCCTGGGCGGCGCCAAGGTGCTTAACCGCAACGATATCGGTGCCTTGGCGCCCGGCATGATCGCTGACTTCGTGGCCTTCGACATGAGCCACGTGAGTTATGCCGGTGCCCACCACGACCCATTGGCGGCGCTGGTGTTCTGCACTCCAACCCAAGTTCATACCAGCGTGATCAACGGCCGTGTGGTCGTTCAGGACGGTCGCATTACCACCGTCGATCTCCCGCGGGTGCTGGAACGTCACAACCAATTGGCCCGCCAACTGGTGACCGGCGAGTAACGCCTCCAGTCGCTGCGCCCGGCACAGGGCGCAGTGGCAGGAATGCACGTGCAACACGGAACTCATCGACTGCTGTTAGACGCATAAAAACGACAAAAGCGAGCTACCTACCATGACTTCTCCTGCTACATCTCGTCCCGAAGACGAAAACCTCGGTATAGGCGCCAACCTGGCGTACGGCCTGCAACACGTGCTGACCATGTATGGCGGCATCATCGCGGTGCCGCTAATCGTGGGTCAGGCGGCCGGCCTTGCGCCTGCCGAAATCGGCCTGTTGATTGCGGCTTCGCTGTTTGCCGGTGGCCTGGCCACCTTGCTACAGACCCTGGGCCTGCCTTTTTTCGGTTGTCGTTTACCACTGGTGCAGGGGGTGTCGTTCTCCGGCGTCGCCACCATGATTGCCATCCTCGGCAGTGATGGCTCGAACGGCCTGCCCGTGGTGTTCGGTGCGGTGATAGCGGCGTCGGTGATCGGGCTACTGATCACGCCGGTGTTCTCGCGCATCATCAAATACTTCCCGCCGCTGGTGAATGGCATCGTCATCACCACCATCGGCCTGACCCTGATGCCCGTCGCAGCGCGCTGGGCCATGGGCGGCAACAGCCAGTCGCCAGACTTCGGCAGCGTGGCCAATATCGGCCTCGCGGCCCTCACCCTGGCCTTGGTGCTGCTGCTAAGCAAATTGGGCAGCTCGAGCATCTCGCGCTTGTCGATTCTGCTGTCGATCATCATCGGTACGCTGATCGCGACCGCCACCGGCATGGCCGATTTCTCCCGCGTGCTGGACGGGCCGATTGTTGCGCTGCCCGGCCTGCTGCACTTCGGTGTGCCGCAATTTCAGCTCGCCGCCATTCTGTCGATGCTGATTGTGATTGTGGTGACCATGGTGGAAACCTCGGCGGACATTCTGGCCGTCGGTGAAATCATCGACACCAAGGTCGACTCCAAACGCCTGGGTGACGGCCTGCGCGCCGACATGATCTCCAGCGCCCTGGCGCCGCTGTTCGGTTCGTTTACCCAAAGTGCGTTTGCGCAGAACGTGGGCCTGGTCGCCGTTACTGGCGTGAAGAGCCGCTACGTGGTGGCTACCGGTGGTTTGATTCTGGTGACTCTTGGTTTGCTTCCGGTGATGGGCCGTCTGGTCGCTGCCGTACCCACGGCTGTGCTGGGTGGTGCTGGGCTGGTGCTGTTCGGCACCGTGGCTGCCAGTGGTATTCGCACCCTGGCGCAGGTGGACTACCGCAACAACATGAACCTGATCATCGTCGCCACCTCGATTGGTTTCGGCATGATCCCCATCGCCGCCCCGACCTTCTACCACCAGTTTCCGGGCTGGTTCGAAACCATCTTCCACTCCGGCATCAGCTCGGCGGCGATCATGGCGATTCTGCTGAACCTGCTGTTCAACCACCTGCGGGCCGGCAACTCCGACCAGCAATCGGTGTTTGTGGCCGCGAGCGATCGCACCGTGCGCTACCGCGACATCGCCTGCCTGAACGATGGCGACTTTGTTCGCGACGGCAAGCTGTTCGACTGCGACGGGAAGGAAGTGCCGATTGTGGAGGCGGATGAGCACCATGAGCCGGGTGCGCCGCTGAGCAAGAAACGGACTGAGCACGCGCACTGATTATCAGATCAACGGCCCCTCACCCCCGACCCCTCTCCCGCACGCGGGAGAGGGGTGACGAAGGGCGTCGACTTCCCTCGGTCAGGCCCCCTCTACCGCTTGCGGGAGAGGGTTGGGGTGAGGGGCTTTTGATGTTTGCGCTGTAAGTTACTTATCCCGATCTACCGCAAACGCCGACCACGCCTGACGACTCGGCATGATTTCCAAGCGGTTGATGTTGATGTGATCCGGCAGACTCGCCACATAGAAAATCTGCTCAGCAATATCCTCAGCACTCAACGGCGTAGTCGTGCCGTACATAGCATCGGAAGCCGCCTGATTGCCCTTGGTACGCACCAACGTAAATTCAGTCTCGGCCATCCCCGGCGCAATGTCGGTAACCCGCACACCGGTCGCAATCAGGTCGCAGCGCAGGTTGTAGCTGAACTGCTTAACAAACGCCTTGCTCGCGCCATACACATGGCCACCCGGATACGGCCATTCACCGGCCACCGAACCGATATTGACGATGCTCGCGCCCGCGCCTGTTTCCAGTAGCTTCGGCAACACCGCGTGGGTCACGTTGACCAGCCCGGTGATATTGGTGTCGATCATGGTGTGCCAGTCTTCCAGAGCCACCTTTTGCGCCGGCTCCGGCGCCAGTGCCAACCCGGCGTTGTTGATCAGGCTGCGTACGTTGCGAAAGCCTTCAGGCAAATCGTCGACCATCTTCTGCACGGCGGCAGAGTCACGCACGTCCAGCACCGCAATATGCACAGGCACCTTGGCGGCCAGTTCGTTCTGCAGCTCGATCAGGCGCTCTTCACGGCGCCCGCTGAGCACCAGCGACCAACCCGCTTCGGCAAAACGCCGCGCGGTAGCCCGGCCAAAACCCGACGTTGCCCCTGTGATAAATACCACCTTGCTCATGTTTACCTCGTCTTCACGGCGACTTGATGGAGCGGTCAGTTCGACAGCTCGAGAAATTTGCGCACCCGTTCGGTTTCCGGGTTGCTGAAGAATTTGTCGGGCGCCGACTTTTCAATGATCAGGCCCTTTTCCAGAAACACCACCTGGTCCGACACGGCGCGGGCGAATTCCATTTCGTGGGTGACCACGATCATGGTGTAGCCCTCGCCCGACAAATTCTTCATCACCTGCAGCACTTCACCGACCCGCTCGGGGTCCAGCGCTGAGGTGGGTTCGTCGAACAATATCACTTCCGGGCTCATGGCCAGCGCGCGGGCAATGGCCACGCGCTGCTTCTGCCCGCCCGACAGGGTAAAGGGATAAGCGTCTTTGCGCTCGCTCATGCCGACCTTTTCCAGCAGCTGTTCGGCGACGGCGCGGGCCTGATCCTTGGCCATGCCTTTTACGTAAATGGGCGCTTCCATCACGTTCTGAATCACCGTCAGGTGCGGCCACAGGTTGAAACCCTGGAACACCATGCCGGTTTTGGCGCGCAGGGTGGCCAGTTCCTTGTTGTTCATTTTGCGCCCGGCGGCTTCGTTAACGCCGATGCGCTCGCCGGCGATATGAATGGTGCCGCGGTCCGGTACTTCCAGCCAGTTGATGCAGCGCAGCATGGTGGATTTACCCGAGCCGCTTGAGCCCAGCACGCTGACCACTTCGCCTTTTTTAACTTCAAGGTCGATATCGCGCAGCACCTCGATATCGCCAAAACTCTTGGACATGCGCTTGATGCTGACGGCAGGTGCGGCATCGGTATTAGACGCAGCGGTTGATTCAGACATAGTCAAAACCTCGTTTGGCGCCGAAGCGGCCGGCCCATTTGAGTGCCAGTTCCAGGCAGATGCTGATCAGCCAATACAGGATGATCACCAGCACAAACGCCTGGGTAGGAATGAAGTAGGTGGACTGCGCCGAGTTTGCGGCGGCGGTCAGTTCCTGCACGGTGATGATGGTGAGGAACGCGGTGTCTTTGAGGGCGATGATCAACTGGTTGCCCAGCAGCGGCCGGGTTTTGATCACCAGCTGCGGCAAGATAATCCGCCAGAACAGCCGCCCCGACGTAAAGCCATGGGCCAGTGCCGCCTCCACCAAACCGGCCGGCATCACCAGCCGGCTGCCGCGCAGAATCTCGGCAAAGTAGGCAGCGTGATAAATGATCAGGCTGATAAAGCCGGCGGTCCAGGCGTCCATGCGCACACCCAGTTGCGGCAGGCCGTAGTACAGCAGGTACGCGAGGATCAGAAACGGCAAGGTGCGCATCAGGTTCATCAACACGCGAATCACGGTGGAAAACCGGTCGCCAGCTTCTAGCCGATACACCGCCAGGCACCCCAGCGCAAAGGCGCAGACGGTCGACAACACGAACAGCACCAGGGTGCCGATCAGGCCGTTGATAAAGGTGTCGCGGGCTTCCCACAAAATCGTCCATTCGGTCATGGTGCGTCGCCCCTACATGGCCAGTCGGTTGGCTTTCTTTTCCGCCATCGCCTGCAGCTTGAGCAGCACGCTGATGATCAGCATGTACAGCAAGGCAGCGCACAGAATCGGCGGCAACGGCTCGTACGTAACGGCGGAAATCCGGTTGG
This sequence comes from Pseudomonas sp. CC11G, assembly GCF_056174845.1. Classification (NCBI taxonomy): domain Bacteria; kingdom Pseudomonadati; phylum Pseudomonadota; class Gammaproteobacteria; order Pseudomonadales; family Pseudomonadaceae; genus Pseudomonas; species Pseudomonas sp. CC11G. Next base: position 613,295 of record NZ_JBWBZC010000001.1, read on the forward strand.
TCACCCGTGTCAGGTCGACGATGCCGATCACCGCAATGGCCGGGCTGCCCTTGATCAGAAACGACATCTCGTTGACCAGGCCGGGCAGGCTGCTGGTGATCATCTGCGGCAGCATGATGCGGCGGAAAAACACCCCGCCCGTCATGCCGCAGGCCAGCGCGGCTTCACGTTGATCGCGGGAGAAACTGATAAAAGCCGCGCGCCAGATTTCGGCATTGAAGGCGGCGGTGTTCAACGTCATGGCCACGATGGCGGCGGTGTTGCGGTTCATGTTGATGCCGAACATCGGCGCCGACAGAAACAGAAACAGCACAAAGGTCACCAGCGGCGTGGCGCGGGCCAGGCTGATATACAGCACCAGAATTTGATCAACGAAAGGGATCTTGGCCATGCGCACCAGCGCGATGCCAAGGCCCAGCACAACGCCGATGGAAATGGCGATGCCACAGAGCCACAAGGTGGTCCAGGCGCCTTCCAACAGCAACAACCAGGCTTGACCGTTCATGCCTCGGCTCCTTAGTTAAAAACGGGGTTGATGCGAGCCAGACCGTGAGGGGTTTGTAAGGCTTGGGGGAAACAGAAGCAAAGCGGGGGCCAGGTGTGAGAGGGGGAGGCTTTAGAGACGAGACCCAACCAACCCACCGTCATCCCAGCGCAGGCTGGGATCCAGAATCTGTCAGGAGAACCGCGCTCGCCGGGCAATTCTGGGTCCCAGCCTGCGCTGGGACGACGGTGTGGATACTTACATCCCCGCCAATTTATGAAACTGCTCAACATTGGTGATCGGCTCTTTCGGCATATCCGGGAACGCTTCACCAAACCACTTGGTTTGCAGGGCAGCCAGGCGGCCATTGGCGCGCACTTTGTCCATAAAGCCGGTGAGGAACTTCAGCAGCTCTGGGCTGTTTTTCGGCATTGGCCAGGCCGCAAAACCAGGGCCGGAAACCGCGACACCTTTGGCGAAGGTATCGCCACGGGTTTTGATCAAATCATTTACCGAGATCAGCGCGTTGACCGCGTAATCCAGGCGGCCGTTGGCCAGGTCGGCATACACCTCTGGGTAGGATTGGTACTCCACCACTTTGCCCATCTCACAGCCTTTTTCTTTCATCATCGCCTTCAGCTCTGGCAAACGCGCCAGCAGGGCGCTACCGGCTTGCACGCCCACAGTTTTGCCGCACAGGCTGGCGATATCGCTGAGGCTCTTGTCGTCGGCGCGCTTCACGTAATAGTGCTGGGCGCTGGCGAACGGCGGGGTGAAGTTGAACACGCGCAGGCGCTCATCGGTGACCAGGGCGCCGGTAAAGGCCACATCGTATTGGCCGGACGACACCGAGGCGAGCAGACCGGTCCACGGCAGGATGTCCTGCTTCACATCGATTTTCTGTTCCTTGGCGTAAGCGACCAGGTCTTCCAGCAGCTCCTTGTGAAAGCCTTCCGGCTTGCCGTCGACGATGTAGTTGAAGGGCGCGTAGTCATCTTCGGTAGCCACGGTAAGCACGCCTTTGCTCTTCACGTCGTCAAGGTCGGCGTGGGCAAATGGGGCACTGAGTACCAGGGTGGCGAGGGTCAGCTTGCGCAACAGGCCAAGCGATTTGAGGGCCAGCGAACCGTTGTTCGTGTGCTTCATACGTGCTGCTCCAGTTGTCGTTTCAAGGTGGCTGGCACTCACCATAGAGAGGCGTCGAAGCGAGGGGATAGGGACAGATTTGGCCATTCCACTGGCCAGTCTGCGGGGCCAAAACCATGGCGCGCGAATTGCAAAGCTCATCGGTCGGCAAGCGAGAAAACCCACCATGATCGATCACCTGTTTCATCTGGATTTCGACCACCAGCGTGGCCTTCAGGAGCAACTGCGCGAGTCACTGGTGTCGACCATTCTCGGCGGCGGCTTCCCCGCGGACGAGCCGTTGCCCTCGTGCCGCAAGCTGTCCCAACAGCTCTCCATTTCCCGTAACACCGTGGCGCTGGTGTACGAAAGCCTGCTGGACAACGGCTACCTCGTCAGCCGCCCACGCAGCGGCTACTACCTGCACCCGGACTACTGCGGCGCCGACTTCGACGACAGCGTGCTGCGCATGACGCCGCAACGCCAACCCGAACATAACGATGACGGCGGCGAGGAACGTGCACCGAATTGGGCTGCGCGCTTCAAGATGCAGCCCAGCCTGAAGCATGGCGTGCTGCGCCCGAGCAACTGGCCGGGCTTTACCTACCCCTTCGTCTACGGCCAGCCGATTCGCGACCTGTTTCCGCTGGAGCGCTGGCGCGAAGTGTCGCGCAACACCCTGCGCAGCGAGCGCGACCAGGGTTGGCTGCGCGACCGTTTCGACCGCGACGATGAAATGCTCATCGAACAACTGCGCACCCGCGTGCTGCCCAAACGCGGCATCTGGGCGCGGGCCGATGAAATTCTGGTCACCCTGGGTTCGCAGAACGCGCTGTACCTGTTGGCCACCTTGTTGATGGGCAAAGGCGTAAAAGTCGCAGTGGAAAACCCCGGCTTTCGCGACGCGCTGAGCATCTTCGACCTGCAAGGCGCGCAGGTGCAGCTGCAAGACATCGACCGCGAGGGCCTGGTGGTCGACTCGCGCCTGAACGACTGCGAATACCTGTACGTCACCCCCGGCCACCAAGTGCCGACCGGCATCGCCATGAGCCCCGAACGACGCGGGCAACTGCTGCGGCAGATTCGTGAGCACGACCAGGTGCTGATCGAAGACGACTACGACGCCGAACTGAACCTGGACAACCATCCGCAACCGGCGCTGAAAGCCAGCGATAGCCAGGGGCGGGTGATTTACTTGAGCAGCCTTTCGAAAGCGTTTTCGCCGGGGTTGCGCATGGGGTACATGGTGGCCGATGCCGAGCTGATCGACGAGCTTCGCGCATTGCGGCGACTGATGTACCGGCATCCGCCGTTGAACAACCAGCGGATGCTGGCGGAGTTTCTCGCCCAGGGGCATTACGACGCGCACCTGCGCCGCTTCCGCGAAGAGCATGCGCGGCGGCGGGAGACATTGAGTGCCGCGTTACGTGAAGACTTGCCGGGGTGTGAGCATGTGGGTAGCCCGGGGGCGAGTGCGTTCTGGCTGGCGGCGCCGGAGGGGGTGGATACGCAGAAATTGGCGTGGGCGGCGGCGCAGCAGAGTGTGTTGATTGAGTCCGGGGCGCAGTTTTTCTTTGGGCAGCATGTGCCGGTGAATTTTATGCGGTTGGGGTTTCATGCGATTGATGCTGAGCGGATTCGGCCTGGCATCGGTGTGCTGGCTGAGGTGTTAGAGCGGATGTAGGTGGTGGTATTCGTTATCGCGGGTGCTGAGCGTTTTTGTTTCGCGCCTTACGCGCGAGTCACTTTTTAGCAGTCGCCCTAAAAAGTAACCAAAAACGGCTTGCCCCTACCTGGGTCCTCCGCTGCGCTCCGGATTCCCTCGCTCCGTCGCCGCTCCAGGGGTCGGCAAAACGCGGCCATCCATGGCCCGTCTTTGCCTTTCGCGGCTCCTGCCGCTCAACCCCTTCCACGACGACTCCGCTCGGCCTGCGCTAAAGGGGCGGGCAGATCAAGGTCAAAAGCCAGATCAAAAACAGATCAACAGCCCCTCACCCCAACCCTCTCCCGCAAGCGGGAGAGGGGGCAGATCGGAGTGGATTTTTCGCTCTACGTCACCCCTCGCCCGCGTGCGGGAGAGGGGCCGGGGGAGAGGGGCATTTGATCTGTCGCTTGTGATCTACCCGCCCCTTTAGCGCCAGGCCGAGCGTAGTCGTTGCGTAAGGGGTCGAAGCGGCCTGGAGCCGCGGAGAGGGATGGGGCCAAGGATGGCCCTCAGCCCGGCCCCTGGAGCGACGACGTAGCGAGGGAAGTTTTCACGCAGTGAAAACCCCAGGTGGGGGCTAGACCTTTTGGTTTCTTTTGGGGCAATGCCAAAAGAAACTCGCGCGTAAGGCGCGAAACAAAAACGCCCAGCGCACGCGCCAACGAATACCAACACAAATCCAAAAGCCAACAATGGCGCCGAAGCGCCACCTAAAAAAACCATCAAACCGGCGGCTGTTTATCCACCTGCTCGGTCTTCAACAAATCCCGAATCTCCGTCAACAAAACCACCTCGGCGGTAGGAGCAGCCGGCGCCTTAGCCTGTTCCTTATGCAACTTGTTAATCACCTTCACCCCCATAAAAATGGCAAAAGCCACAATCACAAAATCCAGACACGTCTGCAAAAACTTGCCATACGCCAGCAACACCGCCGGCTTGTCACCCACAGCCTCTTTCAACGTGATCGCCAGATCAGAGAAATCCACGCCACCGATCAACAGGCCAATCGGCGGCATCACCACATCGCCCACAAACGACGACACAATCTTGCCGAACGCCGCGCCAATAATGATACCGACCGCCATATCGACGACATTGCCCTTGACCGCAAAGGCCTTGAATTCGCTGAGTATGCTCATAGATGGACTCCCTGTTACTGATGATATTTGGAGGCAGTGTAGAGCAGCGCTTTAACCACTCCCAGCTTCAAGTGACCGGCCTGGGCGCTGAGTGTTCCCCGATTTTGCCGCTGGTCTAGGCTGTAAGGGTCAATCCACCCACCGCGACAGGAGACGGCTTATGACCCTCGAACACCACCCGCTGCATCAGGAATTCCCCGAGTTTCAGGGCGAGTTGCAACGGCTGCTGGGCCAGGACGCACACTTCAGCAAGCTCGCTGCCGACTACACGGCGTTGGATAAGCAGATCTTTCAGGTCGAGGACGGCCGCCAGGCCATGGACGATATGGCGCTCAAGGCGCTGAAGAATGAACGGGTAAAACTCAACCTGGAGATCGCCAGGCTGCTGCAGGCCGCCAGTAAAGGCTGACGCCCGGACCACCGGCGCCGGTAGCTGAGCTATCATCGGCGCTTTTCGGCGAGGGGGTTGAGATGGCCAAGGCCAAGCGTATGTATGGCTGCACCGAATGCGGTGCGACCTTCCCCAAATGGGCCGGCCAGTGCGGCGAATGCGGCGCCTGGAACACCCTGGTGGAAAGCATGATCGAGGTTGGCAGCGAAACCGCCGCCAGCGGTCGTGCCGGTTGGGCTGGGCAACAGGCGCAGCTCAAAACCCTGGCCGAAGTCAGCGTGGAAGAAATGCCGCGCTTCTCCACGGCCTCGGCCGAACTGGACCGCGTGCTCGGCGGCGGCCTGGTCGATGGCTCGGTGGTGCTGATCGGCGGTGACCCCGGTATCGGCAAGTCCACCATCCTGCTGCAAACCCTGTGCAATATCGCCATCCGTATGCCGGCGCTGTATGTCACTGGCGAAGAATCCCAGCAACAGGTGGCCATGCGCGCCCGCCGTCTGGGTTTGCCGGAAGACAAGCTCAAGGTGATGACCGAAACCTGCATCGAGCAGATCATCGCCACCGCCAAGATCGAAAAACCCAAGGTCATGGTGATCGACTCCATCCAGACCATCTTCACCGAACAACTGCAATCAGCGCCCGGCGGCGTCGCCCAGGTGCGCGAGAGTGCGGCCTTGCTGGTGCGCTATGCCAAGCAGAGTGGTACGGCGATTTTCCTGGTGGGTCATGTGACCAAGGAAGGCGCGCTGGCCGGCCCGCGCGTGCTGGAGCATATGGTGGACACCGTGCTGTATTTCGAGGGCGAGTCCGACGGCCGCTATCGTTTGCTGCGGGCGGTGAAAAATCGCTTTGGTGCGGTGAACGAGCTGGGCGTGTTCGCCATGACGGACCGGGGTTTGAAGGAGGTGTCCAACCCGTCGGCCATCTTTCTTACCCGCGCCCAGGAAGAAGTGCCGGGCAGCGTGGTGATGGCCACCTGGGAAGGCACGCGGCCGATGTTGATCGAGGTGCAAGCCTTGGTGGACACCAGCCATCTGGCCAACCCACGGCGGGTGACGGTTGGTTTGGACCAGAACCGGCTGGCCATGCTGCTGGCGGTGCTGCACCGCCACGGCGGCATTCCCACCCATGACCAAGACGTGTTTTTGAACGTGGTGGGCGGGGTGAAGGTGATGGAAACCGCGTCGGACCTGGCGCTGATGGCAGCAGTGATGTCCAGCCTGCGCAACCGGCCGTTGCCCCATGACTTGCTGGTGTTTGGCGAGGTGGGGTTGTCGGGTGAAGTGCGGCCAGTGCCCAGTGGCCAGGAGCGCTTGAAGGAAGCGGGCAAGCACGGCTTCAAACGCGCGATCGTGCCCAAGGGCAACGCCCCGAAAGAGGCGCCGGCGGGGTTGCAGATTATTGCCGTGACGCGTCTGGAGCAGGCGTTGGATGCGTTGTTCGAGTAACGGCTATCGAGGCGTAGGTTGGGCTAAGCACAGCGAAGCCCAACATTACGATCTGCGCCAAGTCCAGTTGGGCTTCGCGGTGCTCAACCCAACCTACTTCTGCGTGAGGAGCGAAATCGGTGTTAGGTCTCGCCCAACGACGCCAACTCCCGCTCCAACAAATCTTCATCACCCAGATTCAACTCCACCAGCCGGCGCAGATGGCTCACCGAATCCAGGTCGATATGTCGGCATTCAAAGCCGAGCAACCCGCCTGCGTCGCGGGCCAGCGCCACTTCCATGCGCACATGTACATCGGGGCTCAAGCGCACGTTGGCGTCAAACGTCTGCGCGGCGTCGCCGTTCCAGTTTTCTGGCCGCTGCACCAGCAGGCCTTTGAGGGACAGGTCGTGCAGTTCAACCGTCCAGCGCTGATCGCCCTGGGCGATTTCGGTGCTGGCGTCGAAGGCAATGCGCTGAAAGCGCCGACGCTCGTTGGTTGACTCACTCATGGGGTTGGCTCCAGTTGGCAGTGACTATCCGAGTTCATCGGGGCAGTTCGGTTCCATCACTATAGACAAGGCTACGGCCCCGGCGATGGGTCGGATGGTTGAACTGTGATGCGGCGCTTCTTGCGCCAATATCCAGCCGCCACGATGCCGGCCACCAGCGCCAGGCCGAACAGCCAGCCTTTGTACGGGCGGGCGGCGCGGCGCAGGTCGTCCAGGCGCAGTTGCCGCAGGTCGCTGTCGACGGTGTTGAACCTCGGCTCCGGGCACTGGTTGCCGAAATTGGTCGCCCAGGGCACGGCCGGGCCGTTTTCGACGTAGCGGCGGTATAGGCTCTGCGCCACGTCCTGGTCGCTCCACTGAATCCAGCCGGTGGCGTGGCACAAGGTGGCGGCAAAGGCTTGGCTGGTGTGGGGCAGTAGGTCGGCCGCCTGGCTGCCGAGATCGGCGGCAATCCAGCGGTAGTGGTAGCGGTTGTTCGGCTGCGCCAGGTTGGCGTTCTGCCGGTCGGCTTCACCGCGACTGAGCAGGCCGCCGGGCTCCTGGGTTTGCACGCGGTCTAGCGAATACAGGCCGTCGAACCAGGCGAAATCTGGCGACATTTCGTAGCCGAGCAACTCCATGCCCTGGCGGCGCGCGAGCTTGCCGGCCTGGTACAGCGCCTCGGCTTTGCCGGTGTCGGTCCAGCGTGATGCAGCGGCATGGCGCGCCTGGCCGTATTCGCGGGCGGCGGCTTGAGTGCTGAGTTCATAGAAGTAGGCCGGCGCCTCGTCGTAACGGCCCTCGCGTAGCAGGCGGCGGCCGAGCAATTGGCGCAGCTCGGCGGCTACCGGCCGTGGTTGGTACGCAAAGGGTTCTGGCGGCGTGGCGATGGGCGGCGGCGCGGGTACCTGGGCATCGACGAAGGTTTTCAGTTCGTCGGTGGTCAGCACGCGCTCGGCCACTTCGGCGGTGTCGGCCCAGTAGATATAGCCGCTGCGGTACAACGCCTCAAAGGCCTCCAGATACTCGCCACGTTCCAGCGCCAGAATGGCGCCTTCGCCCTCGACCCGGCAGCGCGGTTTGAGGGTTTCGCCATTCCAGTCGAGGTCACGTCGCCAGCCCCAGCTTTCGTCTTCGGGGAAGGCTTGCGCGGCCTTGGCATAGGCGGCCTGGGCGCTGGCTTTGTCGCCACTGCGCAGGGCCATTTTGGCCCGCAGCCACCAGGTCATGCCGTTATCGGCGGCGTGTTCCAGAAACGTGGCGGTGGCGGCATAGTCGCCAAATTGATAGCTCAAGGCGGCCAGCCGATCGGCGTTGGCCAGGTTGGCGATGGCGTTGCGTTGCAGCAATTGCACCAGCGCTTTCTCGCCGCCGGGTTGTTCGCCGTACGACCAGCCGGAATGGGTGACCAGATAAGCCGTGAGCAATTGCTGCACCGGCAGCTGCTGCAACAGCGGAACCAGTTGCGCTTCAGGCATCTGGGTGAGCTGTACGGCCAGTTGCTTCATCGAGCTGTAGCCGGTGGTGGAACCGAGTTTCAGCTGGCTGGCATACAGGCCGATGGCCGTGGACCAGTCGTCGGCATCCAGGGCCAGCCGGGCCTCTTCGCCGAGGCTGGCGATGCCCAGCTCCAGAGGGTCGCTGGCGCCGTCCAGGGCCAGTTGCCGGGTCAGGCGAAAGGCCTGCTTGGCCGCCTCGATGTCCGCTTGCCGGGCTTTTCTAAGCTGCTCGTCGCTCAGGTCGCCGTCGCGGGCTGCATCCGCGCCCCGGACCAGACTGCGGCCCAGTGAATAGGCGGCCCAGGTGCTGCGCAAGGGGCGTTCGCTGGCGGGCAGGGCCAGCACTTTCTGGAAATAGGCTTGGGCGCTGGCGTCATCGCCTTGGGTAAAGGCCACGGCGCCGGCCGTGTACAGGCGCAGCTCGGCGGGTAACTCGGCGCCGGCCTGTTCGGCTTGGGCGGGGTCGGTAAGGGTACGCAGGGCTTTGATCTTGGCCGCCTGCTCGGACGTCAGGCCTTGCGGCTCGGCTTTCTTCTGGCCGCGCTCGCCCTCGGCGTACCAGGGCGTTTCGCCGTCGAAGAGGGCCGCCTGTTTCAGCGCGGGCGTATCCACGGCCAGGCGTCCGGCCTCGAAGCTGAAGTTGCCTTCGGGCAACTCCTGCAGACTGCGCGCCCGGTCGCCGAGCAAGCGCAGCGGGTAGTCCGGGCCGCAGGCCATGGCGACAGGCGCGGTCAATACCGTGGCCACGGCAACGGCGAGCAAACAGCGAGGCAAGTTAAGACGAGACACGAAATCCTCCATGATCCAGCTGTGAACAACGCAACCAGCCCAGCGCACGGCTTTGGCCCGCCGCTAATTGACCGGGCGGTTGGCGAATAAATTCAAGCGTGTTGGGTGCGCGGTGCAGGCGATAGCCCTGGACGCCGTCGCCGCTTTCGCAACTGGCGGTGTCGTTATGTATGCGAGCCGGCAACGGGGCGCTCAGGTTGCCGGAGTTCACCAGGCGCAGCTCATACAACTCACCGTGTTGCTGCACCGTCACCTGCAGATCGCCGCGCAGCGGTTGCTGGTGCAGCACGGCTTGCAAGGTAACCAGTGGCCAGGCGCGGCGGTCACCGGCCAACGGCAAGCGAAACCAGATCAAGCCGGCCAGTTGCGGGACGGGCGCAGCCTGCATATCGCGCAGCAGCTTGGCGACCTCGATGGGCTTGGCCTGCAACTCCCGGCGGGCACCGCTTTGCGGTAGCGGCGCTTCGCTTTCCACGTCGCCGTTGTCGGTCAGCGCCACACCATAGGCGGGCAGGGCGAGGTGGAAGGGTTTGCTACTGACGGCGCCATACGCGTTGGCCCAGCGCAGCGCTTGTGGAGCATCAAACAAGCCGGCCTCGGGGCGGCTCACGGCGTGCACCTGCAATACCGAGCTGTCCACTTCCTGCAACACGGCTGGCAAGGCCGGGCTGCTCAGCCAGGCGGGCAGGGCGGTAATGCTCAGGGCCAGCTCGGCCGGCAGCTCGGCGCGCACGGCATGCAGCAACTCGGCATAGGCATTGAGGCGGCTGCTGGCGCAGTCATGGTCGATTTCCACACCGCGCAGATTCAGGCCGCTGGCCTGCCAGCTGCGTACGGTGGTCTGAATGTGTTGGCGGATGGCGGCGCTGTCCAGACTCGGCAATTGCCCGTCCAGGCGAATCACGGCAATCAGCGGGCGGCCGTCCTGGCGCAGCAAGTCGTGGTCGATTCGCGGTGCAATCCAGCCTTCGCCGGGGTGCGCCTGGGCGGCCAGAACCCGCAAGGTCGAAAAGTCTGCGTGGCTGGCTGCGAGCGCCTGGGCATGGGCCGGGCGCCATTGCCGTTGCCAGATATACACCTGCTGATCCAGGGCGACGGCGGGCGGCCGTTCGCAACCGGCCAGGGTCAGCAAGGCCAACAGGAACACCAGGAAACGCCGGAGGGGCAGCAAGGCAGACACGGGAAATGGCTCGGAGCACGAAGGCAGCGCGGCATGGTGCCATCAGCGCTGACGGCGTGCCAAGCCTACCGGTCGTCCGGCGCTGGTTTGACAGGGGGGTATGTGTCACCAAAGCTGCAAGAGCGTTTAAAAACAACTTACTGCGGAGCGCAGACATGGATAAGCGACTGCTTGGCAAGGTTTTGACCCTGGCGATTCTTGGCGCCACCAGTTTTGCGGCCCAGGCCGATCAGGCAGGTGGGGGTGGTTGCGGCTGGGGCAATATGCTCTTCGAAGGACAGCGCGGGCTGGCGCCGCACTTGCTGGCCACCACCACCAACGGCACCTCGGGTAACGCCACCTTCGGCCTCACCTCTGGCACCAACGGCTGCGACTCCCACGTAAAACTGGGCTACGGCGGCCGCTCGATGCTGGCCATGAATGGCATGCTCGATTCCATTGCTGAAGACATGGCTCAAGGCCAGGGCGAAGCACTGGATGCCTACGCCACCTTACTGGGTGTGGAGAAAGACGACCGTGCGCATTTTGCCCAGGTCACCCACGCCAACTTCGACACCATCTTCTCCAAGGCGGACGTGACCAGCGAGCAAGTGCTGGCCAACACCCTGGATGTGATGAGCAAAGATTCGCAGCTGGCGCGCTACGCAAAACAACCCGCGTAATCGGTTAAATCGCAGGCACAAAAAAAGGGCTGGAATTCCAGCCCTTTTTATTTGCGAGGTTTAGGTGACCGCTGGCATCCACATGACAGCGGCCGAGTTAGCTACAGCGGTTTAGGCTTGGTAGGGGTAAAGGTGGTGGTAAAGCCACCACCCGGTTGTGGCACCAATTTGATATATAGGCTGGAGCTTTGGCCCATAGGGCTGCCGACGTTTATGCCTTCTGCACGTTCACCGGTCACCACCAGTTGGCCGTGCAGTGCTATCAGGGTGTTAGTGTCTTTAACCGAGTGGACGATCACTTTGCCATCTGCACCACGGATCTTGACTTGTACCGGCTTATTCGCGATTGCTGCCTGATCAGCCCGATCAGGACTGTTGAGCAGGGCCAGGGCGCTTTTCAGCGCGGTTGCTGTAATGGCCGCCGTCATATGCCGTGCGTTGGTGTCATTGGCAGGCCTGGACGCTCCGTCCACCACGTCAACTGCAGGTTTCGCAGTGCTCGGCGCGTCATCTGTCGCCTGTGCCGGTTTAGCTGCCTCGGTGTCCTGGGCAGGCCTGGACGCTCCGTCCACCGTATCAACTGCCGGCTTCGAAGTGCTCGGCGCGTTATCTGCCGCCTGTGCCGGTTTGGTTGCCGGGGTGTCTGGGCTGTGCGGTGGTGTCGGGGAATCCGGCGCCGGACGTACCAGGGTTGGCTCCGTCTCGGAGGCTATCGGGGTGGTTGGCCGCGGCGTGCTCGGGGTGTCCCCGTCTGCAACTGGTCGTACTGTTGGTACATCCGCATCGGGTGCCGGCGCGACCTTGTTGCTTTTCTTATCCTTGCCCCAGGACGGGATGGAGATTTCGACTTTGATGTCGGTGCCCGCCACTTTCTTGTCTTTGGTTACGTCGACCAACTTGCTGGCGTCATGGTTAACGGTCCCCACTACACCGCCGTCCACGTTCATCGCCATACCGCCCAGATCGATGGTGGTTTGTTGGGTGGCCTCGTACTTCACCTGGTCAACCCGTCCGACTTCGACGATGACGCTAGGCAAGCCGGTTTTGCTAATCCCACCGCCACCGCCGCCATAGCCGCCATCTTTGTCGCGATAGTCAGCAAGGGTGGTTGCCGTAAGCGTGCCATCAACCTGGTACGAACCCTGGCCAGAGCTATTGATGATATGTGCACCGGTCAGGTTCTGATCACCGCCGACATGCAGGTTCATCGAGTTCGCCTTGATGCCAGACTGTTGCGCGGTCAGTTTACTGTTGTCGTAGTCCTTGCCACCCGATGCAGAAGCATTGGCGACAGGCACGACTCCCTGCGTGGCAATGGCGATGCCGCCTGAAGCACTCCAATTGCCGCGCTCGTGCTCCATAGTGGCGACGTTCTGCTTGCTGGTAATGATCTGGTTGCCGCCGATGTCGTAGTTCAGTGAACCGGCCTCAATGTTAGCGCCCTCCATGGTGTGGTCACCCTTGGCACGGATGGTGACATCGGCGCCACTAATCACACCATTGGTATAGCTGGTGAAACTATCTTCACTTCTGTCGTAACTGCCGCTGGCACCTGCCGATAAGCCGAGCCCTGCGCCCATAGGTCCGGCGCTCACGGCGCCAGTTACCCCAGCGCTATGAATATCGGTGCTGCTCTTGGCACTGCCGCTGGCCTGCGCGGCGCTCTGGTGGATGGCTGCTGCGGAGTCGAGTGCCACCGAACCACCCTGGATATTGACCCCCTTCAAATTGATATCGCCTTTGGTGGTAGTCAGGCTGATATTGCCGCCAATCTGGTTGATATTTTCGGAGGTACTTTGCGCCTCGCTTGTGGTTTTGGTGTGGGTAACACCCAACGTGCCGCTCATACCTACCGCGTCACCGAACACTGCTTGGGTAACATTGCCAACCTGTGCCACAGCGGTCAGTGCGCCATCTATTTCCATACCCTCCTTTGCCTTGTCAGCTGTCTTCTGGATGTTGGAAGAAATATTGAGGAGTGAGGAATGGGTCTCGTGGTTATACCCAACAAATGTCTCTTCGCGACTGAAGGTTTGTTTGTGTGAGTCTTCGAACTTGGTGCTTTGGATATCACCGGCGGTGATGGCAAGGGTTGGCATGGCCGCCTTGGCTGCTGCCAACTCGTCGGCACTCATCTTGGCGCGATCTGCAGCGGTTAATTGATGGCCGGAGTTGATATCGGCACCGCCAAGGTCAAAGGTGCCACCGACTCGCAGAGTGCCACTGCCCAGGTTCAACTGAGAGTTGGTATAGACGGTGTCTTGTATCGTCTCCTTGGTGTCTACGATTTCGATGCCAATCCGGTAGCGAGTGCCGACCGTATCTCCACGGTTCTGGTTGGCACCGGAAGCTGCACCGGCGTGTTGGTTGAGGTCCTGATCGGAAAGCTCGAACGCAGAGGCACCAGTGGCCGCTTCTTGGGTGTCGAATTTGCTGGCTCTGCCTGAGGCCTCTTTACCGTTGGAGCCTGCGCTGGCGCCGGCCATCACTTGCATGGTTTTTTGTACTTCTTCGTAATAGGCGGCGTTTTTGCCAGCGGCGACGGTCGTATCGCCTACCACCGACACATCGCTGTTTTGCGCATTGACATTGCTGCCTGTGACATTCCAATCGCCGCCCACTTTGATCGTCAGGTTGTCGGCATTGATATCATTGCTTTTGGAGGTTGCACTGGCGGTGGTAGTGCGGGTGGTTTGGTAACTGAGTAAACCGTGCTCGGTGCTGGACGTGAAGTCAGATTTGACCTCATGAATATCCTGCATATTCAGATCGCCCGTTGCTTGCAGGGTTACGTTGTTGGCGACGGTGTGGGCGCCGATCAAGTTAATGTCGCCGCCGGAAATCACCGCTACCGACGACACGGCATCGTCGGCCACCGCGCCTGCTGCCGACTGTTGTTTGGCATTTTCGAAAATCGCCCGCACATCGGGCTTGGGCGGCGCCTTAGGGGCTTCGGCTTCGGCTACGGTAGGCACTGGCGCCGGTTGCGTTTCTGCGTCGCTATCATCGTCGCCATCCGCTGGCATTTCCAACGCGTCCGGCTGCGTTGGCGCTGCTGCTACGGTGACGTCACTGCCCGCCTTAGGCGCTGCACTGTCGTCGGCCTTGTCGGTGAGGGTTAGCCCCACGCCGAATATGCCGTTGTTGCGTACCACCAGGTCGCCTTTTTCGTTAAAACCGGTGGTGGCGGTGCTGGTCACACCTTCGCCGCCGACCACGGTTTGTTCGAAGCCCTGCATATTGCCGCCCTGGTTGAGCACCTTGCCTTCGGCGGCCACTGTCAGGCGGCCATGCTCGCCACCGTAGATGCCGGTGTCGGTGCCCCCTTGGGAGACATTGTTGATATCGGTTTCAGAGTAAACCAGGGTGTCGTTGGTGCCGCGTATAACGCCATTGATGTTGTCCACTGCCGTGGCATCGATCAGCACATCCTGGGCGGTAATCATGCCGCCGTTGTTCTGATCGCGTTGACGCGCCAACAGGGTACTTTTGCTGATGTAGACCTTGGGTGCCAATGCGGTAACGCCGTTTACCTCCTGGAGTTCATACCAGACGATGTCGCCGTCCAGCTTCTCGTACTGTTCCTGGGTCAACGGCTTGCCTATCTCCAGCCCCAGTTTGGCCATTTGACTGGCGGCGCTGTCCAGCAGGTTTTGAACCAGGCCGGTGCCGCTCAGTTGACGGTCCGTGGTGAAGAAATTGCCAACCGAGTTTTCGACGGTGCGCACGATCAGTTCGTTATCAAAGTACGCATCACCCAGCACCGTGACGGTTTTGTCGGGGCTATAGCCAAGTTTGTCGAACAGATACTCCGAGCCGAAAAACGCGTCTTTGTTATACGACACGCGGCTGGTGTAGAGCGGATAGACGCCTTTGAATGCGGCAACCTCCAGACCCGTTTGTTGATTTCCATCACCGGCACGCCACCGGCCGACACCGCCATGCTGGCGCGCTGGGCAGGGGCGATCACGATTTCGGCACGCGTGTAGGGCAGAACGCCGATCAGGGCCAACGGCAGCGCCTTTAATAGCCAGCGCGCCTGCCTCGACGCGGGCGCGGACGGTGCTCGGGTTTGCCCCGGTTTGCCCGCAGCGCAGCAGGTTTCGGCGACGGGAATCAGAAAGCCCAATGTTTTGCTAAAGATAAGGCGATAACAGTGCTTGTTCATCTCTATAACCCTGTTTGAAGTTGTTAAAAGTTCAGAAGTTCAGATAAGTGCTTACGTACAGCACCGAAGGGTCCGTACTTTCTTTCAAAACTTTGTCCATGGATAAAGGCAAGCCCAGCGTTATCGAGGCTCCGCCATAGCGCCAACTTCCGCTGGCACCCAGAGCAAGTCCGGTAATGCCGCCGTTTTTTTGCGAATACGCCACATCTTTTACGTAACCGGAATCCAGGCCGACCTGCGGCGTTATCGTGCCGCCGAGAAGTTGCAGCGGCAGGCTCAGCGTGTTGGATATATAAATACCTTGGTCACCCCAGAGCGCCGGGCCGTGAAAACCGCGAACGGTGAACTCGTCACCAATACTCAATTGTTCGGAAGTTATCAGGTTGTCTTTTGAGTATTGGCCGCCGATACGTGAGGCGAAGTTAAAGTTCTGATCCAGCCAGGTGAGTGGGCGCGACCACGCGGTATTGAATTTAACTTTCTGAACGTGTTTGCGTTGTTTGTTTTTCTTGTAAGCCGCTTGTTCGCTACCCCAGGCAGAAATTCCCTGATTGAACGTAACGTCGGAATATAGGGAGCCACCGATAAACTGGGTGACGTGTTCCAGGCCAAATGCCAGATTGGTATAGGGGTTGCTGCCCGTTTGCAGGAAAGCGTCTTCCAGGTAGTTGGCATTTTCCTTGTGTTCCAGTTCTGCCGATGCCGACAGTTTCTCGGTTTTCTCGCGCATCAATACATGGCTGAATTTGGCGCTGTATGTTTGCGAATTGCCGCTGCTGTTGTAATCGCCGTAATTGCCGCCGGTTAGGGCTTTTTCATATTGCGAGTGGTTAAACCGCAGGTCTATCTGGGAAAAACCAATGGGGATGGAGTAGCTGACGCCGGCGTTATATTCGGAGTTGTTTTCATCTAACTGATAACGTCGGGTACTGCCATTCAGCGCCAGGGTGTCGTTGCCCAGCAGCAGGTCGCTCAGGCTGGTGGACGCACTGTAGCGGTAGCGGCCGTTACTTGGGCTGCCGAGCCCCGAGTTATCAGCGCGCAGGGTGATGGTTTGCGGCTTTTCCTGGGTGACGAGGTTGAGGTAGGAGTGGCCGAGGCGAGGTGATGGCTGAATATCGACACGGGCGCTTTTGGCCGCGTTATCGAGGTTTTCGACCATCTGGTCGACCTGATGAATATTTAATGGTTTGCCCACCACGCCCGGCATGGCGAATGTGGCCACCATTTTTTTATAGGCGCCTTCAGGTGGTGCCCCATTGATGAGCCAGCCTTCTACCAAACCCCAATTAACTTTCAGTTCCACGCTGCCCTGTTTCATGTTTTTTGGCACAAGACTTATTGTGGTGGTGGAATACCCGCGTTCGGCATAACGATTGGTAACGCTGCGAATAAGCTCGAATAATTCGGTATTACCCAATTCGTGGTTTTCGTAATTTTTCAGAATGTCCGCTATATCGACTGCCACGCCTGTATAGTCGCCGGCATCCACGGTTATAGTTTTAATCAAAAACTTGGGCCCGCTCTCGACTGGCGCACTGTCGGGGGGCGCAAGTGAGGGGATAACTTGCACCGCCGAACCCTGACGGTTTCGGTCCAGTTGGCGATTGATCTCCTCTTGCTGGCGTTGTTTATTTTGTAGGTCCAGTTCGCGCACGGCGGGGCTGACGGGCGTGGGGGGCGTATCTGCGTGCGCGAACTGCAAAGATGATACGGCACAAAAAAGACTCGCCATAAACGCCGTAGTGGTGCAGGTGAATCGCTGGCCGCTTTTCGAGGAAGTCAACGACGCCATGACGCGTCGGTATAGGAGGCGGGGGGAAATATAACGAGGTTTATCGATATCCGGCTTCATGGGTG
The DNA here is from genome assembly GCF_056174845.1 of Pseudomonas sp. CC11G. Classification (NCBI taxonomy): domain Bacteria; kingdom Pseudomonadati; phylum Pseudomonadota; class Gammaproteobacteria; order Pseudomonadales; family Pseudomonadaceae; genus Pseudomonas; species Pseudomonas sp. CC11G. Next base: position 630,215 of record NZ_JBWBZC010000001.1, read on the forward strand.
GGCGTTCGCAATTGATTAGAGCTGCATTGTTACTTACTGAATATTGGGTAAATAGAATTCCCTTCGCTCAAAGTTGTAGGTCCGAGACTACAACCGTGTACGGGGAGTGCAGGTTTCGGGTGAGGAGGATGGCTGGTGTTGGTGTAAGTGATTCGCTTCGAAAAAATTAAGTGGTTTTCTTCAGCGGAACCCTTGTGATAGCGGATGTGCAAGGTGTTTTGGGGGGGCTGTTTAAAGTTCCTCGGAATATTCCTTCATTGATACAGGAAGTTTAAAACATGGCATTGAATTGAGGCCCTTAAACAAAAGGGCGCTAGCCTGCGCCCGTTGCCGGTAGACCATCGTCGGATACCTGTCCTCACAGAAGCGTCTAAACTCGAAAGGCCGCTTGTACGTCCATCCATTCGGAGTTTTCCATGAACAATAACAATAGCGTCCTACGCCATCTGCCTTGGGCAGTGCTGGCAGTAGTGGGCGCCGGTGCCTTGGGAGTCGTGGCCTTGCGCCGCGGTGAAGCCATCAATGCCTTGTGGATAGTGGTGGCCGCTGTGGCCCTCTATCTGGTTGCGTACCGCTACTACAGCCTGTTTATCGCCACCCGGGTGATGCAGCTGGACCCTAACCGCGCGACCCCCGCTGTACTGAACAACGACGGTCTGGACTACGTTCCGACCAACAAACACATCCTCTTCGGTCACCACTTTGCCGCCATCGCCGGCGCCGGCCCCCTGGTCGGGCCGGTGCTCGCCGCACAGATGGGCTATCTGCCCGGCACGCTCTGGCTGATTGCCGGGGTGATTTTCGCCGGTGCGGTGCAGGACTTTATGGTGCTGTTTATCTCCACGCGCCGTAACGGCCGTTCGCTCGGCGAGCTGGTGCGGGAAGAAATGGGCCAAGTGCCGGGCACCATCGCCTTGTTCGGCGCCTTCCTGATCATGATCATCATCCTTGCGGTGCTGGCGCTGATCGTGGTGAAAGCCCTGGCATCGAGCCCATGGGGCATGTTCACCGTGATGGCGACCATCCCGATCGCCATGATGATGGGCCTGTATATGCGCTACGTGCGCCCGGGCCGCATCGGTGAAATTTCAGTTGTCGGCCTGGTGCTGCTGCTGGGTTCCATCTGGCTGGGCGGCCAAGTGGCTGCAAGCCCAGAGTGGGCGCCGGTGTTCACCTTTACCGGTATTCAAATCACCTGGATGCTGATCGGCTACGGTGCGGTGGCGTCGGTATTGCCGGTGTGGCTGCTGCTGGCGCCGCGTGATTACCTGTCTACCTTCCTGAAAATCGGCACCATCATCGCCTTGGCGCTGGGCATTCTGTTCGTGATGCCTGACCTGAAAATGCCGGCGCTGACCCAGTTCGTCGACGGCACCGGTCCGGTGTGGAAAGGCGGTCTGTTCCCGTTCCTGTTCATCACCATTGCGTGCGGTGCAGTGTCGGGCTTCCACGCGCTGATCTCCTCGGGCACTACGCCCAAGCTGCTGGCCAGTGAATCCCATGCGCGTTACATCGGTTACGGCGGCATGCTGATGGAATCGTTCGTCGCCATCATGGCCATGGTTGCCGCGTCGGTGATCGAGCCAGGCGTGTACTTCGCCATGAACAGCCCACCCGCCGTGGTGGGTGTGGACGTGCAGTCGGTGGCCGCCACCGTCAGCAGCTGGGGTTTCATGATTACGCCGGAGGCGCTCGAAGCCACCGCCCGTGATATCGGTGAAACCACCATTCTGGCCCGTGCCGGTGGCGCGCCGACCCTGGCGGTGGGTATCGCGCAAATCCTCCATCAGGTGTTGCCGGGTGAGAACACCATGGCGTTCTGGTACCACTTTGCGATTCTGTTCGAGGCGCTGTTTATCCTCACCGCCGTAGACGCCGGTACCCGCGCGGGACGCTTTATGCTGCAGGACCTGCTCGGCAACTTCGTGCCGGCGCTACGCAAGACGGACTCCTGGGCCGCCAACATTATCGGCACCGCCGGTTGCGTCGCGATGTGGGGCTGGCTGCTGTACCAGGGCGTGGTCGATCCGTTGGGTGGCATCAACACCCTGTGGCCGCTGTTCGGTATCTCCAACCAGATGCTCGCCGGTATCGCCCTGATGCTCGGCACCGTGGTGCTGATCAAAATGAAGCGTCAACAGTACGTCTGGGTCACCATCTTCCCGGCTGCCTGGCTGCTGATTTGCACCACCAGCGCCGGCCTGATCAAGCTGTTCGACAGCAACCCGGCGGTGGGTTTTGTGGCCCTGGGTCGCAAGTACAGCGATGCGTTGGCGGCAGGACAAGTGATTGCGCCAGCCAAAGACGCCGAGCAGATGCAGCACGTGATCTTCAACGCGTACACCAACGCCACCCTCACGGTGCTGTTCCTGTTCGTGGTATTCAGCGTGCTGTTCTATGCCATCAAGGTCGGTCGTGAAGCTTGGGTGCGCCCAGAGCGCAGCGACAAGGAAACCCCGTTTGAACCCATTCCACACATTTGATGTGGACGCGGGCCGGCGCCAAGCCGGCCCGATTTATTGAGGACAGACCATGTTCAATGACCTGAGTCGCATGGGCAAATACCTGGGGCAGGCTGCGCGCATGCTGGTGGGCATGCCCGACTACGACAACTACGTCGAGCACATGGCCAACAAACACCCGGACACGGTGCCGATGACGTACGAGGAATTTTTCCGCGAGCGTCAGGAAGCCCGTTACGGTGGTGGCAAGGGGCGGCCGATTCGCTGCTGCTAAGCACCACTCGCACTCTTTTTTAAAGAGCACCTTCGCGCCACGCTCGTCGTGGCGCGTTTATTTTCGGTATGCAGCCTTCAAGGTTTCTTTATGGCCACTCCCACACCCATTCCCGTCACCGTGCTCAGCGGTTTTCTCGGTGCCGGCAAAACCACACTGCTGCGCCATATCCTCAAGGCCGAGCACGGCCTGAAGATTGCGGTGATTGAAAACGAGTTCAGCGACACCCCTATCGACGGCCAATTACTCGGCAACGAGCCGGTGCAGGTGATGACGCTGGCCAACGGTTGCGTGTGCTGCTCCATTCACGTCGAGCTGGAAAAAGCCCTGTACCTGCTGCTCGACCGCCTGGACAGCGGCGAGCTGGCTTTCGACCGGCTGGTGATCGAATGTACCGGCCTGGCGGACCCGGCGCCGGTAGCGCAAACCTTTTTCGCCGAAGAAGAACTCTGCGAGCGCTATGTGCTCGACGGCATCATCACCCTGGTGGACGCCGCCAACGCCGAGCGCCACCTGGCCGAACCGATTGCCCAGGCGCAAGTCGGGTTTGCCGACCGTATTCTGGTGAGCAAGCGCGATCTGGTGGACGACGCCCATTACGATGCGCTGGTGCAGCGCCTGGGGCGGATCAACCGCCGCGCGCCGATTCGCGTGGTGGAGCACGGTCGCATCGATCTGGCCGAGCTGCTGGATGTGCGCGGCTTCAACCTGAATGCTGACCTGCCGGCGACCATCAGTTTGCGTCCGCTGACGCCGACGGCCAGTCCGGACCGCATTGGCACCTTGGTGCTGAAGAGCGAGCAGCCGCTGGATATCGACAAGCTCAGCGCATTTATGGAGAACCTGCTGGAAGAGCACGGCAATTCGTTGCTGCGCTACAAGGGCGTGCTGGATATTGCCGGAGACGAGCGGCGCATGGTGTTTCAAGGCGTGCTGCGCTTGTACGGGTTCGATTGGGACCGCGAGTGGGCAGCGAGCGATGTGCGGGAGAGCGTGATTGTATTTATTGGCGATCAATTGCCGGAAGAGCAGATTCGCGCGGGGTTTGCCGAGGTGGTAGCGGTTTGAAAAAAGCTTCGCGAGCAAGCTCGCGAAGCGATTTCAGAGTGTCCACAAAAAAGCCCGGCACATGGCCGGGCTTTTTTATGTCTGCGAAACCTTACTTGCCGTAGACCGGCAGCTTGGCGCAGATGGCTTTCACTTTCTCACGCACGGCATCAATTACCGCGTCGTTGTTCAGGTCAGCCAGGATGTCGCAGATCCAGCCAGCCAGTTCCTTGCACTCGGCTTCCTTGAAACCACGAGTGGTCACCGCCGGGGTGCCGAAGCGCAGGCCGGAGGTTACGAACGGGGAGCGTGGGTCGTTCGGCACCGAGTTCTTGTTCACGGTGATAAAGGCTTTGCCCAGCGCCGCGTCGGCGTCTTTACCGGAGATGTCCTGTTTGATCAGCGACAGCAGGAACAGGTGGTTCTCGGTCCCGCCAGACACCACGTCGAAGCCGCGTTCGATGAACACGCCGGCCATGGCCTTGGCGTTTTTCACCACTTGCTGCTGATAGGTTTTGAACTCAGGTTGCAGCGCTTCTTTGAAGCAGATGGCCTTGGCGGCAATCACGTGCTCCAGCGGGCCGCCCTGGCCGCCTGGGAATACGGCGGAGTTCAGCTTCTTCTCGATTTCAGCGTTGGCTTTGGCCAGGATCAGGCCGCCACGTGGACCGCGCAGGGTCTTGTGGGTGGTGGTGGTTACCACGTCCGCGAACGGTACCGGGTTCGGGTACACGCCAGCGGCAACCAGACCGGCGACGTGGGCCATGTCGACGAACAGGTAAGCACCGACTTTGTCGGCGATGGCGCGGAAACGAGGGAAGTCGAGAATCTGCGAGTACGCCGAGAAACCCGCCACGATCATTTTCGGCTTGTGTTCAACGGCCAGGCGCTCGACTTCGTCGTAGTCGATCAGGCCGTTGCCGTCGATGCCGTACTGCACGGCGTTGTACAGCTTGCCCGAGGACGAAACGCTGGCGCCGTGGGTCAGGTGACCGCCGTGGGCCAGGCTCATGCCCAGAATGGTGTCGCCGGCGTTCAGCAGGGCCAGGTACACGGCGCTGTTGGCTTGCGAACCGGCGTGCGGTTGCACGTTGGCGTAGTCGGCGCCGAACAGCTCTTTGGCGCGGTCGATGGCCAGTTGCTCAACGATGTCGACGAATTCGCAGCCGCCGTAGTAACGCTTGCCCGGATAACCTTCGGCGTACTTGTTGGTCAGTACGGAGCCTTGGGCTTCCATGACCGCTGGGCTGGTGTAGTTCTCCGAGGCGATCAGCTCGATGTGCTCTTCCTGACGCTGAGCTTCTTGCTCCATGGCGGCAAAGAGTTCGGCGTCGTAGTTGGCAATAGTGGTCGAGCGACTAAACATGGCTGTCTCCTAAGAGTGAGCTGGGCAAGATTTGATCAAGCGCTTTATGGGCGTGCCCAGAACAACAAAGGCGTACCCGAAGAAGGCGCGGATTCTACCGGAATAGTCGTTATCTGGCACATGACGGTCGGTCATGTGGCAAACAAGCCGGTCTCATTGTGGTTATAAGACGCGGCCTAGACGGGCTGACGGCGCTCAGCTCAGCATAAACAGCGCCGTGCCGCTGAACTGCGCGGCCAGTTGATGCGCCGTCATCGGCCTGCCGAGCAGGTAACCCTGCACTTCGTCGCAGCCGTGTTCACGGAGGAAGTCGAGTTGTTCCTGGGTTTCCACGCCCTCGGCGATCACCGCCAGGTTCAGGCTGTGGGCCATGGCAATAATGGCACGGGCGATCTGTGCGTCCTGCTCGCCGCTGGGCAAACCGTCGACAAAACTGCGGTCGATTTTCAGCACGTCGATGGGGAATTGCTTGAGGTAGTTGAGCGACGAATAGCCGGTGCCGAAATCGTCTACCGCAATGCTCAGGCCCAGCTGTTTGAAGCCCATCAGCACCTGCATGGTTTCCTGCACGTCCCGCATCAGGATGCTTTCGGTCAGCTCAAGCTCCAGGCTGCTCGGGCTCAGGCCGCTGCTGTGCAAAATATGCGCAATGCGCTGGCCCAGTTGCCCCTCGGCAAATTGCCGGGCGGAGAGGTTCACCGACACCTTAGGCACCCGCACGCCGTCGGCATGCCAGGCGTTCATTTGCCGGCAGGCTTCCACCAGCACCCAGTCGCCCACATCCACCACCAGGCCCAACTCTTCCAGCACCGGAATAAATTCGTTCGGCGCAATCAGGCCGCGGCGCGGATGCTGCCAGCGCAGCAAGGCTTCGGCGCCGATCAGGCGTTGGCCGTTGGCGCTGAATTGCGGCTGGTAGTGCAGCACGAACTGCTTTTGGTCGAGGGCGTGGCGCAGGTCGCTTTCCAGCTCCAGACGCTCCAGCGCCGTGGCGTTCATGGCCGCCTGGTAAAACTGGAAGTTGTTCTTGCCGCGCTCTTTGGCGTGGTACATGGCGGTGTCGGCATTTTTCATCAACTGGCTCAGCTCTTCGCCGTCTTGCGGGCTGAGGGCGATGCCGATACTGGCGGTGACGAAGAACTCGCGGCCTTCGAGAATAAACGGCTGCGACAGGCTCAGCAGAATCTGCTCGGCCACATGAATGGCACGGGTCAGGGCGCCCTCGCGGGTGTCGCGGGCTTGCAGCAGCAGGGTGAATTCGTCACCGCCCATGCGCGCCACGGTGTCTTCCACTTCCACGCAGGCGGCGAGGCGCTGGGCCACGTCTTTGAGCATGCGATCGCCGGCGGCGTGGCCAAGTGAGTCGTTGATCGGCTTGAAGCGGTCGAGGTCGAGGAACATCAGCACCACCCACTCCAGATGCCGTTCGGCATGCTGCAAGGCAGTGTGCAAGCGGTCCTGGAACAACGTGCGGTTGGGCAGGTTGGTCAGGGCGTCGTAGTAGGCCAGGCGGTGAATGCGCTGTTCGCTGGCCTTGCGCTCGCTGATGTCGCTGAAAAAGCTCACGTAGCTGACCAGGTCGCCTTCATCGTCATGCACGGCGGTAATGCCGACCCACGCCGGGAAATTCTCCTGGTTGCGGCGCTTGAGCCACACCTCGCCTTCCCAGCTGCCGTTCTGCCCCAGCTGGCTGAGGATATAAGCCTGGTGGCTGGTCTGTTGGCGGTCGGCCATCAGCATGCCGGGCTGCTGGTCGAGCACCTGGGCGCTGGTGTACCCGCTGACGCGGCTGAACGCCTCGTTCACCTGCACGATATAGCCGGCCGGGTCGGTTACCAGAATCGCGGCGGTGGAGTGTTCGAATACGGTGGCGGCCATGCGCAGGTCTTTTTCCGCGCGGCGTTGCTGGCTGATATTGCGGCCCACGCCAAGCACGCCTTCGAAGCGGCCGTCCTGGTCCCACATCAGCGTCATGCGCAATTCGGTGGGCAGCTTGTGGCCGTCGGCACGTACGCAGTCGACCATAAACAGGCGGGTGGCCAGTTGCTGACGCAACTCGCGCAATTTCTGCGGGTCGTTCAGCGCCACGCGCACGCGGATCAACAGCTGATCGACATCCGACAGCTGACGCGGGTTGGCCGCCAGCGGGTGGAAGCCGTTGGCGATGATCCACTCCGGCGTGTAACCGAACATCGCCAGCGCCGAGGGGCTGACGTAGTCCAGCTGCAGGTTGTTGTTGGTGGTGAAAATCACGTCGCTGATGTTCTCGGCCAGCAGGCGGTAACGGCGCTCGTTTTTGCGCATCAGCTCGCTGGCTTCGATCTGGTCGGTCACATCCTTGGCCACGCCGATCAAGCGGTGCACGCGGCCTTTGGGCGTGCGGCTAAGGGCTTGTTCGCGGATGTCGAACCAATGCCAGGTGCCGTCGCGGTGGCGCCAGCGCAGGTGGCATTGCAGCAATTGGCCGTCGCTGACCACCTGTTGCAGGCGGCGCATGGCCGCGTATTGCTCGGCGTCGTCGGGGTGCAGCACCACTTCCCAGAAGTGGCCGTCCATTTCCCGGAGTTCTTTGCTGCTGTAGCCCAACTGCTGACCGAGCCGGTTGTTGCTGAACAACACGCGGCGGTCGGTCATGTCGTGCACGTACAACGTGTCGGGCACCGCACGCACCACGTCCGACCAGAATCGCTCGCGCTCGATCAGCGACAGCTCGATGCGCTTGCGGCTGGTGATGTCGTTCATGCTCACGGTAACGGCATGGAAATCGTCGCTCTGTTCCGGCAGACGCAACACCAGCCACAGATGGCGCTCGTTGCCCTGCGGCGTGACGATCTGGCTTTCCATCTCGATCTGCCGCTGCTTGCTCAGCACCGCGCCAATCAGTTGGTAGCGCACGTTTTCCGGGGTGATCGGGCCCACATCCACCAGGTGGTTCCACAGCTCCTGTGTCGAATCGACGCCGAGCAGTTGCTTGGCCACCTGATTGATTTCGGTGATATGCAGGTGCTGAATGAGTTCGTCGTGCAGCGCCGGATTGTCGTGCAGCCAGCGGTCGAACTGGCCGAGGGTTTCGATCTGATGCAGGTGCAGGAACGCGCGCAGGTCCGCCAGGTCGAGCACGCAGTGGGCCACGCCGCTGCCTTCGAAAATATCCTGATAGCGGCGCCGGGTGTCTTCGAGCACATGCAGCGCCAATTGCTGTTCGGTGGCATCGCGCAGCACCCACACGTGGCCGGGCTGGCTGTGTTCCTTGCCATCTTTGAACACGCTGCGAGTGACGCTGAACACCCGTTGTTGCTGGTGTTGCTCAACGTCTACCCACACCGGACTGAAGTCGTCGTGGGGCTCGTCATCGTGCATCAGCAGCGGGTTGAGGCTGGGCAGCAGGTCCAGCAGGTGGCGGCCGCGCGCATCGGCACTCGACAGGCCGAACAGCTGCGCGGCCTGCGGGTTGAGGTAGCGCACTTGGCCGCCCACGTCGGTTACCACCACGCGTTCTTCAATGGCGCCCAGGGCAGTGGCGGCATCGCGCAGTTCGTGACGCGAGGCGGTGGTCATGGCGCGCAAGCGGGCTTGTTCGCGCAGCAGGCGAAACAGGGCCAGCAGGGTGAGCAGGGCGCAGGCCATAAACAACAGAAACTTGCCGGTAACGGCGGACAACTGCTCGGTCCAGGCGCTTTGTTTGTCGACCACGCTGCGGATCATCAGGTCGGTGCCAGGCACTGCCACCCATTGCACGGTATTGGCTATTTCGAACGGCGTGGCAGTGCGCATCTGCTCGTTGGCCGGGGCCGGTTGCGTGGCAAACACGCGCCCGCTGACGGGGTCTTCCAACTGCCAACGGTGATCGCTGCTGTAGAACTGTTGAATGTTGCGGCGCAGATGGCCTACGCCCATGCGCACCACCCAATAGCCTTTATCGTCGCCCTGGGGCAGCAGCGCATAAATCTGCCCGTCGCCTTCGGGGTTGGAAACGTACAGGTAGGGCTGGCCTTGGTAGCGTTTGAACAGTGCGCCAAGAAACGCCTGATCGTGGCTGGCAGGCTGGGTGTCCGCCAGCACGCGACCGTTGCTATCAAGCCACGCCACGCTGACCAAGGTGGGGAAAATGCCGCGCAGGCTGGCCAGGAGTTCGTTGGTTTTGTCGGGGGGCGGTGGTTGCAGGGCGGTCTGTTTCATCAGTGCCAGTGCGGCATGGGCACGCATCTCCACGCTGAGCCCCATGTGCTCGGCCAGCTGCTGGCCAAATTCCTGCTCGCGTTTCTGGCGGTTTTCCGTGCCCTGTTCCAGCTCGTGGTACAGCTGCCAGAACAGCAAGCCGAGCATCACCACGACAAGCACCACCAAGGCGCCCTTGACCGAATTCGGCAGGGTGGTGGCGAGTGAATCGCCGGGTGCGCGCTGGTGGGTGAACAATCGAGGCACGGGCAAGTCCTGCGCTGACGGCTTATATAGAGGGTGCAGCTACCCAGAACGCTAGCAGAGACGGCGGGCTGCAGAGAAAAGCGGCTAAGAATGCCTAGTTACGTGGCAAAGTGCCAGCTATGCCGACGAGTGCGCGCTTGCCGCGCCGCAGTAAGCGTGGGTGGCAGCCTCCTTTATCCAGACAGCTGATAGAGAAGCGGGGTTCCGCTGGGACGTCAGGCGCCCAGCGGGTGATAGGCGCGCTCGAAATACATCAAGCCCTGGCCCGGCTCGCCGCAGCGGATGGCGAGCACTTCACAGACCAAAATGGCGTGGCTGCCAACCTGGCTGGTGTCCACCACGCGGCAGTCAAAGGCCACCAGCGCATCGTCGAGTACCGGCGCGCCGGTCACCTGCTGGTGCCAGCGGCCGGCGGCAAAGCGTTCATCCAGCGGGGTTTTGCCGCCGAACAGGTTGGACAGCGTTTGCTGGCCATGGCCAAGCACATTCACCGCCACCACCCCATTGGCGCGAAAGGCGTCATACACCGAGGCGCTGCGGTTCAGGCACACCAGCAGGGTAGGCGGCTCGTCGGTCACGCTGCACACCGCGGAGGCGGTGAAGCCGGCGCGCCCGCCGGGGCCGTCGGTGGTGATGATGCTCACGGCGGCGCCCAGGCGGGCCATGGCGTCGCGGTAATCCTGCTTGGGTACGCAAGGTGGTTCGCAGGTTTGCAGGGCCGGGTGCATGGAATTCTCCGGTTGGTTCATACGGGGCGTTGGAGGAAGGCCAGCAGGCGGGTTTCGAAGTCGGCTTGTTCCGTCAGGTTGCAGGCATGGCCGCCGAAGTCGCGCACGTCCAGTTCGGCATTGGGCAAGCCCTCGGCCAGCTGCACCGACTGCGTCCACGGCACCAGGCTGTCGTCGCGGCTGGCCATCACCAGCGTTGGCACCTTGATTGCGCCCAACTGCGCGCTGATATCGAAAGCCCGCAGCGCGGCAATGCGCGCCAGGGTGTTCGCCTCGCCGGGAAAATTCACCAGGGCGTGGGCAAGGTCGGCTTCCAGGCGTTCGCCGTTGGCGACGATCCAGGTCGGCGGATACAGAAACAGCGGCTGCGCGGCGACATAGGCCGCCGCGCCGCAGTGTGTGAGCAGTTGAATGCGCGTGTCGAAACAGCGCGCGCTGTGGGCATTGGGCGCGGCCCAGGCGTTGATCAACACCAGACGCTCCAGCAGGGCAGGGCGCTGCAAGGCGATCTGCAGGCCGACCAGGCCACCGAGGGCATGGCGACAAACGCACAGCGCGTAACGGCCAAGCTGTCGAGCAGGGCCAGTAGTTCATCGGCCATATCGGCAATCGAGTAGCCCTCGGCCAGCGCCGCCGGACTGCGCCCGGTGCCGCGCTGGTCGTAGCTGATCACCCGCCGCGTTGCGCCCAGCGCAGCCAGGTGCGGCGCCCAGTAACCCGCTGCGCCGCCGAGGCCGGAACACAGCACCATGGTCTGGGCGGCCTTGGGGTTGCCGTGGATTTCGTAGTGCATGCCAACGCCTCCGGTCATTTGCCGACGTGGGCGATGGAGGCAATTTCAATCAGCGCCTCGGGTTTTACCAGGCCGCACTGGATGCAGTAGCGGGCCGGTTTTTCCCCGGCAAAATACTCGGCGTACACGGTGTTGATGGCGGCGTAATCGGCCCAATCCTTGAGCATGATCATGTTGAAGGTGACGTCGTCCATCGTGCCGCCGGCGGCTTCGACCACGCCCTTGATGGTTTCCAGTACATGGCGGGTTTGCTCGGTGGCGTTGCCCACGTGCACCACGTTGGCGTCTTTATCCAGCGGCAACGTGCCGGCGACATACAGCACGCCATCGGCCAGCGAACCCGGCACGTAAGGGGCGAGCGGTTTGCCGGTACCCGGCGGAATAATCGATTGCTTGGGCATGTTCAGGCTTCCTGTGTGGGACGAAAAGTGGTGCAGAAGGCATCGACCGAAGACACCCAGCCGAAGAAGGTTTCAATATTGAACAGCGCCGCCTCTTGAGCGGCGGGCGGGCCGGCCTGGTGGGTGGCGTCGGCCAGTACCACGCCGAAGTATTCGAGAAAGAAGCCGTCGCGCAGGGTCGACTCCACGCACACGTTGGTGGCGATGCCGGTAAACACCAGGTTCTTGATGCCACGGGCGCGCAAGATGCTGTCCAGCGGCGTATTGAAAAAGCCGCTGTAGCGGGGCTTGGGCATCACGATGTCGCCGGGCTGCGGTTGCAGTTCATCCACCAGCGCGTAATCCCAGCCGCCTTTGGATAACAACGTGCCTTGCAGCTCCGGGCGCTTGCGCATGGTTTTCAGGGCGTTGGACTTATGCCAGTTCGGCGAGCCCGGGCCGCCGGCTTCCACGTAGTCCGCGTCCCAGCCATTCTGGAAAAGATCACCTGCACACCGGCAGCGCGTGCGGCGGCGATGGCCACCTGAATCTTTTCGATCACCGGGCCGGTGGACGACACATCGAACCCGGCCAGATCCAGGTAGCCGCCGAGGGTGGAATAGGCGTTCTGCATATCCACCACAATCAGGGCGGTCTGGCTGGCGCGCAGTTGCAAGGCCTCGGGGCGTGCCGGCAGGGTTAGCGGCGTGCTGCTATCGACGGCCAGCGCGTAGCTGGACACCTGTTGAACGGTCATTACGCGATCTCCTGCAGGGCGGCGGCGCGGCTGTTCATCAGCGGCTGGATGCGCTGGCCGAATTTTTCGATACCTTCGACAAAGTCGTCGAAGGTCAGCATTACGCCCTCCGTGCCCGGCACCTGGGCCACTTCATCGAGCATGGCGGCCACCTGTTCGAACGAGCCCACCAGGGTGCCCATGTTGATATTCACCGCCGAGGTCGGGTCGGACATCTGCCGCACGTTGGTATCGCTACCCGAACGGGTGTCCACCGCCGCCTGATCGCCCAGCCATTGCAGGGCGGCCTGGTCGGCGCCGTCTTTGTACAGCTCCCACTTGGCGCGGGCGGCGGCTTCGGTTTCCTCGGCAATCACCATAAACAGCACGCAGGAATTCACGTCGCGGCCGGTTTTTTCCGTGGCCAGGCGCAGGCGCTCGGTGGTCGGGCGAAGGCGGCCGGGGTGTTCACGCCCTTGCCGAAGCAAAAGTTGTAGTCGGCGTATTGCGCCGAAAAGGCCATCCCGGCGTCGCTGGAACCGGCGCAGATAATCTTCATGTCCGCCTGCGGTTTGGGACTCACGCGGCAATCGTCCATGGTGAAGTACTCACCCTTGAGATCGCTGTGGCCGGTGGCCCACAAGTCGCGCAGCACTTGGGCGTACTCGGCCAGGTAGGCATAGCGGGTGGCGAAAAAATCATCACCCGGCCACAAGCCCATTTGCGAGTACTCGGGGCGCTGCCAGCCGGTGACCAGGTTGATGCCGAACCGGCCGTTGGAGATCGAGTCGATGGTCGAGGCCATGCGCGCGACGATGGCCGGCGGCAGGGTCAGGGTGGCGGCGGTGGCGAACAGTTGAATCTTGCTGGTGACCGCCGCCAGGCCCGCCATTAGCGTGAAGGACTCCAGGTTGTGTTCCCAGAATTCGGTTTTGCCGCCGAAGCCGCGCAGCTTGATCATCGACAGCGCAAAGTCGAAGCCGTAGTGCTCGGCGCGCTGCACGATCTGCTTGTTCAGCTCAAAGGTCGGCATGTATTGCGGGGCGGTCTCGGAGATCAGCCAGCCGTTGTTACCGATGGGAATGAATACACCAACTTTCATGGATATAACCCCCTGATTATGCTTTTGCCGGGCAATGCCAGCATGATCGCTGCGCGTTCGTGCAGCGACAGGTCGCAGGGGATTGAGCACGGACTGTGCCAAAAATGAAAAATGCAGGGAAAACAGCAGCTTGAATAAAAACGCCGGCTTAGCGCAGACCAAGTGGTCTGCTTTAGAGCGCCTGGTTTGTGCACGCTGCCCGCAAAAGAGGCGTGCGCACTGACAGCCTCAGCCGTTTTGGCTATCGTGGCGCGGGCTTATTGAGGAGGCTGTATGGCCGAGCAACATCCACCGAGCGCTGCCAAGGCCGTGCGTACCCCCAGCGCGGCGACGCTGGCGCGGCGTGAGCGGCAAATGGAAAGCAAGCGAGCCGCTATCAGTGCGGCCGCCATCGAGTTGTTTTCCCAGTTTGGTCTGCACGGCACCAGCCTGGATCAGGTGGCGGCCCGCGCCGATGTGTCCAAAACCAACCTGCTGTACTACTTCGGCAGCAAGGAAGACCTGTACCTGGCGGTGCTGCATCAGTTGATGAGCGTTTGGCTGGCGCCGCTGCGGGCGCTGAGTGTCGAGATGGAGCCATTGGCAGCGATCAGCGAATACCTGCGCCTGAAGCTGGAACTGTCGCGGGACGAGCCGGCGGCCTCGCGGCTGTTCTGCCTGGAAATCATCCAGGGTGCACCGCTGCTGCGTGGCGAACTGCAGCACGAGCTGCGCGACCTGGTGCACAGCAAAACCGAGGTCATCCGCACATGGAGCGAGGCCGGCCGGCTGGCGCCGGTAGACCCGTACCACCTGATCTTTTCCCTGTGGGCCACCACCCAGCACTACGCCGACTTCCGCGTGCAGGTGGAGTCCATCACCGGCCGCACCCTGGATGATCCAGCCTTCTTCGAGCAAGTGCTGAGCAGCTTGCAGGCGCTGATTCTGGATGGCATCCGCCCGCGTTAAGCGCGCTTAACGGGTGGAGTCCACCAACACTTCTTCACCCAGGGCGCCATTGACGGGCAGCGGCTGGTACGTGGAGTTGGCCGCGCGCATCACGCGAATGGCCCGCGCGCCGGCAGACTGAGCCGAGGTGATGTCGGCATCCGAGTCGCCGTAATACACATGCAGCCCGCGGTCGTGGATAAAGCGGGTCTTCTCCGGCCCTGAAGTAAACACCACCGGCTGCATCGCTTTGATGGCAAACGTCTGCTGCAAGATGGCGGTCAGTTGCTCGCCCTCGGTGTGCGGCCGGCCGGTAATAAAGTAGATGGTGTCGCCACGCTGCTGGTGCAGGGTAATCAGCGCGCGCGCCACTTCCTTGGGCAGGGAATAGCGGTCGCAGCCGCCATTGGTTTCCTTCCAGAACTCGGTGTTTTTCAAATAATCGTTGCTGCCTGGCGAGTACTTCTGCTGCCCGTAATAGAAGCACGGGCTGGAGAACAGCACGGTGTCATCTATGTCGAAACCGACCGCCATCGGCGCGTCCTTCTGGATGCTCTCGGCCAGCCGCTCGAGGGTGATCCAGTGGATGGGCGATTGCGGTGCTTGGCTGGCACAACCAAGCAACAGCAGGGAAAGAACAGCTGCCAGGGATAGGTGGGAAATACGCACGAAAACCTCAAAGTCTGGAGAGTGAGCCTTTGCCGTCAGCAAGCGGCATGCCGGGAATGCTGGCAGTGGCGACAAAATCCGGCGAGGCCGTCTGTTAATACCTGTCACATGTGTCAATTAGGTTTCGATAGCGACAGGTTTCGCCCTGAGCGCGACTAAAAGTTCAAAATAAGTGCACGAATGATCATTTAATGAGCGCTTATGGGGCTAAAACGCGCTGTTAGACAATGTGACAAAAGTAACCAGCCTGTTCGTTTTCCCTCCCTTGCCTTGCCGAAAACCCACTTAATCAAACTGTAACCTCGTCCTTCTACTGTATTCCTGACGCCTGTGACAGTTTTGGCATGCTATGTGCTCAAGCTCTTGCAACGAAGTCGAGGTAGTCCCGCTGCGGGTGCAGTGGGGCTGGCGAAGAAAAGGTGGAGTGCAAGCAATGCGTAGTTGGGAAGAACCGAAAAAGAAGCGCCTGCATATCGAGATCATCCCGATGATCGACGTGATGATGTTCCTGCTGGTGTTCTTCGTGCTGATCAGCCTGAACGTCATTCCGGCCCTGGGGATAAAAACCCAACTGCCGGGCGCCGCCCATGCCCAGCAACTGAAACCGCAGAACAAGGCGGTGATTACCCTCGGTCTCAACGACCGTCTGCAACTGGACGGTCAGGACATGGCAGAGGACGCGATCGTCGCGCAACTGAAGACGTTGGAAAACGTTGACCAGAAGCTGGTGATCATCCTCAACAGTGATGAAGGCGTGGAAGTCGGTCGGCTGGTAGCGGTCATGGACCTGCTGAAAAGCAATGGCTTCTCCAGCGTCTCCATCGCGACGAGAAAGCTGTAAGCCATGTCGCTCTTCTTCAAATCCCGCAAAGCACTCGCCTGCCTGCCCGCTATCTGTCTGCTCGTGGTGGCCGTTCAGAGCGCCTTGAAGGCGGACCTGAAAATCACCCCGAAGTACGACGACAGCACCGTGGAAGTGGCGCTGATCGATCCGGCCGAGTTGCAGCCGGAACCGATCCCCGTGCCGCCGCCACCGCCGCCTGAGCCGGAGCCGCTGCCCGAGCCTCCACCTGAGCCCGATCCGGAGCCCGTGGTGGAGATCCCCGAGCCGCCGCCCAAGCCCAAGCCAAAACCGCCGGAGCCCAAGCCGCAGCCACCGAAGCCAAAACCTCAAGTGGCCAAGCCTGCACCCACGCCAACGCCAACCCCGCCGCCGCCACAAGCGGTGGTGGCCAAGGCCGCGCCAGTGGCTCCAGCAGCGCCGGTGGCTGCACCGACACCGCCAGCAGCACCGCGGGTTGATGCAGCCGCCATTGAAGGTCGTTACACCGCGGCGTTACGCGCGGATCTGGAACGTTACAAGAAATACCCCACGGGTCGCGAAGCCTCGCTTCAGCACCCAGAGGGCGATGTGGTGGTGTGGTTGCTTGTGGACCGCAGCGGCAACGTTGTGGACTCCGGTATCGAAACCAAAGCCAAAAACATGCTGCTCAACAAAGCTGCGCAAACCAGCTTGCGGCGTTTGGAGAAGGTCACTCCGTTTCCTCAGGAGGCCTTCGGGGGCAAGGACAGATACCGCTTCACGGCAACCTTTGTTTACAACGTAGAAAACTAGAAACCATAACTAAAACAAACACCTGCCAAAGAAATTTCAGGAGTTAGTACGTGAAACTTAATCCAATTTTCGCGATGTTCCTTGCAGCCGGCCTTGGGGGCTGGACGGTGGCTGCACTGGCCGAAGACTCGGTCGATGTCGGTGATGTAAACGTCACTGGGCAAACCTTGGGCAACGGCCAAATGGTCAAGGAAGAGGCGCCCAAAGCGCGCTCCACCGTGACCAAAGAAGCGCTGGAAAAGATGGCGCCGACCGGCAACGCCATCGACAAGCTCAAGTACACCCCGGGTGTGAACGTTTCCAGTGACGACTCCACGGGTCTGAGCGGTTTCAACTTCACCATGCGTGGCATGAGCGCTGACCAGATCGGCGTGTCGCTCGACGGCATCCCGGTCAACGACTCGGGCAACTACAACCTGTACCCGAACTTGCTGGGCGACCCGGAAAACCTCGGCGAAGTGTTCGCCACCCAGGGTTCTTCCGAAATCGACGCGCCGCACATTGGTTCCTCCGGCGGCAACATCGGCCTGGTGACCCTGCGTCCGGAGAAAGACTTCGGCGTATTCGGCAAGCAAACCATCGGCAGCAACAACCTGCGCAAAACCTTCGTACGCCTGAACACCGGCGAATACATGGGCCTGAGCAACTACATCTCGGCATCCCATACCGAAGGTGACAAATGGCGCGGGGAGGGTGTGCTGCGTGCGGACAAGGTGACCTTGAACAGCCTGTTCGATGACCACGAAGGCAATACGGTCAACGCGATCATCAACTACCACCAGCAAGACAACTACAACTACTCCAACCCGAGCAAGGCGCAGTACAAAACCTACGGCCGCGACTTCGACTACCTGGACAGCCCGAGCTACAACAGCAACGGCAAGATCCGCACCGGCACCGGCACCACCGTTAACGGCGTGACTCGCGGTACCGGTTACTCGGTGCTGATGCGCAACCCGTTCGAGAACGTGACCGCCTCGCTGACCGGCCGCTTCCAGCTGCGCGATGACGTGTTGCTGACCGTGGCGCCTTACTACTACTGGGCCAACGGTGGCAGCTTCAGCAACTTCACCGGTCCGTACTCGTTGAACCGCACCACTGGTAACGCGGGCGGTAACTACGACCTGAGCAACCTGGCCACGTCGGCCCAGTACAACGCCGATGGCACCCCCAACGGTGGCCTGTACTACCGCCCTTCGATCACCGAAACCTGGCGTCCGGGCATCAACACCAGCATCAAGTGGGATATCAACGACGAGCACACCTTCAGCACCGGTTACTGGTATGAGCGTGCGCGTCAGCGTCAGAGCCAGCCGTACATTCGCCTGACCGAATCGGGCAAGCCGGTGGATATCTCGCCCGGCTATGACGATGGCAATGCGGTCGTCGACGCCAATGGCAACGTGATCCAGGGCCGTAACCAATTCACCGTCACCCCGGCGCAGAAGCTGTTCGTGCAGGACGTGTGGAGCGTAAACCCGGACTTCAGCATCACCGCTGGCCTGGCGTACGACTACTCCGAGCGCAAAGGCAACAACAAGGGCAGCCTGACCGCTAAGAAAGAAAAGCGCGAGCAGACCTACCACGAGTTTCTGCCGAGCCTGAGCGCGGCGTATCAGGTGAACGCAGAGAACCAGGCGTTCTACAACCTGACCCGCAACATGCGTACCCCGCCGAACTACGTGCTCTACAACAAGGGTGACTCCCTCAGCCTGAAACCTGAGCTGAGCTGGAACCAGGAACTGGGCTGGCGCTTCGCGACTGAAGACGTGGCCCTGAGCGCGACCCTGTTCTACCTCCAGTTCAAAGACCGCCAGGTGTCCAGCTACAACGTGACCGAAGGCGACTACGAGATGCTCAACGTCGGCAAGGTGATCAACAAGGGTGTGGAACTGGAGCTGAGCGGTCTGTTGCCGCACGACTTCAACTACTACGCCTCGTACACCTACACCGAAAGCGAGCAACAGGACGACCTGCTGTACCGCGGCATCAACCTGCCCACCGAAGGCAAGACGGTTGCCGGCGTACCGCGTGACATGTTCAACGCAAGCCTGGGTTGGGATGACGGTCGGTACTACTCGAACATCGTGGGCAAGTACGTCGGCAAGCAATACGGCGACATGACCAACGACGAGAGCATCTCCGACTTCGCCGTGGCCGACTTGAACTTCGGTGTTCACCTGCCGGTGAACAAGAACTTCATGAAGGCTGCGACCATTCGCCTGTCGGTAACCAACCTGTTCGACAAGGACTACCTGAGCGGCGTGAAATCCACTCAGTTCTCGGCTGTCGACTACGACCCACGCAGCACCAACTCCACGAAGTCCGACCCGTACTACACCATCGGTGAAGAACGCACGGTTTCGGTTTCTTTCGAAGGTTCGTTCTAACGCGTCCCCCAAGTCCGGGGCGCGCAAGCGCCTCGGCATTTCAGCCCGAGGTATCTCAACATGAACATGGATCTACTCCACGACATTACCTTCTACATCATGTACGGCGCCGCGGCCCTCGCTGCGTTCGTGGTGGTGGAGCGCGGTATTTTCTTCGCTTACAACCTGAGCAAGGCGCGCAAGCTGGAAGCGGCCCTGCACAAGAAAGTACGCAGCTACGACGAGCTGCCTGAAGAGCTGCGCAAGCGCGACAGCCTGCCGTTGCAGCTGGTGCGTGAACTGTACGAAGGCCGCGTCGGCCTGCACTCGCACAACGAGCTGGAAGACCTCGGCCAGGCGATCTACATCTCCATGCGCGGCAAGCTCAACCACAGCCTGTGGATTCTCGAAGCCGTGGTCGCCGGTGCGCCGCTGCTGGGTCTGCTCGGCACCATTCTGGGCATCATCGACACCTTCAAGGCGCTCGCTGAAGCCGGCGTTTCCGATCCGGGCGAAGTGTCCCGCGGTATCGGTACAGCGCTCTACGCCACCGCCCTGGGTATCTCCATCGCGCTGGTGGGTCTGGTGTGCAACAGCCACCTGCAAGACCGCCTCGAACTGATCAACGACCACCTGAAAATGCTCCTGCTGCGTGCTGGCATGGGTACTGCTTTCGTTGCCAAACCGGTGGCTGCTCAAGCCGCCAACCTGCAACACGCCTAAGCGTCTGGGGATAGTCATGTCGTACCCGAGTTCCGCTATACGTCCTGTGTCTGTGCTGCTCGCCGCCCTGCTGCTGGCCAGCGGTTGCGATAAAGCCAAGCCGCCTGTTGAAGTCACGGTGGCCGCCATCAACGACTTTCACGGCAACCTGCTGAGCAGCCCGTTCAAGTACCCCGATGCGGCCGCGGCCGGTGGTGAGGTCAAACTCAAGGCCGGTGGTATTGCTGCGTTGAGTGGCGTGCTGGCCGAGTTGCGCCAGAAGGATGCCGAGCTGCTGTTGGTGGGCGCGGGCGACATGGTCGGCGGCAGTCCGCCGATTTCCTCGATGTGGGCCGATGAGCCGAGCGTGGATGCGCTTGACCTGTTGGGCCTGAAGTTTTCCGTGGTTGGCAACCATGAACTGGACCAGGGCAAAGCCGAACTGCTGCGGCAGATCAAGGGCGGCTGCGAGTCGACCCGGCCGGACAAAGCCTGCCAGTTCGACAAGGCCTACAAGGGTGCGAGCTTTCCCTATATCTCCGCCAACCTGATCGACACGCAAACCGGCAAACCGCTGTTTCAGCCATACCGTATCGAGCAGGCCCACGGGGCTAAAATCGCCTTCGTTGGCGCCACCCTGCGCAACGTCAGTGCGTTTGTCAGCAGCAAGTCCATGGACGGGCTGTCGACTGTCGATGAAGCCGACGCCATCAATGCCTTGCTGCCGGAACTCAAGCAGCAAAACGTCGATGCGGTGGTGGTGGTGATTCACCAGGGCGGCGAAACCCCGGAGCGTTTCGACCAGCCGAACTGCAGCCAGCTGAGCGGCGACATTGTGGATGTGGTCAAGCGCCTCGACCCGCAGATCAAAGTGGTGATCACCGCGCATACGCACCAGGGTTACCTGTGCCGTGTCGGCGACACGCTGGTCACCCAGGGCGCCTCGTTTGGCCGTCTGCTGACCCAGCTGACCCTGACCGTCGACACCGATAAACACCAGCTACTGGATGTGAAAGCGCAGAACCTGGTGGTCGACCCGCAGCGCTACCACGCCACCGAGGCGATTGCCGCCTTGCAGGCGCAAGTTGAAAGCCGCAGCCAGGCGCAACTGAGCCACCCGCTGGCCCGCTTGGCGTCCCGCCAGGTAGGGCGCGAAACCAATGCTGCCGGTGAGTCGGCGATGGGCGATCTGATCGCCGATTCGCAGCTGGCCGCCACCCGTTCGCTGGGTGCCCAGGTGGCGTTGATGAATCTTGGCGGCATGCGCATGGACATCGCCCTGGAGGAAGGCCAGGAACAGGTCAACTACGGGCAGGTCGCCAGTGTGCAGCCGTTCAACAACACCCTGAATATCGTCACCCTGACCGGCGCGCAGTTGCACCAATTGCTGGAGCAGCAATGGCAGGACGGCAGCATGGGGTTCTACCCGCTGCAACCGTCGGCCTCGCTGACTTACCGCTGGGATGGGTCGCGGCCACAGGGGCAACGCGTTCTCGCCGAGAGCCTGATGGTCGATGGCCAACTGGTACAGCCCGAGCAGCAGTACCGCATTGCGCTCAACTCGTTTCTGGCCGAAGGCGGTGACAACTTCACCGTGCTGAAACAAGCCAGCAACCGGGTGGACACCGGCTTCAACGACCTCGAAGCGCTGATCAACTACCTGCAAGTGCGTGACCAGGCCGGGCAACCGGCAGGGCAGGCGCAGGCTGAGCAGCGTATGCAGAAAGTCAGCGCGAACCTCGCCGGGAGCGACCAATGAGCCGCTCCGCTGAACTGCAAGCCGTGTTCGAGCGCCTACTGCCCGAGGCCATTGCGGCCTCGCAAAAGGCCTGGTGCCCGCACTCGGATTTTCCCGTTGGCGCCGCCCTGCTGACCGCCGAGGGCGAGGTGATTCAGGGCTGCAATGTGGAGAACGTGTCGTATGGCTTGACCAACTGCGCCGAGCGCACCGCGCTGTTCACCGCCATCTGCCAGGGGGAGAAGCCGAAGAGCTTCCAGGCGATGGTGGTGTACGCGCCCAAGGTGGCGCTGATCTCACCGTGCGGCGCGTGCCGCCAGGTGATGGTCGAACTGTTGGCCAAGGATTGTCCGGTGTTCTGCGTGGGGCATGACGCATCGGCAACCCGTGACTGGACGGTGGAACAGCTGTTACCGGGCGCATTCGACGCCTTCTGAACAGCGCAATAAAAAAATTAGAAATCTGCCGTTCGTAACTTTTTGTGGGGAGTCACCGGAACATGAGCCTTATCGGCATAGTTGTGCTGTTTCTGATCGCGTATGCGCTGTCTTCAGCGCGCCGCGCGATCAAGTGGCGCACGATAATCGGCGCGTTCGCTTTTCAAGTTTTCTTCGCCGCGTTTGCGCTCTATGTGCCGTGGGGGCAGAGCGTAATGGCCACCGTGTCGGATGCGGTCGCCAACCTCGAGGTTTACGGCAACCAGGGCATCAGCTTTCTGTTTGGTGGGCTGAATGACAGCGCGCTGATGCAGCAGGTGTTCGGCAATCACAGCTTTATTTTCGCCCTCAAGGTGCTGCCGCTGATCGTGTTCTTTAGCGGCCTGATGGCGGTGCTTTATCACATCGGTGTGATGGGTGTGATCATCCGCGTGTTCGGCGGCAGCCTGGGCCGCGTGCTGGGCACCAGCCGCACCGAAACCATGTCGGCGGTGGCCAATATCTTTGTCGGCACCACCGAAGCGCCGCTGGTGATTCGCCCGTTTCTGGCGCGCATGACCGAGTCGGAACTCTTCTCGGTCATCGTCTGCGGGCTGGCCTCGGTGGCCGGCTCAGTGCTGATCGGTTACGCCATGCTCGGCATCGATATGCGCTACCTGATTGCCGCCAGTTTCATGTCGGCACCGGGTGGCCTGCTGATGGCCAAACTGATGGTTCCGGAAACCGAAAAGCCCCACGACGATCCGGCCGAACACCCTGAATTCGAAGACCACGAAAAGCCGGTGAACATCATCGACGCCGCCGCCATCGGCACGGCCAATGGCCTGCAGCTGGCGCTGAATGTGGGCGCCATGTTGCTGGTGTTTATTGCGCTGATCGCCTTGCTCAACGGCATTCTCGGCTGGTGCGGCGGGCTGGTGGGTTTCCCCACGCTGAGCCTGCAGATGATCCTCGGCTACGTATTTGCCCCGCTGGCCTTCGTACTCGGCGTACCGTGGAGCGAGGCCGTTACCGCCGGCACGCTGATCGGCGAGAAGCTGGTGCTCAACGAATTCGTTGCCTATGTGGACATGGCGCCGCTGATCGATCCGGTGCAGGCCGCCGCCCGTGGCGTGGCCGTGCTGTCGCAGCAGACCCAGGTGATCATCACCTTCGCCCTGTGCGGTTTCGCCAACCTGTCATCCATCGGCATCGTGCTGGGCGGTATGGGCGTCATGGCCCCCAACCGGCGCAAAGACCTGGCGCGCCTGGGTTTCAAGGCGGTGATCGCCGGCACCCTGGCTAACCTGATGAGTGCGGCGATTGCCGGCTTCTTTATCTCGATTTGAACCGTACCAGTTGATTAGTGTGAATAAGAAATGACCGACAACGATGAAAGCTTCGCGCGCAGAGTCATTGCGCTGCTTGATCTGACCTCTCTGAACGACGATGACGACGACGCTCGTATTGTTGAGCTTTGCCATAAAGCCATGACTCCGATTGGCCCCGTTGCGGCCGTCTGTGTTTACCCGCGTTTCGTTGCCCTGGCCCGCAACACCCTCGACGCGCTCGGTGGGCAACAGGTACAGGTTGCCACCGTGACCAACTTCCCCTCCGGCGCCGAGCCGCTGGAGAAAGTATTGCTGCAAACCCGTCAGGCCCTGGATGACGGTGCCGACGAAATCGACGTGGTGTACCCGTATCGCGCGCTGCTGGCCGGTGATGCGGCCAGCGGTGTGGCACTGGTCAAGTCATGCAAGGCGCTGTGTGCCGGCCGTGCGCTGCTCAAAGTGATTCTGGAAACCGGCGAACTGGTGGACCCGCTACTGATCCGCCGCGCCAGCCAGGACGCGATTGTTGCAGGTGCCGACTTCATCAAGACCAGCACCGGCAAGGTCAAGGTCAACGCCACGGCCGAGGCAGCCGAGATCATGCTCACCTGCATTGCCGACTCGGGCATGGAGGTCGGCTTCAAACCCGCCGGCGGGATGAAAACCCTGCCTGAAGCACTGGTGTATCTGTGGTTGGCCGAACGCATCAATGGCAGCGACTGGGTGTCGCCACGGCACCTGCGGTTTGGCGCATCGAGCCTGCTTAACGATTTGCTGCGTCGGGTTGGCGCAGAACCTGCTGCAACCATGGAAGGAAGTTATTGATGGGCTGGTTACCGCAGGAAGTGATTCGTCGCAAACGCGACGGCAAGGTGCTTAGCGAGGCGGACATTCAACGCTTCGTCGCCGGCATCACCGATTTCAGTGTCAGCGAAGGGCAGGCCGCGGCATTCGCCATGGCCGTGCTGCTCAAGGGCATGACGGTCGACGAACGCATCGCCCTGGCGACCGCCATGCGCGACTCCGGCCGTGTGCTCAGTTGGAACCTGCCGGGCCCCGTGGTGGACAAGCATTCCACCGGCGGCATCGGCGACCTGGTCAGCCTGCCGCTGGCGCCGTTGTTGGCCGCCTGTGGCTGCTACGTGCCGATGATTTCCGGGCGTGGCCTGGGGCATACCGGCGGCACCCTGGACAAACTCGACAGCATTCCCGGCTACGACAGCCAGCCGAGCATGGCGCGGCTGCATGAAGTGGTGGCCAGTGTCGGCTGCGCCATTATCGGCCAGACCAAAGACCTGGCCCCGGCGGACAAGCGTCTGTACGCCATTCGCGATGTGACGGCCACGGTGGAATCCATCGACCTGATCGTGGCGTCCATCCTCAGCAAGAAACTCGCCGCCGGCCTCGATGTGCTGCTGATCGATGTAAAGGTCGGCAACGGTGCTTTTATGGCCCAGCCCAGCGACGCCGCCGCGTTGGCCGAAAGCATTGTGGCCGTGGCCAACGGTGCCGGGGTGCGTACCCGCGCGCTGATCACCGACATGAGCCAACCGCTGGCCCGCTCGGCAGGCAATGCCCTGGAAGTGGAAGAGGCCATCGCCCTGCTGCAAGGCGAAGTGCGCAGCCAACGCCTGTGGGACGTAACCCTGGCCCTGGCCGAACAAACCCTGCTGTGCGCCGGCCTGGCCAGCAGTGCCGAACTGGCCCGTGAACAAGTGCTGGCGGCCTGGCAGAGCGGCGCCGCGTTGCAGCGGTTTGCCGAGATGGTCAAAGCCCTGGGCGGCCCGGCCGATCTGGTCGAGCGCCCGGACAACTACCTGCCGGCCGCGCCGGTGGTGATGCCGGTGTACGCGCCGTTCGACGGCATTGTGCAAAGCATCGACACCCGCGCCGTGGGCCTGGCGGTGGTCAGCCTCGGCGGTGGCCGCTGCGGTCCGCAAGACACCATCGACCCGGCAGTCGGCCTCAGCCAACTGACGTTTGTCGGCGAAGCAGTCGGCCCGAACCGGCCGCTGGCGCTGGTGCATGCCCGCGACCTGGCTCAGGCCGAACAAGCGGCCGCCGCTGTGCAAGCGGCCTATGTGGTTGCCAGTGAGCCCCACGTCGCCGAGGAACTGTTTTCCGGCCTGTGCCTGGAGCCCGCATGAAACGCGCCTTGCTGCTGGTACTCGACTCTTTCGGCATAGGCGCCAGCGCCGATGCCGAGCGCTTCGGCGATGCCGGGGCCAACACCTTGCTGCATATCGCCGAGGCCTGTGCCCGTGGCGAAGCCGATAACGCGCAGCGCCATGGCCCGTTGCACCTGCCGAACCTGGCCCGCCTGGGCCTTGGCCAAGCGGCATTGCTCAGCGCCGGTACGTTGCCGCCGGGCTTTAGCGCCGACACCGAAATCGATGGCGCGTATGGCTATGCCCGCGAACTCTCCAGCGGCAAGGACACGCCGTCCGGGCACTGGGAAATGGCCGGCGTGCCGGTGTTGTTCGAGTGGGGCTATTTCGCCGAGCGCGAGAACAGCTTTCCAGCCGAATTGCTCGCCGCATTGATCGAGCGGGGCGGGCTGCCGGGCATTCTCGGCAACTGCCATGCCTCGGGCACCACCATCCTTGAACAGCTCGGCGACGAGCATGTGCAGAGCGGCAAACCGATTCTCTACACCTCGGCCGACAGCGTGTTGCAGATTGCTGCCCACGAAGAGCACTTCGGCCTGGAGCGCCTGATGGCGCTGTGCGAACTGGCCCGCGAACTGTGCGACCCGTACAACATCGGCCGGGTGATCGCCCGGCCGTTTCGCGGCGACAGCCCGAGCACCTACACGCGTACCGGCAACCGCCGCGACTACGCCGTACCGCCACCGGCGCCAACCCTGCTCGACCGTTTGTGCGCGGCCGGCGGCCAGGTGTTTGCGGTCGGCAAGATCGGCGACATCTTCGCCCACCAGGGCATCAGCAAGCTGTACAAGGCCGACGGCAACCACGCGTTGTTCGACGCCACCTTGCAGGCCCTGCAGGACGCGCCGACCAACACCCTGGTGTTCAGCAACTTCGTCGACTTCGACATGCTCTACGGCCACCGCCGCGATATCGCCGGTTATGCCGCTGCGCTGGAAGCCTTCGATGTGCGCCTGCCCGAGCTGCTGGCGCAGATGCAGCCGGCGATCTGGTGATGCTGGCCGCCGACCACGGCTGCGACCCGAGTACGCCGGGCAGCGACCACACCCGCGAACATATTCCCGTGCTTGCCTGGGGCCATGGCGTAAGCGCCGGCAGCCTCGGCGAGCGCGAAACCTTTGCCGATATCGGCCAGACCCTGGCCGACTTTTTCGGGCTGCCGTCGTGCTCCCACGGACGGTCTTTCTTTCCTCCTCCAGCAGTGGACGTGCCTGAGATGCCTACTCCCCATATCGCCGCCGAGTTCGGCGACTTCGCTGAAACCGTGCTGATGCCCGGCGACCCATTGCGCGCCAAGATGCTCGCCGACACCTACCTCACCGAGGTGCGCCAGGTAACGGCGTGCGCAATATGCTCGGCTACACCGGCCTGTATCAGGGCCAGCGCATCTCCGTGATGGGCTCGGGCATGGGCATTCCTTCGGTGTCCATCTACGCCCATGAACTGTTCAGCCAGTACGGCGTCGAGCGGATCATCCGCGTCGGCAGCTGCGGCGCCACTCAGCCCCACGTGAAGGTGCACGACCTGGTGATCGGCATGGGCGCCAGCACCGACTCGGCGGTAAACCGCAAGCGCCTGGGCGGCTTCGACTTTGCCGCCATCGCCGACTACCGCCTGCTGGAACGCGTGGTGCAAAGCGCTGATGCCAGCGGCCAAGCGGTGCACGTGGGCAATGTGTTTTCCGCTGACCTGTTCTACGAACCGGACCCGGCGCTGTTCGAGCGCATGACCAAGATGGGCATCCTCGCCGTGGAAATGGAAGCGGCCGGCTTGTATGGCGTGGCCGCCGAACTGGGCAAGCAGGCGCTGACCGTGCTGACCGTCAGCGACCATATTCTTACCGGCGAAAAACTCAGCGCCGAAGCGCGCCAACAAGACTTCCACGCCATGCTGCGCCTGACGCTGAACGCGCTGTGCCCGGCGGCTGCCCCTAACTGATTTCGGCTGGGCGGCAGGATTGGCGCCGCCGCCACATGGAGATGTGCACATGAAAGCGAGCAACACCCTACGCAATGGCCTGCTGCTGGTAGCCGGTCTGTGGGCGGGTCAGGTTTTGGCCTGGGGCCAGCAGGGCACCGCGCTGGTCGGTGAACTGGCGCAGCGCCAACTCACCCCGGACGCCAAGGCCGAAGCCGGGCGCCTGCTGGGCTTGATCAAGCAAAGCGATTTCTCGGTTGTAGCCAACTGGGCCGGCAACCTCGACCAGAACCCGCAGACCCAACCGCTGTGGAGAAAACCAAGAACGAAAGGCTGGTGATCTACAAGGCCGACGACTGCGCCTACCAGCCGCCGCGCGACTGCCCGGATGGCCTGTGCACCGTGGCCGCCATCGAGCGTAACCGTGCGGCGCTGGCCGACCCCAAGGCGCCGAATCAGGCGCGCCTGATGGC
This sequence comes from Pseudomonas sp. CC11G, assembly GCF_056174845.1. Lineage (NCBI taxonomy): Bacteria > Pseudomonadati > Pseudomonadota > Gammaproteobacteria > Pseudomonadales > Pseudomonadaceae > Pseudomonas > Pseudomonas sp. CC11G. Next base: position 657,853 of record NZ_JBWBZC010000001.1, read on the forward strand.
TCTGCGTTTTTGATTCACCACACCGCCGATGCCAGCTCGCCGCTGAACAACAGCTTCAAGGACGACAAGGGCGGCTACGACTTCGCCGTCAAGGCCGGTGGCAAGACCTACAACCTGCGCCAGGTGTGGGACGACTTCCTGCTCGGCGACGCCAAGCTGAACGTCAAAGCCTATGCCGACAAACTGCAGGACAACCTGCCGAAGCTGGATTCGGCCGAGCCTGCGCAGTGGTCGCAGCAAGCCTGCCTGATCGTTCGCGACGGCGGCATCTACCCGGAAAAAGCCGCTGCCAAACGCAAGCTGCCGAACAAGAAGTCGCTGGGCGACGACGATGACGACGGCGGTGTGGACTACCAGGCGAAAAACCTCGAGTACAACCGCTCCGGCAAGAACTACAGCCGTGGCGACAAGCTGGTCGACGATGGCCAGAAAACCAGCAACAGCGCCGGCAGTGGCGGTATCGATGCCGCGTATATGAAGACCTTTGTGCCGGTGGCCGAACAGCAGGTGGAACTGGCCTCGGTGCGCCTGGCAAACCTGCTGAACGCCGCGCTGGTGGCCGGTCGCCCGGCGCAGTAACCCGTTTTCCGACTAACCGCCGGCCGGTTTTTCCGGCCGGGCTACCCCCATTTTGCCCGCTGAAAGTGAGCCGCCATGAACACGTCGTGCCTGCGTTCCCTGCCGTTGCTGATTGCCCTCGGGCTGGCCGGCTGCACATCTGCCCCTACGCCCATCGTCACCGAGCAGCGGGTGTCGCTGCTGACCTACAACGTCGAAAACCTGTTCGATACCGTGCACGACCAGGGTAAGGACGACTTCGCCTACCTGCCGCTGAGCGAAAAAAAGGCCCACCCGGAATACCTCGCCACCTGCGCGAAATCAGCGTGCCGGCCTGGCGTGACGAGTGCGAGAAAACCGATTGGACCGACGCCAAGCTGAGCGAAAAAACTCACCCGCTTGGCCGACGTGATCGGCCAGATCAACAGCGGTCGCGGCCCGGACATTCTGCTGCTCGACGAAGTGGAAAACCGCCACGTCATCGAGATGCTCAATGCCCGTCTGCCTAAGTCTGATTACCAGACCCGCGTGCTGCTCGAAGGCTTCGACGAGCGCGGTATCGACACCGCCGTGCTGAGCCGCCTGCCGCAGTGGGACAAACCGATTCTGCACAAGGTGCCGTACCACAACGAAAACGGCGACAGCTCCGACAAGACCGGCAAAACCCGAGGCATTCTCGAAGTGCGCCTGCTGCTGCCGGGCGGCCAGAAGGCCTCGATCTTCGCCGTGCATCTGCCCTCTGGCGGCGGCCCCGGCTACCTGCGGCGCCAGGCGGCGGAATACCTCGCCGTACTTAAAGCCGAATTGCCCAGCGACGTGCTGCCGATTGTCGGCGGTGATTTCAATATCAACGCCGGCGAAGAAAAAGAGCACGGCTATATCGCCAACATTCTGGCCAACGACTGGAGCGTTTCGCACCTGATCGGCTGCGCCGACTGCAAGGGCAGTTACTACTACCACCAGCTTCGTCAGTGGTCGTTCTTCGACATTCTGCTGTTCCCGCAGGAGATGACCGAGGGCGGCTTCAACGGCTGGAAAGTCGATACCGCGAGCATCCGTCTGGCCCACCAGAGCCGCTATCAGGTGAACAAGTGGGGTTCGCCGGCACGCTTTGAAGACGGCAAGTTCGCCGAGGGCGCGTCCGACCACTGGCCGCTGTACGCGGAAATCTACCTTAGCCACCCGTAGGAGAACGCCATGAGCGACGACCTTACCAGCTCATTCTGCTGCCGACCTGGCTGGTGCCGGTCGAGCCCGCCGGCGTGGTGCTGCTTGAGCATGGCCTGGCCATTCGCGACGGGCGTATCGCCCGCATCGCACCGCGCGCAGAACTGCTCGCGTTGGCGGCTAGCGAAGTACGTGAGTTGCCGGGCATGTTGCTGGCGCCTGGGCTGATCAACACCCACGGCCATGCGGCGATGAGCCTGTTCCGTGGCCTGGCCGACGACCTGCCGCTGGATACCTGGCTGCACGACCATATCTGGCCGGCGGAAAAAACCTGGGTCGACGCCGATTTCGTGCGCGATGGCACCGCGCTGGCGATTGCCGAGCAGGTGAAGGGCGGCATTACCTGTTTCTCCGACATGTACTTCTACCCGGAGGTGGTCGCCGAGCTGGTGGAAGCCACCGGCATGCGCGCGCAGATCACCATTCCGGTGCTGGACTTCCCGGTGCCCGGCGCCGTCGATATCGAGGCCGCCTTGTGCGAAGGCTTGCCGCTGTTTGAACAGTTGCGCCACCACCCGCGCATCCGCATGGCTTTTGGTCCGCACGCGCCCTACACCGTGGGCGACGCCAACATGCTGCGGGTGCGTGACCTGGCCAAAGAGTTCGCCGCCGGCATTCAGATGCACGTGCACGAAACGGCGGCGGAAGTCAGTGCCGCCGTGCAGGAGACCGGCGAGCGGCCGTTGGCGCGGATTGCCCGGCTGGGCTTGCTGGGCCCGCACTTTCAGGCCGTGCATATGACTCAGATCGACGCCAGCGACATCGCCCTGCTGCAAGGCAGCGGCGCCCATGTGCTGCATTGCCCGGAATCCAACCTCAAGCTGGCCAGCGGGTTCTGCCCGGTGGAACAGCTGTGGCAGGCCGGCATCAACGTGGCCATCGGCACCGACGGCGCCGCGAGCAACAACGACCTCGACCTGCTCGGCGAAACCCGCACCGCCGCGTTGCTGGCCAAAGCCGTCAGCGGCTCGGCCACCGCCTTGAGCGCACACAATGCGTTGCGCATGGCTACCCTCAATGGCGCACGAGCGCTGGGTATGGGCGAGGAGGTTGGGTCGCTGGAAGTGGGCAAGGCGGCCGATCTGGTGGCCTTTGACCTGTCCGGGCTGGCCCAGCAACCGCTGTATGACCCGGTGTCGCAACTGATCTACGCCAGCAATCGCGATTGCGTGCGCCATGTGTGGGTGGCCGGTGAGCAACTGCTCGACGACCGCCGCCTGCTGCGCCAGGACGAAGCCCAGCTGTTGGCTACGGCCCATGCGTGGCAAACCCGGCTGGCACCACGGCCATGAGCAGCCTGACGCCGCGCGGTGGCGGGCGAGTGCGTCAGAACAACGAGGCGCTGATTCTGGCTGCCGCTGAAGAAACCTTCGCCGAGTACGGCTACAAGGGCGCGAGCATGGGCATCATCGCCCAGCGCGCCGGGCTGCCCAAAGCCAACCTGCATTACTACTTCGGCAGCAAGCTGGCGCTGTATGAAACGGTGCTCGGGCGCGTGCTGGTGCTGTGGAAAGACAGCCTGGAGACCCTGAGCAGTGACGACGAACCAGGCGTTGCGCTGGCGCGCTATATCCACGACGAGCTCGACTTCGCCTGGCGCAACCCGGTCGCCGCCAAGGTGTTCGCCATGGAAGTGATCAGCGGCGGTGCCTGCCTGGAGGGCTTGCTCGATGAGGGATTTCGGGAATGGTTGGCCGGACGTACGGCGGTGTTCAACGCCTGGACGGCGGCCGGCAAAATGGCCGAGGTCGACCCGCTGCCGCTGACATTTCTGCTTTGGTCGAGCACCCACCATTACGCACAATTCGCCGCGCTTTTCGCGCCGCGCAGCGCGCCAACGCAGGGTCTTGATGCGGTTGGCGCAAACCTCACTGCAATTATCTTGAAAGGCTGTGGCGTAAAGGCTGCCAGAGCGCGTCAGAGGCTGGCGAATCCTAGCCACTTTTCGAGTAATCTTGCCGCCACTGGGGCCAGGTTGAGAATGGAATGACTAACCACAAGATCAAGATCCGGCGCAAAAACGTCGAGAAAATCCTTCTGGCCGCCGAGCAGGTATTTGCGGAACAAGGCCATGCCGGCACCTCCATGTCCGATATCGCCAAACGCGCCGACCTGCCGCGCTCCAACCTGCATTACTACTTCACCACCAAAGACGAGCTGTACCGCGAGGTGCTGGTCAACCTGCTCAGCGTCTGGGAGCTGGAAGGCGCCTGCTTTGTGCACTTCGACGACCCGCGTGTGGTGCTGACCAGTTACGTGCGCGAAAAGATGACCCACTCGCGCACCCGCCCGCACGGCTCCAAGCTGTGGGCCAACGAAATCATGCATGGCGCGCCGCTGTTTCGCGACATCCTCGACGAGCACCTGTTTGCCGGCGCCAAGTTCAAAGAGAACAAGATTCGCCAGTGGGTTGAAGAAAAGAAGATTCGCCCCGTGGAGCCCTTTGCGCTTCTGTACCTGATCTGGGCCTCGACCCAGCACTACGCCGACTTCGACTATCAGGTGACCGCCCTAAACGGCCATCAGCCGCTGAGCGACCAGCAGTTCGAGCAGGCGGTGCAAACCATTACCGCCGTGGTGCTGCGCGGTATCGGCCTGGAGCCGTAAGCCGCCGGCAGGGCATGTGCGGGTTTGCCCCGGCCGGCACATTCCGGTAGCTTTGCCGCACGCGCGTGGCGCCCCCGTCGACAATTGCTTTTATGCATTCTCCACAGGCTTGGCGCCCGCCCAAGCAGTGACTGTGTTCAGTGGCTAAGCTGACCTACTCACTGCTGCGCCTACGTCCATCGGCGTAGGCCTCCCTTATCAAGTCATCTTTCTATAGAAGCTGGGTTCCTCATGGCTCAATACGTCTACACCATGCATCGGCTGGGCAAAGTAGTGCCGCCGAAGCGGGAAATCCTAAAAACATTTCTCTGTCTTTCTTCCCTGGCGCCAAGATCGGCGTACTGGGCCTCAACGGCTCGGGTAAATCCACCTTGCTGAAAATCATGGCGGGCGTGGACACCGAGTTCAACGGTGAAGCCCGCGCCATGCCGGACCTGAACATCGGCTACCTGCCCCAAGAGCCGCAGCTGGACCCGGAAAAGACCGTGCGCGAAGTGGTGGAAGAAGCCGTTAGCGTGATCAAGAACGCCCAGACCCGCCTGGACGAGGTATACGCCGCCTACGCCGAACCGGACGCCGACTTCGACGCCCTGGCTGCCGAGCAAGGCAAGCTGGAAGCCATTCTGCAAGCCTCCGACGGCCACAACCTGGAGCGCCAGCTGGAAGTCGCCGCCGACGCCCTGCGGCTGCCGGCCTGGGACGCCAAAGTGGTGCACCTCTCCGGTGGTGAAAAACGCCGCGTGGCCCTGTGCCGTCTGCTGCTGTCCGCGCCGGACATGCTGCTGCTCGACGAACCGACCAACCACCTGGACGCCGACTCGGTAGCCTGGCTGGAGCACTTCCTGCACGACTTCCCGGGCACCGTGGTTGCGATCACGCACGACCGGTACTTCCTCGACAACGTCGCCGGCTGGATTCTGGAACTCGACCGCGGCGCCGGTATCCCGTACGAAGGCAACTATTCCGGCTGGCTGGAAGCCAAATCCGACCGCTTGGCGCAAGAGTCCAAGCAGCAGTCGGCGCACGAGAAGGCCATGAAAGAAGAACTGGAGTGGGTGCGCAAAGGCGCCAAAGCCCGCCAGTCGAAATCCAAGGCCCGTCTGCAACGCTTCGAAGAAATGCAATCGCAGGAATTCCAGAAGCGCAGCGAAACCAACGAAATCTACATCCCGGCCGGCCCGCGTCTGGGCGACAAAGTCATCGACTTCGTCAACGTCAGCAAGGGCTACGGCGACCGCGCACTGATCGACAACCTATCGTTCAGCATGCCCAAGGGCGCCATCGTCGGCGTGATCGGCGGTAACGGTGCCGGTAAATCGACCCTGTTCCGCATGCTGATGGGCAAAGAAACGCCAGACTCGGGCAGCATCGAAGTGGGCGAAACCGTGAAGCTGGCCTGTGTTGACCAGAGCCGCGACGACCTGGACGGCAACAAGACCGTATGGGAAATGGTTTCCGGCGGCTCCGACATGATCAAGATCGGCAACTACGAGGTGCCATCGCGTACCTACGTAGGCCGCTTCAACTTCAAAGGCGGCGACCAGCAGAAATTCGTCAAAGACCTCTCCGGTGGTGAGCGCGGCCGCTTGCACCTGGCGTTGACCCTGAAAGAGGGCGCCAACGTGCTGCTGCTCGACGAACCGTCGAACGACCTGGACGTTGAAACCCTGCGCTCGCTCGAAGAAGCCCTGCTGGACTTCCCCGGCGCCGCCATTGTGATCTCCCACGATCGGTGGTTCCTGGACCGCGTGGCCACTCACATCCTGGCGTACGAAGACGACTCGCAAGCGGTGTTCTTCGAAGGCAACTACTCCGAGTACGAAGCCGACCGTAAAAAGCGTCTTGGCGATGCGGCTGCCCAGCCGCACCGTGTACGGCACAAGAAGCTGGCGCAATAAGCGTTGGTTTGAAGAAAAAACGGAGCCCAAGCGGCTCCGTTTTTTTTATGTTCAAGAGCGATGCTTTTAGTGCGAACGCAGCGCCTTGGCCATCGCCTGGTCAGCCTCGTGGTCCCACTTCTCATCGCGATCACTGGTGCGCTGTTCTTCGTAGCTGCGCCGCTCGGCGCTGGCCATTTCTGCCTGGCATTGGTGGAAACCATCATTCCAGCCTTCGGCGTACTGGGCGTCTTTCAGGTAGTGCGGTACGTCTTTCTTGAATCCGCCGGTCATCGCGCCCGCGGCTTGGCGGCCGCTGCCGCAGCCGTCGTTGTAGCCGGCGGCGAAGGGTTCCGGGTAGCCCTGGGCGACCAGGTACTCATAGCTGCTCTGGCAGGCGGCGAGCAGGGCCAGGATGGGGATTAACAACAGAAACGAGCGCACGGGCGATCTCCAGGTGGCGGATGGAGAAAGTGTGCGCGGGGGATTGTGAGAAAAGCGTCAAATTGGTGTAACGCATCCGTTGGGCTTCGCGGTGCTCAACCCAACCTACGAACCATGCCGTAGGTTGGGTTGAGCACCGCGAAGCCCAACGATGCGCGCATCAGTAGTGGTACCACTTCAATTCCAGACTCACCTCATTCTCGGGCGAAGCCAACTGACTAAAGTCGCGCTTGGCCGACAGCCGCAACCCAAGGTTTCGCGAGATTTCCCATTGCTGGTTCAGGCTCAAGCTGCGCCGTACCTCGCCATTGGTGAAGTAATCGCCGCTGGCTTCGACGCTCAGATTTCCCACCGGGTTGCGCCACAACAGGCCGGTGTTGAAGCCGGCGGCGGGTGTAAAGAATGCGGCAAAGTCGCTGTTGTGTTCGACCCGCACGGTGCCCAGGGCAAAGCCCAGCATGTCGTCGGTAAGCGCCCAGGTGCCGCCGACGCCACCGTTCAAATGGGTGACCAGACGTTCGTCGCCGTCTTTGCCAAGTACCCGTTCCAGCCCGCTGGCGACCTGCCAGGACCAGGGTTGCAACAGTTCGTTGCGCGGGGTCAGGGAGCGGATATTGGCCAGGTCGAGGTTTTGCACTTGCCAGTGGTTACCTTCGTATTGGCGCAATTTGAGTTGGAGGATTTCGATCTGTGCGCCGAGGGGGAAGCCGTAGAGGTTGTCATTGAGGTCGTGGTAGGCCATGCGCAGGCCGTATTCGGCAAACGCGCGGTCGTCGCGGGTGCCGGCGCCCAGTTGCCAGGTGCGCGATTCATGGCCTTGTTCTGGCAGGCCGGGGCGTTCGACTTCTAGGGTTGGCGGTGGATTGCGGTTGATGCTTTTGAGCAGGGCATAGCTGCGTTGGGCGCTGGCGCTGTCCCGTTCGCCGGAGGCGCTGCGGTAGCGTTGCAGGCGGAAGGCGGCGTCCTGAATCAGCGCCTGGCGGTCGCCGGGCAGTTGCTGGAAGTCGGGGCTTTGCAGTTGCTCGGGGTCGTCCGCCAGGCGCAGCGCCCAGTGTTGTTCGTCGCTGCTTAACGGCTTGGCGCGGGCCAGCAGTTCGCGTTCGCGCGATGGCCGGTAGTCGATGCTTTTCACCAGGCCGGCATCTTTCACTGCGCGCACGGTGTCGGTGGGGATGGCGGTGATGGGGAATTGCTCGGTGAGGGTCAGGCCGGGGCGGGCGATCTCCAGCAGCTCGAGCAAGCGGAACGAGCAGTTTCGTCGAAGAAGAAATAGTCGAAGCGAATCTGTTTGAGCTCCCACACGTGCTCGACCATGCGCGCGGTTTCTTGCGGCGTGAGGTTGAGGCGGTATTCCCAAAGGTCGCGGTTTTCCAGGCTGCGGTATTCGGCGAGTTTTTCCCGGTAGGGCACCAGGGCGAACAGGCCGGGGTAACCGCCCATCAGGCCTTTCCAGGCGTACAGAATGCTGTTGTCCATGCCTTCGATAAACGCGCCGAAGTTCAGCGCGTAGCTGAGCAGGGCGGTGTTATCGCTGTCGATGTCGGCCTGGTCGATGCGCAGCAAGGTGTGGCCGAACATGGAAGACGGGCTGTTGAGGTAGGCCGCCGGAAAAATCAGCACCGCGCTATGGGGCGCGATGTCTTTGAACCAGGCGTTGAATTCTGTGCAGTCGGGCGTGGGCAGGTCGGTCAGGTGCAGCTGTTCACGCAGCCAGCGGGTGCGCGCGGGGTAGACGCATTGGGCGTGTTTGTCGCCGCTGCCGGGCGGGGCGTAGATGGCCTTGAGGGTGGCGGTCAATTCGGCGTCAGGGTGGTTCTCGCCGTCTTTGGCGAGGAAGAAACGCGGGTCGTCGACGTAACTGCGCCAGCCGCCGAGCTTGCCGGTTTCGTAGTGGTTGAGGGCAATCCAGTACGGGTCGAACGCCAGCGCCTGCAAACGATCTTGAGGGACTGTGGGCGCGGCCTGGGCCAGGCCGGCAACGCTTAAGGCCAGAGCGAATAAAGTCCGTTTCAAGGTAAGGCTTCTTCTTCTAAAGCGGTGCACGGAGCTTTGTTGCGGTAGGCCGCAGTGTCAAGGAAGAACGCCTTGCCAGACAGAATCGGCCGGCGCCAGAATGGCCGCGAACGATGACTGCCCATCTGAACTAAGGATTTTCGATGCCTGATCCCGTTGCCAATGGCCTTCGCTTGGCGCCCGACGCGCTAACCCGTCCCTTCGATCCTAGTCAGTTCAAATTCACCATCACCGATGATCTGGAACCCTTCCGCGGCGTGCTCGGCCAGGAGCGCGCGGTTGAGGCCCTGCAGTTTGGCGTGGCCATGCCGCGCCCCGGCTACAACGTGTTTGTCATGGGCGAGCCGGGCACCGGCCGCTTCTCCTTCGTAAAACGCTACCTCAAGGCCGAAGGCAAGCGCCTGGATACGCCGTCGGACTGGGTGTACGTCAACCACTTCGACGAAACCCGCGAACCCCGTGCATTGGAATTGCCGCCCGGCACCGCGACCGCGTTTATTGCTGCTATCGAAGTGCTCATCGACAACCTGATGGCCACCTTTCCGGCGGTGTTCGAGCACCCGACCTATCAGCAGAAAAAAAGCGCCATCGACCGCGCGTTCAACCAGCGTTACGACCGCGCCCTGGACGTAATCGAGCGTCTGTCGCTGGAAAAGGAAATTGCCCTTTACCGCGACAACACCAATATCGCCTTCACCCCGATGAAAGATGGCAAGGCGCTGGACGAAGCCGAATTCGGCCAACTGCCGGAAGCCGAGCGCGAGCGGTATCACGCTGATATCTCGTCGCTGGAAGAGCGCCTGAATGAAGAACTGGCCAGCTTGCCGCAGTGGAAGCGCGAGTCGAGCAACCAGTTGCGGTACTTGAATGAAGAAACCATCACCCTTGGTTTGCAGCCGCTGCTGGGCCCGCTCTCGGAAAAGTACGCGGAGAACGCTGGCGTTTGCGCGTACCTGCAAGCGGTGCAGGTCAATCTGCTGAAGACCGTGGTCGAGCAGTTGGTGGATGTGGATAAGGTGGATGCCGAGGCGCGCAAGTTTCTGCAAGAGCAGTACTGCCCGAGCCTGGTGGTCGGCCATCACGCCAGCGGCGGCGCGCCGGTGGTGTTCGAGTCGCACCCGACTTACGACAACCTGTTCGGCCGTATCGAATACAGCACCGACCAGGGCGCGCTTTACACCAGCTACCGGCAACTGCGTCCCGGCGCCTTGCACCGTGCCAACGGCGGCTTTCTGGTGTTGGAAGCGGAGAAGATGCTCGGCGAGCCGTTCGTGTGGGAAGCGCTCAAGCGTGCCCTGCAACAGCGCAAGCTGAAGATGGAATCGCCGTTGGGCGAGCTGGGCCGTTTGGCGACCGTTACCCTCACGCCGCAGGTCATCCCGCTCAGCATCAAGATCATCATCATCGGTTCGCGCCAGCTGTATTACGCGCTGCAGGACAATGATCCGGACTTCCAGGAGATGTTCCGCGTGCTGGTCGATTTCGACGAAGACATCGCCCTGCATGACGACAGCCTGGAGCAGTTCGCCCAGTTGCTGAAAACCCGCACCTCGGAGGAGGGCATGGCGCCGCTGACCGCCGATGCGGTGGCGCGCCTGGCGACGTACAGCGCGCGGCTGGCGGAGCACCAGGGGCGGTTGTCGGCGCGCATTGGCGACTTGTTTCAACTGGTGAGCGAGGCGGACTTTATTCGTCAGTTGGCCAACGACACCGTGACCGACGCCGGGCATATCGAGCGAGCGTTGAAAGCCAAGGCCACCCGCACTGGGCGCGTTTCGGCGCGGATTCTCGATGACATGCTGGCCGGCATCATTCTGATCGACACCGCTGGCGCGGCGGTGGGCAAGTGCAACGGGCTTACGGTGCTCGAAGTGGGCGACTCGGCCTTTGGTGTGCCGGCGCGGATTTCCGCCACGGTGTATCCGGGCAACAGCGGCATCGTCGACATCGAGCGCGAAGTTAACCTTGGTCAGCCGATTCACTCCAAGGGGGTGATGATTCTGACGGGCTACCTGGGCAGCCGTTATGCACAGGAATTCCCCCTGGCGATTTCCGCCAGCATCGCGCTGGAGCAGTCCTACGGTTACGTGGACGGCGACAGTGCGTCGCTGGGCGAGGTATGCACGCTGATCTCGGCGTTGTCGCGCACGCCGCTCAAGCAGTGCTTCGCGATCACCGGTTCTATCAACCAGTTTGGTGAAGTGCAGGCGGTGGGTGGGGTTAACGAGAAAATCGAGGGCTTCTTCCGACTCTGCGAAGCGCGCGGTCTGACGGGGGAGCAGGGCGCAATCATTCCTTACGCCAACGTGGCCACGCTGATGCTCGATGAGCGCGTGCTGCAGGCGGTGCGGGCGGGCTTGTTCAACGTGTATGCCGTGCGTCAGGTGGATGAGGCGCTGGGGCTGCTGGTCGGCGAGCCGGTAGGGGCGCCGGATGAAGACGGTCAGTTTCCCGAAGGCAGCGTGAACGCCCGTGTGGTGGAGCGCCTGCGGGAGATCTCCGAGATCGGCATGGAAGAGGAAGAAGACAAAAGCGTAGAGGCAGAAGCTGCTGCGTTGTTGGCCGGCAAAGCGGAGTCAAAAGCCGACGCCAAATGAGGGGATGACTGCTCGATGGCTGGTCAGTCATTGAGCAGTTTACTCGCAGCCCGGCGGGTGGTGGCTGGGCCTGCTTGCCCACGGTCCATCCACAGAGTTATCCACAGCTGCCGGGGATAACCTTGAGGCTTCCATCCACCGTTTGACGGGCGTAGTCTGAACGCCAGACCTCGCGAGGGCCGCCGTCATGCCACGCAGCCTCTGCCTTACCCGACAATGTCTTGGCCTGATCACACGTATCGAATGTGTGATCCGCCCGCTGGCAGGCGAAAAAGGCCTCTGGGTTTTAATTTGCGGCGCCGGCATGGCCGCTTCTCAACCGTCCGCTATTAAAACGCAAGGCCCATTCCACGGGCCTTTGGTGGCCGAAGACGTAATGGCCGCCATTGCCGATAACCTCGCCGAACTCGGCTACAGCTCAAGCGACGAACCCTCCATCTGGTGCCTGCATTTACAGGCCGAATTGCGCCGCGTGAATGCCGAGCGCGTGCGGCACTTGGGCGATTGTCAGTTCCGTCCGGAAACTTAGAAGTCAGCATTGCTCAGCTTTTGCACGATCGTCGCAAAGCCTGCCGCTGCGCTTGCTGGAGCCGTCTATCCGGAGGCCGTCCACAGAGTTATCCACAGAAGCTGTAGATAAACAAAATGTGGTGGTTTTGCCGGCGACGGGGCATGCCGAACGGGTTGTCTCGTCACCCTCGCTGGGTATACTCGCGCTCACTTTTACCTGCTGTGAGCGACCATGGAACGCATTATTGAAAACGCGATGTACGCCTCCCGTTGGCTGCTGGCGCCGATTTACTTCGGGCTGTCGCTGGGGTTGCTGGCGCTGGCGCTGAAGTTCTTCCAGGAAATTTTCCACATCCTGCCGAATATCTTTGCCTTGGCTGAGTCCGAGCTGATTCTGGTGCTGCTGTCGCTGATCGACATGGCGCTGGTGGGCGGCCTGTTGGTGATGGTGATGATTTCCGGCTACGAGAACTTCGTGTCGCAGCTGGATATTGATGAAGGCAAGGAGAAACTCAACTGGCTGGGCAAGATGGACTCCAGCTCGCTGAAGATGAAAGTGGCGGCGTCCATCGTCGCCATTTCGTCCATTCACCTGCTGCGGGTGTTTATGGATGCCAAGAACATCGAGCCGCAGTACCTGATGTGGTACGTGATCATTCACATGACGTTCGTGGTCTCGGCCTTTGCCATGGGTTACCTGGACAAGCTGACCAAGCACTGACACGCATCGGCTCGCCGGCACTTGTGTGCTAGGCTGGCCGCCCTTTTTTGGCCTCAGCGGAGTTAACGCCATGTCCGAACAGAATATCGACACCTTCACCACCGATGAGAGCCGCGTCAGCTACGGCATCGGCCGTCAACTGGGCGACCAACTGCGCGACAACCCGCCACCGGGCGTTAGTCTGGACGCGATCCTGGTTGGCCTGACCGACGCCTTCCGTGGCCACGCTAGCCGCGTTAGCCAGGAAGATATGTCGGCCAGCTTCAAAGTCATCCGCGAAATCATGCAAGCCGAAGCCGCTGCCAAAGCTGAAGCCGCTGCTGGCGAAGGCCGTGCGTTCCTGGCTGAAAACGCCAAGCGCGCTGGCATCGTGACCCTGGAATCCGGTCTGCAGTACGAAGTGCTGACCGCCGGCGAAGGCGCCAAGCCAACCCGCGAAAGCACCGTGCGTACCCACTACCACGGCACCCTGACCGACGGTTCGGTGTTCGACAGCTCCTACGATCGCGGCGAGCCGGCTGAATTCCCGGTTGGTGGCGTGATCGCCGGCTGGACCGAAGCCCTGCAACTGATGGGTACCGGCAGCAAATGGCGCCTGTACGTGCCAAGCGAACTGGCCTACGGCGGCCAGGCTGTTGGCAGCATTCCGCCGCACAGCGTGTTGGTGTTTGACGTGGAACTGCTGGAAATCTTGTAAGACTGAGCGAAGTGCCTGCTGCTTAGTCAGCGGGTCGCCCAGAAAACAAAAGGCCGAGAGTGGAAGCTCTCGGCCTTTTGTTTTTTGCGGTTGAGTGCTTCAAGGGCTGGGGTTCCCGATCAGTGCAGTTCAGAGGCCGGGCGCAGGGCGCGGGAGTAGCAGAACAGGAACAGGTTGCGCACCAGCTCTTTCAGAACGGTGGGCTCGCACGAGTTCAGGCCGGTCAGGTCGAGGTCGCCTTGCTCGCGTAATTCATCCAGCGCTTCCTCTTCGAGCACCGCGCAAACCTTGCCCGTATCGCGATGCAAAATGCGCAGATAGGGGTGTGGGCGGTCCAGCCAAGCATCAATCAAATAGGTCATGGCTCATCTCCTTGTCTTGGTTTGATGAGAATAATTCCTATTGGGATAATAGCAAGGGCTAATTTGCGCGACGGGTTGGCGGCTGGATCGACGGCAATAAAAAACCCGGCGCTTGGCCGGGCTTTTCAGCTGCGTGCGTACGGGCGCGGCGAATTCGCTCAGCTCAATCAGCGCTTCTTTATATTCACTGGCGGCAGCACTCGCGAGCCTGGTTGGCGGTGTAGTCCAGCGCGCCGGAGGCTTCTACAGCGGCGCGGATGCTTTCCAGGTCTTCCAGGCCACCTTTCTGAATAGCGGTGCGGACCAGGCTGGCTTGCTCTTCGGTGCCTTCGCGCATGGTGTAGATCAGCGGCAGGGTTGGTTTTCCTTCGGCCAGGTCGTCGCCGACGTTTTTACCGAGGGTTTCTGCGTCGCCGCGGTAGTCGAGCAGGTCGTCTACCAGTTGGAACGCGACGCCCAGGTTGTCGCCGAAGGCTTGTAAGGCGGCGGACTGTTCTTCAGTGGCGCCAATCAATGCCGCGGCGCTGTGGGTCGAGGCCTCGAAGAGCATCGCGGTTTTGCCGCGGATGACTTCCATATAGGTTTCTTCGGTGGTGCTGGCGTCGCGCACCTTGGACAGCTGCAGCACTTCGCCTTCGGCAATCACGCGGGTGGCGCGAGAGAGAATCTGCATCACTGGCAAGGAGCCGAGCTCGACCATCATTTCGAACGAGCGGGAATAAAGGAAGTCGCCCACCAGTACGCTCGGCGCATTGCCCCACAGGGCGTTGGCGGTCGAGCGACCACGGCGCATGCCGGACATGTCGACAACGTCGTCATGCAGCAGGGTGGCGGTGTGCAGAAATTCGATGGTGGCAGCCAGCAGACGCAGATCATCACCCTGGCCGCCCAGGGCTTTGCCGCAGAGCAGAACCAGCAGCGGGCGCAAGCGCTTGCCACCGGCGGAGATAATGTAGTCGCCTATTTTCTCTACGAGAGGAACGCGGGAGACCAGTTGTCGTCTGATAATGCCATCGACGGCGGTAAAATCGTCCGCCACCACGTTATAGAAGGCCTGTGGTTGCATCAGTGACAAGTGCTCCTCGAAGGTTGCGCGGCATGCTAGGGGGCAGGTGGGAGGCTGTCAAGGCAAGCACTACGGGTGCTTGCGCAGGACTCAAGGCTTGCGTACAATCGCGGCCCCTGAACTTCCCTGGGCAGCACCTGCCTTACGCAATTGCAAGGGCGTCCTTCCGGCCCCAAGCAGCCATGCCAGCCGACGACTATTCCTATAAAGCGCTGGGTGAGCAGGATTTAACGGAGCAAAATTATGTACGCAGTAATTGTTACCGGTGGCAAGCAATACAAAGTCGCCGAAGGTGAATACCTCAAGATCGAAAAGCTCGAAATCGCCACTGGCGAAGCCGTAACTTTCGATCGCGTTCTGCTGATCGGCAATGGTGACGATGTAACTATCGGCGCACCGGTTGTTGAAGGCGCTAAAGTTGTAGCCGAAGTGATTGCACAAGGCCGCCACGACAAAGTGACCATCATCAAGTTCCGCCGTCGTAAGCACCACATGAAGCGTCAGGGCCACCGTCAGTGGTTCACTGAGATCAAAATCACTGGTATTTCGGCCTAATTTTTCGGCCCAAATCCATTTTTAGGAGAATTGACTCATGGCACACAAAAAAGCTGGTGGTAGTACCCGTAACGGTCGCGACTCAGAAGCTAAACGCCTTGGCGTGAAGATGTATGGCGGCCAGGCTATCAAAGCAGGCAACATCATCGTGCGTCAGCGCGGTACCCAATTCCACGCTGGCTACGGCGTTGGCATGGGTAAAGATCACACTCTGTTCGCTAAAGTCGAAGGCGTGATCAAGTTCGAAGTTAAGGGCGCCTTCGGTCGTCGTTACGTGAGCGTTATCGCGGCTTAATCGCGATGCTGCTGGAAAAGCCCTGTCTCGCGACGGGGCTTTTTTGTTTCTGAAAGCTTGAGGCTTTTGCAAAATCATCCGGGAGCTGTTTCGCTGGGTTTTGCAAAAGTCTTATGTTCCTTGTGTTATCTAGCCCGCTATTGCGGCGGGAGGCGTGCCGATGAAATTCGTCGATGAAGTATCGATTTTTGTAAAAGCAGGTGATGGTGGCAACGGTTGCATGAGCTTCCGTCGCGAGAAGTTCATCGAAAACGGTGGGCCGAACGGCGGCGATGGCGGCGACGGTGGCCATGTGTATATGGTCGCCGATGAAAACCTCAACACCCTGGTGGACTACCGCTACACCCGGCGTTTCGACGCCGAGCGCGGCTCCAACGGCGGCAGCGCTGACTGCACTGGCCGCAAGGGTGAAGATACCGTGCTGCGCGTGCCGGTTGGCACCACCATCATTGATGCGGCCACTCAGGACATCATTGGTGACCTGACCAAAGATGGCCAGCGCATCATGGTCGCCCACGGCGGCTGGCATGGCCTGGGCAACACCCGGTTCAAATCCAGTACCAACCGTGCGCCGCGTCAGACCACCTTGGGCAAGCCGGGCGATTCCCGCGACCTGAAGCTGGAGCTGAAGGTGTTGGCGGACGTCGGTCTGTTGGGTTTGCCGAACGCCGGCAAAAGTACTTTTATCCGCTCCGTGTCTGCGGCCAAGCCGAAAGTGGCGGACTATCCGTTTACCACGCTGGTGCCGAACCTGGGTGTGGTCAGCGTTGATCGCTACAAGAGCTTCGTGGTTGCCGACATTCCCGGTCTGATCGAAGGTGCCTCCGACGGCGCCGGCCTGGGTATCCGTTTCCTCAAGCACTTGGCGCGTACCCGTCTGCTGCTGCACCTCGTCGACATGGCGCCGCTGGATCTGACTGATCCGGCAGAAGCTGCTGAAACCATCGTGTCCGAGCTGGGTAAATTCAGCCCGTCGCTGGCCGAGCGTGATCGCTGGTTGGTACTGAACAAATCCGACCAGATCCTTGAAGAAGAGCAGGAAGCTCGCATCAAGGAGATCACCGATCGCCTGGAGTGGACCGGTCCGGTTTATGTGATTTCGGCCATTGGTAAAGAAGGCACAGAAAAGCTCTGCTTCGATATCATGAAGTACCTCGAAGAGCGCTCCCTGCGCATCGCCGAAGAGCCGCAGTATGCGGCCGAACTGGCGGCGTTGGATCAGCGTATCGAAGACGAAGCCCGCGCCCAGCTGCAGGCACTGGACGACAAGCGTGCGTTGCGCCGCGCTGGCGTCAAGGTGGCCGGCAGTGAGGATAACGATGACGGCTTCTGGGATGAGGAGGACGACGATGATGGTCCAGAGATCATCTACGTTCGAGACTGAGTAAAACCACAACGCCGCTAATTAGCGGCGTTGTGCTGACTAATTCGCACGAGCGGCATGGCGCCGCTCTTCTGGCCAAGGTTGGATGACGATGCGGGACAAGGTAACTGGCGCGCAGCGCTGGGTGGTGAAGATCGGTAGTGCATTGCTGACCGCTGACGGGCGTGGCCTGGATCGTGGCGCAATGGCGGTGTGGGTCGAGCAGATGGTGGCGCTGCGCGAAGCGGGCGTCGAGCTCGTGTTGGTGTCTTCCGGCGCTGTGGCGGCGGGCATGAGTCGCTTGGGCTGGACGTCACGCCCGAGCGCCATTCACGAGCTGCAGGCGGCTGCCGCTGTCGGGCAGATGGGCTTGGTGCAGGCGTGGGAGTCGAGCTTTGCGCAGCACGGCCGGCATACCGCGCAAATTCTGCTGACCCATGACGACCTGTCAGATCGCAAGCGCTACCTGAATGCCCGTAGCACCCTGCGCACGCTGGTTGATTTGGGCGCCATTCCGGTGATCAACGAAAACGACACCGTGGTCACCGACGAAATCCGCTTTGGCGACAACGACACCTTGGCGGCCTTGGTGGCCAATCTGGTGGAAGCGGACCTGTTGGTTATTCTTACCGATCGTGACGGCATGTTCGATGCCGACCCACGCCACAACCCCGATGCGCAGCTTATATATGAGGCGCGTGCCGATGATCCGGCGTTGGACGCTGTTGCGGGTGGTGTCGGTGGGGCGCTAGGTCGTGGCGGCATGCAGACCAAGCTGCGTGCGGCCCGGCTGGCGGCGCGTTCCGGTGCGCACACCGTAATCGTAGGTGGTGCTATCGAGCAAGTGCTGGCGCGCCTCAAGTCGGGCGAGCGTTTGGGTACCTTGCTGGCGCCTGAGCGCGGTCTGTTGGCGGCGCGTAAACAGTGGCTGGCGGGGCATCTGCAAACCCGCGGTACGCTGCAGCTGGACGCGGGTGCGGTGAAGGCGTTGCTGCAAAGCCACAAGAGCTTGTTGCCGGTTGGCGTTAAAAGCGTGCAAGGCAATTTCCGTCGCGGCGAAATGGTGGTGTGTGTCGATCCGGATGGTCGCGAGATCGCCCGTGGTCTGGCCAACTACAGTGCTGCCGAGGCGCAGAAGATTGTTGGGCAACCTTCCGATGCTATCGAGCGTCTATTGGGTTATGTCGACGAGCCTGAGCTGGTGCATCGCGACAACTTGATTCTGGTGTAAGCGCGCCTGCGGGCCAAGCCCATGGGTGCAAAGGAGAGTGCAGTGCGAATGATCAATGGATGGTTGGGCGCGTTGCTGCTGCCCTTGGCGCTAAGCGCTTCGGCTGAGGAAATCGGTCAGGTGTCGACGGTGTTCAAGTGGGTGGGGCCGAACGACAAGATTGTTGTCGAGGCTTTCGATGATCCGAAGGTGGAAGGCGTGACCTGCTATCTGTCGCGCGCGAAGACGGGCGGCGTGAAAGGCGGGTTGGGGTTGGCGGAAGATAGGGCGGAGGCGTCGATTGCCTGTCGCCAGGTCGGTCCGATTCAGCTGCCTGAAAACCTGAAAGATGGCGAAGAAGTGTTCAAGGAGCGCACGTCGCTGGTATTCAAGACCATGCAGGTGGTGCGGTTTTTCGACAAGAAGCGCAATACGCTGGTGTACCTGGTCTATAGCGACCGTGTGATCGAGGGCAGTCCGCAGAACGCGGTGACCGCGATTCCGATTCTGCCCTGGCATCAGTAAAGCCAAAAAAGGCGAGCCGCGAGGGTCGCCTTTTTTGTCTGTCGCTTTTTTACAGGCAATAAAAAACCGGCCCTTGGGCCGGTCTTTTCAACGCATCACACTTAGGCAGCAGCAGCTTGGCTGAGATCCTTGATGTGACCGTTCAGGCGGCTCTTATGACGAGCTGCTTTGTTCTTGTGGATGATGCCTTTGTCGGCCATACGGTCGATTACAGGCACAGCAAGAACGTACGCTTTCTGAGCAAGTTCGAGGTCTTTGGCGTCGAGAGCCTTGACCACGTTCTTGATGTAGGTACGAACCATGGAGCGCAGGCTGGCGTTATGGCTACGACGCTTCTCAGCCTGTTTAGCGCGTTTTTTGGCAGAAGGTGTATTGGCCACCGTCGAGCTCCTTGAAACTTTGAGGAAATGACTAAACAAATAAGGCCGCGAATCATGCCGATGTGTCGAAGGCTTGTCAAGCGTGGTTCGGCCTTGCTGACTACAGATTGCGCCGTAGTCCGACCAGCGTAGCCAACCCAACTGGGTGATTTATTTGCCAGCCGGTTCTACACTCGCCGCCTTTGCCTTGCGGCCTACAGCGCGGCGCCATGATTTTCGGTGGCGCAGCATACTTCATGCGGTAGAAACGAGCGTTATGAATTTACTCAAGTCGCTGGCTGCGGTCAGCTCGATGACCATGTTGTCCCGGGTGCTGGGCTTTGTGCGCGACACCATCGTGGCGCGTATTTTCGGCGCAGGCATGGCTACCGACGCCTTTTTCGTCGCCTTCAAACTCCCCAACCTGCTGCGCCGCATTTTTGCCGAGGGCGCTTTTTCCCAAGCCTTTGTGCCGATTCTGGCGGAATACAAAACCCAGCAAGGCGAGGAGGCGACCCGTACCTTTATTGCCTATGTATCCGGCCTGCTGACTCTGGTGCTCGCGGTAATCACCGCGCTGGGCATGATTGCCGCGCCCTGGGTGATCTGGGTCACCGCGCCAGGCTTTGCCGATACACCGGAAAAATTTGAACTGACTTCATCCCTTTTGCGCGTCACCTTTCCTTATATATTGCTGATCTCGCTCGCCTCCTTGGCTGGCGCGATTCTGAACACCTGGAACCGCTTCTCGGTGCCGGCCTTTGTGCCGACCTTGCTGAATATCAGCATGATCGTCTTCGCCCTGTTCCTGACCCCGTACTTCAACCCGCCCGTCATGGCGCTGGGTTGGGCGGTGCTGGTCGGCGGCTTGCTGCAGTTGCTCTACCAACTGCCGCACCTGAAAAAGATCGGCATGCTCGTGCTGCCGCGCCTGAATCTGCGGGACGCCGGCGTATGGCGGGTAATGAAGCAGATGGGGCCGGCGATTCTCGGCGTATCGGTCAGCCAGATTTCGCTGATCATCAACACCATCTTCGCCTCGTTTCTGGTGGCGGGCTCCGTGTCCTGGATGTACTACGCCGACCGCTTGATGGAATTGCCGTCCGGCGTGCTGGGCGTGGCGTTGGGTACGATTCTGCTGCCAGCGTTGTCGCGCAGCTTCTCCAGCAAAAACACCGAAGAATATTCGCGCCTGATGGATTGGGGGCTGCGCCTGTGTTTCTTGCTGGCGCTACCGTGCTCGCTGGCCTTGGCGATCATTTCCGAACCGCTGACCGTGGCGCTGTTCCAGTACGGAAAATTCAGCGCCCATGACGCGCAGATGACCCAGTTCGCCCTGATCGCGTACACCGTCGGCCTGCTCGGCATCATTCTGGTCAAGGTGTTGGCCCCCGGCTTTTACGCACGGCAGAACATCGCCACGCCAGTGCGTATCGCGCTGGTTACCCTGGTCGCCACCCAGCTGATGAATCTGGTGTTCTTCTTCACCTTGCCCTATCCCCACGCCGGTCTGGCGCTGTCGATTGGCCTGGCCGCCTGCTTGAACGCCGGCTTGCTGTTCTGGCAATTGCGCAAGCAGCAGCTGTTTATCCCGCAGCCGGGCTGGGGCGTGTTTCTGGCCAAGTTGGTGGCAGCGGTAGTGGTGATGGCCGCGGTGCTGGTCGGGCTGATGTGGGTAATGCCGGCGTGGGACCAGGGCGACATGCTGGTCCGCCTGCTGCGCCTGGGCGTGTTGGTCGCCGTGGGTATTGCCGCTTATTTCGGCGTGCTGCTGTTGTTGGGCTTTCGCTTGCGCGATTTTGCCCGCCGATCAGTGGCGTGACGGCTTCGGAAAACCCTTATTTACTAACGTGGAACGACGCGACGGTGTTGCCTGTTGTCCAGCGTCGGGTGTGCGTATAATCGCCCACTTTGTGAGCAAGAAGCGTCCTATGCAGCTGGTTCGAGGGCTTCAAACTTGCGGCCCCAGCATCGGGGCTGCGTTGCCACTATCGGCAACTTTGACGGCGTGCACCGTGGCCACCAGGCCATCCTGGCGCGGCTGCGTGAACGCGCGGACGAATTGGGCGTGCCCAGCTGCGTGGTGATTTTCGAGCCGCAGCCCCGTGAATTCTTCGGTCCGGACACCGCGCCACCGCGTCTGACGCGGTTGCGCGACAAGCTGGTGTTGTTCGCCGCTGCCGGTGTAGACCGCGTGTTGTGCCTGTCTTTCAATCGCCGTTTGCGTGAACTCAGCGCCGCTGAATTCGTGCAGACCGTTCTGCTGCAAGGCCTCGGCGTTCAGCACCTGGAAGTGGGCGACGATTTCCGCTTCGGCTGCGACCGCGCCGGCGACTTCGCTTTTTTGCAACAGGCGGCGCTGGTTGAAGGCTTTACCCTGGAAGCGGCCAGTACCGTCGAAATCGACGGTTTGCGCGTCAGCAGCACGCGGGTTCGCGAGTCGCTGGCGGCTGCCGACTTTCCGTTGGCGGAACGCCTGCTGGGTCGCCCGTTTCAGATTTCCGGCCGGGTGCTGCACGGGCAGAAGCTGGCCCGCCAGTTCGGCACGCCGACGGCCAACGTACAACTCAAGCGCCATCGCGTGCCGTTGACCGGGGTTTACCTCGTTACGGTTGAACTCGATGGCAAACCCTGGCCCGGCGTCGCCAATATTGGCGTGCGGCCGACGGTGCAGGGCGACGGTAACGCACACCTGGAAGTGCATCTTTTAGATTTTGTCGGCGATATCTATGGCCGACGTTTGACGGTGGCTTTCCACCACAAGCTGCGCGATGAGCAGCGTTTCGCCTCCCTGGAGGCGCTGAAGACGGCGATACACGCGGATGTCGCCGCCGCCCGTGCCCTCTGGCAGGGTCAACCGCTTAAGTGAAGAGCCAAAGATGACCGACTACAAAGCCACGCTGAACCTTCCTGATACCGCCTTCCCAATGAAGGCCGGCCTGCCACAGCGCGAACCGCAGATTCTGCAGCGCTGGGACAGCATTGGCCTGTATCAGAAGCTGCGCGAGATTGGTAAGGATCGGCCCAAGTTCGTGTTGCACGACGGCCCGCCCTATGCCAACGGCACTATTCACATCGGTCACGCCGTAAACAAGATTCTCAAAGACATGATCGTGCGCTCGAAAACCCTGTCCGGGTTCGACGCGCCGTACGTGCCAGGTTGGGACTGCCACGGGCTGCCTATCGAACACAAAGTCGAAGTCACCCACGGCAAGAACCTGCCCGCCGACAAAACCCGCGAGCTGTGCCGCGCCTACGCGGCCGAGCAGGTGGAAGGGCAGAAAGTCGAGTTCATCCGCCTGGGCGTACTCGGCGACTGGGCCAACCCCTACAAGACCATGCCTTTGCCAACGAAGCCGGCGAAATCCGCGCCCTGGCCGAAATGGTCAAAGGCGGTTTCGTATTCAAAGGCCTGAAACCGGTGAACTGTGTTTCGACTGCGGCTCGGCCCTGGCTGAAGCGGAAGGTGGAATAACCAACAAAAACGTCGACCATCGACGTGGCCTTCCCAATCGCCGACGAAGCCAAACTGGCTGCCGCGTTCGGTCTGCCGTCGCTGAGCAAGCCGGCTTTCCATCTGATCGGACCACCACACACCGTGGACCATCCCGGCCAACCAGGCGCCAAACTTCACCCGGAGTTCACCTACGCCCTGGTCGACGTCGTCGACAAGCTGCTGATCCTCGCTGAAGACTGGTGCAAGCCTGCCTGACCCGCTATGGCATCGAAGGCTCGGTAATCGCTACCGCTCCAGGTGCGGCGCTGGACCTGATCACTTCCGTCACCCGTTCTACGAACCGCCTCTCGCGGGTAACCTGGCCGAGTACGTCGAGCTGGGCGCCGGTACTGGCGTGGCGTGGTGCACTCCGCGCCGGCCTACGGCGAAGACGACTTCGTGACCTGCAAGCGCTACGGCATGGTCAACGACGACATCCTCACCCCGGTGCAGAGCAACGGCGTGTACGTCGATTCGCTGCCGTTCTTCGGCGGCCAGTTCATCTGGAAAGCCAACCCGGCCATCGTTGAGAAACTCAGCGAAGTCGGCGCGCTGATGCACACCGAAACCATCAGCCACAGCTATATGCACTGCTGGCGCCACAAAACCCCGCTGATCTACCGCGCCACCGCGCAGTGGTTCGTCGGGATGGACAAGCAGCCAGCCACCGGCAACACCCTGCGCCAGCGCGCGGTAAAAGCCATTGAAGACACTCAGTTCGTGCCGGCCTGGGGCCAGGCGCGTCTGCACTCGATGATCGCCAACCGTCCGGACTGGTGCATCTCCCGTCAACGCAACTGGGGCGTACCGATTCCGTTCTTCCTCGACAAAGCGACCGGTGAACTGCACCCGCGCACCGTCGAGCTGATGGAAGAAGTGGCCAAGCGTGTTGAACAGGAAGGCATCGAAGCCTGGTTCAAGCTCGACGCAGCTGAACTGTTGGGCGACGAAGCCGGCAACTACGACAAGATCAGCGACACCCTCGACGTGTGGTTCGACTCCGGCACCACCCACTGGCACGTGCTGCGCGGCTCGCACCCGATGGGCCACGAAAGCGGCCCGCGAGCCGACCTGTACCTGGAAGGTTCCGACCAACACCGCGGCTGGTTCCATTCCTCGCTGCTCACCGGCTGCATGCTGGACGACCACGCCCCTACCGCGAATTGCTCACCCACGGCTTCACCGTGGACGAGAGCGGCCGCAAGATGTCCAAGTCGCTCGGCAACGTGATCGCGCCGCAGAAAGTGAACGACACCCTGGGCGCCGACATCATGCGTCTGTGGGTTTCGGCTACCGACTACTCCGGTGAAATGGCCGTATCCGATCAGATTCTGCAGCGCAGCGCCGATGCCTATCGCCGCATCCGCAACACCGCGCGCTTCCTGCTTTCCAACCTGAGCGGCTTCAACCCGGCCACCGATCTGCTGCCGGCTGAAGACATGCTGGCCCTGGACCGCTGGGCCGTCGACCGTGCCTTGCTGCTGCAAAACGAGCTGCAAGAGCACTACGGCGAATACCGCTTCTGGAACGTCTACTCCAAAGTGCACAACTTCTGCGTGCAGGAGCTGGGCGGCTTCTACCTGGACATCATCAAAGACCGTCAGTACACCACCGCCAGCGACAGCAGGCGCGTCGTTCCTGCCAGACCGCACTGTTCCATATCGCCGAAGCGCTGGTGCGCTGGATCGCACCGATCCTCGCCTTCACCGCCGACGAGCTGTGGGAATACCTGCCGGGCGAGCGCAACGAATCGGTGATGCTCAACACCTGGTACGAAGGCCTCACCGCCTTGCCAGAAGGCATCGAGCTGGACCGCGCCTACTGGGAGCGCGTCATGGCCGTGAAAGTCGCGGTCAACAAAGAGATGGAAGTTCAGCGCGCGGCCAAGGCCATCGGCGGCAACCTGCAGGCCGAAGTCACCCTGTACGCCGAAGACGCACTGGTCAGCGACCTGAACAAGCTCAGCAACGAGCTGCGTTTTGTGTTGATCACCTCGACCGCCGCCGTGGCCCCGTTGGCCAGCGCGCCGGCCGATGCCGTGGTAACCGAAGTGGCCGGCCTGAAACTGAAAGTAGTGAAATCGCCCACGCCAAGTGCGCGCGTTGCTGGCACTGCCGTGAAGACGTAGGCGTGAATCCGGAGCACCCGGAAATCTGCGGTCGCTGCGTCGACAACATCAGCGGTGCAGGCGAGGTTCGTCACTATGCCTAACACGCGTTTTGGCCGACTGAGCTTATTGTGGATAAGTCTGCTGGTGCTGATCGTCGATCAGGCCACCAAGCTCTACTTCGAAACCAACCTGAGCCTGTACCAGCAGATCGTGGTCATTCCCGACCTGTTCAGCTGGACCCTGGCCTACAACACCGGCGCCGCGTTCAGCTTCTTGGCTGACAGTTCCGGCTGGCAGCGCTGGTTGTTTGCCCTGATCGCCGTGGTGGTCAGCGCCACCCTGATGGTCTGGCTCAAACGCCTGAAAGCCGATGAAACCTGGTTGGCCATCGCCCTGGCGTTGGTGCTGGGCGGCGCGCTGGGCAATCTGTACGACCGCATCGTGCTCGGCCACGTAATCGACTTTATCCTCGTGCATTGGCAGAACCGCTGGTACTTCCCGGCGTTCAATATCGCCGATAGCGCCATCTCGGTCGGCGCCGTGCTGCTGGCCCTGGATATGTTCAAAAGCAAAAAATCCGGAGAGCCCGTACATGACTGAAGACCTGCGTATCGGCCCGGACAAGCAAGTCACCCTGCACTTCGCCCTGAACCTGGAAAACGGCGACGTGGTAGACAGCACCTTCGACAAGAAACCGGCCACCTTCAAAGTCGGCGACGGCAACCTGCTGCCCGGCTTCGAAGCCGCGCTGTTTGGCCTCAAGGCTGGCGACAAACGCACCCTGCAAGTGGAGCCGGAGCACGGCTTCGGCCAGCCCAACCCGCAGAACGTGCAGGTTATGCCGCGCTCGCAGTTCGAAGGCATGGAGTTGTCCGAAGGCTTGCTGGTGATCTTCAACGACGCCGCCAACACCGAGCTGCCCGGCGTGGTCAAAGCCTTTGATGACAGCCAGGTCACCATCGACTTCAACCACCCGCTGGCCGGCAAGACCCTGAGCTTTCAGGTGGAAATCATCGAGGTCAACCGGCCTGATTGGCCGGTTAGCCTGCACCTGCCTTCGGGGCGGATGAGGACAGCTCCATGCAAGAGTCAGCCATGCAAATCAAACTCGCCAACCCCCGCGGCTTCTGCGCTGGCGTTGATCGCGCGATCGAAATCGTCAACCGCGCCCTGGAAGTGTTCGGCCCGCCGATCTACGTGCGCCACGAAGTGGTCCACAACAAATTCGTCGTCGAAGACCTGCGCGCACGCGGCGCCATCTTCGTTGAAGAGCTCGATCAGGTGCCCGACAACGTCATCGTCATCTTCAGCGCCCACGGCGTCTCCCAGGCCGTGCGCAAAGAAGCCGAAGCCCGTGGCCTGAAAGTATTCGACGCCACCTGCCCGCTGGTGACCAAGGTACACATCGAAGTCGCCCGCTACAGCCGCGACGGCCGCGAATGCATCCTGATCGGCCACGCCGGCCACCCGGAAGTGGAAGGCACCATGGGCCAATACGACGCCAGCAACGGCGGCGCTATCTACCTGGTGGAAGACGAAGCCGACGTCGCCAACCTGCAAGTACGCAACCCCGAGTCGCTGGCGTTCGTCACCCAGACCACGCTGTCGATGGACGACACCAGCCGCGTGATCGACGCGCTGCGCAACCGTTTCCCGAGTATTGGCGGCCCGCGTAAAGACGACATCTGCTACGCCACCCAAAACCGCCAGGACGCCGTCAAACAGCTCGCCAGCGAAAGCGATGTGGTGTTGGTGGTGGGCAGCCCGAACAGCTCCAACTCCAACCGCCTGCGCGAGCTTTCCGAGCGGTTGGGTACGCCGGCTTACCTGATCGATGGTGCAGAAGATCTGCAGCAAGGTTGGTTTGAAGGTAAAGGGCGCATTGGCATTACAGCGGGGGCTTCGGCGCCTGAGGTGTTGGTGTTGGGCGTGGTGCAGAAGTTGAAAGAGTGGGGCGCTACCGGCGCTGAAGAGCTGGATGGGCGGCCGGAGAATGTGACGTTTTCGATGCCGAAGGAGTTGCGAGTTAAGGCGATTTGAACGTCTTTCCAGGCCGCAAATAAAAACGCCCCGACAAGTGATTGTCGGGGCGTTTTTGTTGGTGCGGCGGTTAGCGGCGCCAGCAGTCGGCGGAGGTCATGCCGCTACCGCTTTGGCTTCTAAGGCCGGTGTTGGTAAGCGTCAGGTTGGCGCATTTGTCGTTGGCCATTACCATCCCGGCGACGGGAGTGGCCTGCAAGGTGTACGAGTTTTTGCTAATGGCAGTGAGGCTCAAGGTGTAAACCTTTTTTCCCGTAACCGCGCCTTTGGGCGAAGCATCAAACGGCAGCGCAGGATTGTCGTTTCCTGCGACTGTCGCCGAGTAGTAGCCGTGAGTTGTGAACCACTGTTCCATATATTGAGATAGCTCAGTAAGCGACGCCTGCGCATCCGCCCGGTTGGCCTTGCGCACATGCTCGGTGTATTGCGGATAGGCAACCGCCGAGATAATGGCGATAACCGCCACCACAATCATCAGCTCGATCAGGGTAAAGCCGCGCTCCCGAGCGCGGCGGTGCAGGTTGATTACTGGTTTCATATCGATCCTTATCTTATTTCGCGCCAGGAAACCCGGTCGGATGTTCGCGTGCCCGAGGGACGGGGCTGCACTGAATTACGCCGGAAGAGCTGGCAAAGCAGATCAGGTCTTTGCCGGTGGTATTGCTGTCAGTCGACGGACCATTAAAGAAAGTTGGCGTTTTGATTGCGCCTTCACTCGTATTCGAGCGCCCGGAGTACGGGATCTTGGCCCCGGTAACTGGATCGGTATAGGCGTCAGAATCCGTCAGATTGCCATCGCCGCTCATATCAAAGTAGTTGTAGGCCAGACGACCACCGCCGAACAAGTCGAGGGACATGATCCAACTGGTGGCACCGCCGGTGCACGCGTCGGAGGAGGGTGTCATGGTGGCGAAGGTGACTACACCACTGCGCACAGCTGCCCGCGAAACCACGCGTTCGCCGGTCGGGGTATTGGCGACTCCCGAGCGCTTCCACAACAGATCCACAAACCAGCCCTTGGAACCACTGGCGATAGCCGTGTTGCTCATCACCCGGCCAAGCAGGGTGCCACCCACGGTAACCTGCTGAAGAATTGTCTGTTCCTGCAGGGTGGAGCGGCTGCTCGCTATCTGTGCCCCGCTATCGATAATGCCGTAGAAGCTATCGATACGTTGGTTGGCCGTAGCGCTCAGATCTTTGTCGGTGGTTTGGTAGAAGCTACCGGTGCCGAACAGGATGATGGGGTTGCCGTCGGTATTCAGCGCAACAGACAGTGGCGCAGTGATTGGTTGCACGCGAGCCGGAGATACGTTGGTGTCGCGGGCGGTGAACAATGGAACAGGTGAGCTGCTGACAACCAGAGAGCTAGGGGCGCCCCAGTTGTTTACCGTTGTGCTGGTCACATCCAGTCGCCATAGATTGCCCTGGGTGTCGCCTACGTAGAGGCGGTCTGTCATGCGGTCGTTGTTGATGTCCACGGCTAGCGGTTCGCCCAGATAGCCAGTAGTGGGTAGCGAAAACTTCTTGATTACCGAGCCATCGGCGGCATCGAGAATCCACACCTGGCCACTGGTGACTGCTGCGTTGGAATAACCACTGGTAACCACCACGCCGAACTTGCCATTGGCCAGGGCTACGATTGCGGGTTGTTCAATGGTGCTGCCCAGATCTGGGGCAGTGAATTCCCACAGTACCTTGGAGCTGTCCATGCTGCCCGGCGAGGACACGTCGAGGGCGAACACGCTTTTGCCGCCCGCGCCGGTGGTACCGACTACAACGGATTTCCAGGCGTTGTTGATGTACACGTCAGAAACGGCAGGCGTGCCGTCGACGTAGTAACGGTGGGTATAGTTGGGGTCGGTCAGCTCATACAGGTTGGCGGCAGTGGTGCGCGGCACATAGGCAAACAGCTCGGTACCGCCGCTGGTTTCGGCGCTGGCGTCGAAACCGTGCAGCATGCCGTCGTTGGCACCGACCACGATCAGCGGTGTGCGAGTTTGGTAAGCGTTGTCGGCGCGGTACGTCAGATAGGCGCTACCGGCACTACCCCAGGCCGCCGTACGCAGCAGGTTGTAGCCGTAATCTTGCTTGGCGATGTACTGCGGGTCGGAGTTGATGATGTCGCCGAGCCTGCTGCCACGCTGGCGGAACGGATGGGTGGTGTCGGCGGCACTGGTGCGTTCCTGGGTGCGGTCGCCGCGTAGGAAGTTGACTCGAGCTTCGCCCACGGTGTCATCCACGCCTGTCCCGCTGGCGGTGGTTTTCAGCGCGGCTTTGGTGTTCGCATCCAGGCTGCCCCATTCGAAGTTGGCGCCACTTGTCGACGTCGAGTACAGGGTGTCGGAACTGGCCAGCAGCGTGTTGCTTGTAAAGATTTTGCGATCGGTTACGCCAGCACGCGCATCCAGCAAGGTGGCGGCGCTCCAGGTGGCGGTGCCGGCGACCGCGCCAGCTGTGTTCACGGTTTTCATCAACAGATCGCCGCTCCAGTTGGCGCTGTCGAACTGCGATTGAAACACCGCACTACCGGTTTCCAGTTGCGTGGAGTTGGTGGCGAGCGAGGTGGTAGTGCCGCGAACTTCAGTGGCGATCTGGGCGAAGGCGGATTTCAGACTCTCCACCATCTTGGTCGCATCGCTAGCCACGAAGAAGTTGGTTGGGCGCTTGTCCCCGGTACTGAGCAATGCCTCACCGGTTTTGTCCACCAGGTATCAGGCAGTCGAGCGGTGCGGGCGTAGGGATCGCCATAGTCACTCGGGACGGTGAAACCGCCGTATTTTGCGGCTAGCCAGTACTGGTTGCGAGCACGGCCCTTCAGTTCTTCGTTCTCCCGTACATCCACCCAGTACGTCGAGATAGTTTGTGTGCCGGCCCAGCTCCTTGGAGCGGAGGTAACGGTGCTCTCGGGGCGAATGTCTTTGGTATGCGAGTCATAGGCTAGAGCGGCGATATAGGCCGAGTTCTGGTTGCCCGTGTACTCGGCGCCCGTTGCTTGCAGGTTGATAGGGTCAGTGTCGAGGGCTTCAAGTGCTTGGACTTTGCGCGTAGCGGTGACCACGTTTACCGATGTATCGGCGGTAACCGCAGCGGGTTTGGTAGCGGGCTCGTTGGAGGTGCTGGTCGCCGTGGTTCCACTGGGCAGATCTTTGTCTTTGTGGGTGTTGGTGTCGCCGATGCCGAGGATCACGTTTTTCTGGCAGGCGTACTCGATAGGGTCCAAGCCAGTCCAGTCGGAAATCACCGGGAAACCATCGGCATAACGAGCGTTGCTGGCGTCACCTACAACGTAGCTTGAATAGCTTGGGACTGGTGCCATGCCCTTGAAGTAGCGAATGGCGGCATAGTAAAGCTCACTCACCGGGTCGAGGGATTTGTGGCTGTTGTTGGTAAGTTCGCCAAACTTGTTGATGTAGTTTATTACCCCACTGTCGGCGATTGTCGTACCCATACTTGTGGTGATGCTGTCGGGGTTTTGCACCATTACCCGGTCGCCGGGTCCCATTCTTTTTTAGTGTTATTGTTTTCGGTGCCCAGTTTGGGACCTACATATTTTTGTGCGGCGCGAAGCACGCCACCATCCCGATATACATCGTTGTCGTTCAAATAGCCGAAAACGCTGTAACGTAAGTTAGTGTTGTACTGCTGAATTAGCCCTTCCGGTTTCCAGTTGCTGCCGTATTGAACGCAGTTATCTTCGCGCAACGTTTCGCTTGTACAAACTTCTACGCGTACAAAGGCCTCGTAGATGTTGTCGGCGCTAATAGCGGTGCCCTCATAAGCAACAACGGGCTTGGCGCTGTTTCTGCAGTTTCCGTTACGGTCTGGGTTGCAATAGGTCCAGCTGTCAATGGTGAACTGCATCTTGGCGCCCAGGCCTGCGCTTCCGTTGCTTAGGCGGGTCAGCAGTGATCTGTTGGCGCCCCCAATGCTCTTGGTGGCAGTACGCACGGGGCCGCCGCTCTGACCAGTGTTTCTGGCCTTTTGCAATACCGTTTTCGTTTCTGTGTCGACGACACGATAGCCGCCGGTGAGGGCACTTCGAAATGGGTCGATGGTCTGGGTTGCTGCCCAGTTCAGGTAGTTGCCACTCCATACGTTGTCGCCGGTACAGGTTCTGTCGGTGGTCGTGCTGCTGGGCACAAAACGACTGACATCAGTAGCGGTAGGTGCTGCAACGTAGGTGTAGGAATAACATTTACCCGAGTCGAAATAGCCGGTAAATGCGGTGGTACTCGCATAGGTACCAAGGTTGGCCATGGTCAAAATGGTCGGGTATTCCACCGATGGCGTAAGCGCCAGACTCCCCGGCACATTACCGCCGCCCACCAATAGCGGCGTTTGTGAAATATCGGCGATTGCCTGATTGGTCGAGCAAAACAAGCCCAGCGCAATAACGAAATAAGCGCTGAAGCGTTTGAATGATTTAACTGAAGGCTGGAGAACCATAATGCTGCTCCGCAGTAAGCGAATGAAATTATCTTTTGATGTAAATGGAGCGCAAATTAACGGTTGAGCCAGCCGAGTTATCAACATTGGTGGTGGCGCCATAACCTTGGGCTTCCACACGCATCACGGCCATATCAATCGGTGTACCACTTTTCAGCGATTCGCCGGCCTTGATCAGGCTTACCCCGGGGATGGGCGTCATTTTGTATTTGGGCGCTGCCGACAGGCCGTCGATGGTGTCCGAGTTAGTCCAGTCCGGGGCAACGGTGAGGTTCTGCAGCGTCGCGACGGTCATGCCACGAATTGCTGCTTCGCCTTTGCGCAGTGCTGATTCTGAAGCCTGAAAAGCCTGGCTCTGATCGCGCATATTGCCAGCCATGCGTTCTTGCATGGTGGTGCCGCGCATGCTGCTGATACCGATAATGGTCAGCAGCAATAGCATTACCAGCGCAACGATAAGCACGGCCCCTTTCTGTGAGCCATGGCTAAGTGTGTTGGGGAACTTGTTCATGGCAGGCGATTCCGAATTCCAAGGGTCGTGGTGAAAACTTGCGCGAATCGGCGATTAGCGACGGTAACGTCAGCGCCATTGAAGGAAATAACCTGGTTCTGCGGCACCACGTTGGTATCGGAACTCACCATCAACAGGTTGAACCGCACTGAAACCACTGCCGACCAGTCGGTAATGGTTTGAGCATCTACGTAATCGCCTGTGATTACCCCGTTGGTACCTACGGCGTACTGCAGTTGCATGTCCTGCACACCCTCAACCAGTTGCTCCGCTGTCATGCCGGTGGTGCCAGTGTTGTAGCGAATGCGCCACAGGGAAGGCGGCTGCCCGGTAGCCCCGGCTTTGATGAAATAGATCGCGCTCTGATACGCGAGAATCTCCATTTCATTGTTGTAGTTGTGGCTGAAGTTACCGGTGGTGGGCTTGGTGACAGCTAACGCGGTAACGGCGCTTTGGTTCTGGAACAGGTCGCAGCCAATCGGGTCGGCCGCTACCAGCAAAGTGCCGGTGACGATGCCGCTTGCCTGGGTAAGGGTGAACGTCCTACCTGCGGTGGTCGTGCCCGCGGTAGTAGTGTTGTTACTGCTGGCAACTACGGCGCCAGAGGGATTCACTGCATGCTTGACCAGAATCATGTCGGTGCCCGACAGGCGGTCCGTGCTGGTAAACCAGCTTGGGGTGGCTTGCGTGCTATCCCAACCCTTCACGCCCGCATCAAGCAGAAAACGGTCATCGGTGAACGTGCTCAGGTTGTTGATGGGCGCTACGCATTCGCCCTTGTAACCGATATTGCGGATATCAAAGGCCAGAAACTCCGAAGCAAATCGACCATTCTCCTGCACGCGCGACAGGGCCGACGTCGTGACGTATGTCTGTTTGCTGGAGAGGAATATCTGCAGCACACCGGCAAGCAACAGCAAGCTCAGGGCTGTGGCGATCAGCAGCTCAATGAGCGAAAGACCCTTCTGAAGGGCGAAACGAGGTGCGCTCATAGTCTTGCTCTGTAAGTGAATTCTGGGAGGTCGCCCGTGGTGTCAGCATCTGCAGCTTTGATTCGCCCGCGACGGTCGTTCCAGCGCACGGTGATGGTGAATACGTTGCTGGCCAGGTCAATTTTCGCGGTGCCATCTGGTAGGGAACGAGCCAGCTGGTTGTACCACTCGGCCAGATCCTTTTGTGCCCGCGTACCGGTGACGCTGTTGCTGCTCGACGACGTCGGAAAGCTGGTGGTGGTGTAGTTGCCCGCCAGCGCCAGCGTGCGGTTGGCGCGCATGCGGTCGACGATATCGGCCGCCAGCAAGGTGGCTTGCGAGCGGTAAGCAGAGCTCTGGTTGGCCTGCACGCTGGTGGTTTGCATACCGGCGATACCGAGCAAGCCGATGGCAAGAACGATCATGGCCACCAGCACCTCGATCAGGGTGGCGCCTTTCTGGCGCGAGCGCATAATTTTCATGATGGCGTACACGTTGTTTGGCTAAGGGAGCTGTTGCCGGTTATCGCAACGGTGATCACGCGCCTTTTGCTGTCTTTGCAACTGGCCACATTGATGTTGAACGTGGCCGCGCCGCTGCCCAGGCCGCTGCTCTGAAAGGTAATACCGGAGGTTGGGCCGCTTACTGTGCTGTCTGGCGAACTGTCCCAGATCCGCACAATGTCGCCACCGACCTGACGAATCAGCCAACCACCCGACCAGTCCGTACCGTCTTCACAGGCATCCGAGTTGGCATTCTTGCGGCAGATAATCACCGTCTTGCGCCGTTTCAGCGCTTCGGAGCGGGCAAGTTGAATGGCGGTGTCCAGTTCATTGGTCACAGCCTGGGTGCGGTTGCTCTGCACCATGCTGTTGAATGCCGGGATCGCCATGCTCATAAGGATCCCTAACACCACCAGGGTCATAAGCAGTTCGATCAGTGTGAATCCACGGGAGTGACGCATAACGGACCTCTGGAGTTTCGTGAGTGGATCCTCTCAGCTCGGATATTTCCTACAAACATATAAGGGATATTCGGTCGGTTATTGGGTTTGTACGGCTTGTGCTTGGAAGGGGTGGGTAGTGGCTGCGGCTTTTTTGACCTTGTTGTCAGCTTTAAAACTGCGCATTCTTGCGCGGCCTATGTCGGGTGAATCGGGATTCGGGAGTGGCTGTGGCGCTGAATATTGTGGTGGGGGGCGGGGCGCTGGGCTTGTTGTCGGCCTATAAGCTGGCGCTGCAAGGCGAGGCCGTTGTGTTGCTGGACCGGGCGCAGGTGGGCACCGAATCGTCGTGGGCCGGTGGTGGCATCGTTTCTCCGCTTTACCCGTGGCGGTACAGCTCGGCGGTGACGGC
Organism: Pseudomonas sp. CC11G; assembly: GCF_056174845.1. Classification (NCBI taxonomy): domain Bacteria; kingdom Pseudomonadati; phylum Pseudomonadota; class Gammaproteobacteria; order Pseudomonadales; family Pseudomonadaceae; genus Pseudomonas; species Pseudomonas sp. CC11G. Next base: position 691,768 of record NZ_JBWBZC010000001.1, read on the forward strand.
GTTGGCCCATTGGTCGCAGGATTTTTACCCGGGCCTGGGCGAGCAGTTGTTGGCGCACACGGGGCTGGACCCGAAGTGTTTGTCACCGGCCTCTATTGGCTGGACCTGGATGACGAAGCCGACGCGCTGGCCTGGGCGCATAAGCTGAGCCGACCGTTAGCGTCGGTGCCGATCGCCGATGCGTACAAGGCAGTGCCTGTGTTGGGCGCGGGGTATGAGCGTGCGGTGTATATGAGTGGCGTGGCCAACGTGCGCAACCCGCGTCTGGTCAAAGCCCTGCGCGCCGCACTGGCGCAAATGCCGAACGTCACGCTGCATGAGCAAACGGTGGTCACGGGGTTTATCCGCGAGGGCGATCAGGTGGTGGGCGTGCACACGGCGCAAGGTGAACTGCGTGCTGATCGCGTGGTGTTAACCGCCGGCGCGTGGAGCGGCGAATTGCTCGCCACTCTGGGACTCGATTTGCCGGTTGAGCCGGTAAAGGGCCAGATGATTTTGTTCAAGTGCGCGGCCGATTTTCTGCCGAGCATGGTCTTGGCCAAGGGCCGTTATGCCATCCCTCGCAAGGACGGCCATATCCTGGTGGGCAGCACGCTGGAGCATTGTGGCTTCGACAAAACCCCGACCGACGACGCACTGGCCAGCCTGAGGGCGTCGGCCATCGAGTTGTTGCCGGCGTTGGCTGATGCTGAGGTGGTAGGGCATTGGGCGGGGTTGCGGCCTGGCTCGCCGGAAGGCGTGCCCTTTATCGGGTCGGTGCCGGGCTTCGATGGGCTGTGGCTGAACTGCGGTCATTACCGCAATGGCCTGGTGTTGGCGCCGGCGTCTTGCCAGTTGCTGACCGATTTGATGCTCGGTAACACGCCAATCATCGACCCCGCGCCGTATGCGCCACAGGGTCGATTGGGCGTGCGCTGATCAGTCGATGCCGAGCTTTTTCAGGCGGTAGCGCAACGAACGGAAGGTCAGGCCCAGACGCTGGGCGGCCGCCGTGCGGTTCCAGCGGGTTTCTTCGAGGGCTTGCATGATCAGGTTGCGCTCGATGTTTTCCAGGTAGTCCTCGAGGTTGTCGATCTGCGCCAGGCTGGCTTCGCCGTTTTCGCCCGGCGTACCGGCATCGGCCAGGCGCAGGTCGCTGGCTTGAATGCGGTCGTCTTCGCACAGGGTGTAGGCGCGTTCCAGCATGTTTTCCAGTTCGCGCACGTTGCCGGGAAAGCGGTAGTTCTTGAGCTTTTCCAGGGCGTCGGCGTCGAGGCTGGCGGCGGCTAGGCCAGTGCCTTCGGCCAGGCGCTTGAGCATCACTTCGCTGAGCTGCGCAATATCTTCGCGGCGTTCGCGCAACGCCGGCACGCGCAGCTCGATGACGTTGAGGCGGTAGTACAAGTCTTGGCGGAAGCGCCCGGCGGCCACTTCGGCGGCCAGGTCTTTGTGGGTTGCGCTGAGTACGCGCACGTCCACCACCACTTCCTGCTGGCCACCAACGGTGCGCACGGCTTTTTCCTGAATCGCGCGCAGCAGTTTTACCTGCATGGCCAGCGGCAGGTCGGCCACTTCGTCGAGGAACAGGGTGCCGCCGTTGGCGGCCTGGAACAGACCCTGTTTGTCTTCGATGGCGCCGGTGAAGCTGCCTTTTTTATGGCCGAAGAATTCGCTTTCCATCAGCTCGGACGGAATGGCGCCGCAGTTGACCGGCACAAACGGCAGCTCGGTACGCGGGCCTTGTTCGTGGATTAGCCGGGCGACCAGTTCTTTACCGCTACCCGATTCGCCGCTGATGTACACCGGCGCCTGGCTGCGGGCCAGTTTGAGGATCTGTTTGCGCAGGGCACGCATCGGCGGCGAGTCGCCGAGCAGGCGGTCGTCAACGGTCACTTCATCGCCGTCGCCGCTGCGAATGCGCAGGGCGGTGGCCACCAGTTCGCGCAGGCGGCCGAGGTCGACCGGCTTGGTCAAAAAGTCGAAGGCGCCGGCTTTCAGGGCGTTGATGGCGGTGTCGAGGCTGCCGTAGGCGGTGATCATCGCCACCGGCACTTGCGGGTGGCGCTGCTGAATGTGCTGCACCAGTTCCAGGCCTGTGCCGTCGGGCAGGCGCATATCGGTCAGGCACAAGTCGAAGGGCTCGCGGGCCAGCCACTCGCGGGCTTCTTTGACGTTGCGCGCGCTGCGGGTGTCCAGCTTCATGCGGCCGAGGGTGATTTCCAGGAGTTCGCGGATATCGGGCTCGTCGTCGACGATCAGGCTTTTTGCCGGGCGGTCATGGTCAGCTCAGTTTGCGCGGGTGGGCGAAGGTAATACGGAAGCAGCCACCGCCGACATCGCGGGTTTTGTAATCCAGACGGGCCTGGTTGCTTTCGCAGAGTTCGCGGGAGATGTACAGGCCGAGGCCCGTGCCTTTGTTTTCCGTAGTGTAGAAGGGCTCGAAAATATTCTGCAGGTGTTCGGTGGGCACGCCGGCGCCGTTATCCAGCACTTCCAGCACCGGCAGGTCGCTGTCGGTATCGCGGAACAGTTTGAGCCACACCTGGCCTTGCTTGTGTTGGATGGCGCTGTGGCGCAGGCCATTTTCCACCAAGTTGGTCAGCACCTGGGTGAGTTGATTGGGGTCCATGCGGGTCTGGATGGTGCTGCCAGTTGTGTCCAGGTGCAGCAACTGGTTGTCGCTGGTGGTGGTGCGAAACTCAGCGGCGAAGCGGTGCAGCCAGTATTTGAGGTCCAGCAGTTGCGGCTCGGCCTGACGTCGACGCGACAGCTGCAGCACGTTCTCGATCACCAGGTTCATGCGCCGCGAGTGGTCCTGAATAATCTGCGCCAGGCGCAGGTCGGGGCCGTCGAGGTCTTCGGATTCCTGCAGCAACTGTGCAGCGTGGCTAATGGCGCCCAGCGGGTTGCGGATTTCGTGGGCGATGCCGGCGGTGAGGCGGCCCAGGGAGGCGAGTTTGAGCTGCTGCGCCTGCTGGGCGATTTGCGAGATGTCGTCGAGAAACACCAGAGTGTCTTGCTGTTCGCCGCGTTGCAGGGTGACGAAGCTCGGTTGCAAAACCGGGCCATCGGCAATGGCCTGCATGCTCAGTGGGCGCAGGGTAGGGTTGCGCTGCCAGTGTTGCAGGCGCTTCACCAGTTCCGGACTGTGCGGGTCGAGAATCTTCCCGGCCAGTTCTTCGCGGCCCAGCAGGCTGAGGGCGCCTTGGTTGGCGAGCAGCACGCGGTGCTGGCCGTCGAGCACCAGAATGCCGGTGCGCATGCGCTGCAGAATCAGGGCGTTGAGGGCTTCGAGGTTGGCGACGTCGGCGGCGCGTTTTTCCGCGAGGGTTTCACTCACCTGCAAGCGCCGGGTAACGCCCTGCACGAACACGCCGCAGCAAAGCACAACGTGCCCAGGGCGCCGGCTTGCAGGTACTGCGAGGAGGCCGAGGGGTGGTTGAGGCTCAGGTAGAAGGTCAGGTAGATCAGGCCCATCGCGGCAACGGCGGCGATCAGCAGACCGATCCGGCCGCGCAGCAGAATATTGGCAATCGCCACGGCAACGATCAGCAGGTTGCCGATACCGCTAGGGGTGCCGCCGGCGGCGTAAAACAGCCCGGCCAGCAGGATGACATCGACCATGCTCAGGCTGAACACCTGGGCCAGGTGCTGCGGGCGTCGCACCACCAGGGCGATAAAGGCGTTGAGGATCAGGTACAGCCAGCTGCCGTATTTGAACAGTTTGTCGTTGGCCAGCTCGAGCAATTGGCTGTCGAGGTCACTGGAAATCAGCACCACCAGCATCACGCCGATGGCGATTCGGTACAGGTGGTAGATCTTGAGAATGCGCTGCCCTTGCTGGCTGCTCAGAGCCAGGGCTTCACCGGTCACTGTGTGGGCACCCTGCTCGAGGTGGGCCTGGCTGCAGAACCATTGGGAGTCTTGGCTCAACGCGTTGACGCGCGGCGTATGCACGCCACAGTGGGCGCAACGGACCATCGGTTGGGCTTCCTCGATACCTGGCTTGGCCGGCGCGGGGCGCTGGGCGCGGCGCCACAACCAGTACACGGCAAAGATCAAACCGATCCAAATCAACAGGCGTCCCATAAGTGACTCTTCTTTTCGTAAGGCAGGCAGTTTAGCCAAGTCGTGGCGCCAGCACAGCCGGGAAGTGGCTGCGGTGTGATTACTGTGACGTTTGGCTTTACTGTAGGGGCGTGATGGGCGTTCGTGGGGTTCGCCAGCAAGCTGGCTCCTACAAACGGTGGCTGAACGGAGGTGGGGATGAGCCAAATCTTGCGGGTCGTGATGGCCCAACTGAACCTGCGTGTGGGCGATGTGCATGGCAACGTTGAACGGATCATTGAGGCCTCGCTCGAGGCGCGCGAGCAATGGCGCGCCGATGTGATTGTCTTCCCCGAACTGACGCTCTGCGGCTATCCGCCCGAAGACCTGCTGCTGCGTTCCAGTATGCAGCGGCGTATTGAGCAGGTCTGCAGCGCTGCAGGACGAAGTGCGCGGCATCTATATGGTGGTCGGTTATCCCTGGCTGGACGGCGACCAACGTTACAACGCCTGCGCCGTGATAGCCGACGGCGTGCTGCTCGCCACCTATTACAAACAGAAATTGCCCAACTACCGGGTTCGACGAGAAGCGCTATTTCGTCGCCGGCTTTGGGCCTTGCGTGCTGATATAAAAGGCGTGCAGGTGGCGGTGACTATCTGTGAAGACATCTGGTTTGCCGAGCCCATCGCCCAGGCCAAGGCGGCCGGCGCTCAGATAATGCTGAGCCTCAATGCCTCGCCGTTTCACCTGGAAAAGCAGCACGAGCGTGAAAGCATCCTTGCCCAGCGCGTTGCCGAGGCGGGGATGCCGATTGTTTACGTCAACCAGGTGGGCGGGCAGGACGAGCTGGTATTCGATGGCGGCAGTTGCGTAATCGATGCCCGCGGCGAGTTGGCCCAGCGAGCGCCGGCGTTTGTCGAAGGGCTGTATCCGGTGGATTTTACGGTCGAAGATGGAACTGTGCTGCCACGGCCGGCCCACTGCGCGCCGGTGCCGACGCTGGAGGCCAGTGTGTATCAGGCGCTGGTGCTGGGCGTGCGGGACTATGTGCAGAAGAACGGTTTCAAGGGTGTGATTCTGGGGTTGTCTGGTGGCATCGACTCGGCGCTGACATTGGCCGTAGCCGTGGACGCCTTGGGTGCCGAGCATGTGGAAGCGGTGATGATGCCGTACCACTACACCGCGACAATAAGCCTCGACGATGCCGAGGCTGAGGCCAAGGCGCTCAACGTCACCTACCGCGTGCTGCCGATTGCGCCGATGGTCGATGCGTTTCTGGCCACCTTGGCGCCGGTCTTCGAAGGGCTGGGGCGCGACACCACCGAGGAAAACCTGCAGGCCCGCTGCCGCGGCACGGCGTTGATGGCCATCTCCAACAAGAAGGGCTATCTGGTGCTGACTACCGGCAACAAGAGCGAAATGGCGGTGGGCTACGCCACGCTGTATGGCGATATGGCGGGCGGCTTCGATGTGCTCAAGGACGTGCCCAAGACCCTGGTGTTCCGCCTTTGCGAATACCGCAACAGTCTGGGATACGTGATTCCCCAGCGAGTGATCGACCGGCCGCCCTCGGCCGAGCTGGCGCCGGACCAGAAAGACGAAGACTCGCTGCCGGCCTACCCAGTGCTGGATGAAATTCTGCGTCTGTATATCGAATACGACCTGTCGGCCAACGCCATCGTTGCCGAAGGGTTTGACGAAGAAACGGTGAAGCGTGTGCTGCGGTTGGTGGATATCAACGAGTACAAACGGCGGCAGGCGGCGGTGGGCGTGCGGGTGACGCAGCGCGGGTTTGGGCGGGATCGGCGGTATCCGATTACGTCGGGGTGGCGGTTGGGGGATTGATTGCCAGGCGAATGGCAGAAACAAAAAAGGCGTCCCGAAGGACGCCTTTTTATTTACCGATGGCGGTTTAGTCAAACACACCAAATGTCATGTAGCTGAACCATGAGCGGTCGTCACTATTGCCTTCCGCTTCGTGTTCTTCTTCAACGTCGGTGCTTTGATCAGCTGGTTGCAGGTCTTCCGGAATCTCTTGCTCGGCGTCCTGGTATTGCTTGATCACGTCCTGGCTGGCGCGGGTTTCGCCCGGTGGCAGCGGCGCGTCGCTTTCGATCAGGCCCAGGGTGGCTTTGCTCAGCCAGCTGCGGTTGTCGGCTTCGTCTTCCTGCGGCACGAACTTGCCGTCTACCAGACTTGGGTTGTCCGGGTAGTTGAGCTTCAGGGTTTGCAAGCTGGAGTCAGCCAGGTCGTTCAGGGCCAGGCGCTGGTAGGCCTCGGTCATGATCGCCAGGCCATCGCCGACAGCTGGGGTTTCCTGGAAGTTCTCGACCACATAACGACCGCGGTTGGCCGCGGCTACGTACGCCTGACGCTTCAGGTAGTAGTGGCCCACGTGCACTTCATAGGCGGCCAGCAGGTTGCGCAGATAGATCATGCGCTGCTTGGCATCCGGCGAGTAACGGCTGTTGGGGAAGCGGCTGGTGAGCTGCGCGAACTCGTTGAAGGAGTCACGGGCGGCGCCCGGGTCACGCTTGGTCATGTCCAGCGGCAGGAAGCGCGCCAGCAGGCCGACGTCCTGGTCGAACGAGGCCAGACCCTTGAGGTAGTAGGCGTAGTCGACGTTGGCGTGTTGCGGGTGCAGGCGGATAAAACGCTCGGCGGCAGACTTGGCAGCTTCCGGCTCGGCGTTTTTGTAGTTGGCGTAAATCAGCTCCAACTGCGCCTGTTCGGCATAGCGGCCAAACGGATAACGGGACTCCAGTGCCTTCAACTTGGTAACGGCGCTGGTGTAGCTTTTATTGTCCAGATCGGTCTGTGCCTGCTGGTACAGCTCGGACTCACTCAGATTTTCGTCTACAACTTCATTAGATGAACAAGCAACGTTGAGAGCGAGGATGGCGATCAGCAGCAGGTGTTTCACTTGCATGGCGGCTTGCGTCCCTGTGACGGCTGGCTGTCTTGAGCAGAGCCGTCCTGTTATGATGAGCGCCCCGGTTACCCCGGGACAAAGACGCCGTATTTAACCACAAGCACGTAGCCGAAACCAAAGCCTACGCCGCGCCGTTTCCGAGCATTCCTCCAATTAATAAGTTAGCCATCCAGATGCGCGCCGAGGTTCCGTCCGATTTGGGCGGCCAACGCCTCGACCAAGTCGCCGCCCAACTCTTCTCCGAACACTCGCGTTCGCGCCTTACCGCCTGGATCAAAGAAGGCCTTTTGACGGTGGACGGCGAGGTGGTACGCCCCCGCGATATCGTGCATGGCGGCAGCGTGCTGGCACTCGATGCCGAGCAGGAAGCTCAGGGTGAATGGGTAGCGGAGGACATCGCGCTGGATATCGTCTACGAAGACGACGACATCCTGGTGATCAACAAGCCTGCCGGTCTGGTGGTGCATCCTGCCGTCGGTCACCAGAGCGGCACGCTGCTCAACGCGCTGCTGCATCACATCCCGGACATCGTTAACGTGCCGCGCGCCGGCATCGTGCACCGTCTGGACAAAGACACCACCGGTTTGATGGTGGTGGCAAAAAACATTCAGGCGCAGACCCAACTGGTCGACCAACTGCAAAAGCGTTCGGTCAGCCGCATCTATGAATGCATCGTCATCGGCGTGATTACCGCCGGCGGCAAAATCGACGCGCCGATCGGCCGTCACGGCCAACAACGTCAACGGATGGCAGTAATGGAAGGCGGCAAACAAGCCATCAGCCATTACCGCGTGCTGGAGCGTTTCCGCTCGCACACCCATACCCGCGTCAAACTGGAAACCGGCCGCACCCACCAGATTCGCGTGCACATGGCGCATATCAACTACCCGTTGGTAGGCGACCCGGCGTACGGCGGCCGTTTCCGTATTCCGCCGGCGGCCAACCCCACCATGCTGCAAGCGCTGAAAGAGTTTCCCCGTCAAGCCCTGCATGCGCGCTTTCTTGAGCTCACCCATCCGGTGACGGGCCAGCGCATGAAGTGGGAATCGGCCCTGCCGGATGACTTCGTGTGGCTGCTGTCGCTGCTGCGCCAGGACCGTGAAGCCTTTGTCGGCTGATTGGCTCACGCCAGACTGGCCCGCCCCGGCGCGGGTCAAAGCCTGCGTCACCACCCGGGCCGGTGGTGTCAGCCAGGCGCCTTTCGACAGCTTTAACCTCGGTGACCATGTCGGCGACAACCCTGAAGCGGTTGCTGCCAACCGTCATGCACTTATCGCCCACCTGAACTGCCAGCCCGCCTGGTTGCAACAGGTGCACGGCATTGCCGTAGCCGCCGCCGACCCAACTGTGGTCGCTGAAGCCGACGCCAGCTGGACTGCCACCCCCGGCGTCGCCTGTACCGTAATGACCGCCGATTGTTTGCCCGCGCTGTTCTGCGACCGTGCCGGCACTCGCGTGGCCGCGGCCCATGCCGGCTGGCGCGGGCTGGTTAACGGTGTGCTGGAAACCACTCTTGATGCGTTGGCCATTCCGGCCGATGAGGTGTTGGTCTGGCTGGGTCCGGCCATCGGCCCGCAAGCGTTTGAAGTCGGTGCTGAGGTGCGCGAAGCCTTTATGGCCGTGCAGCCCGAGGCCGAGCAGGCGTTTGTACCGAGCGCCAATGCCGGAAAATACCTCGCCGATATCTACCAGCTGGCGCGCCTGCGCCTGGCGGCACGCGGCGTCACCGCTGTATACGGCGGCGGCTTATGCACCGTCACCGATCCGCGCTTTTTCTCCTACCGCCGCGCCGCGCGCACCGGCCGTTTCGCGTCCCTGGTGTGGCTCGCATCCTGAACCCAGGCTCGCTGCTGCCCATGTAGAAGCCTGTAGGATGGGTAGAGCCTCTGGCGAAACCCATCGCGCACAACCGTCTTGCTCAACAGCATGGGTTTCGCTTCGCTCTACCCATCCTACGGCTACAGTCAATTCACGCGCCGGTCATCCCGCGTGGCAGACCGTTTGTTTTCATTGCGCACCCGTGCACCTTGAATCCCAGACAAACGGCCTCACTTACTTGAGCATCTCGGCAGACTTTTTTCATCAGGTGCGTCCACTGCGCCGGCTGCCCTCTAAAGGAAGGTGAACCTATGCGTATTGATCGTTTAACCAGCAAATTGCAATTAGCGTTATCTGACGCCCAATCTCTGGCCGTGGGCTTGGACCACGCCGCCATCGAGCCTCTGCACCTTATGCAGGCGCTGCTTGAGCAGCAGGGCGGCTCGATCAAGCCGCTGCTGATGCAGACCGGTTTCGACGTCAACAGCCTGCGTCAGGCGTTGACCAAAGAACTCGACCATCTGGCAAAAATCCAGAACCCCACCGGTGACGTGAACCTGTCCCAGGACCTGGCGCGCCTGCTCAACCAGGCCGATCGCCTGTCGCAGCAGAAAGGCGACCAATTTATCTCTAGCGAGTTGGTGCTGCTGGCCGCGCTGGATGACAGCACCAAACTCGGCAAGCTGCTGCTTGGCCAAGGCGTGAGCAAAAAAGCCCTGGAAAACGCAGTGAATAACCTGCGCGGCGGCGATGCCGTCAACGACCCTAACGTCGAGGAATCGCGCCAGGCGCTGGATAAATACACTGTCGACCTCACCAAGCGCGCCGAAGAAGGCAAGCTCGATCCGGTGATCGGCCGTGACGACGAAATTCGCCGCACCATTCAGGTTCTGCAGCGCCGAACCAAAAACAACCCGGTGCTGATCGGTGAGCCTGGCGTGGGTAAAACCGCCATTGCCGAAGGCCTGGCCCAGCGCATCGTCAACGGCGAAGTGCCGGATGGTTTGAAAGACAAACGCCTGCTGTCGTTGGACATGGGCGCGTTGATTGCCGGTGCCAAGTTCCGCGGTGAGTTCGAAGAGCGCCTGAAAGCGGTGCTTAACGAACTGTCGAAACAGGAAGGCCGCGTCATTCTGTTTATCGACGAACTGCACACCATGGTCGGCGCCGGTAAAGCCGAAGGCGCGATGGACGCCGGCAATATGCTCAAGCCGTCGCTGGCTCGCGGCGAGTTGCACTGCGTCGGCGCGACCACGCTGAACGAGTACCGCCAGTTCATCGAAAAGGATGCGGCGCTGGAGCGACGTTTCCAGAAAGTGTTGGTGGAAGAGCCGACCGAAGAAGACACCATCGCCATTCTGCGTGGCCTCAAAGAGCGTTATGAGGTTCACCACAAAGTGGCGATTACCGACGGCGCGATTATCGCGGCGGTCAAACTCAGCCACCGCTACATCACCGACCGCCAGTTGCCGGACAAAGCCATCGACCTGATGGACGAAGCCGCCAGCCGCATCCGCATGGAAATTGACTCCAAACCGGAAGTGCTGGACCGTCTGGAGCGTCGCCTGATTCAGCTGAAGGTTGAGCGTGAGGCGCTGAAAAAAGAAAGCGACGACGCCGCCCTGAAGCGGTTGGACAAGCTGCAGGAAGACATCGCCAAGTACGAGCGCGAATACGCCGACCTCGAGGAAATCTGGAAGTCGGAGAAAGCCGAAGTACAAGGCTCGGCGCAGATCCAGCAGAAAATCGAGCAGGCCCGCCAGGAGCTGGAGGCCGCGCGCCGGCGTAGCGATCTGGAGCAGATGGCCAAACTGCAATACAGCATCATCCCGGATCTGGAACGCAGCCTGCAGATGGTCGACCAGCACGGCAAAACGGAAAACCAGCTGCTGCGCAGCCGCGTGACCGAGGAAGAAATTGCCGAAGTCGTTTCCAAGTGGACCGGTATTCCGGTGTCCAAGATGCTCGAAGGCGAGCGGGAAAAACTGCTGAATATGGAAGGCCTGCTGCATCAGCGGGTCATCGGTCAGAACGAAGCAGTGACGGCAGTCGCTAGCGCCGTGCGCCGGTCCCGTGCGGGCTTGTCGGACCCGGATCGCCCGAGCGGTTCGTTCCTGTTCCTCGGCCCGACCGGCGTGGGTAAAACCGAGCTGTGCAAGGCCTTGGCCGAGTTCCTGTTCGACACCGAAGAGGCGCTGGTGCGCATCGACATGTCGGAGTTTATGGAGAAACACTCGGTGGCCCGTTTGATCGGTGCGCCACCCGGCTATGTCGGTTACGAAGAGGGCGGTTACCTCACCGAAGCGGTACGCCGCAAGCCGTACTCGGTGGTGCTGCTGGACGAAGTCGAGAAGGCGCACCCGGATGTCTTCAACGTGCTGTTGCAGGTGCTGGAAGATGGTCGGTTGACCGATAGCCACGGCCGTACTGTGGATTTTCGCAACACCGTGATCGTGATGACCTCGAACCTCGGTTCGGCGCAGATTCAGGAGTTGGTCGGCGACCAGGAAGCGCAGCGCGCGGCGGTGATGGACGCGGTGAGCAACCATTTCCGGCCGGAGTTCATCAACCGGATCGACGAGGTAGTGATCTTCGAACCGCTGGCCCGTGACCAGATTGCCGGTATTGCGCGGATTCAACTGGCGCGGCTGGATAAGCGTCTGGCCGAGCGCGAGCTGAAACTGGAGTTGAGCGATGAAGCGTTGGATAAGCTGATCGCGGTGGGTTACGACCCGGTGTACGGTGCACGGCCGCTGAAACGCGCGGTGCAACGTTGGATCGAAAACCCGTTGGCGCAGTTGATTCTGAGCGGCAAATTCATGCCCGGCTCGACGGTGACCGGTGTGGTCGATGGCGACGAAATCGTCTTCGAATAACCCCACGGCAACAACAAAAAGCCCCGCAGATGCGGGGCTTTTTTATGCCGGCGATTTACAGCCGCTTGAGCAAAGCTTCGAGCAACACGGCCTGGTCTTCGGCCAGATCAATGATGTGGAAGCCCGACCAGCAATGCTGCCCATCGGCGCCTGGCCGGCTCCACAGGCAGTCGGCGCCCAGGCGTACTTCGGTCAGGCCCTCAACCGGCGGGTACGACATCAGGCGGCACTCGAGCAGCGCATCGGCTTCCTGCGGGCAGTCACCGAAGATCATGAAACCTTCGATAGACAGGTCTACCACGCGGCCCAGGTGGCGCTCGGAGTGCAGGTCGTACACTTCCAGATGCAGCTCAGTGGTGTGGCGACTGTGCTGACGACGATCGTCCATTACGGCTCCTTAACTTTATTCGGCGCGACCGGTGAAGCGCTGCAACACCCGGTAGATGGCGGTCAGGGCGCGGTCCACCAACGGGGCCCCGCGTTCCGTTTGGAGGATGCGAACCAAGCCTTGTTCCATCTCGTTGGCTAAAATGGTCAACGGTTTGATCGCCACGCGTTGCCCGCTATGGTCGACGAACATGTAGTTGTGCGTGGTGGGGCTGAACCATGACAGCTTCAGGTTACGCACCTGCGCGCCGTCAATAAATTCAAACCAGGTACCAAACTCGATACGTCCCAGTTCCTTGGCAATCAGCTGCGCCTGGTGCGACAGCCCGGAGGCCTGCGGCGCGGAGTTCACCAACGCGGCGTCTTCACCGAGCATGGCGCCGAGCGGGCTTTCCGGCAGCACTGGATTGAGCTTGGCGGCCACTTGCGGTTGTTTGGCTTGCACGGCGTGCTGGCAGGCGACGATGTCTTGCAGCAGGCGCCGAATGCCGTCTTCGTGATAGCCGCCGAGAATTTCCAGGCCCTTGCGCAAGTCTTCCAGCAGTTGCACGCGAATGCTCTGCAGGCGCTCTTGCCCGGCGGTATTGAGCGGCGTGCTGCTCCATGCAAGCTGCTCAGCCACTTCGCTGTAGCGCTGCCATTCGGCGCTGCGTTCGCCGTGGCGTAGCAGCACAAACACCAGGGCGTCGGTCCAGGTCAGTTCGAGGAAGTTGCGAATCAGGGGTGGCGGCTGACGGTTGGCCAGCGCGCGGGCAATGATGTCCACCGCTTGCTGGCGCGCACCGAGTAATTTGTCGCGCCCCTTCGCGGCCTCGACGGCGCGGCGTTCGCGCAATGCCACCTTGTGTTGCAGGTTGGTGGTGAACTCGTTGAATTCTTCCAGCAGGCTGTCGAACAGCTTGAGGTCGCCATCGAAGCCCTGGATGACGCGTTCGACCACCCAGTGAATTTTCGCCAGCAGGCCACGGTCGTCTTCTTCACCGCCGTACAGCACGCCGGCTTGCGCCATGGCGTTGAGCAGGCGTCGCGCCGGGTGGTGGTGCTGGGTGAACAGCGCCTTGTCCAGCAACGCCACCTTGAGGTACGGCGTGTGCAGGTGGGAGAGGGCGGTTTTGCAGGTGTCCGGCAGGTTCTCGTCGTCGAGAATAAAGTCGAACAGCATGCCCACCAGGTCGATAACGTCCGCTTCCTGATCCGACAGCTTTTGCTGGCCGGGCAGGCTGCTATGGGTTTCGAGCTGTTGTTGCAGGTCGACTTTGAAGTCTTCTACTTGCTGCGGGCGCTGCAGGCGCTGAGAGAAATCCAGCGCCGATTGTTGCTGCAGGCGGTTTAGGGCGTCGAGCAAGTCGCTGGCGGCATAGGTGCGGGTGGCACCTTGCGGCGCGAAGCTGGCGATGCTGCGGGTGCCGCCCAGCAGTGGAGCGTCAACGTTGTAGTGGCGGCGTTCGCCGAGCAGGGCGGCCAGGCTGCTGAACAATGCAACAGGGTCGGTAGGCTCGGGGCCGGATGCGTCGTAGGGCACGCGCGGCGATTCATCACTGGGTACCGCGGGTGCGTAGGACGTCGCGGGCGCGCTAGTTGGTTGCGCCGCTGTTGCGCGTGGCGCATCGGCTGCAGGCGCGGTAGCAACAGGCGCTGCTTCTCGCGCTGCAGTCGGCGCACGGCGCGCATCCGGTGTGCGTTGCGGTGCGTATTTCAGATTCGGCAGTACGCCGGCATCGATCAGGCGCTGGTTCATCGCTTCATACAGGCGGTCGAGGCTCTGCATGACATGGCGATCAAACAACATATAGAGGATGGTTTTGATCTGCGGCGGAAACGGCGTGGGCGCCAATGCTTCGCGAAATGCCTGGGCAATGGCGCGTGGGCCGAACGGATTGCTGTCTTCGCCCAGCTTGTGGCCGTTGTTCAACACCGCCAGCCGTTGCTCAAGTGCAAACAGCGGCTCGGCGCAACGGGCCTTTACCCGGCTGACCATATTGGTGACTTGCAGGCTCTCTTCGTAATCCTCGTTCTGGATCAGCGAAAGATCTTCGGCGCGCAGCGACGTGGCGCCCGCCTCGGGTTCGAGCGTGCCTTCAAGAAAATTGGAAAAATTCTGCGCCACACGTTGGTGGTAGCTGCGCTCGATCTGCGGGCGTTGCCGACGAATTTCGCGCATGTTGTCGAAGAACAACGATTGCACTTTATTGTTCTCGGCTTTCTCTGCGCATTCGAACAGCGTGTCATCCACCTGGCCGAAAACCCCGGTGAGGTGTTCGGCCAATCGGTTCATGGCGAGCTTGCGGCAACCCTGCACCAACTCGCCAAAGCGCGGTTGAATGCCGCGACTGGCGAGGGTCTGGTTGGTTCGAGGTAGTGGTGGTTGGTCCTGCGTGCTCATGGACTGTCCTGTTCAAGCCGGCCGGCTTATGCATCCTGCAGCGATCATATCTCAGGCAAACATAGAGTGGTGATGGTGTTGCCGCAAATCATTGTCTTAAAAGCTATTTAGGGGGTTGACAGGGTTCCGAATATCCTTAAAATGCAGCGCCTCGATACGGCAAATGCCTAACAGCAAATGACGTAAAGAGATGGAAGCAAGTAGTTCCGCGATAGCTCAGTCGGTAGAGCAAATGACTGTTAATCATTGGGTCCCAGGTTCGAGTCCTGGTCGCGGAGCCAATCTTTCAACCGGGGTATAGCGCAGTCCGGTAGCGCGCCTGCTTTGGGAGCAGGATGTCAGGAGTTCGAATCCCCTTACCCCGACCATTTTTGGGTCGTTAGCTCAGTTGGTAGAGCAGTTGGCTTTTAACCAATTGGTCGTAGGTTCGAGTCCCACACGACCCACCATTTTTGGCTCTTGATGTTTAAAGAGTTAAATCTTAGGCGAAGTGCTTAACAGCATGGAGCCATCAAAAAAGGCATCCTTCGGGATGCCTTTTTTGTTTGTGCGATTTAATTTTCGTTGCTCGCTTTCGTAGGATGGGTGTGGCCGCCTAGGCGAGCGCAGCGAAACCATCGTTGCGATGATGGGTTTCGGCTACGCCTCTACCCATCCTACGATTACGGATTAATGCAGCTTCAAGCGCGGCTCAGTTCCGCGGCCAATCCGGTCACTCAGCATCAGCATCATGGTGCGGAATACACCGTACAGCGCCATCTGGTGCATACGGTACAGAGACACATAGAACATCCGCGCCAACCATCCTTCCAGCATCACGCTGCCGGTCAGATTGCCCATCAGGTTGCCGACCGCAGAAAAACTCGCCAACGAAATCAGCGAGCCGTAATCGCGGTAGCGATAGGTCGGCAGGGCTTTGCCTTCAATGCGCAACTTCAGCGATTTGGCCAGCAACGATGCTTGCTGGTGAGCCGCTTGTGCACGCGGCGGCACATTACGCCCGTCCTCACCCGGCTGTGGGCAGGCGGCGCAGTCTCCGAAGGCAAAAATATTGTCATCGCGTGTGGTCTGCAGAGTCGGCCGCACTTGTAGCTGATTGATGCGATTGCTTTCCAGGCCATCCAGTTCCTTGAGGAAATCCGGAGCGCGAATACCGGCAGCCCATACCTTGAGGCTGGCGGGAATATCCTGCCCCTGCGCTGTCTTCAAACTGTCGCGCGTTACCTCGCTCACCGCCGCATTGGTCAGCACGGTCACCCCGAGCTTTTCCAGCGTTTTATGCACCGGCTGGCCAATGCGCTCCGGCAGCGCCGGCAAAACACGCGGTCCCGCTTCAATCAGCGTGATACGCATATTTTCCGGCTTGATGCTGTCGAGCCCGTAAGCCGCCAGCTCATGCGCCGCGTGGTGCAGTTCAGCGGCCAGCTCAACGCCCGTCGCACCGGCGCCGACAATCGCCACGCTGATCTGCTCCGCATTGCCCGCCTGATTGGCATGGGCGCGCATGTAGTGGTTCAGCAATTGGCGGTGAAAGCGTTCGGCTTGCACGCGGGTGTCGAGAAACAGGCAATGCTCCGCAGCGCCCGGCGTGCCGAAATCATTGGTGGTGCTGCCGACGGCAATCACCAGCGTGTCGTAATCCAGCGAGCGCGCAGGCACCAATTCTTCGCCCTGTTCATCCAGGGTGGCCGAAAGTTGGATTTTTTTCGCGCTGCGATCCAGCCCCTCCATACGCCCCAACTGGAACTCGAAGTGGTTCCACTTGGCCTGGGCGACATAGTTGAGCTCATCTTCCGAAGAGTTCAACGAGCCGGCCGCCACTTCGTGCAGCAGCGGTTTCCAGATATGGGTGAGGTTGGCATCAACCAGGGTGACGCGCGCCAGGTCGCGTTTACCCAGGGTCTTACCCAGGCGGGTAGCAAGCTCCAAGCCGCCGGCGCCGCCGCCGACAATAATGATGCGATGGGACATGGTGATATCTCATAAGGCTTTCAGGGATTCGGCAAAACGCCGGCGAGGCGAGCGCGAAGCAGCTCATAGCACTAACCGGCTGAGTAAACGGCTGAGAAGGCCCAGGCCAATGACCGAGGCCAACACGATAAAAAGCAGAAACCACGGACGAAACGGCCGACGCTCGATTTGATGGTGCGGCGCGCTGAGGTGCTGGTCGACGCGTGCTTGGTCGTCAGGACTGAGTCGGCTGGTCATGGCAGGCCTCGTGTGGGATGCAAACATTCTAGTCGTGGGATTTGATCTGACTCAATGTAATACGCGTATTACACAAAAATAACGCTCAGAGGCTGATGCCGATATCCAGAAGCACCGTGCGTCCCAGGTTTACCCGCAGAAAATTCGGCGCAGTAGGGTGAGCGAAGAGCACCCGAGCGAAGTTCGGTCCCAGCAGCGACAGCGAGCGCCAGCCCTGATGGAGAAATTCGGTAGGCGGTGGGAACGCGCTGTTGAAATCGGTGATCTCACGTTTGAGATTCACGTAGGCCAGCATGTCCAGGTTGGCGGTATCAATCAGACGTTCACGGTAGCTGGCGGCCTTTTTGCGCAGGGTGGGCGCCAGGCGGTTCTGCAGTTCTGTGGCGCGTATCTTTCGTGGCCGCGCTTCATGCTCGACCAATTGGCTGAGGGAGTAAGCATTGCGCCGTCGTTCCAGCTCCTGTCGCCATTCGTCATTCAGACGCCGGCCTTCATCCAGCACAAAAAACACCTCGAAATGCGCGTCATGAAACAGCACGTCAGGCGGGTCATGTTCGGCGGCGCTGAACTCGTCCAGGCGATGCGGCACGTTCAGCGCCTGTAAAAAGCGCTGGCAAACCCAACGCTCCCGCTCCCATTTGCGTGCATTGGAGAGCAGGGCGTTGGCCTGTTCGGCCTGGTCTGTCAGTAAACGTAGGTACTCAGAGTCATCCATGTCTGCAAGCTTAGCCGGCTGTGGCTGGCGGTGTAGACTGCGTTTTCGTTCAGGCTGGAGTTCACCATGTCGATTCTCCCCGTGCTGGCCGCCGACCACCGCGCCCCTCTGTCGCTGCCGTGATCGCCGCCGAGCTGCTGTCCACCACCACCCTCACCATCGGCTGGCTGATTTATTTGCCGGTGTTGGCGTGGGCGGCCTGTCGCTCACCCTGGCTGGAATTGTTCAGCGATATCCGCCGCCAGCATTTGCTGTTCGGCACGGTGCTGGTGCTGTTTTTACTCTGGCTGGTGCGGCGTGATTTCGAGGTGGGCGTTTCCTTTCACTTTATCGGGATGACCGCCGTTACCCTGTTGCTGGACTGGCCGCTGGCAGTGCTCGGCGGGGTAGCGGCGCAACTCGGCTTGCTAGCCATCGGCCGGCAAGACCTGGCGGCCATGGGCGTCAACGGCGTACTTCTGGTGCTGGTGCCCGTATTGGTCACTGAACTCTGTGCGCTGTGGGTTGAGCGCAAGCAATCGCAAAACTTGTTCGTCTATATCTTCTGCTCCGGCTTCTTTCCGGCAGCGCTGGCGGCTTTGCTTTGCGTGTTGCTCGGACTTTGGGTGCTGTGGCTCGACGGCCGCTTTCCCATGCCGTTCTGGCTCGAAGACTTTGTCGGTTACCTGTGGCTGGTGATGTTCCCCGAGGCCTTTATCAACGGCACGCTCATCACCGCCCTTGTAGTGTTCAAGCCCGAATGGCTGGAAACCTTCAACCGCGACCGCTACCTGCAGGCCCCCTGGAAAGATGACGACTGATTCGCCGGTTTTATAGCGCGCCACGGCTTGATCTGCATCAGCCGAGCGCCCGGCACAATCGCCACTCTGCGGCCTGCCAGGTCGGCAATCACTGAGGAGTTTGTGAGATGAGTGTGCACACTTGGGCGAAGGAGCAGTTGCGGGTCAGCCTGGAAGCAGCAGGCGCTGAAGGCTACGAACCGGCGCTGGCATTACGCGCGCTACTAAGCGCCGTGGTGGAAGAGAGCAAAGTGCATCGCAGCCCCGCAGACCTGGCGCAAGAGCTGCAATTTCTGGCGGATAACCTCGACGACGACCGCGATTACAGCTTTATGCGGCCGTAAGCGGTCAGTGGCGTTGCGGCGGGATATCCAGGTCGCTGGAAAACAGCTCGTCTTCCAGCGGGTCGACCGGTATGGCGTGTTCTTCCGCCGCCCAGGCGCCGAGATCAATCAACTTGCAGCGCTCGCTGCAAAACGGCCGGCTGACACTTTGCGGACCCCACTCGACGGGCGCGCCGCAGGTTGGGCATTTAACGATTGGAGCTTGGCTCATGGCTGGCCTCCATGAAGGGTGAGATAAAAACGGTGCAGGCGTTCAACTTCGCTCTGCAGCCAGGGCAAATCGCGGTCATTAAGCAGCACATCATCGGCATGTTTCAGGCGATCTTCGCGCAGTGCCTGCGCCTTGAGAATGGCGTGCACCTGCTCTTCCGAAGCTTGATCACGCAACATGGTGCGCTGCAACTGCAACTGCTCGGGGGCGTCGACAACCAGCACACGCTGAGTCAGCTTGTGCTGGCCAGACTCTACCAGCAGCGGCGACACCAGAATCGCGTAGGGGGATTTTGCGCTCTTCAGGCTGGCGATGATTTCTTCGCCGATCAGCGGGTGCAACAAAGCTTCCAGCCAGCGGCGTTCTTCAGGTGCTTGAAAGATGAGCTGGCGCAGCGCCGCGCGGTCTAGCTCGCCATTGGCCTGCAATACCTCAGAACCAAAATGTTCAGCGATGGCCGCCAAGGCCGGTTTGCCGGGTTCCACTACCCAGCGAGCGGCGTGGTCGGCGTCTACGCAATGCACACCGAGGTCGATAAAGTGTTGGGCAACCGCGCTCTTGCCACTGCCGATACCGCCCGTGAGCCCGAGAATCCAGGGTGTAGTCATTTAAATCCGGCGACGTGAAGGTAGGTGCCGGTTATTTGATCACCCCAGAGCAAAGCAATCCAGCCGGCAATCGCCAGGTACGGGCCGAAGGGAATGGGCGTGCTGGTTTCGGCATTGCGCAAACGCAGCATGATCACGCCTAACACCGCGCCCACCAACGACGACAGCAGAATCGTCAGCGGCAACACCTGCCAACCGCCCCAGGCGCCGAGCATGGCCAGCAATTTGAAATCGCCATAGCCCATGCCTTCCTTGCCCGTCACCAACTTGAACAGCCAGTACACCGACCACAGGCTGAGATAGCCGGCGATGGCGCCGATCAGCGCATCTTGTGGGCTGGCGAATAGGTCGTATTGGTTGACGATCAGGCCGATCCACAGCAGCGGCAATACGAGCGCGTCCGGCAGCAATTGGTGGTCGGCGTCGATCAGGCTCATGGCCAGCAGGACCCAGGTCAGCAACAGCATGGCGCCGGCTTGCCAGGTAAAGCCGAAGTGCCAGGCGACGTAGGCCGATAGCAGCCCGCACGTCAGCTCTACCAGCGGGTAACGTTTGCTGATTGGCGCTTTGCAGGAAGAACACTTGCCGCGCAGCGCTAGGTAGCTGACCACCGGGATATTTTCCCAGGCTTTGATCTCATGCTGGCAATGCGGGCAGCGGGAGTTGGGCAGTACCAGATTGAAGGTTTCGCCTTTGGGCTCAGCCGGCAGCTCAAGAATTTCCCGCGCCTGGTGTTGCCAGTCGCGCTTCATCATCACCGGTAGGCGATACACCACGACGTTGAGGAAACTGCCGACCAGCAAGCCTATAAGCAGCGCGAAAAAAACAAAGGCCAGCGCGTGGCTGGCCAAAAGTTCGATAACTTGCATGGATTAGACGACAGAACCCAGTTGGAAAATTGGCAGGTACATGGCGATAACCAGGCCGCCGATCAGCACGCCGAGTACGGACATGATCAACGGCTCCATCAGTGCGGTAAGACCATCTACGGCGTTGTCGACTTCGGCTTCGTAGTAGCTGGCGACTTTGTCGAGCATCGAATCCAGAGCGCCGGATTCTTCACCGATGGCTGTCATTTGGATTGCCATGGAGGGGAAAACGCCCGTCGTGCGCATCGAGAAGTTCAACTGCATACCCGAAGTCACGTCTTGCTTGACCTTGAGTACAGCGTTGCGGAACACGATGTTCCCGGTAGCGCCGGCCACGGAGTCCAGCGCCTCAACCAGCGGTACACCGGCGGCGAAGGTGGTGGAAAGGGTGCGAGCGAAGCGGGCAACTGAGGACTTGTAGGTGATGTCACCCACGATTGGCGCTTTGAGAATGATTCGATCAAGCGCATCACGCATTTTGGGAGAGCGCTTCTTCGTTTCCGTAAACGCAAAAATGAAACCGACTATGCCAAACAGGAAGACGTACCACCATTCTTGCAGGCCTTCAGATAGCCCTACGACAAAGCGAGTAAACGCAGGCAGTTCGGCACCAAAGCCAGCAAATACCGACGCAAACTGAGGTACTACCTTGATCAGCAAAATGGCCGAAACAACAACGGCAACCACAACTACCGCGATCGGGTAGTTCATGGCTTTTTTAATCTTGGCTTTCAGTGCTTCGGTTTTTTCTTTGTAGGTTGCAACGCGATCCAACAGGTTTTCCAGCGCACCCGCTTGTTCACCCGCATCTACCAGGTTGCAGAACAGATCATCGAAGTACAAAGGCTTGGAGCGGAGCGCAGTGGCGAAGCTATTACCGGCAGCGACTTGCTGTTTGATCTCGTCCACCAGTTTGCGCATATTCTGGTTTTCAAGGCCCTCACCGATGATGTCGAACGACTGCAGCAGCGGCACGCCGGCTTTCATCATCGTTGCCATTTGTCGCGCGAACAGGGCAATGTCCATCGGCTTAATTTTTTGCCGCCGCCGCCGAACAAAGACACGGCTTTTTTGCGCACTTTCAGCGGGTTGATACCCTGCTTACGCAATTGCGCTTTGACCAAGGCAGGATTCTGGCCAGCCATCTCGCCTTTGATCTTGGAGCCTTTCTTATCCGTACCTTCCCAAGTGAAAGTGGCGGTTTTTATCGCTTTAACGGCCATGAATTAGTCCTTAGTCACGCGATTCACTTCTTCGAGGCTGGTCACACCCTGCATGGCCTTCAGCAGGGCTGAGGTACGAAGGTCGTTAAAGCCATCTTTGCGCATTTGCACCGAGATATCGATGGAGTTGCCTTCCTCCATGATAATGCGTTGTAGCGAAGGCGTGTTTTTA
Source organism: Pseudomonas sp. CC11G (assembly GCF_056174845.1). Taxonomy (NCBI): domain Bacteria; kingdom Pseudomonadati; phylum Pseudomonadota; class Gammaproteobacteria; order Pseudomonadales; family Pseudomonadaceae; genus Pseudomonas; species Pseudomonas sp. CC11G. Next base: position 713,320 of record NZ_JBWBZC010000001.1, read on the forward strand.
ACCACTTCATAAATCCCGACACGGCCTTTATAGCCGTGGTTACACAAATCGCAGCCAACAGGGCCAAAAATCTTGAAGGTGCCGATCTTGTCTTCCGGGAAGCCTTCTTCAATAAGAACCTCGCGGGGCACCGGTACTTCTTTCTTACAGGTACCGCAGAGCTTGCGTGCCAAGCGCTGGGCAATGATCAGGTTTACCGAAGTGGCGATGTTGAACGACGGCACGCCCATATTGCGCAAACGCGTCAGGGTTTCTGCGGCGCTGTTGGTGTGCAGTGTCGACATAACCATGTGGCCAGTCTGTGCAGCCTTGACCGCAATCGACGCTGTATCCAAGTCACGGATCTCGCCGACCATGATGATGTCCGGGTCTTGGCGCAGGAACGACTTCAGCGCGGCGGTAAAGTCCATGCCTTGCTTCGGGTTTACGTTTACCTGGTTGATACCTTCCAGGTTTATCTCTACCGGGTCTTCCGCGGTGGAGATGTTTACATCAACCGTGTTGAGAATGTTCAAACCGGTATAAAGCGAAACGGTTTTCCCCGACCCCGTCGGGCCGGTCACCAGAATCATGCCCTGCGGCTGCTTGAGCGCCGCCATATAAAGGTCTTTCTGCGACTCTTCATAACCCAGTGCATCGATGCCCATCTGGGCGCTGGAGGAATCGAGAATCCGCATCACGATCTTTTCGCCCCACAAGGTTGGGCAGGTGCTGACGCGAAAGTCGATGGATTTGGTTTTCGAAATACGCATCTTGATCCGGCCGTCTTGCGGTTTACGGCGCTCGGAAATATCCAGGCTGGCCATAACCTTGAGACGAGCAGAAATGCGTGGTGCGAGCTGGATCGGCGGGCGGGCGATTTCATGCAAGATGCCGTCGGTACGAAAGCGCACCCGATAGCTTTTTCGTACGGCTCGAAGTGCAAGTCGGACGAGCCCATCTTGATGGCGTCCAGCAGCATCTTGTTAACGAAGCGCACTACAGGCGCATCGTCGGCTTCCTGATTCTCTTCCTTGCCAGGCCCGTTTTCGTCGACTGCTTCGATATCCAAATCGATGTCGCCCAAGTCGTCCATGGCGGAGTTGGCGCTATCGAAAAACTTGTCAATGGCATCGCCCAGCTTGTCGTCCTCGACCAGAATCGCTTCTGTATTAAGGCCGGTGCTGAACTGCACATCAGTAATGGCTTGATGATTGGTCGGGTCCGAAATACCCAGAAAAAGCTTGTTGCCACGCTTCCATAAAGGCAGCACACGGTGTTGGCGCACTAGTTTTTCGGCAACCAGATCCTTAGGCTGACTTTCTTTGTCCAGGCTACCGAGGTCGAGAAAGGCGATACCAAACTGTTCTGCCGCGACTTCAGCAAGCTGGCGGCTTTTAACCAGTTTGTTCTGGACCAGATAAGTGACGAGCGAAGTCTTATTGCGCTGGGCCTGGGTCTGAGCCAGTTTGGCGCTTTTCTCGTCCAGCAGCTCTGCCACAACGAGTTGTTTGGCCAGGCCGGTCAGGTTCACGATGTCATTCATGGTGTGTGCGGCTCACGGAAATCATCCTGCCTTATAGCCTAGTCGCCCGCTTGTGCCAAATGGTGGAATATGAAGTGCCAAAAAGCGTCACTTTTGAGTTTTTTAGGCTATTTGAAAACTTTAAGTCCGCGCAGGGCGAGGCAGTCAGAGCCTGTAATCGGCTGCTGCGATGGGAACTTGAAAAGCTGGCACGCAATCTGCTTTTACTCCTGGCAGACGTAGGACGTTAACCAATTTCGTCGTAGGTCACTTCAACTACCCAGGGGATACACATGAAAGCTCAAATGCAGAAGGGTTTTACCCTTATCGAATTGATGATCGTGGTTGCGATCATCGGTATTCTGGCCGCCATCGCTCTGCCGGCTTACCAGGACTACATGGGCCGTTCGCAAATGACCGAAGCCATGACTCTGGCTAGCGGTGCTAAGACTTCGATCGCTGAATTCTACTCCACCAATGGCAGATTCCCGTCTTCCGAGCAGTCCGCTGGTATGGCATCTTCCATTACTGGTAAGTATGTTGCCTCGGTTACCCAAACAACTGGCAAGATCATCGCAACTATGAAGGCCTCCGGCGTTGCTGCTGGCGTCGGCTCGTTGACTCTGACCCTGAGCCCGACCACTTCTTCTGGTTCGTTGAACTGGAAATGTTCCGGTAGCGGTGCCACTAACGCAGCTTCTGCTAAGTACTACCCAAGCTCCTGCCGCGGCTAAGCTCGGTTGTTTTGTAAATTGCCCGCTTCGGCGGGCAATTTTTATTTCACGGATAAAATTAGGGTTCGCATGTTCAAGGCTTCGTCGCTAAACCCTGTCATTTTTTTTTGGTCTGCGCTGTTGCTGTGCTTTCTGATTTATGTGCCGGGCCTGCAAGGCGGATTTTTATTTGACGACTTTCCTAACCTTCAAGAGTTGGGCACATACGGCGGCGTCGTAGATATCAATTCGTTGAAGGCATTTGTATTCAGTGGTTTCTCCGGCCCGACAGGCCGTCCTCTCTCTCTACTGAGTTTCCTGCTTAACGACAACACGTGGCCTAGCCAACCCTTCAGTTTCAAACTAACTAATCTCTGGATTCATTTACTGGTTGGCACGTTGTTGTGCTGGAGCACACTGTTGCTGCTGCGCTTTTATCGGGTTGCTGAAAAACAGGCTGTCTGGGCGGCTCTGTTAAGCGCCGCTATTTGGCTTTTACATCCCTATTTCGTTTCGACCACTTTGTATGTCGTGCAACGCATGACGGAATTGGCGGCGCTCTTCATGTTTGCGGGCCTTGCCGGCTATCTCCAAGGACGAATGCTCTTGCTGTCAAAGCCTAGAGCAAGTTACGCGTGGATGACGCTATCAGTAGGTTTAGGAACGTTGTTGGCTGTTCTTAGCAAGGAAAATGGCGCGCTCCTGCCGTTGTTAATTGTTGTGGTCGAGTTTTGTCGGCCAGCAGTATCGCCTGTGGACCGTCCTGTCAGGTGGTGGAGCTTCTTTATTTTATGGTTGCCATCCCTGATTTTAGTTGGCGCGCTGGCGAAAATGATCGACTTTTCCCCAGACGTTTGGCCGATTCGCACATTTGATCAGCCCGAGCGATTGCTTAGCGAAGGGCGAATTATCTGGGAATACCTTTTTCATCTCTATATTCCACGTATTGAGGGGCGAGGGCTTTTTCAAGATGGATATGAAGTGTCTCGTGGTTTGTTTTCCCCAATAACCACATTTTATTCATTGATTGGCCTTCTTATGTTGGGCATCGCCAGCCTGCTCCTGCGAAAGCGTTTCCCGTTTTTCTCGCTGGCAATATTGTTCTTTTTTGTTGGTCAACTGATGGAGTCCACGGTCGTTGGCCTGGAACTCTACTTTGAGCACCGAAATTACGCAGCCGCCGCATTTTTGTTTTTGCCCATTGCCATTGGGATAGTTCGTTTAAGCGAAAAATTTCAACCAAAAGTAGCCATTTCAGTCGCTTGCGCCGTGCTTGGTGTGGTCACGCTAATGACAGCTCAACGCGTAGGCCTCTGGAAAAATACAGATAACCTGCAGATGTACTGGGCTGTCTCGACCCCTGAGTCCCCTCGTGCGCAAAACGCGATCGCTAATTTCTTGATAAACAATGGCCGGGGTAGCGAAGTTAATGCATATGTCGAGAAAGCGATAGAAAGGCTTCCGGATAGCGCATTACTCACCCTTCGCTTGTTGTTGCAAAAAGTTTACGCCGGTGACGCAGTAACAATAGACTTTTCCACGGCTGCCAATAAACTTGCAGTGCAGCCCTTTGACACTCAAGGCGTCCAGGGCTTGCGCTCGTTGGTGGATAAAGTCGTAGAGCCTGGCGGCAACCCTGCTTATCTTGAGTACACCCAAGATCTAATTGACGTTATGAGTACTAACATAAAGTACCAGCGCCTCAGTGTGTTCCAGCGTTTGGCGCCGTATTTGAAGGCCAGGCTTTATACGGTTCAAGGCAAACCAGATTCTGCATTTGAGGAATATTCGCTGTCGATGACACGCTACGCGGACACCGAAGCTGCGCTTATGATGGTTGCCGATTTGGCTCGCGGTGGCTACCAGGAGCACGCCTTGAAATTGCTACCCCAAGCGAAAGAAATTTACCGTGAACAGCCTCGGAGGAATCTACGGCGTACGGCAGAAGAATATGACGATGAGTTCTCACGTCTCGAATCAGATCTACACGCGGACATCGCCGCGAAAGTCTCGGTTACTACTCAGCATGAATAGATCACCTTTAGCCGATAAGACGGAGACCGACTCTATGCCGTTGGGCGATGTAAACACTGACGTTACAGTCTCACTTAGCATCGTACTGCCCGCAAAGAATGAAGCGTTGGCGCTGAGCCCGGTTGTTGCCGGCTTACGAAAGGCGTTCCCGCTCGCCGAAATCATTGTCGTGGATGATGGCTCTGCTGACGGTACCGGTGACATCGCGAAGTCTGCGGGGGCGCTTGTGGTTACCCACCCCTACAGCAAAGGCAACGGCGCCGCCATCAAGTCTGGCGCGCGCGCTGCTACCGGCGAGTTCATCGTGTTCATGGACGCCGACGGCCAGCACGATCCAAGTGATATCGCCCGTTTGCTCGCCCGCCTTGAAACCGGTTATGACATGGTTGTCGGTGCCCGCCAGCGTGGCTCCCAAGCCAGCATGGGCCGCGGCCTGGCCAATAAGTTCTACAACCGTCTGGCTACTTTTATGACTGGCCAGGTGGTCGAAGACCTTACTTCGGGCTTTCGCATTGTGCGGGCCAGCAAGTTTCGTGAATTCCTCTATCTGTTGCCCAACGGATTTTCATATCCAACCACCAGCACCATGGCCTTTTTCCGTGCAGGCTATTCGGTTGCGTATGAGCCAATTCATGCTGCCAAGCGTATTGGCAACAGCCATCTGAAACCGTTGAAGGACGGTCTGCGTTTTCTGCTGATTATCTTCAAGATCGGTACGTTGTATTCGCCGTTGAAGCTTTTCGCGCCGGTGGCGGGCTTGCTGTTTTTGGCTGCGTCCATCTGGTACGGGTACACGCTTTCGACCGCTGGCCGGTTCACCAATATGAGCGCTCTGCTCTACACCGGGTCGGTAATGGTGTTTTTGATGGGGCTTATTTCCGAGCAGATTACCGCCTTGATGTATAAGGACGACGGTGGCAAATAGTCTGCCGGCGCCTGGCGAGCTCGCCGGGCTGGCGATCATCACCGTCACCTTTCACCCAGACCTGACGGTGCTCGAGCGGCAGATGGCGGCATTGCCGGCACAGTCGCTATGGGTGGTCGTCGACAACGCCTCGCGGCCGGAAGAAGTGAAGGCGCTGAAAGCGCTGCTTGCCACTCGAGGCAATACTCAACTACTGGAGTGCGCGAGCAATATTGGGTTGTCCGCCGCTCTGAACGCCGGTGCGGCCATCGCCAGTGATGCTGAGTTCTATCTGCTGATGGACCAGGACAGTGAGCCGCAGGGCGCTGCCATCGAGCTGTTACTCCAAGGTTTTCGGCGCTTGGAGCAGCAGGGTGTTGCTGTCGGCTGCGTGGGGCCGCGTTTACTTGACGATACAACCGGACTTCAGCATGGCTTTCATTGCATTGATGGCTGGCGCTGGGTGCGGCGCTATCCCCAGGCCGGTGATCCGCCGGTTGCCTGCGCCAATGTGAATGGGAGCGGCACCTTGCTGCGCCGCACTCTGTACGAGGCGCTTGGCGGCTTGGATGCAGGATTTTTTATCGACCATATCGATACCGACTGGGCCTTTCGCGTCACTGACGCAGGGTTGGGCCTTTTCGGCATTGCCGATGCTGTTTTCACTCATCGGATGGGCGACAGCAGCCTGAGATTCTGGCTGTTTGGTTGGAAGGTTTGGCCGCAACGGTCGCCGCTTCGTCACTATTATCTGTTTCGCAACGCCCTGCGTTTGCTTCGTCGTCCCTATGTGCCTGTCGTTTGGAAGGGGTGGGCGGTGGTCAAGTTACTGCTGACGTTTGGTGTGCACCTGATCGCCGATCCGCAGCGTTTTGCCCAGGCCCGAGCGATGCTCCGGGGTCTGAAAGACGGGCTCACTACCGACTCCAAGCGTTAAGGCCCACCTGATGCCTGCACCTATCGGATTGTTGCTCAACTACCGCGATGCTACGCGCAGCATCAGCTGCATCAACTCGTTGCTCGCGCAGGGAGTTGAGGCGGTATTGGTGGTGGATAACTCGGCGGACAATGGTGTCGCTGCGGCTGAGATTGAGCGGCACTTTTCACAGGAGCCGAAGGTGATAGTGGACGTCAGTCCGCACAACCTTGGTTTCGCCGCAGGGGTTAACCGTGGCATCGCCCGCTGCCGAGAGCTGGTTGCCGACTGCCGAGTTCTGCTCATCAACAACGATGCCGTATTACTGGGCGGCGGCCTGCAAAAGCTCGTCACTTCGTTGGATCGCTCGCCCTTGAGTGTTCTGGCGTTTGCCAATATCGACCAGCATGGCCGCGTGAGCGGCCCCGCCTATTATCAGCGGCTGACTGGCTTGCTGACGCTCAAGCCTACCCCCGGTAGTTTTATGCATGCCAGCGGCTGTTGTCTGCTGATCGATTGTTCTCGCGTAGAGGGACCTCTTTTCGATGAGGACTTCTTTATGTACGGCGAAGACTGCGAGCTCGGCTGGCGGCTGAGTGCGCAGCCGCAGTCGGTGGTGTATGTCGAGCAAACTCTGGTTTATCACGAAGGCACTGCCAGCAGCGGTTTGGGCTCGGAGTTCTATGAGCAGCGCATGGTCGCTGCGCATTGGATCCTGGCCAGTAAGTTAGCAACCAGCCGTCTGGACAAGGCGCTGCTGTATGGCTGTCGTGCCGGGATGCTGAGTGCGCGGGCTTTGCTGCGAGCCTCGCGCTTTCGCTCGATGGTGCCGATCAAGGCGCTGTGGGCAGGTTGGCGGCTCGCGTTTATCGACGACCCGATGTTGGGTCGAGCGGCGGTGCGGGCTTAGTCCATCGCCGCCACATGATGCTCAGCGTTGGCCCTTCAGGTTCTGGTTAACAGCCTTGCCGAAATTGCTCCAGCAAAAGTCCGCCGCAAATTTGATGCTCGAGGCCCTGTGGTCGGAGGGCTGCGCGATTTGCTCGAGGGTGGCCTGGGCAAAGGCGTCATAGTCATTGATCGTTACCAGTTGTCCCGAGCGCCCGGGAGCCACCGCATCAACTACTCCGCCATTAGCAAAGGCCACTGTCGGCAGACCATGGGCAGCGGCCTCGATTGCCACCATGCCAAAGCCTTCGGGATCGCCGACGATTTTGCGGATGGGAAAGACGTGGACCGTCGATGATCGATAGGCGTCGGCCAACGGCTCGCCATCGGGCAATAGGCCAAGAAATCGGATATTGCCACCCAGCCCCAAGGTATCGGCTGCTTGTTGCAGGCTTGCTTTGCTTTGAACGGTGGCATGCAGGGAGTCGCTGGGCGCATCTCCAACCACCGCCAGGACCACATCTGGATGTCTTGTCGCAATTGCGGGTAGGGCATCGCGCACGAATTCGAGCAAGCCTTTGCGAGTGGTAAGGCGGCCTACGGAAAGAAGGATAGGTCCGTTTCCCAGATCGTACTTCTGGCGGAAACTGCTCGGCTGTTGTGGCTCTGCGGGAAGGCTAACGCCGGGGTAGACAATGCCGATACGCTCGCTTTTCACCCCAGCCTCCAACGCCAACTCCCGCGTCGGATTGCTATTGGCAATCACCCGATCCAACCGCCGAATCGCTGGCAGCCACAGCCAGCGATACACGGGATGATTCACCGAAATATCCAACCCATGCACATACGCCACCGCCTTAGCGCCGCACAACCGCGCGGCGATCAGGGCGATGGGGGCGGTCAGTCCGCTGCCAGCCAGAATCACGTCAGGCCTCCACTTCCTGGCCTGGCGAATGGTTTCCCAACCAGCCTGTAGTAAAAAGCGCCAAAGCGGGCGCAGCGAAGCGGAGGAAAAGCCTACGTTGGCGGGCTTCTGTGATTCGGATTCGGCGGGGCCAACCACGTGCACATCGGCATAGCGCGACAGCTCGTCGGCCATATGCCAGTTCAGTCGCTCCATGCCGCCCACCAGAGGCGGCAGGTTGCGGGTGACGATCAGGATGCGCTGGCGGGCGGCCTCAGGCTGCGACAATGTTTGCCCCCTCCGGCAAACGTCCGCGGGTGTCCACGAGCAGTTTCGCGGCGCGGGTCAGGAGCGGGTAGTCGAACAGGTCGTGGTCGGTGGTCAGCACAATGCAGTCGTATTGGCTGATGCTGTTCTCGGTCAGTTCCACCGACTTCAAATCAAAACTGTACTCCCGCATCTTCGGAAAGCTCGGCACATGCGGGTCGGAGTAGGCGATGTCGGCGCCTTTGTCTTGTAGCAGTTTCATGATTTCTACCGCCGGGGATTCGCGGCTGTCGTCGATGTTCTTTTTATAGGCCAGCCCCAGTACCAGAATGCGGCTGCCTTTGATGGCTTTGCTGCGGTCGTTCAGGGCGTCGGCCACTTTCTGTACGACCCACTGTGGCATGTAGTGGTTGATCTCGCCGGCCAGCTCAATGAAACGGGTGTTGATGCCGTACTCCTTGGCTTTCCAGGTGAGGTAGAAGGGGTCGATGGGGATGCAGTGGCCGCCCAGGCCTGGGCCGGGGGTGTAGGCCACGAAACCGAAGGGTTTGGTGGCGGCGGCGCGGATGACTTCGTGGATGTTGATGCCCATTTTGTCGGCGACGATTTTCATCTCGTTCACCAAGCCGATGTTTACGGCGCGGTGGATGTTTTCCAGCAGTTTGCTCATCTCGGCTACTTTCGGGCTGCTGACCGGCACCATGGTTTTGATGGCGCGTTGGTACAGCGCTACGCCCAGGTTCAGGCAGGTGGGGGTCATGCCGCCAATGACTTTGGGGATGTCCTGGGTGCCGTAAATCGGGTTGCCGGGGTCTTCGCGTTCGGGCGAAAACACCAACGCGCAGTTGCTGCCGGGGGTAAAGCCCCGGGCTTCGAGGCGCGGCGCCAGTTGTTCGTCGGTGGTGCCGGGCCAGGTGGTGCTTTCCAGGCTTAGCAGCTGGCCGGCGCGGAAGTAGGGCAGCAGGCTTTCGACGGTATTGATGACGAAGCTCAGGTCTGGTTCGCGGTGGGCGTTCAGCGGGGTGGGCACGCAAATGATCAGCGCATCGGCTTCGCCGGTGCGCGAGAAGTCGCTGGTGGCTTCCAGGCCTTGCTGCGCTGCCGTTTGAATCTGCTCGGGTTGGATGCGCTCGATGTAGCTGCGGCCGCTGTTGAGGCTGTCGACTTTGTGTTGGTCGATATCAAAGCCGATGACCTTGACGCCCACCTCGGCAAAACGCAGTGCCAGCGGCAGGCCGACGTAGCCCAGGCCGTAGATGCCGACCACGGCCTTGCCCGCTGCAATTTTTTCCCCAAGCAGTTCCAACTCGTTCATTTACTAGGCTCTTTTTTGCCGCGGCGGATGACGCGGCAGCATGCCAGATCGGATCGGCCTTCTACCACTCAAGGTCGCGGTTTTGTGCGGTATGTGGCGCTTGCCGGAGCGGCGCGGTTCAGAGGCTCAGGCGCATGGACAAATCCACGGCTTTTACGTCCTTGGTCAGGGTGCCGATGGAGATGTAGTCCACGCCCGTTTCGGCAATCACCCGCAGGGTGCTGTCGTTGATGCCGCCGGAGGCTTCGAGTTTGGCTTTTCCGGCGGTCATCGCCACCGCTGTACGCATTTCATCCAGGCTCAATTCATCAAGCATGATGATGTCTGCGCCTGAATCCAGCGCTTCCTGCAGCTCGTCCAGGCTCTCTACTTCAACCTCTACCGGCTTGCCGGGCGCGATGCCGTGGGCGGCCTGAATCGCCTGGGCGATGCCGCCGCATGCAGCGATATGGTTTTCTTTGATCAAGAAAGCGTCGTACAGGCCGATGCGATGGTTATGGCAGCCACCTTGGGTAACGGCGTACTTCTGCGCCAGACGCAGCCCGGGCAGGGTTTTGCGTGTGTCGAGCAGTTTTACCTGGGTGCCGGCCACGATGTCGGCGTAGTGGCGGCAGCGGGTGGCGACGGCGGAGAGGGTTTGCAGGAAGTTAAGGGCGGTGCGTTCGCCGCTCAACAGCGCGCGGGCCGGGCCTTCTAGATGAAACAAAGCCTGGTTAGGCTGCACGCGGTCGCCGTCTTGTACTTGCCAGTGCACAGCGACGCGGGGATCTATTTGGGTGAATACGTTGTCAACCCATGCGCTGCCGGCTATGACGGCGGCGTCGCGGGTAATGATGGTGGCGTGGGCCAGGCGTTCGCCGGGGATCAGTTGGGCGGTGATATCGCCGTTGCCGACGTCTTCTCGCAGGGCACGGCGTACGTTGGCTTGAATTTCGGCGCCAAGGTCGGCGAGCAACAGGTTCGGCATTGGGAACTCCCCATTTTCGGATGGGGGCAATTATAAAGAGGAGCAAGCCGCTGTGCAGTGCCCATTTTTGTAGGGTGCAACTGTGCGGTATTGCTCGCGTTGGTCGTCCGTTAGTAGCCGTTTGGAATCAGATGCGGTACATGTGTGATGTAGGTCATATCTGGGCAAGAAGTAGGGTTTCATCTTGCGCGGCCTCTCTATAATCGCTTTTACTGCTTATTATTGACGCCATGCCATTGACGTAACGGATGACGCTCAGTTGATCGTTATGCAGATGTGAGAGCCAGAAGGCCGGTCTGCGGGAGAGTTGCAATGACTGATGCGAAAGTGGTGCACCTGACCAAGGTTGCTCCCGAGCACTCGCCAACATCACCGGCGGGGAGGCTGCCCGTGGCACTCATTCACGTGCGCGACAAAGCTGCCCAGCAGCTGAAACAAGCCTTGCAGGCGTTGTTCGACAACGCGGACGACACTCTCTTCGAGATGGCTGACCGCGCGACCAGCAACTCCGAGCAAAACGCCTTTTTCGAGGCCATGCGTGACCTGCGTCTGAAGCGCAAGGGCATCGAACGCGGCTTCCTGCAAAAAGTCTTCGAAACCTTCGCCAATCTCAACCAGTACGAAATAGGCCGCGCGCCGGTGTTGGATGCTGTGTCGTTCGACACCCTGGCGCTGATTCAGAACGATGAGTTGGAAGAAACCGTAGCGCTGGATTCCATGGTCGCCAAGGTAATGAGCCGCGACGCGGTCTCCCTCGGCCACTTGACCACTCGCATCAACGCGATGGTCAGCAAGAAAATCGACGACAAGACCAACCCTCTGGGCCCGACCGTGCTCTGCGAGTTTTTCCTGGAGGCGTGCAGCCGTCTGGGCGTTGAAATCAAGGTCAAGCTGATCATCCTCAAGCTGTTCGAGAAATACGTACTTAGCGACCTCGACCAGCTGTATGCCGACACCAACCAGCAACTGATTCAGGAAGGCGTACTGCCGGAACTGAAAACCGCGCCCCTGCGCCGCAAAGCCGGCCCGAGTGCCAGCGGTGCTCGTACGGCGGGCACCAGCGGCGCGCCTGGCGTGCAACTGGAAGGCGGGCAGGGCGGTGGTTACGCCAATGAAGATGTGCAGGAAGTGTTTGGCGTGTTGCAGGAGCTGCTGTCGCAGGTCCGTGGCAGCGGTGTGCCGCGCCGCGAAATGCCGGCCGATGCGCTGCCGATTTCCAGCAATGACCTGATGCGCCTGCTCTCTCATATGCAGCAGCGCCCGGTGTACACCAACGCCGCGCAAGACGATTTCGACCTGCGCAACCAGCTCGAGCAACTGCTCGTGCGTGCCAGCGCCAAAAGCGGCAAGTCGCGCGTGGTGGGCGAGGTTGATGAAGACGTCATCAATCTGGTGTCGATGCTGTTCGAATTTATTCTCGACGACCGAACCCTGTCGGACTCGCTCAAGGCCCTGATCGGCCGCTTGCAGATTCCAATGCTGAAAGTGGCGGTGCTCGACAAAACCTTCTTTAGCCGCGGCAGCCACCCGGCGCGCCGTCTGCTGAACGAAATTGCCGCCGCCGCTCTGGGCTGGGCAGAGCAGGATGACGCCCAACGCGACAGCCTGTACCAGAAAATCGAAAGCATCGTGCAGCGCCTGCTGAACGATTTTGTTGACGACCCGGCGATCTTTTCCGAGCTGTTGGCCGACTTCCTCGCCTTTACCGGTGACGAGCGCCGCCGCAGCGAGCTGCTGGAACAACGCACCCGCGATGCCGAAGAAGGCAGCGCCAAGGCCGAACTGGCCCGCCGCGAAGTGGAACACGCGCTGAACGAGCGCCTGCTGGGCAAAACCCTGCCAGAAGTGGTGGTGCGTTTGCTGCAGGAGGCGTGGAGCAAGGTGATGATGCTCACCTGCCTCAAGCACGGCGTGAACTCCTCCGAGTGGGAAGCGGCACTTAGCACCATGGATGATCTGGTGTGGAGCGTGGCGCCGCACGAAGACCCGGAAGCGCGTCTGCGTCTGCTGGAACTGGTGCCTGGTTTGCTCAAGGCCCTGCGCGAAGGGATGGCCAGCGCCGCGTTCGACCCGTTCTCCACCAGCGAATTTTTCAGCCAGCTGGAAAACCTGCATGTGCAGGCATTCCAGCGCTTCAAGCGTCCACTGCCGGAAGCGGTTGAAGAAACCCACGCCGAAGTCGTTCCAAGCCTGGATGGCGAAGCCCCGTTGCTGGAGCTGCCGCCGGAAGAGGAAATCGAAGCCGTTTCCGTGCCGACGATGATCGAAGTGGTTGAGGAAATCGTGCTGCTGGCGCCGGGCGAAAACCACGCGCAGGAGCCCGAAGTTTCGCTGCCAGATGACGACGAGTCGTTGGCTCGCGTGGATAGCCTGGTAGTGGGCAGCTGGGTTGAGTTCCAGGAAGACGAAGAACACAAACTGCGTTGCAAGTTGGCGGCGGTGATCAACCGACCGGCAAGTACATTTTCGTTAACCGCACCGGCATGAAAGTGCTGGAAAAAACCCGGATGGGCCTGGCCGTTGAATTCCGTCGCAATGCGATTCGGTTGCTGGACGATGCGCTGTTGTTCGACCGCGCGCTGGAGTCGGTAATCGGCAACCTGCGTCGCTTGAAAAACGCCTGACCGTTCTATGTGTTACCCACAACGCCCGGCCTCAAGCCGGGCGTTGTCGTTTCTGGGTCTGGACCGGTAGAGTGGTCGGCACCTCAAGGAGCACTTATGCAGCTGGACCCCCTCACTGGCTGGTGCGAAGGCATCCGCCACTGCCCATCACCCAATTTCAACGCCCGCCCCAATGGCGAGATTTCCCTGTTGGTGGTCCACAACATCAGCCTGCCGCCAGGGCAGTTTGGTACGGGTAAGGTGGTGGAGCTGTTTCAGAATGAGCTGCAGGCCGAGGAGCACCCCTATTTCGCCGAGATTTGTCATCTGCGGGTGTCGGCGCATTTTCTGATCGAGCGCGATGGGGCGGTGACGCAGTTTGTGTCCTGCCTGGAGCGGGCCTGGCATGCCGGGGTGTCGCTGTTCGAGGGGCGCGACAACTGTAATGATTTTTCCCTGGGTATCGAGCTGGAAGGGACGGACGATCAGCCTTTTACCGACGCGCAGTACGCCGTGCTGGCGCAGTTGAGTGGCCAGCTGTGCCGGGCGTATTCAGCGATTACTACCGGACGAATTTGCGGACACAGCGACGTTGCTCCGGGGCGCAAGACCGACCCTGGTGATTTTTTCGAATGGCCACGCTTTTTGGCGGGGTTGGCAGAAGAAGGAGTGACGGGCCCACGCTCGTCATCAAAGGGAGAGATGCAATGAGTTTTCTAGTGCTGCTCCTGGTGTTGTGGGTCGAGAAGTTCTCGTCCTGGCGCGCCAGAATCCAGCAAGACGGCGCCTGGCTACGGCTGCTGGCCTGGGCCGAGCGTCAGAGCGCGTTTCGCCATAACCCCTGGTTGCAACTGGCGGTGCTGGTGCTGCTGCCGTTGGCGGCGCTGGCGTTGCTGCTGGCGGTAATCGGGGTGCCGCTGCATGGCTGGTTGGCTTTGCCGGTGCACTTGTGGGTGCTGGTGTACAGCCTGGGCCGTGGCGATCCGCTGGTGGCGCTCGGGCCGTTCCGTGATGCGTGGCGGCGCGAAGACGTTGAGGCGGCGTACTTGGTCGCGCAGCGCGACCTGGGTGTGGAGGCCGCCGATAGCGACAGCCTGCTGCACCAAGCGCAGGGCTTCTTGCTGTGGCAGGGCTATCAAAGCTTCTTCGCGGTGATCTTCTGGTATGCCTTGCTGGGCCCGCTGGCCGCCTTGGCGTATCGGCTGCTGGCGTTGACCGATGAACATGCCCAAGACCCTGCCTTGCGCAGCCGTGCCGCACAGTGGCGACATGCCTTCGACTGGCTGCCGGTGCGTCTGTTGGCCGGTAGTTTTGCCCTGGTGGGCAGCTTTGTGGCGGTTAGCCGGGTACTGCTCCACGAGCTGCTCAACTGGAATATTTCCGCCGCGCAGCTGATCGCCAACAGTGGACGCGCTGCAGAAGATTTCGGTAACCCCACGCTCGGCGAGAGTGGCGTTTCGAGCCTCGATGATTTGTGGCAGTTGCTGGTGCGTGCCGGGGTGTTCTGGTACGCCGGTTTTGCTGTCTGGACGCTTTTGTTTTAACGGATTGTGGTGGCCGTTGGTCGGGCTGAGAGGCCCGATTTAGCAGGGCCCGCGGGGCTTTGGGTGTGAAGTGCCATCACTCAGGTAAATGTCCCCGTCAACTTATAGACGTCACTTTAACCTTAAGTTACAAAGGTGCTGGCCGATATCGGGTATACAGAATGCCGCGCCCGGCAGTCTGTGACTCGCGTCACGTTCGAACTGCCCGTTGACGTCGCCAACGACGCACAAGGGCCGGCAGGGATAAAGCGACTGACCTCCGCTGTCTCCACCGCTCTACCCTGTGACGATCCATAACAATAATGTGAACAGGAGACGTCTTGTGAAGACCGTGCTGTATCCGGCCATCGCGCTGATGAATCGCCTTAGTTTTGGTATGAAATTCAGCTTAATCAGCATCCTGTTTTTCCTGCCGATGCTGGTTACCAACTACTACCTGGTGCAAGACTCTTACAACGAGTTCGTGGGCACCCGGGCCGAGCTGCAAAGCCTCGACCTGATGGGCGCCAGCCTCAAGCTGCGTGGCGACCTGGAAAACCTCAATGACATGGTCGAGATCAACGCTGCCGTCGGTCAATCCGGCAAGGCGGGCGATCTTGAGGCGCGTATTGGCGCGCTGACCAAACGTATCGAAGCCGATTTGCTCAAGCTTGAGCCGGTGGTGACTGATGCCGACCAGATCGAGCTGTTCACCAGCAAGCGCGACGAACTGGAAAAAGCCCTGAAAGCTGCGGATGCCGAGACCTCGCTGCAAAGCAAGGCGCCGATGATCGAGAAGCTGCAGGGCAATATGCAGGTACTGATCAAGATCATCGCCAACCAGGCTGGTCTCAGCCAGGACAGTCAAACCACCGTGCGGCAGATGATCGAACTGGTCACCAACGGCACTACCTCGGTGACGGCGGCATTGAGCACCGGGCGTTCGCTGGGTTCGGCATCCCTGGCGCAGGGTTTCCTCAATTCCTCGGCCAGCGGCAAGTTCGATGAACTGTTGCTGCTTCTGGAAAAACTGCACGCTGAGTACGGCCTGACCATCAACGACGCCCTCGACGGCAGCCCGGCTGCGCAAGAAGCGCTCAAAAGCCTGGCCGAGGCCAGCCGCGCCACCCTGAAAGAGAGCAGCACGCTATTCGAAGACCAGGTGGTAATGGCCGACGCCCTAGACGCACCTTGGCAAGATTTCTACGCCCAAGTGTCAGTGGCGATGGACAAGACTTACCAGCTGAATGACGCGGCGCTGGTTTTCCTCAAGCAGCAATTGCAGAAGCGTCTGGAGCGTAAACAAACCCAGATGGTGCTGCTGGTGGTGGCGCTGTTGGTGGTGTTTATCCTGATTGGCTACCTGTACGGCGGCTTCTACGTCTCGACCCGCACCACGCTGAAAAGCCTGGGCAAGGTGATGGACCAGGTGGCGGCCGGCGATATGACCGTCAGCTTCCATGCACAAAGCCGCGACGAATTGGGCGAGCTCGGTGAAGTGTTCAACGGCACCGTGCAGAAGATTCACCACCTCATCGAGCGCGTTGGCCATACCGTCAGCGCGGTGGGTGTGCAGGCTGATCGCGTGGAAAACGTGTCGGCGCAGAGCAACCTGGCGGTCGCCGGTCAGCGCAGTCAAATCGAGCAAGTGGCTACGGCCATGAACGAGATGTCCGCCACGGCCCAGGAAGTGGCCCGCAGCGCGGCTGCCGCGGTGGACAGCGCGCAGAGCGTCAACCACGAAACCGTCAGCGGCCGTGCCCTGGTGGAATTGCAGGTGGGCAGCATCCAGCGCCTCGCCGATGAAATCGACCAGTCGGTAAGTGTGATCAACCAACTGGCCAGCGACAGCGCGTCCATCAGCCAGGTGCTTGATGTGATCAAGGGCATTGCTGAGCAGACCAACCTGTTGGCGCTTAACGCCGCTATCGAAGCGGCACGTGCCGGTGAGCAGGGTCGCGGGTTTGCCGTGGTGGCCGACGAGGTGCGTAACCTCGCCAAGCGTACGCAGCAGTCCACCGAAGAAATCGAGAAGATGATCGCCAAGCTGCAAGGCGGTGTGGGTGCGGCGGTGAAAACTATGCACAGCAGCCACACCATGGC
This sequence comes from Pseudomonas sp. CC11G, assembly GCF_056174845.1. NCBI lineage: Bacteria > Pseudomonadati > Pseudomonadota > Gammaproteobacteria > Pseudomonadales > Pseudomonadaceae > Pseudomonas > Pseudomonas sp. CC11G. Next base: position 729,961 of record NZ_JBWBZC010000001.1, read on the forward strand.
CGACAACACGGTGAACGAGTCCGGCAAGGTGCAAGTTGCCCTGGAGAATATCCTTGGCGCGGTGGGCATGATCGTCGATCAGAACCAGCAGATTGCCGCGGCGGCTGAGCAGCAGACTGCGGTGGCGCACGATATTGATCAGAACATTGTCGAGATCAATCTGGCCGGCGAGCGCACAGCTGAGGGCGCGAGTCAGACGGAGCAGGCGAGCCGTGAGCTGTCTGGGGAAGTGGCGCATCTGAAGCAGTTGATCAGTGCGTTCCGTGTTTGATGGTTAGTGGGTAAGTGACAAGGCCGCCTTTGGGCGGCCTTGTTGTTTTAGCGGGGTATCACCAGCCAAACACTGCCTTCGCATTATCCGAACTAACCCGCGCCAACACCTCGCCGTCCACACCGCGAAGCTCTGCCAGCGCCACACAAATCTCCGGCAAATGCTCCGGGCTATTTCGCTGCTCGGGAAACATCGCCGGCGCCATATCCGGCGAATCGGTCTCCAGCACAATCGCCTCCAGTGGCAACTGCGCCACCACCTTGCGCAGGCGCAACGCCTGCGGCCAGGTGGCCGCGCCGCCCAGGCCGAGCTTGAAGCCCAACTTGATGTACTCCCTGGCTTCCTCATAACTGCCGCCAAAGGCGTGAATGATGCCGGCGCGTTTGAGCTTGAAACGCTTGAGGGTAGCGATCACCTGCGCGTGGCTGCGGCGCACGTGCAGCAGCGGCGGCAGTTCGAACTCGGCGGCGAGCTGCAGTTGGGCTTCGAAGAGCGCCTGTTGCCGGTCGCGGTCCAGCTCCGGCAGGTAGTAATCCAGTCCGAACTCACCGAGCGCGCAGAGTTTGTCGTGGCCGGCGAGGCGCTCCAGCCACGTGCGCAGTGCTTGCAGGTGCTCAGGCTGGTGCTGCTCCAGATAGACCGGGTGCAGGCCGAGGGCGGCGTAGAGGCTGTCTTCTTGCTGGGCCAGGTCCCATACCCGTTGCCAGTTGGTCTGATAGACGCCGAGCACTACCAGGCGCTCAACTCCTTTTTGCCGGGCGTTGGCCAGGAGCTGGCTGCGATCGGAATCGAAGTCGGGGAAGTCGAGGTGGGTGTGGGTGTCTATCAGGCGCATGGAGGACAGGGTAAATGGATTTGCGTGGGTGTGCCAAAGGGTTGCGTAACGGGGCGACTGAGGCGGAGCGGGCGATGTGGTATCAGTTGCGCGCCAAGCGTTTTATGGGGCTGAAATTCAAGCGCCAGAAACCGATGGGCCATTACATCGTGGACTTTGTTTGTATGGAGCTGGGTTTGATCGTGGAGCTGGACGGCGGTCAGCACGCTGAGCAGGTTGCTTATGACCGGCGCCGTGACGCTTGGTTGGAAGCGCAGGGGTTTACGGTTTTGCGCTTCTGGAATAACCAAGTGTTAGGGGAAATGGAGGCAGTGTTGGAGAGTTTGCGGTTGTGGGTCGAAGGGCAAAAGCGACCCTCTCCCCCGGCCCCTCTCCCGCAGGCGGGCGAGGGGAGACAAGCAAATCGCGGTCGTTCCTGATACCGCGATTGGAACCCCTCTCCCGTTTACGGGAGAGGGGCAGGGGAGAGGGGCTTTTAAGATTAGTGATGCTCACGAGTAGCCCGGAATTTAATCTCCGGCCACCGCTCCTCCATCAAACTCAAATTCACCCGAGTCGGCGCCAAGTAGGTCAAATGCCCGCCACCATCAATGGCCAGGTTTTCCACCGCCTTCACCTTGAATTCCTCAAGCTTCTTCTTATCGCTGCTATCGATCCAACGCGCCGACCACACGGTAATCGGCTCGTACTGGCACTCCACCTTGTATTCGCCCTTCAAACGGCTGGCGACCACATCGAACTGCAGCACACCCACGGCGCCGAGAATGATGTCGTTGCTGCGCTCGGGGAAGAACACCTGGGTGGCGCCTTCTTCGGCCAGCTCTTGCAGGCCTTGGCGCAGTTGCTTGGACTTCAGCGGGTCTTTCAGGCGTACGCGGCGGAACAGTTCCGGGGCGAAATGCGGAATACCGGTAAAACCGAGGTTTTCGCTTTCGGTGAACGTGTCGCCGATCTGAATGGTGCCGTGGTTGTGCAAACCAATAATGTCGCCGGCAAACGCTTCTTCCAACTGCTCACGCTCGGAGGAGAAGAAGGTCAGCGCATCGCCGATCCGCACTTCCTTGCCCAAGCGTACGTGGCGCATTTTCATGCCCTTCTCGTACTTGCCCGAGCAGATGCGCATAAAGGCAATACGGTCGCGGTGCTTGGGGTCCATGTTCGCTTGAATCTTGAACACGAAGCCGGTGAATTTCTCTTCTTCCGGCTCCACGGTGCGCTCGTTGGCAACCCGGGCCAGCGGCTGGGGAGCCCAGTTGACGACCGCGTCCAGCACATGGTCGACGCCGAAGTTGCCGAGCGCGGTCCCGAAGAACACCGGGGTCAGTTTGCCGTCGAGGAATTCCTGCTGGTCGAACTCGTGGCAGGCGCCCTGCACCAGTTCCAGCTGATCGACAAAGCGTTGGTATTCGTCACCCAGGTGGGCGCGGGCTTCATCGGAGTCGAGCTTCTCGATGATTTTTACGTCGGTGCGTTCATGCCCGTGGCCGGCGGTGTACACGATGATGTAGTCGTCGGCCAGGTGATAAACACCCTTGAAATCGCGGTAGCAGCCAATCGGCCAGGTGATCGGCGCGGCTTTGATTTTCAGAACAGCTTCGATCTCGTCGAGCAGTTCAATCGGGTCACGAATGTCGCGGTCGAGCTTGTTGATAAAGCTCACGATGGGGGTGTCGCGCAGGCGGCACACGTCCATCAGGGCGATGGTGCGTGGCTCAACGCCTTTACCGCCGTCGAGCACCATCAGCGCCGAGTCCACCGCGGTCAGGGTGCGGTAGGTGTCTTCGGAGAAGTCTTCGTGGCCGGGGGTGTCGAGCAGGTTGATCATATGCTCGCGGTAGGGGAACTGCATCACCGAGGTGGTGATGGAAATACCGCGTTGCTTCTCCATTTCCATCCAGTCGGACGTCGCATGCCGGTCGGATTTACGCGACTTCACCGTACCAGCCACAGCAATGGCTTTACCCATCAGCAAGAGCTTTTCGGTAATGGTGGTTTTACCGGCGTCGGGGTGGGAGATGATGGCGAACGTGCGGCGTTTCGCGACTTCGGCGGCCTGAGTGGTCATGCGGGAACCTGGTCGTGGAGCTGGAAATTGGCCGCGAAGTATACACAGATGCCCGCCGCGTTTGGTGGCGGCGAGCCCAATGGCTTAGCCCGCTTGGGCTTTCAAGGCCGCCTCGATGCTGAAGCACACCATCAACGACCACGGGGTTTGCGCCACGCCCGTATTCACCGGGCAGAACACTCGCACCAGGTCGCCGCTCTGCACATAGCGCAAGGCTTTGCCGCTCTTGATGGCCTGGCGGGCTTCGGCGCTCAGGTCGCTGGCCGGTTTGCCCATCCAGGCCGGGTCCGGGTGAGTGACGTAGTTGCCCGCCGTGGAGATCAACGCCAGGTAACCGACGCCCAACGGTTTACGTTCCGACAGCTCTTTTTGCATCGCATCCACGGCAAAGTCGGCGCCGAGAATGCCGGCGAACCGCTCGTTGAATTTCACCAGCACCATTAGGGAAGTCATACGGATGTTGCGGCCATTCACCGGGTAGTCGTAGGGCTCCATCATCACGTCGTGGTTGCTACGGCGGGGGATTTCGTACCAGTCGTTGAGGCCGGGTTTGTCGTGGTCAGCCAGTGGCTCCATGGCGACGTTGCCCTGGCCACGGTTCCAGTACGGAATAAACCGGCCATCCGGCGCATGGCCGGGGGCGCCGCGAAACTCGCTGTTGCGACCATCCAGCAAGTCGCCTTCCAGGCAGCAGGAGTAGGCCAGCACATCTTTATCAGCCTTGAGGTTGGCGGCCATCACGGCGCTGATCGCATCGCGCCCGGGGCCGAGCTTGGCGTGCCACAGGCCTTCAATAAAGCGTTTCACCCCATGCAGGCTGGCCGCCAGTTTGGCAAAGCGGGTTTCCAGGCGCGCCGCTTCCTGCGATGCCAATAGATGGGCAGTTTCCTGCAACGCATCGCGTTCGGCCGCCTCCACGCCTTTTACGGCATTGCGGGTGTCGACGCCGATGCTCGCTACCTTTTGGGCGATGTCGCTGGTGGCCGTGGCGGTGCGTTGTGCCAGGGCGCGCACCTCATCCGCTACCACGGCAAACCCACGACCCACTTCACCGGCGCGGGCCGCTTCAATGGCGGCGTTCAGCGCCAGCAAATTGGTGTGCTTGGCCACGTCGCGGATGACGTTGACGATGCCGTTGATCTCGTTGGCGTTGTGTTCCAGATCGCTGACCAGCTTCTTGATCTGGCCCATGGTGTTGTCGAGTGCATCCTGCTTGGCGACGGGTTTTGCGGCGGTGCTGGTTGGGCGTGCGGACAGGGTTTGCACGGTGCGCTCTCTTAGGCAAAGGCCTGGACTGCGATGGGAGCGTGGGGCTGTGCAGTGAGCATGCCAGGACGGGATAGCCGCGTGGATTAGCAGTTTTACGGGCCTGGGTTGGCTATGGGCAACGAGACGTGGTGCGTGAAGGTGCATCAGAGCGCCGCAGGGTGTGCTGCGCGCACCAAGGCGTACCGCCGATTACGGTCTTGTGTGGGCTTGGCAGAAACGACAAAGTAGCGATTTTCCATCGGCATCCAACGAGGCAGTACCGCCATGATTCGTTTGGCAGTGGTAGAGGACGACCCGCGGTTTCGTGACTCGGTGCAGGCCGCTGTTGCGCTTGCCGACGATGTAACCCTGAGCGCTGTGGCCATGACTCGTCGCGAAGGTTTGGCGTTGTTGGACGGCCCGGCCGCCGATGTGTTGTTGGTGGATTTGGGCCTGCCCGATGGTTCGGGTATCGATGTGATTGCGGCGGCTCAGCACGCCTGGCCCGACTGCGCCGTGATGGTCGCGACCCTGTTTGGCGACGAGGAACGGGTACTGGCCAGTATCAGCGCCGGGGCGGCCGGGTATCTGCTCAAGGATGAATTGGCGCCCGGCATCGTCGAGGCCATTCGCACCCTGCATGCCGGCGGCAGCCCCATCAGCCCCATCATTGCCCGGCGCTTGCTGCGTCAGTTTCGCCCCGTCGCTGTCGCCAGCAACCCGACACTCCCACCTGAGTCGGTACAGGAACCGCTGGCGGAATTGTCTGAGCGTGAGCGAGCGGTGCTCGATCAGATTGCCCAAGGGTTCGTCAGCAATGAAATCGCCGAAACGCTCGGTGTTTCGCCCTGGACCGTGCAGACCTATATCCGCCGTATCTACCGCAAGCTGGGCGTGCGTTCGCGCGCAGCGGTGGTGGTGGAAGCCCATCGCCGTGGCCTGCTCAATGACGAGGGCCGTACGTGAGGGCAGGGTTGCTGGCGCTTTGGCTGGGCCTGCTGGCGATCCTGCCGGTAGATGCCAGCGAGCCACCGCCCGCCGTGCATTTCACGGCCGTGCAAGCGCTGACGTTACCGCCCACCACCGAAGCATTTGCGCCACCGCCTGGCCGGCTCCTGCGCCCGCTGCCAGACAGCGGTTGGCAAACGGTGCAATTGCCCCATGTGAGCATGCCGCGCACCTTGGGTAGCGCGCGTGAAGGCCAGGTGCAAACCACCTGGTACAGCGTGCATCTGGCTAAACCGTTGCTGGCCAGCAAGGCGCCGCTATATCTGTATCTCCCGCGCTGGCAAACCGTGGGGCAAGTGGCGCTGTACGGCGATGGCCGTTTGCTCTGGCGCTCCGAGGGCGACCCGGTGTGGAACGGTTTCAACCAGCCGCTATGGGTGGCCCTGGATGCGTTGGATGAACGCACGCGGCCCAGCGAACTGTTGCTGCGTATGGACAGCACCGTGGGTCAGGGCGCCGGCATTTCCAGTTTATGGGTGGGCCCGCAAGCCGAGTTGCAGGGGCGTTATCGCTGGCGTCAGGCCTTGCAGGTGTACTTGCCGCCGGCCATCGGCGTGGCGTTTTTGGCCCTGGGGGTGTTTGCCGTGGCGGTGTGGTATGCGCGTCGCGAGCCCTTGTATGGGTTGTTTGCCGTGGCGTCGCTGCTGTTTGCGCTGCGCTGCCTGCATTACGTCGGGCCCCTGGATACGCAGCTGTTTCCCTCCGCCTGGTTCGGTTGGCTGACCGTCAACGCGATGAACCTGATGGGCATGATCTGCCTGATTTTCAACTTCCACCTCAGCGGCACGCGGCGGCCGTGGCTGGAGCGCAGCTTGCTGGCGGCTGCGTTGCTGGCGGGTGTGTTGACCCTGCCCTGGTTGGTGTCCTCGCAACATATCGCCGCATTGGCCGCCGTGGGCCACGGCGTGTTGTTGGTGCTGGTGCTGGCGGCGACGGTGGTGCTGGTGCGGCAAACCTGGCGGCGGCCCGGTGTGGCGCAGTGGTTGGCGTGGCTCAACGTCATTTCTCTGCCGGTAGCCACCCACGACCTGTTGTTGCAGAACTACCTGCTCAGCCTCGAGCAGCCGTACCTGATGCCCTATTGGGAAATCGGGTTCTGCCTGCTGTTTTCCTATGTATTGCTGCGCCGCTACCTGGACAGCATTCATGGCCTGGAGCGCAGCCAGGAGTTGCTGGCCTCCACCCTGGTGCAGCGTGAAGCCGAGCTGGCGGCCAGTTATCAACAGCTGCACGCCATCGAGCAGCGGCAAACCCTGGCCCGCGAACGGCAGCGGCTGATGCAGGACATGCACGACGGCCTGGGCTCCTCGCTCACCGGCGCGCTGCGCATGGCCGAGCACGGCAGCGCGGTGGCCGATATCGAGCAGGTGCTGCGCGAATGCATGGATGAGCTGAAGCTGACCATCGACTCGCTCGAACCCATGGAAGCCGACCTCACCCTGCTGCTGGCGACCCTGCGGTATCGCCTGCAACCGCGTTTGCTGGCCGCCGGCGTGCAATTGCAGTGGCAGGTGCAGGCCTTGCCTAGCCTGGACTGGCTGACGCCGGGCAACGCCTTGCATGTGCTGCGCATTGTTCAGGAGGTGGTGAGCAATATCCTCAAGCACGCCGGAGCCCAGCGCATCACCTTTAGTACCGAGGCCAGCGAGGCGGGCGTGGCGGTGCGCGTGGCGGACGATGGCAACGGGTTTGTGCCGCCTGAGCAGGTGGCCGGCAGCGGGCGCGGGGTGGGTAATATTCGTAGTCGGGCGGCAGCGTTGAGTAGTGAGGTGCAGTGGCGGGTGAGTGAGCAGGGGAGAGGTACGGTGTTTACGTTGTGGTTGCCGGTGGCGGGGCCGAATGGGGGCTGAGCGGCCTGTCTCGGTCAGCTCCCTCTGCCCGCTTGCGGGAGAGGGCGGGGGAGAGGGCTTTGCTCTTAAGCGTCAGCTGATCAAACCTCACAATCAAAACCCTCTCCCTAGCCCTCTCCCGCAAGCGGGCAGAGGGGACCGATGGGTGGTGGGGCGGGAAGAATAATTACCTGCCCCAACGGTCAGCCCAACTGAACCCTCACCCCGATAGTCGGTCTGTCAAAAAAGACCCGGACACTTACCTAGGCACCTACGCTGCAACCCTTGATTGGCAACGGTTTGTGCAGCATTTCGGACGTTTTGTTTGTTATCCAAAACGAGGCGGCAAATAGGTGCAAAACAGCGGCATTTTTTGATTGATTCTGCCCCCACATGCTCCTAAAGTTCGCGCCCGAACGTCCATGCTGGAAACGATCCATGCGGCTCAAGTACTGACGACGAGAGATCGAATTCGATACTCGGCGACAAGCCTTGGGAAGTAGGCGAACCAAAGTGGGGAAACGGATTAGACGTTCGCGGCTTTGTCACAAAGCCACCCCTAACTACCTTTGTTTGTTTTGCCCATGGAGTCCCGAGTATGTCGATCAAGGTCGAAGACTATTACGCGCGTGAAACCTTCCAGAAGATGAAGGCGTTCGCCGACGAGAAAGAAACCCCATTCGTGGTGATCGATACCCAGATCATCAGCCAGGCCTACGACGACCTGCGCGCCGGTTTTGAATTTGCCAAGGTGTACTACGCCGTCAAGGCCAACCCGGCCATCGAGATCATCGAGCTGTTGCGCGACAAGGGCTCGAACTTCGACATCGCCTCGATCTATGAACTGGACAAGGTGCTGTCCGCCGGTGTCGGCCCGGAGCGCATGAGCTACGGCAACACCATCAAAAAATCCAAAGACATTCGTTACTTCTACGAAAAAGGCGTGCGCCTGTACGCCACCGACTCCGAGGCCGACCTGCGCAATATCGCCAAGGCCGCGCCGGGTTCGAAAGTCTACGTACGCATTCTCACCGAAGGCTCGACCACCGCTGACTGGCCACTGTCGCGCAAATTCGGCTGCCAGACCGACATGGCCATGGACCTGCTGATTCTAGCCCGTGACCTGGGCCTGGTGCCGTACGGCCTGTCATTCCACGTGGGTTCGCAGCAGCGCGATATCTCGGTATGGGATGCGGCGATTGCCAAAGTGAAAGTGATTTTCGAGCGCCTGAAAGAAGAAGACGGCATCGAGCTGAAACTGATCAACATGGGTGGCGGCTTCCCGGCCAACTACATCACCCGCACCAACAGCCTGGAAACCTACGCCGAAGAAATCATCCGTTTCCTCAAGGAAGACTTCGGTGACGACCTGCCGGAAATCATTCTGGAGCCAGGCCGCTCGCTGATCGCCAACGCCGGCATTCTAGTCAGCGAAGTGGTGCTGGTGGCGCGTAAATCGCGTACCGCGGTGGAGCGCTGGGTGTATGTGGACGTGGGCAAGTTCTCCGGCCTGATCGAAACCATGGACGAGTCCATCAAGTTCCCGATCTGGACCGAGAAGAAAGGCGAAGTGGAAGAAGTGGTGATCGCGGGCCCAACCTGCGACAGCGCCGACATCATGTACGAGAACTACAAGTACGGCCTGCCGCTGAACCTGGCCATTGGTGACCGCCTGTACTGGCTGTCCACCGGTGCCTACACCACCAGCTACAGCGCAGTGGAATTCAACGGCTTCCCGCCGCTGAAGGCGTTCTACCTGTAAGGCTTGTGGAATGAAAAAGCCCCGCCATGTGCGGGGCTTTTTTGTGTCTTTCTTTCCTAGGATGGGTAGAGCTGTTTCGTAGGATGGGTGGGGCCGCCCAGGCGAGCGCAGCGAAACCCATCGATTCGCGTAACGATGGGTTTCGCTGCGCTCTACCCATCCTACGAAGATCAAGTGCGTAGCGCGGCGTACGCCTGGCGGTCGGCGTCGTCGCCAAGCTCGGCGGCGCGGCGGAAGTAGTCGGTGGCGACGGCGCGAATTTCGGGCTGCTCGGCTTGCTGTAGAGAGTGACGGGCCACGCGCAGGAAGTTGAGGTTGCCGTGCTGCAGCGCTGTCCGCAGCCAGCCTATTGCCGCCTCGATCTCACCTTGTTCAACCAGCACCGCCGCGTGGCTGAACTGCCCACGAAAATCTCCAGCTTCGGCAGAGCGGCGATACCACTGATGAGCCAGCGTGGTATCGCGCAACACCGCCTGACCCTCTTCGTAGAACCGCCCGACCAAGTTCATCGACTTGGCATGTCCCTGCGCGGCCGCACGCAGGTACAACGCGAAGGCTTGCGGCGGGTCACGCAGTACGCCGCGTCCGGTGGCGAGCAGGTTGGCCAGGTTGTATTGGCCCCAGTCCAGCCCTGCGTCAGCGGCGTATTGATAATGCTCGGCGGCGGCCGGCAGGTTGGCTTCCGAGCCCCAGCCGTGTTCCAGGCAACGCCCGAGCATGTTGTGCGCCATGGCGTGGCCCTGGCGGGCGGCGATGCGGAACCAGGTGACGGCCAAGGCTGGGTCGCGCTCGATACCGCGCCCGTCGAGCAGCAGTTGGCCGAGCATGGTTTGCGCGTCCAGCAGGCCTTGCTTGGCGGCAGCCAGAATGGCTTTGGCGGCGCGGCCGGGGTCCACCGACAGCAGCGCAACCAGCTCTTCGGCGTTCAGGTGTTCTTCGCGGCGCAGGCTGGCGTTGGGCACGTTAAACGTCCGCCCAGCGGCGCAGCAGGTTGTGGTAATTGCCGGTCAGTTGCAGCAGGGCAGGGTGGTCGGGTACGTCGCGGGTCAGGTGCTGAATGGCCTGGTCCATCTCGAACAGCAGCGCGCGCTGGCTGTCTTCACGCACCAGGCTCTGGGTCCAGAAAAACGAGGCAAAGCGCGCGCCGCGGGTGACGGCTTCCACCTTGTGCAAGCTGGTGCCGGGGTACAGCACCATATCGCCGGCCGGCAGTTTTACCCGCTGGTTGCCGTAGGTGTCCTGAATCACCAATTCGCCGCCGTCGTACTCTTCCGGATCGCTGAAAAACACGGTGGCGGACAGGTCGGTGCGCACCCGCTCCACGCTGTTTTTCACCTGGCGAATGGCGTTGTCGATATGGAAGCCGAATTCGCCGCCGCCGGTGTAGCAATTGATCAGTGGCGGAAAGACTTTATGCGGCAACGCGGCCGACATGAATAACGGGTTTTGCCACAAGCGCGTGAGCATTTGCGTGCTGATTTCGCGCACCAGCGGATGGTCTTCCGGCAGCTGCAAATTGTGTTTGGCTTTGGCCGACTGGTGGCCCGCCGTCACTTTGCCGTCGGCCCATTCGGCCTGTTCCAGCGCGACGCGAATCTGCTTGATTTCATCGCGGGTGAAAACGCCGGGAATGTGCAACAGCATGGCGAAACCGTGTGTAGTTGAAAGTAAGTCTCAAATGATAATTCATTGCTTAGCACGCTTACAACCTCTGAAGCTCAAGTAGTACGCGGGTTTCGGCCGTTTTAAAGAGTGTAAGCAATTTGTAAATATTTCTACATGCGAATTAATTTCAATTGATAACACTTAGCTGTTGCTCTAAATTCCGCGGCCTTTGTCATTCCTCGGGAGGGAAACCGCATGTCCGCCACGCCGTCAGAATCGACTGTTTTTTCGCCACGTTTGCTCGCCACTGCGGTGGGTGTTGCCATGTCTGCTACCCCGTTGGCGCACGCCGCTGAGCCGGTGGCTCTGGACGCTTCCAGCGTGGTCGGTGAACAAGACCAGGTCGATAACTACAAGGTCGATCAGTCCGCCTCCAGCAAGTACACCGCGCCGCTGCGCGAGACGCCGAAAAGCGTCACCGTCATCAGCGACCAAGTGATCAAGGACACCGGTTCCCTGTCCCTGGCCGACGCCCTGCGCACCACCTCGGGCATCACCTTTGGTGCTGGTGAAGGCGGCAACCCGGCTGGCGATCGCCCGATCATTCGTGGCTTCAACGCCGAGAGCGACGTGTTTGTCGACGGCCTGCGCGACGTGGCCTCGCAAACCCGTGAAGTGTTCAACATCGAGCAAGTGGAAGTGAGCAAAGGCCCAGGCTCGGCCTTCACTGGCGCCGGCTCCACCGGTGGCAGCCTCAACCTGATCAGCAAAACCGCCAAGCAGCAGGATTTTGCCGACGCCGGCTTCACCTACGGCTCCGACCAGACCCGCCGCTACACCCTGGACGTGAACCGCGTGCTCACCGACACCATCGCCGCGCGTATCAACCTGATGCAGCACGACGCCAATGTCGCCGGCCGTGCTGGTGTGGACGTTAGCCGTTGGGGCGTGGCACCGACCGTGACCTTTGGCTTCAACACGCCAACCCGCGCCACGGTTTCGTACTACCACGTGGAAGGCGAAGATACGCCAGACCTGGGCAACCCGCTGCAAAGCACCGTCGGCGCCGATGGTGTGCGCACGCCCGCTGGCGACAAAGACAAGTTCTACGGCTTCAGCTCGCGTGACTACCGCGACAGCACCACCGACACCGGCACCATCAAGCTCGAACACGATTTGAACGACAACATCACCGTCTCCAACTCGGCACGCGTGGTGCGCACCACCCTGGATTACATCGCCACCAACCCGGATGACTCGCGTGGCAACGTTGCCAACGGCTATGTGTCGCGCTCGGCCAAAAGCCGTAACTCGACTTCCGAGGGCCTGATCAACCAGACCGACCTCAGCGCGCGTTTCAGCACCGGCTTTATCGAGCACGCGGTGAATACTGGCGTCGAGTTCAGCAACGAAGGTGTGCATAACCGTGGCTACTTCGTCACCCAGGGCGCCGGCGGCAACGCTTGCAACGCCACCACCCTGGCGTCGAACGATTGCACCACGCTGGCTAACCCGAGCTACAACGACACCTTCCACGGCACCATTGCCGACAGCAACGCCTACACCGACACCGACACCAAAACTCTGTCGGCCTACGTGTTCGACACGCTGAAGTTCAACGAGCAGTGGTCGTTGAACGCCGGCCTGCGCTATGACGACTATGAAACCGAGTCGCAAGGCCTGAGCGTTACCCGCGGCACCAACAACGTCAGCGGCGCGTTCGACTACGAAAACAAATCGCATTTCTGGAACTACCAGTTGGGCCTGGTCTTCAATCCGCTGCCCAACGGCAGTGTGTATGTGGCCTGGTCGACCTCCAGCAACCCGGTCGGCGAAACCAGCGGCGAAGGTTCCGACGGTATTGCCGTGGGTACCCAAGCGCTTGAGCCAGAGCGCAACCGCAACTACGAAGTGGGCACCAAGTGGGACTTCTTCGACGAGCGCCTGGGCCTGAACGCCGCCGTGTTCCGCACCGAGAAAACCAATGCCCGGGTGACCGATGAAGATGGCCTGACGCAGAACATCGGCGAAACCCGCGTGGACGGTTTCGAGTTGGGTGCCAGCGGCAAAATCACCAACAAATGGCAGGTGTTCGCCAACTACACCTACCTGCACGGTGAGCTGACCAAGAGCGGTACTGTGAACGTTGCGGCGAGTGGCGCTCCGGCTCGTTATGTCGATGGCGTTTACGACGGCAACGACATCCCGAGCGTGCCGGAAAACAGCGCCAGCTTCTGGACCACCTATCAGGTGCTGCCAGCGTTGACCGTGGGCGCCGGTGCGTACTACGTCGACTCGCGTTTCGGCAACGCCGCCAACACCGTGGAAGTGCCGGACTACTGGCGCTACGACGCCATGGCCAAGTACGTGGTGAGCAAAAACCTCGACCTGCAATTGAACGTGCAGAACCTGACCGACGAGCGTTATTACGATCAGGTTTACTCGACGCATATGGCTCACGTGGCGGCAGGCCGCACAGCGCTGCTCAGCACCAACTTCCATTTCTAGTGTTTGGCGGCCGGTCTTCTGGCCGTCGGCCAGAAGACCTGTATCAGAAACAGCAAAAGAACTATCCGAGCAAAAAAACAGCGGCGTTGCATCCGCCGCTGCGCAAGCCCTGAGCGATTCATCGCTCGGGGCTTTTTTGTCAGGTGAGGTAAGGGCGCGCGGCACACGTGTTAGTAAACGATACGTAAAGGTTGCTCGGTTGGTAGCTATTCTCAAATAGAATTCGCCGCTATTAACGATTTGCAGCGCTCCAGGGCGCCGGTTCAGATGAGGTTGTTGTGTTCAAGAACGTGTTATTTCAACTGCATTGGTTCTTCGGCATCACCGGCGGGCTGGTGCTGTCCCTGATGGGTATTACCGGCGCGCTGTATTCGTTTCAGGACGAAATCTCCATCGCGCTGAACCCCGACATCCTCCAGGTGCAAATCCGCGAAAGCGGCGTGCTGCCGCCAGCGCAATTGGTTGAAAAAGCCCAGACCGCCGCCGGCATGGGCGTCGCGGGCTTGCGGGTATTCACCCACGAGAACAAAGCCTCGCAAGTGTTCTTTATGCCCAAACCGGGCGAGCGCCGTGGGCCGATGCGTTACCTGGACCCCTACACCGGCGAGCTGCTGGGTGAGCCGTCCGGCAAAGCGTTCTTCGACCTGATGTTCCAACTGCACCGCTTTCTGGCCATGGGCGAATTCGGTAAAAACATCACCGGTGCCTGCACCCTGATGTTGCTGTTTTTCTGCCTGTCGGGCCTGTACCTGCGCTGGCCGCGCAAGGCGCTGAACTGGCGCGCCTGGCTGACGTTGGACTGGGCCAAGAAAGGCCGCGCGTTCAACTGGGATCTGCACGCCGTGGCCGGCACCTGGTGCCTGGTGTTTTACCTCATGGCATCGCTCACCGGCCTGACCTGGTCGTACCAATGGTTTAACCAGGGCGCCTATGCGCTGCTGGGCAGCGCGCCGGCCGGCGAGCGCGGCGGCAAGCCAGGCGGTGGTCGTGGTGAAGGCGGCCGTGGCGACCGCAAAGGCCCGCCACCACAAGCCGCCGCGCCGGTGCCGATCAACTACGAAGCGCTGTGGGCCAGCGTTACCCAAACCGCCGGCCCAGCGCTTGCGATGTACAACATCCGTTCGCCGCAGGACGCCAAGCAACCGGTGCAGGTGGTTTATCTGCTCGATGACGCGGCCCACGAACGGGCGATGAACGAAATCCAGATCGACGCGCAAACCGGCAAGGTGCGGCGCCACACGCTGTACACCGAACAACCCTTCGGCCAGCAATTGCTGACCAGCATCTATGCGCTGCACGTCGGCAGTTACTTCGGCATTGTCGGGCGGATTCTGATCACCGCCGCCGCGCTGACCATGCCGCTGTTCTTTATCACCGGCTGGCTGCTCTACCTCGACCGCCGCCGCAAAAAACGCCAGGTGCGCGCAGCCCGTGGTGGGGTGAATGCGGCTTCGGCCGGCGGTGACAGCTGGCTGATCGGCTTCGCCAGCCAAAGTGGTTTTGCCGAACAAATGGCTTGGCAGAGCGCCGGCCAATTGCAGGCCGCAGGCTTTGCCGTCAACGTGCAGCCGCTGGCCAGCCTGAGCCCGCAGCAACTGCGCGAAACCCGTAACGCATTGTTCGTGGTCAGCACTTTCGGCGACGGCGAAGCGCCGGACAGCGCCCGTGGTTTTGAACGCAAACTGCTCGGCCAGAACCTGGGCCTCAGCGAACTTAAATACGCCGTGCTCGCGTTGGGCGACCGCCAGTACCAACACTTCTGCGGCTTTGCCCATCGCTTGCAAGGCTGGCTGAGCCAGGAAGGCGGCAATCACCTGTTCGCCACCGTGGAAGTCGACAACGGCGACAGCGCCGCCCTGCAGCAGTGGCAACAGCAACTGGCCCAGGTATCCGGCAGCGCCGCGCCCACCACCTGGCAGG
The DNA here is from genome assembly GCF_056174845.1 of Pseudomonas sp. CC11G. Classification (NCBI taxonomy): domain Bacteria; kingdom Pseudomonadati; phylum Pseudomonadota; class Gammaproteobacteria; order Pseudomonadales; family Pseudomonadaceae; genus Pseudomonas; species Pseudomonas sp. CC11G. Next base: position 745,012 of record NZ_JBWBZC010000001.1, read on the forward strand.
CACCGACTTACGGCAACTGGACCCTCAGCGCCCGTGAGCTGCTTAACCCCGGCAGCGCCGGTTCGCCGACCTACCTGCTCGACCTCACGCCGCCTGAAGTCAGCTACAGCTGGCAAGCCGGTGATTTGGTGGAAGTGCTGCCGCGCAACAGCAGCGCCGCTGTGGATAACTTCCTCGCCGGGCTGGGCATTGCCGCGAGCACTCCAGTGCAGGTTGCGGGTTTGCAGGAAACCCTGGCGCAAGCCCTGGCCAACCGTCAGTTGCCGGCCAGCCGCGAGCATCTGGTGGGCCTGCATGCGCAAGCCCTGGTGGATGCGCTGGTGCCGATCAACGCCCGCGAATATTCGATTGCGTCGGTGCAGGAAGACGGTGTGCTGCAACTGCTGGTGCGGGTCGAAACCCATGCCGACCGCAGTTTTGGCCTCGGCTCCGGCTGGTTGTGTGTGCATGCGAACGTGGGCGAGGGCATCAGCCTGCGTCTGCGCCGCAACAGTGGTTTCCATCTGCCGAGCGAGCCACGGCCGCTGATTCTGCTGGGCAACGGCACAGGGCTGGCGGGATTGCGCAGCTTGTTGAAGGCACAGATCAACCAGGGCTTGAACCGCAATTGGCTGTTGTTCGGAGAGCGCAATGCGGCCCATGACTTCTTCTGCCAGAACGAGTTGTTGGGCTGGTTGGACGGCGGCCAGTTGGCGCGTCTGGACCTGGCGTTTTCCCGTGATCAGGCCGAGAAAGTCTACGTGCAGCATCGCTTGCTGGCGGCAGATGAGCTCAAGGCTTGGGTGAACGATGGCGCGGCGATTTATGTCTGCGGCAGTTTGCTTGGCATGGCCGACGGCGTGGACCAGGCGTTGCGCCAGGTGCTGGGGGATGAGGTGGTTACGCAGCTCACCGAAGAGGGGCGGTATCGCAGGGATGTGTATTGAGGTGTTGATGCGTTCGGGCTGCAATTCTGGATCCCGAATCGTCGGACCGCCGCCTGCGCGGGAATGACGGAGATCTTCCGAATTACACCGTCATCCCCGCGAAGGCGGGGATCCAGAATCTGTCAGGTATCACAACCCGTTAATCACCTCCGCGTGGTGACACGCCACCTGCCGCGCATCAAGCAACCGCAGCTGCGGCTCCTCGCTGCTGCACCGCTCCGTCGCATGCGGGCAGCGCTTGTGGAAGGCGCAACCGCTCGGCGGGTTCAGCGGGTTGGGCAGCTCACCGACGATCTTGATTTTCGGCTTGTCCGGGTCCGGGTGAATAGTCGGGGTCGCCGACAATAGCGCCTGGGTGTAAGGGTGCAGCGGCTTGGCGTAGATCTTCTCTTTGGGCCCCATCTCCGCCGGCCGGCCGAGGTACATCACCAGCACGTCATCGGCCACATGCTGCACCACCGCCAGGTTGTGGCTGATAAACACATAGGCGGTGTTGAACTCGGCCTGCAGGTCCATAAACAGGTTGAGCACCTGGGCCTGAATCGACACATCCAGCGCCGAGGTCGGCTCGTCCGCCACCAGCACTTTGGGGTTCAACATCATGGCGCGCGCCAGGGCGATACGCTGGCGCTGGCCGCCGGAAAACATATGCGGGTAGCGCTGGTAATGCTCGGGGCGCAGGCCCACTTGCTGCATCATCGCCTGTACTTTTTCGCGGCGTTCGCTGCGCGACAGGTTGGTGTTGATCACCAGTGGCTCAGCCAGTTGATCGCCGATTTTCTGCCGTGGGTTCAGCGAGGCATACGGGCTCTGAAACACCATCTGCACGTCGCGGCGCAGTTGTTTGCGTTCGGCCTTGCTGGCGCCGGTCACTTCCTGGCCGCCAATCTGCAGCGAGCCGGAGGAGGGTTCTTCAATCAGGGTCAGGGCGCGGGCCAGGGTCGATTACCGCACCCCGATTCACCCACCACCGCCAGGGTTTTGCCGGCTTCCAGGTCAAACGAAACACCGTTCAACGCGCGCACCGTAGCGTGCGGTTTGAACAGGCCACGGGAGACCTCGTAGTGGCGCGTAAGGTCGCGAGCCGTCAGTACTACGCTCATCGTGCGGGCTCCTGGTTGGCGTGGCTGGGCTGGTTCAGCGGGAAGAAGCAGCGCACTTCACCCAGGGCGCTGGGGTCCAGACTCGGCCGCACATCGCGGCATTTCTGCTGCACGTACGGGCAGCGCGGCGACAGCAGGCAACCCTGCGGCCGGTCGTAACGGCCGGGCACGATACCGGGCAAGGTGGCCAGGCGTTTGGCGCCCTGGCTGTGCTCGGGAATCGCCGCCAGCAGCGCTTCGGTATAGGGGTGCGCCGGGGCGTCGAACAGCGCCGGCACCTGGCCCACTTCCACGGCCTGGCCGGCATACATCACACACACGCGGTTGGCGGTTTCGGCTACCACGGCGAGGTCGTGGGTGATCAGCACCAGGGCCATGTCGCGGTCGCGTTGCAGGTCCAGCAGCAGGTCCATGATCTGCGCCTGAATGGTTACATCCAGCGCGGTGGTTGGCTCGTCGGCGATCAACAGCTTCGGCTCGCCGGCAATAGCCATGGCAATCGCCACCCGTTGGCTCATGCCACCGGACAGCTGATGCGGGTAGGCATTCAGGCGGCTGGCCGCGCCGGGGATTTCCACCCGTTCCAGCAATTCCAGCGCCCGTTGGCGGGCGGCTTTGCCGGACAGGCCGAGGTGCTGGCGAATCACTTCTTCAATTTGAAAGCCCACGGTGTAGCTGGGGTTCAGGGCGGTCATCGGGTCTTGGAAGACCATGGCCAGGTCTTTGCCGACGATCTTGCGTCGCGCGCGGCCCTTGAGGGTCAGCATGTCGCTGCCATCGAAGGTCAGGGCGTCGGCCTTGATGATGCCGGGGGCGTCGATCAGGCCCATCAGCGCCATCATGGTCACCGACTTGCCCGAGCCAGACTCGCCGACAATCGCCAGCACCTCGCCCTTGTTCACGCTCAGGTCGAGGCCATCGACCACGGGTACTGCATTGGCGTCGCCGAAGCGCACGCTCAGGTTCTTGATATTCAACAGACTCATGGCGGGCTCCTCAGACGGCATTCTTGAGTTTCGGGTCGAGCGCATCGCGCAACCCATCGCCCATCAGGTTGATTGCCAGCACGCTGAGCAAAATGGTCAGCCCCGGCAGGCTCACCACCCACCAGGCGCGCTCGATGTAATCGCGCGCCGAGGCCAGCATGGTGCCCCACTCGGGTGTAGGCGGTTGCACGCCCAAACCGAGGAAGCCCAAGGCCGCCGCGTCGAGAATGGCCGAGGAAAAACTCAAGGTCGCCTGCACAATCAGCGGCGCCATGCAGTTGGGCAGCACGGTGACAAACATCAGGCGGAACAGCCCGGCACCGGCCAGGCGTGCGGCCGTCACGTAGTCACGGTTGAGCTCGCCCATCACCGCCGCACGGGTCAGGCGCACATAGGAAGGCAGCGACACCACGGCAATCGCGATCACCGTATTGATCAGGCCTGGGCCGAGGATGGCGACAATCGCCACGGCCAGCAGCAAGGAGGGCAGGGCGAGCATCACGTCCATCACACGCATGATGGTCGGGCCCAGCAGGCGCGGGAAAAAGCCGCCCAGCAGGCCCAGGAAGATGCCCGGAATCAGCGACATCACCACCGAGGCCAAACCGATCAGCAAGGAGAGCCGCGCGCCATGAATCAGGCGCGAGAGCAGGTCACGGCCCAGCTCATCGGTGCCCAGCAGAAACTGGCTTTGGCCACCTGCCAGCCAGGCCGGCGGAGTGAGGAGAAAATCGCGGAATTGTTCGCTCGGGTGATGCGGTGCCACCCAGGGGGCGAACAGCGCGCAGAACACAATCACGATCATAAACAGCAGGCCGGCAACGGCGCCCTTGTTGCGGGCGAAGTGTTGCCAGAATTCTTTGAGTGGCGACGGGTAGAGCGTGCTCGGGTCGGCCACTGGCGTTGTAGTAGTCATGGTCAGGCCTCCCTTAACGTTGATGGCGAATGCGTGGGTTGGCCAGGCCGTAGAGGATATCCACCACGAAGTTGACCAGAATCACCAGGCAGGCAATCAGCAGAATGCCGTTCTGCACCACCGGGTAGTCACGCGCGCCAATCGACTCGATCAGCCACTTGCCGATACCCGGCCAGGAAAAGATGGTTTCAGTCAGCACGGCACCGGCCAGCAGCGCGCCGATTTGCAGGCCGAACACGGTGAGCACGGGAATCATGGCGTTGCGCAGGCCATGCACAAAAATTACCCGTGCCGGCGACAGGCCCTTGGCCCTGGCGGTGCGCACATAGTCTTCGCGCAGCACTTCGAGCATGGCCGAGCGGGTCATACGGGCGATAACCGCCAGCGGAATGGTGCCGAGCACAATGGCCGGCAGAATCAGGTGACGCAGGGCGTCGACGAACGCGCCTTCTTCGTCGCTGAGCAGGGTGTCGATCAGCATAAAGCCGGTTTTCGGTTCGATGTCGTAGAGCAGATCGATGCGCCCGGACACCGGCGTCCAGCCCAGCCCCACGGAGAAGAACATGATCAGCAGCAGGCCCCACCAGAAAATCGGCATGGAATAGCCCGCCAGCGATATGCCCATTACGCCGTGGTCGAATAACGAGCCGCGCTTGAGCGCCGCAATCACCCCGGCCAGCAGCCCCAGCGTGCCGGCGAACAGCAGGGCCGCCAGCGACAGTTCCAGGGTGGCGGGGAACAGGGTGAGGAATTCATGCCACACGCTTTCGCGGGTGCGCAGCGACTCGCCGAGGTTGCCCTGGGCCAGATCGCCGATGTAGTTGAGGTATTGCTCATAGAGCGGCTTGTTGAGGCCCAGGCGCTCCAGGGCTTCGGCGTGCATCTGCGGGTCGACGCGGCGCTCGCCCATCATCACTTCCACCGGGTCACCGGGGATCAGGCGAATCAGCGAGAAGGTCAGCAAGGTGATGCCGAAGAACGTCGGGATCAGTAGCCCCAGACGTCGGGCAATAAAAGTGAACATCGTGGAAGGTAACTCCTCATCAGCCGGTTAGGCGTACCTGGCGCTGCACAGAGTCAGCGGCGCCGGGCGTTTCTTATGGCTTCGCGTGGGTGTGCGCGAGCCTGTTATGAGTCGACGGGTGAAGGGTGGTGCCCGCGACGATGGTGCTTTGTTGCACTTATTACTTCGTTGGGGCTGATAGCCAACCCCCTCTCCCCAGCCCTCTCCCCGCTGGGGCGAGGGGGCCGAATGGTGGTGTTGCGTACTACTCGGTCGGTCCCCTCTCCCGCGTGCGGGAGAGGGTTAGGGAGAGGGCAAGTTGCCGCCATCTCCAATTATTGACGTTTGAATCCAGCCAAGCGCAGCGGTTCAAGTCCGTTGCCTCGACTAAAAGGGCGCGCATTTTTCGCGTATTCGCCAGCCCATGCAACACAGCATAGGCGTTGCCTGACGGCCGGCCCCAATGACCATCCTGCAATTTTTGTAGGCTAATCCTGCGGCGCCACGCGCTGCACCTTGGCGAAATTGTTCGACCCCATGGGGCTCAGCACAAAGCCCTGCACATCGTTACGAATCACGCTGAACTGCTTGGGATGGGCCAGTGGAATCCACGGCGCCTGCTCATGAAAAATGCCCAGGGCGCGGCGATACAGCTCGGCGCGCTGGTTCTGATCGCTGATGCCACGGGCCTGGGTAATCAGCCCATCGAACTCGCTATTGCACCAACCGGCCTGGTTTTCCCCGGAGCGCGCGGCGGCGCAGGACAGGTTGGGCGTCAGGAAATTATCCGGGTCACCGTTGTCACCGGCCCAGCCCATAAAGATCAGATCGTGCTCGCCATTCTTGGCGCGCTTGAGCAGCTCGCCCCATTCGTACACACGAATGGTCGCCTTGATGCCCAGCTTGCCCAGGTCGTCCTGCAGCAGTTGCGCGCCGATGCCGGGATTGGGGTTGGTCGGGCCGCCGCCGGGGCGGGTCCAAATGGTCAGCTCAAAGCCCTTGTCCTGGCCGGCGTCTTTAAGCAGTTGCCGGCACGGTCCAGATCATGGGGCCAGTCGGCAAGGCTTGGGTCGCTGCCCCACAAGGTCGGCGGGTAGGGCGCCACGGCCGGGCTGGCACCGCCTTCACCAAACTGCGCACGCACATACACGGCCTTGTCGAACGCCATATTGATCGCCTGGCGCACGCGCACATCGTCCAACGGGGGGTGGCGGGTGTTGATGCCAAGGTAGGCGATCAGCAGCGAATCCAGTTCCAGCACCTTCAGGTTCGGCTCGTTGCGCAGCTCTGGAATATCGGTGGGGCGCGGGTACACCGCCACCTGGCAGTCATTGGCCTTCAGGCGTTGCAGGCGCACGTTCGGGTCGGGCGTGATGGCGAAAATCAGCTGTTTGAGTGTGGGGGCGCCGTCCCAGTACTCTGAATTGCCGCGAAAGCGCACCTGGGCGTCCTTGCTGTAGCGCTCGAACACAAACGGCCCGGTGCCAATCGGCTGTTGATTGAGCTGATCGGTTTTGCCGCTGGCCAGCAATTGGCCGGCGTATTCGGCGCTGTAGATCGAGGTAAAACCCATGGCCAGGTCGGCCAGAAACGGCGCTTCCGGGTGGGTGAGCGTAAACACCACCGTGTGCGCGTCCGGCGTTTCGATTCGGGCGATCAGCGAGGCGATGCCCATCGATTCGGCATAGGGGAAGCCGGCTCTGGCCAGGGCGTGCCACGGGTGTTTGGGGTCGAGCTGGCGCTGGAAACTCCAGATCACATCTTCGGCATTGAATTCTCGGCTCGGCGTAAACGCTTTGCTGTGGTGAAACTTCACCCCGTGGCGCAGGTGAAAGGTGTAGGTCAGCCCGTCTTCGGAAATTTCCCAGCTTTCAGCCAGCCCCGGAATCAGCTCAGTGCTGCCGGGGGCGAAATTTACCAAGCGATCAAACACCGTTTCCGACGATGCATCGGCGGTGGTGGCAGCGGTGTACTGCACGATATCGAAGCCTTCAGGGCTGGCTTCGGTGCAGACCACCAGAGATTGTTCGGGGGCGGCGGCAAACGCCGTGAAGGGGCAAAAGCTGAGGGACAGCAGAACAGCGCGAAGCACACAGCGCGTTTTCCTAGCCGGCATACCGTCTCCCTAAAAAAGAAAACCGCCTGGTGTGAACCAGGCGGTTGTCGGTTACTTACTTATCGACGCTCACGCCGTAGAACGAGTTGAGCGCGAAGGGGCTGATCTTGAAGTCTTTAACCGACTTGCGCATCGGCTGATAAACAGTCGAGTGAGCAATCGGCGTGATCGGCACCTGAGCCTTGAGAATCTGTTGCGCCTGTTTGTACAGCTCGGTGCGTTTGGCTTGGTCGGTGGTGCGTTTGGCAGCCTGAATCAGCTTGTCGTAGTCCTTGTCGCACCACTTCGAGAAGTTGTTGCCGTCTACCGCATCGCAGCCGTACAGAGTGCCCAGCCAGTTGTCCGGGTCACCGTTGTCGCCGCTCCAGCCAATCAACATGATGTCGTGCTCGCCACCTTTGGCGCGCTTCATGTACTCGCCCCATTCGTAGCTGACGATCTTGGCTTTGATGCCGATCTTGGCCCAGTCCGACTGCAACATCTCAGCCATCAGCTTGGCATTGGGGTTGTACGGGCGCTGTACCGGCATGGCCCACAGGGTGAACTCGGTGCCTTCAGCGACGCCGGCTTCCTTGAGCAGAGCCTTGGCTTTTTCCGGGTCGAAGGCCGGGTCTTTGATGGTGTCGTCGTAAGACCATTGGGTCGGCGGCATGCCGTTAACGGCCAACTGACCGGCGCTCTGGTACACCGCGTCGATAATGGCTTTCTTGTTCACCGCCATATCCAGCGCCTGGCGCACTTTCAGCTGTTCCAGCGGCTTGTGCGTGACGTTGTAGGCGATGTAGCCATCGTTGAAACCAGCCTGCTCAGGCAGCAGCAGATTCGGGTCTTTTTTCAGCGACTCGAGGTCAGCCGGGCGCGGGTTGAGGGTGATCTGGCATTCGTTGGCCTTGAGCTTCTGCATACGTACCGACGCGTCGGTGACGATGGAGAAGATCAGGTTGTCGATCTTCACGTCCTCAGGCTTCCAGTAATCCTTGTTGCCGATGTAACGGATCTGCGCGTCTTTCTGATAGCGCTTGAACACGAACGGGCCAGTGCCGATCGGTTTCTGATTGATGTCGGCAGCTTTGCCTTCCTTCAACAACTTGTCGGCGTACTCGGCGGACTGAATGTCGGCAAAGCTCATCGCCAGGTTCTGGATAAACGCGGCATCGACGGCGGCCAGGGTGAACTTGACGGTCTTGTCGTCGACCTTCTCCACCTTGGTGATGTTGGTGTCCATGCCCATATCGGTGAAATAGGGGAACTCGGTCGGGTAGGCCTTACGGAACGGGTGGTCCTTGTTGAGCATGCGCTCGAAGGTGAACAACACGTCGTCGGCGTTGAAATTACGCGTTGGCTTGAAGTACTCGGTGGTGTGGAACTTCACCCCTTCGCGCAGGTGGAAGGTGTAGGTGAGGCCGTCTTCGGACACGTCCCAGCTGGTGGCCAGGCCCGGTACTACAGCGGTACCGCCACGCTCGAACTGCGAGAGGCGGTTGAACATGGTTTCGGCAGCGGCATCGAACTCGGTGCCGGTGGTGTACTGCGCGGCGTCGAAGCCGGCGGGGCTGCCTTCAGAACAAAACACCAGGGTGCTGGCGGCGTGGGCGAATGGAGCGCTGACGAGCAATCCGCTTGCTAATACAAAGGGAAGGGCAACTTTCTTATGCATGGTGGCCTCAAGTTGTTGTCGTTGTTTGCATTCGGCCTTTTAAGCCGAGACGGACGGAAACTATGCAGGGCGTGTGCCCACTACAAGGTGCATAAGTCAAAGAGTGTAGAAGCTGTGACGGGATCGTCCGAGGATGTCGCGTTTTTGTAAGTGTGGGCGGGGTGACTAGTTAGTCGGGGAAAAGACCGGGAGACGTGTGCGGGGAAAGTGCTTCCGATCGGAGCACTGTAGGAGCGAGCTTGCTCGCGAACGGCGTTGCGCGGTAACCCTGGAGAACTGCGTTCCAGGGTTCGCCAGCAAGCTGGCTCCTACAGAGGGTTAAGCCGTTACGGCATCTGCACTTCAATCACACCATCAGCCGCCACGGTCACTTCACTGGTACCTGCTTCGACTTCCTGTGGCGCCGCCGATTTGCTCATCGACATCGACGCCATGGCATCCATGCGCATCGGGCGAATCGGTTGGAAGCCGGCGCTGTTGAGGTTCAGGCTCACCAACTTGTAGCTCTTGCCACCCACAGCAGCGGTGGCGATATCGGCGCGGGCCTTGAAGGCGGCGACCGCTTCTTTAAGCAGTTCATCTTCAGCTTTCTTGCGCGTCGGGTTGGCGATGGCGAAGTCCATGCTGCCCATTTTCAGGTCTTTCAACAGGTCGGCAGTGAGCTTGGACAGGGTGGCGAAGTCAGCGCTTTCCAGGCGGATTTCGCCGCGCTCGCGCCAGCCGGTGATCTGCTGGCCGTTGTTGTCGTAGATCGGGTAGCTGTTACGGCTGCCAAGCTTCACGGTAACGCCCTTGGTCTGGCGAGCGCGCTCGACGGCGATATTCAGGGTTTCAGTGGTATCGGCGGCGAGCTTGGCCGGGTCGTTGTTCTGTGCCTCGGTGTAGAGGGTGACATTCATCAGGTCGTGGGCCACGTCCTGGCTCACTTCGGCGCGCAGCGCCACCTGGTTGTAGCGGGCCTCATCGGCATGGCTGGGCAGGGCGGCCAGGGTGGCGGCACTGAGGGCGATGGCAGCGGTAAGACGGCTGAGGGAAGACATGCAAACTCCTTGTTGGCGCGAGGCAGGATTACGCGCATCAGACTGTAGCGGTGGGGGCGGGTTCCGTCACGGGCGGATCAAGATCAACGGCCCCTCTCCCCAGCCCTCTCCCGCAAGCGGGAGAGGGGGCTGAAGTGGCCTAATGATTCTGGACACCTCGATAGGGCGTTAAGATTCGCCCACAGCAGAGGTGGATATGAACAGAAGAGTGTTTAGTTCGGAATTCAAACTGGAAGCAGCGGGTCTGGTTGTGGACCAGGGCTACTCAGTACCGGCAGCCTGCAAGGCGATGGGTGTGGGAGAAACGGCCATGCGCCGTTGGGTCGAACAATTAACGCTTGAGCGCAACGGCCGAACACCTGAGCGCAGCAAGGCTCTGACGCCTGAGCAGCGGCGCATTCAGGATCTGGAAAAGCAGGTTCGCCGCTTGGAGCAGGAGAAAGAGATTCTAAAAAAGGCTACCGCTCTCTTGATGTCGGGCGCGCTCGACTAGTTCACCTGGTCGAGGCATTGGGCGAGCAATACCCTTGTGCACTGCTTTGTCGCTTGTTCGAAGTGAACCGCAGCAGCCTCTATGCTGAGCGTCAGAGCCGCAAAAAGGAGTCGTTGCAGCGTGATCTTTTGCGCCAGCGTGCAATGACATTGCATGCTCAAAGCCGGCGATCTGCGGGCGCGAGGAGTCTTTCGGCGGCCTTGCGCAAAGAGGGATTTAAGGTTGGGCGTTTTCTCGCTGGGCGTTTGATGCAGGAAGCCGGTTTGTTCAGTACTCAACATCGCCGCCATAAGTACCGTCAAGCAGACGGTGAAAGCGTTATTGCCACCAATGAACTGAATCGCCAGTTCACCACCAGCAAGCCAAACCAAGTGTGGTGCGGCGACGTGACTTACCTCTGGGCTGGCGCGCGCTGGATCTATCTGGCGGTTGTAATGGATCTACATGCACGACGAATTGTCGGCTGGGCCATCTCTGATCGGGCGGACTCGCAGCTTACGAAACGCGCTTTGCGCGTCGCCTTTGAGGCTCGCGGATGCCCTCAAGGACTGCTTTTTCACTCTGACCAGGGCAGCCATTACAGCAGCCTGGCGTTTCGCCAATTGCTTTGGAGTTATCAGATTCGCCAGAGCATGAGTCGGCGGGGTAACTGCTGGGATAACGCACCTATGGAGCGTTTCTTCAGGAGCCTCAAGTCAGAATGGATCCCTTCGTTGGGGTATACAACGCAGGAGTTGGCCGAGCGCGATGTTCTGCGTTACATCACCGAGTACTACAACCATCAACGCCCACACAGCTACAACGAATACCAAACACCAGCAGCGCGCGAAGCGCTGGCTGGTTAAACCTAAACCGGTGTCTAGTTTTAGTTGACCACTTCAGGCTTGACCGAGATCTAGCGGCAAATGGCGATTGGCTCCCTCGCCCGCTCGCGGGAGAGGGGCTGGGGGAGAGGGCAGGGGTCAACGCGATAGGCCGGGATCAAACGCTGCGGCTGGTTGCCGCACTTGGCACTGTTTGTCGCACCGGTGGTTATACTCGCCCGTCATTTGAAGCTCTCATCAGGAGCGCTCATGCTCGCCCCCGTGCTACTGCTTTCCGCCAGCCGCCAGAACCTGTGGCGCCTGAGCCTGATCCGCGTGCTGGTGCTGGCCGCCCAGGCAAGTTCCGTGGGCGTCGCCTACTTGCTCGACTTGCTACCGCTGCCCTGGCTGCCGCTGTGCCTGACCCTGATCTGCTCCGCCGTCCTCTGCGCCCTCACCGCCCTGCGCCTGCGCGGCCCGTGGCCGGTCACCGAGCTGGAATACGCCGCCCAACTGGCCTGCGACCTGCTTATCCACAGCGTGTTGCTTTACTACTCCGGCGGCTCCACCAACCCCTTTGTGTCGTACTACCTGGTGCCGCTGACTATCGCCGCCGCCACCTTGCCGTGGTTGTATTCCATGGTGCTCAGCGGCCTGGCGCTCACCGGCTACACCGCGCTGCTCATCTGGTACCACCCTCTGCACCTGCACGGTGTGCAGCACGAAGCCATGCTCATCAGCCTGCACCTGTTCGGCATGTGGCTGAACTTTGCGTTGTCGGCGGCCTTTATTACCTTCTTCGTGGTGAAGATGGCCGGCGCCGTGCGCCGCCAGGTGCAACTGCAAGCCGAGCGCCGCGAAGAAAGCATGCGCGATCAGCAACTGCTCGCCGTCGCCACCCAGGCCGCTGGCGCCGCGCACGAACTGGGTACGCCGCTTGCCACCATGAGCGTGCTGATCAAAGAACTGCGCCGCGAACACCCAGACCCGCTGCTGCAGGAAGACCTGGCCGTGCTGCAGGAGCAAGTGAAGCTCTGCAAGGAAACCCTGCAGCAACTGGTGCGCGCCGCCGAGGCCGACCGCCGTCTGACTGTGGAAGAACAATCGGTCGCCGCCTGGCTGGAAACCACCCTCAACCGCTGGCACTTGATGCGCCCGGAAGCCACGTACCGTTATCAGATTCTCGGTATCGGCTCGATCCCGCGCCTGGCCCCGCCGCCGGATCTTACTCAGGCCCTGCTCAACCTGCTGAACAACGCCGCCGACGCCTGCGCCGACAAGCTCGACATTCGCGTGGACTGGAACGTGCTGGAAATGTGCATCAGCATCCGCGACCACGGTGCCGGTGTGCCGCTGGCCATTGCCGAGCAACTGGGCAAACCCTTTATCACCACCAAAGGCAAAGGCTTCGGCCTGGGCCTGTTTTTGAGCCAGGCCAGCGTTACCCGCGCGGGTGGTTCGGTGAAACTCTACAATCATGAAGAGGGCGGCACGCTTACCGAGCTGCGCCTGCCTCGTCAGCCAAGCTGAACCGGAGAAGCCAATGAGCGAAGAAACCCCCATCGAAGGCGAAGAGCAACCGCACCTGTTGCTGGTGGATGACGACGAAACCTTCACCCGCGTCATGGCCCGTGCCATGAGCCGCCGTGGGTTGCGCGTGTCTATCGCCGGTTCCGCCGAAGAAGGCCTGACCCTGGCCGAACAGGACATCCCCGACTACGCCGTGCTCGACCTGAAAATGGAAGGCGACTCGGGCCTGGTACTGCTGCCCAAGCTGCTGGCACTGGATGCGGAAATGCGCGTGGTGATTCTCACCGGCTACTCCAGCATCGCAACCGCTGTTGAAGCGATCAAACGCGGCGCCTGCAACTACCTGTGCAAACCGGCTGACGCCGATGACGTGCTGACCGCTCTGGTGTCCGAACACGCCGACCTGTCGACGCTGGTGCCGGAAAACCCGATGTCGGTCGACCGCCTGCAGTGGGAGCATATCCAGCGCGTACTGGGCGAACACGACGGCAATATTTCCGCCACCGCACGGGCCTTGGGCATGCACCGGCGCACCCTGCAGCGCAAATTGCAAAAACGCCCGGTACGGCGCTGAACTCCCCGTTCGGCGGGCTATCCAAGGTGGCTGGAAACTGTCTTAATCGACCACCGTCTTTAACCCATTAAAGCGCCCTCAGAGGCGCTTTTTTAATAACCGTACCGAGTGCCCCTCATGAGCAAGAACGCCGAATATTCAGCGGTCAATGATGCGCTGCCCAGTCACTTCTTTTCCCGCGTGTGGCAGCTCGCCAGCGCGTATTGGCGCAGCGAAGAGAAGGGCATGGCCTGGTTGCTGCTGATTGTGGTGATTGCCATGTCGCTGGTGGGGGTGGCGATTTCGGTGTGGTTCAACAGCTGGTACCGCGACTTCTACAATGCGCTGCAGAACAAAGATCTCGAAGCGTTTACCCGATTGATTGGGTACTTCTGCGGCATTGCCGCCGTGGCAATTGCCATCGCCGTGTACAAGCTCTATCTCACCCAGATGCTCACCATCCGCTGGCGGCGCTGGCTTACCGAACAACACTTTTCGGCCTGGCTCGCGCACAAGAACTACTACCGCCTGGAACAAGCCGGCTACACCGATAACCCGGACCAACGTCTGGCCGAAGACCTCAACAGCTTCACCGACAGCACCCTGAGTCTGGGCCTGGGGCTGATTCGCAACGTGGTGAGCCTGGTGTCGTTCTCGGTGATTCTCTGGGGCGTGTCCGGCAGCATGGAAATTTTTGGCGTCGAGGTGCCCGGCTATATGTTCTGGGCCGCGCTGCTCTATGCCCTGGTCGGCAGTTGGTTGGTGCACCTGGTGGCGCGGCGTTTGATCGTGCTCAACAACAACCAGCAGCGCTACGAAGCCGACCTGCGTTTTGGTCTGGTGCGTATTCGTGAAAACGCCGAGAGCATTGCCCTCTACAACGGCGAGAACAACGAACAACAACGCCTGATGGGCCGCTTTAACAAGGTGTGGGGCAACTTCTGGGAACTGATGAAGGTGCAAAAACGCCTGACCTTCTTCAGCTCCGGTTACGGCCAGATCGCCATTATCTTCCCCATGATCGTCGCGGCTCCGCGCTACTTCGCCGGCAAGATTCAGCTGGGCGACCTTATGCAAATCAACTCGGCGTTCGGCAACGTGCAGGAGAGCATGAGCTGGTTTATCGACGCTTACGCGAGCCTCGCGGCGTGGCGCGCGACCTGTGACCGGATTCTGAGTTTTCGTCAGGCGTTGGCCGAAGGGGATCATCTGGATGCCAACCCGGCCATCAGCCGTACTCGCGATGCCGGGCAGGTGAACTTGAACCAGGTGCAGTTGAGCCTGGCCGATGGCCGGGTGTTGTTGAACCCTTCTGATCTGACCATCGCACCCGGTGAGCATGTGTTGCTTAGCGGCGCGTCGGGCAGCGGCAAGAGCACCTTGTTGCGGGCGTTGAGTGGGTTGTGGCCGTTTGGCAGTGGCGCGTTGAATTTGCCGGACAGCAGTCTGTTTTTGCCGCAAAAACCCTATCTGCCGATTGGCAGTTTGCGGGCGGCGTTGAGTTATCCGCAGGCGGTGGATGCTTACTCTTCAGAGCGGTTGGAGGAGGTGTTGCAGGCTTGCAACCTCGGTCACTTGTCGGCGCGGTTGGATGATGAGGATCACTGGGAGCGGGTTTTGTCGCCGGGTGAGCAGCAGCGGGTGGCGATTGCTCGTGCGCTGTTGGTGGAGCCGCGGTGGTTGTTTCTGGATGAGGCTACATCCGCTATGGATGAGGTGAATGAGACGGCGGTTTATCGGTTGCTTACCGAGAAGTTGCCGGGGAGTAGTCTCGTCAGCATTGGGCATCGGTCGAGTTTGCAGCAGTTTCATTCGCGGCAATTGCGGTTGGTGGATCAGGGGCTTGTGGAGGCCTGATTCGTTGGCTTTTGGGGCGGTGGTGGTTTTCGTTACCGCGCTTGCGGGACGTTTTGTTTCGCGCCTTACGCGCGAGTTTCTTTTGTCAGTCGACACAAAAGAAACCAAAAAGTCTCGCCCCCACCTTGGTCCTCCGCTGCGCTCCGGATTCCCTCGCTCCGTCGCCGCTCCAGGGGCCGGCAAAACGCGGCCATCCATGGCCCGTCTTTGCCTTTCGCGGCTCCTGCCGCTCAACCCCTTCCACAGCGACTCCGCTCGGCCTGCGCTAAAGGGGCGGGCAGATCAAAATCAAAAGCAAAATCAACGGCCCCTCACCCCAACCCTCTCCCGCAAACGGGAGAGGGGGCCGTTTTTCGTAGGAGCGACCTTGGTCGCGAACCCTGGAAAAGGTGTTCGCGAATTGTGTTTGCAAGGTTCGCCAGCAAGCTGGCTCCTACGAAAAGCAAAACCAAACGTCACCCCTCGCCCGCTTGCGGGAGAGGAGCTTTTGATCTGGCTTGTGATTTGCCCGCCCCTTTAGCGCCAGGCCGAGCGGAGTCGTTGCGTAAGGGGTCGTAGCGGCCGGGAGCCGCGGAGAGGGATGGGGCCATGGATGGCCCTCAGCCCGGCCCCTGGAGCGACGACGGAGCGAGGGAAGTTTTCACGCAGTGAAAACCCCAGGTGGGGGCTAGACCTTTTGCTTACTTTTAGGTGGTCCGGCAATCCGGCAATGCTAAAAGTAAGTCGCGCGTAAGGCGCGAAACAAAAACGCCCAGCACACGCGGTAATGGAAGAAGAACAACGACCGTCAAACAATCGCTAAAAGCATCGAGGCTAAAGCCTCGATGCTTTCAGACCTCACCGCACCACAGTCTTCACCTGCACCCCATGCTCTTCATTACGCCCATAAATATCCTCATACCGCTCAATATCGTCTTCACCCAAGTAACTCCCCGACTGCACTTCAATAATCTCCAGCGGAATCTTCCCCGGGTTAGCCAAGCGGTGCACGGACGCAATCGGGATATATGTCGACTGGTTCTCCGTCAGCAAAAACACGTTCTCATCACAGGTCACTTCAGCAGTGCCCGACACCACAATCCAGTGCTCAGCCCGGTGATGGTGCATCTGTAGCGACAACTGCGCCCCCGGCTTCACGGAGATGTGTTTCACCTGAAAACGCCCGCCCATATCGACGGAGTCATACGACCCCCAAGGCCGGTATACCTCACAGTGGTTCTGGGTTTCGCTACGCCCCGCTTCGTTCAGCGTATTAACCAGTTGCTTCACCTCCTGCACCCGGTCTTTGTGGGCGATCATCATGGCGTCTTTGGTTTCCACCACCACAATGTTCTCCAGACCAATCACCGACACCAGCTTGCCGTTGCCGTGCACCAGGCAGTTGTGGCTGTCGCGCACCACCACGTCGCCCTTGGTCACGTTGCCATCGTCGTCTTTCTCGTGCACGTCCCACAGCGAACTCCAGCAACCCACGTCGCTCCAGCCGGCGCTCAGTGGCACCACGCAGGCGCGGGTGGTTTTTTCCATTACGGCGTAGTCGATGGAATTGTCTGGGCAGCATTCGAACGTGGCAGCGTCGATGTCGATGGTTTCGCCATCGACGGTGCTGCGCTCAAGCGCCAGCAGGCAGGTGTCGTAGATGTCCGGGTCGTGGCGTTTCAGCTCGTCGAGGAAGCGGCTGGCGCGGAACAGGAACATGCCGCTGTTCCAGAAGTAGTTGCCGGATTTGACGAATTCGGCGGCGCGTTGCGCGTCTGGTTTTTCCACAAATTGGTCGACGCGGCTGACGCCTTCGGGCAGTTCGCCGTCCTGGCTGGATTTGATATAGCCGTAACCAGTTTCCGGCTTGGTGGCCGGCACGCCGAACAGCACCAGGTCACCGCCTTCTGCGGCGATGGTGGCAATGGCCAGGGCGCGTTGGAAGGCTTTCTGGTCGTCGATCACGTGGTCGGCGGGCATCACCAGCAGCAGCTCGTCGCGGCCTTCGTTGAGCAGTTTCATGGCGGCAATCGCCACGGCGGGTGCGGTGTTGCGGCCGAAGGGTTCCATCAGCACGGCCTGGCTGGCCAGGTTCAGGGCGGTGAGTTGTTCTTGCACGATAAAGCGGTGGTCTTTGTTGCACACGATCACCGGCGGCTGCATGCCCTCGAACACCAGGCGCTCCAGGGTTTGCTGGAACATGGTGTGCTCACCGGTCAGGGCGAGGAACTGTTTGGGAAACTGTTTGCGCGACAAAGGCCACAGGCGCGAGCCGCTGCCACCAGACAAGATAATTGGAATCATGGGTATCTCCTTACATGTGGGGTCCGTGCGGTCTGCTGCGCGTCGGCCTGCCGGCGTTAAAACCAGACCAGGACTGCTCATTGGCTACAGCCAACTGCGCTTCCTGGTCTGGTTTTGCCTTGGCAGGCTCTAGCTCGCAAGACCGATATTCACGAAGAGCAAAAACAGCAAGAGCGCTTGGGTTTATTCGGTGGCGGCCGGGCGTTTCACCCAAACCGGAGAGAGCTTGCTACCGCTGCCTGTCACGTAGAGAGCAACCGCTTCACCACGCGCCAGGGTCACCGGCTTCACATCGCTGATTTTCTGGGTGCCGTTGAACAGCGCGAGCTTGACCGGCACCGGGTTGATTTCGCGGTCGCCACGGGCGGCCGGGGCCACGTCTTCCACCACTGCGGTTTTGCCGTCGGCGGTTTTCAGGGTGACCTTGGTGTCACTCAGGTTCTGCACGCGCACCAGGGCTTTCTGTTTGTTTTTGAACGGTGGCTCTTCCACCAGTTTTGGCTGTGCACCGGGCAGGGCGACGATGGTGTAGTAGTGGTCGGCGGCCAGTTTTACCGGCACGGTTTGCGAGCCGACCTGAGCGCTGTAGTCGCCGCCGGGCAGAAAGCCGAAGTCGCTGCTGCCCAATGGGCCTACTTCGCTGAGTTTGGCCGTGCCGACCGTGGCGTTGATTTCCTGGCTGCCGGCGTTGTACACCCGCACGAAGGCCGAGCCTTTGGGCGCGGTCGGCCCGTAAAGGGCGGCTTCGTCGGCGTGAACCTGGGCGGCGAGCAGGCCAACTACCACGAACGCGCAGGCTTTACCGAGGCGGTTGTTAACGATTGCATGGGTGATGGATGGCTTCATTGTGTTGTTCTCCATGATTGGGTGCTTCGAGCAGCACCGGGTCTAGCGGTTTGCCTGAATTGGCAACGGTGAGTTTCTGGCTGCCGAAGTAGCCAGGTTGGTGTTGGCCGCACCGGCGGCCTTGAGTTGAGCGATCCAGTCGGGGTCGAAGTCGCTCAGGTTGGTTTTCATCGGCAGGTAGCGTTCGGGGAATTCCCAGATCACCAACTGCGGTGCCGAGTCTTTGAAGGCGTCGCTTTGCAGGTACTTGAGCATCGGCTCGATCGGGCCATGGCCGTTCTCGGCGTAGCTCACCACGTCACTTTTCAACGCCTGCTGCAGCGCGCCGACGAAGTTCCAATGCGGGTTGGCGCTGTAGCTGGTGCCCACCAGCGCGACCGGTACTTCACTGTCGGCAAACAGCGCGTCATCACCGCCCTCCGTGCTGCCTGCATCGGCCGCGCGGGTGGTGCGTTGTTGCAGTTGGTCGGGCTTGGGCAGCAGGTTGCTGAACAGTGGGTCCAGCGGCAGGAAGGTGGTCAGGTCGCCCTTGTAGGGTTCCGGCTGTTTGGCTTCGGTGATGAACTGCTGTGGCGCGGCATCCAGCGGCAGTTGCTGCGCTACTGTGGCGCCGAGGTTCTGCGCGACCACGTCGGCGCCCATTGGCGTCCAGTGGGTGTCGGTGCGCAGGAATACCTGGCCTTGCAGCTTGGCGTGTTGCAGCGGGGTGAGCAGATCGGGGGCGAGGATGCCGGCCTGTTCGGCGCTGGCGTGGAAGCGCTCGTACAGGTCTTCGTGCAGCTTCGCCGGCTCTTCGTCGCCGATGTGTTCGGGGTACAGACGCGCCTTGGCCGGCACGATGGCCAGCACCAGCTTCACGCCTTTCTTGTCGAGTTGGTCGCGCACGCCTTTGATCAGTGCCAGGTTTTCATCCTGGTACTGGGTGCCGTTGGCGATGGGGTTGAATTCTTCATCGCTGAACAGCCACTGGTCCTGGCCCAGCACCACGCCGGGGCGGCCTTCGTTGAACAGCTTGAAGTCCAGCGCGGCCCAGAGGTTGGTGCCCAGGCGTTTGAGCGGAAATTCCTTGTCGTATTGGGTTTCGGTGGCCTTGGCCCATTTGCCGTTGAGCACGGTGTCTTGCGGCGTAGTGTTAAAGCCCATAAAGCCGCGCAACGACCACAGGCCCAGGCCCAGCAGCAGGCCGAGGAACACGGCGATATAGAGAATGCGTAAGGATCGGGTCATGGTCGGCTCGCTCAGAACTGGAAGTAGAGGAAGGGCGAGTAGCTCTGCGCCGAGAGCTTGAGAATCGAGGCGACAAACAGCAGCAGCACCAGGGCGCGCATGGCGTAACGCGGCCAGTCGGCAGTCCAGTAGGCCGCTTGCACATTCGCCTCGGTGCCGACGGTGTAGCCAGGCACATGAATAGTCGGCTGTTCACCGGGCACGGCTTTCACGGTGCCGGGTTGGGCAGTCGCCGGGCCATCGGCCTCGGTGCTCACTTCTGGTTTGCGCTTCTCAGGCGGCGGGTTCATGTAGAAGTCGCGCAGGCCGAAGAAGGCGAGGGTGGCGTAGGCCACCACCAGGGTGGCCACTTGCAGGCCGGTGAGGCTGGCGCGGTTGAGTTCCGACAGCTGCCAGTCGCCGAAGCCGAACATGGCGCCGTACATGCGACCGGCCACGTGCAGGTTTTCCGCGCGGAAAATCACCCAGCCCATGATCACCAGCAAGAACGTGAAGGCCCAACGCACCACGTTGAAACTGCGTGGCGCGGTGTTGATGCCGATGGCTTTTTCAACCGCCAGCCACAGGCCGTGCCAGGCGCCCCAGACGATGTAGGTAATGTTCGCGCCGTGCCACAAACCGCCGAGCAGCATGGTCAGGAACAGGTTGCGGTAGGTGGCGAATTTGCCGCCACGGTTGCCGCCCAGCGTGATGTACAGGTAATCACGCAGCCAGGTGGACAGGCTGATATGCCAGCGCCGCCAGAACTCGGTGATCGACTGGCTGATATAGGGCTGCTTGAAGTTCTCCATAAAGCGAAAGCCCATCATCAGGCCCAGGCCGATGGCCATGTCGCTATAGCCGGAGAAGTCGAAATACAGCTGCGCGGTGTACGCCAGCGCGCCCAGCCAGGCATCGCCCGTGGTGGGGTTTTGCAAAGCGAAGCAATGGTCGGCGACCACTGCCAGGGTATCGGCGATAAACACCTTCTTGATAAACCCCTGCATAAAGCGCGTGGCGCCTTCGGAGAATTTATCCAGGGTGTGGGTGCGGTTGTTGAACTGGTCGGCCAGGTCGCGAAAGCGCAGTACAGGGCCGGCAATCAGGTGCGGGAAGATGGCCACGAAGGCGGCGAAGTCGATCAGGTTGCGGGTGGCCGGGGTGTCGCCGCGGTACACGTCGATGATGTAGCTGATGGACTCGAAGATATAGAACGAGATACCGATCGGCAGGATCACGTGGGTGAGGATAAAGGGCTCAAGGCCGAACGAAGTGATGATGGCGTTCAGGCTGTCGACGCCGAAGTTGGCGTATTTGAAGTAGCCCAGAATGCACAGGTCCACGCCCACGCCAAGCAGCAGCCAGCGTTGCGCCGGCTTGCTGCGCACGCCGGCGGCGCCCACCTTGAGGCCGATCCAGTAGTTCCACAGCGTGACGCCGGCGAACAGGGCAAGGAAGTCCACCCGCCACCAGGCGTAGAACACGTAGCTGGCAATCAGCAGCAGCAAGTTGCGATAGCGTTGCCCGCTCAAGTAGTACAAGCCGAGGAATATCGGCAGGAACAAGAACAGGAACACATTGGATGAAAAAACCATCCGCCTCTCTCCATCTTCACCTTCGGTTCAGAGGACGTGGCTAGCGCCACATCCCCCCCAAACCCCCCCGGAGAAAAAGCCGGGTGGATTGTGTTTTATCTGTGCCTCACTCGATCAGTTCCCTCTCCCGCTTGCGGGAGAGGGTTAGGGAGAGGGGCTGTTTTGGCGAAGATTTCCGCTGGCCCCGACCCTCTCCCCCAGCCCCTCTCCCACAAGTGGGCGAGGGGAGCCAAGCGGTTACGAGTTCTTCTTGCTGTCCTTACTCTCGGCCTTCGGGTCATACACCCGAGTCAAATCCCCCCCAAGGCGGAAGGTCTTGAACGGCTGCATCGACTGCTTCCACTTCAGCGTGTCGCCGCCGCACTGGTACAGGGTGCAGTAGGGTTCCAGCCAGGCGTATTTGCTGTCGATTTTCAGGTCCTCCATGTCCTGCTTCACGCCGGCCTTGGCGGCGAATTCGTCCGGGTCGTTCACTCCTTCCATTACGCGTTTGGCCAGGCGGCTCAGGGCGTCGCGGTTTTCGGTGCGCAGGTCTACGTGGTTGGCGTCGGCGAAGCTGGCGATCATCGCCAGCGGTGGCAGCGCGTAGTTGTGGTACGACAGGGCGCGCTGTTTACGCTTGAGCTCGTTGGGCAGATAGCCGTCGCTGTCGACCTGGTTGGCGCCAACGCGGAACTGCTCAACGGACCAATCGAACAGGTCCTGGCGATCGGTCGCCACGGCGGTGGCCATCACCGACCACGCGGCCCAGTACGAGTGGTTGTTCACTTGCTTGAGCGGCAGGTAGCTCCAGTCTTTCACCACCTGATCGCCGAGCTTGCTGAACCAGGCTTCGATCACCTTGGATTGCGGCCCGTAGTTGGCCAGCGGTTTGGACTCGGAGAACTTCAGGCGCAGGTACGCCGAGGCCACGCTGCCCAGTGCCCATTTACGCATCGACTTGCCGGTGTGGTTGAAGTCGGTGGAGAGCAGGGCGTCGGCCTGGGCCCAGGTGGTGAGCCAGCTCAGGGTGCAGTCCAGCTGTTCCTGGCGGCCGTCGCGCATATAGCCCATCACCTGTTTGCTCACCCCGCGTTCCAGCGTGGTGATGCTCGCGGTAGCGTCGCGAAAGGCTTTTTCCGAGTCTTTGTTCAGCGTGGCGCGGGCCGAGTCCGAGCCTTCGTATTTGCTGCGAAACACCAGCTTGTCGGTGTAGGGCTTGGGCGGCGCGCCGCATTGTTCTTCCGGCGGTTTGGTTTTGTGGCTTTCAATCGGCGCGTAGTAGCCCTGTGGGGGAACCAGTGCCGCACTGGCCGTACCGGCTACCAGCAAGGTGCTTAGCGCGGCGCCGCGAAAAAAGGCGTGGGATGCGTTCATGAGTCTGTGCCTCCTGCGGCTTTCGCCGTAAGGGTGCCTGCACCGATGGAGGGCCGTTTGCACAGCGTGGCTTTCACGCTGAGGTTGGCCGGCATTTCATCGGGGCTGTGAATTTCCATGGCGAGCATATTAAGGTCTGCCCAGCCAGGGTCGTTACGCAGTTGGAAGACATAGCGGCCACCGGTATCGGCAGCGGCGCTCTGTTCCAGTTTCAAGTTTTCCCGGCGGCCGTTGAGGTACCAGATGGTGGCCTTGAGGGTTTTTACCGAGGGGTCGCTGAAGGTCAGGTCAACCTGATATTGGTTGCCCTGCAGGTTGAGCAATTGGTTCTTGCCGTTGACCAGAATCTCGGTGGCGCCGTTGTGCAACTTCACATCGTTTTGCAGTACTGCTTTTGTCCTTCGCAGCCGTTGTCCACCAGGGGCATGGCTTGGCGGTAGAAGCTTTTTTGCGCCAGGTCGTAGTGGGTGGCGAATTCCCAGACGATGACTTTCGGCGGGTGGTCGTGGAATTCCTTGCTGCTCAGGTATTGCAGCAGGGAGCTGTCGAAGCCGCCGCCGGAGATGGCGTTGTTGAGAATTTCGGCGCCGCTGTATTGCTCCAGAAAACCGGCAAAGTTGTACGCCGGGCCACTGTTACTGGTGCCCACCAGCGCCACTTGTGGCTGGCTTTCATCGCCGAACAGATCGCCACCGCCGCCTTCATCACCGCCGCCGCTGCCGGCCACGGTGGTTTCAAAACGGTCCACGTATTGGGTGGCGTAGCTGTTGCCGCACAGCTGCGCAGCGGCCTTGTGGAAGGTGCCGAGTTTGCTCAGCAGGCCGACGCGTTTGCTCTCGTATTGCTGCTTGGGAATGTCGGCAAAACCGGGCACGTCTTTCAGGGTGTCGGCGGTGATTTTCGCGGTGCGTTCAGCCCCGTATGGCGTCCAGTGGTGGTCGCCTTTGAAGTAGTAAGCGTGTTCCTGGTTTTCGTCGAACAGCGGGCTGTAGTCAGGCACATACATGCCGGTCTCGCGCAGCTTGGCGATAGTTGCCAGGTAGTTCTTTTTTGCCAGGTCGTAGTTGAACGAGGCCTTCTCGGCCGGGGTGAGTTTTTCCCGGTTTACCAGGCCGCGCGTGGGCTGATACACCACCACCAGCTCGATGCCTTTTTTGTGCAGGGCATCGCGCAGCGCTTTGAGTTTGGCGTAGCCCTCGGGCGTGGTGCCGAAGTCGGTGCGCAGGTCGTAGGTGGTACGGAACAGCCAGTCGTCCTGGGCCTGCACCAGGTGGGTAAAGAAGCCCAGGTACTTGGTGTTGTACAGGCCGTTATTGGCGGCGGCCGGGCACAGCGGCGCGTTACCTTTCACTTGGTATTGCGGCACGCCGGTGTCGGCGGCCTGGCTCAGGTTGCTGGCGGCCAGCAGGGCCATGGCCAATGCAGACGGGGCGAGCCAATGGCGGGTTGTGGTGGTAGTCGTCATGGAATGCATGCTCCTCAGTCCTGAAGTTCGGCCTGGCTTTCAACGGGGTCGATCAGCACTGCCTTATCCTGGCGGACCATCAGGTCCAGAATTTCGTTTTGCTTGTCGCCGAGAATTCCCGAAAAGCTGATGCCCGACGATTTGGTCGGCGCCAGCATGGCCACCCGGTACAGCTCCACCGACAACGGCGAGTCGATGGAGAGCGGCCCGGAGCCGTTACTGATCAGCTCGCCGCCGACCACGATCATCGACACCTTGGTGTCGAACGGGTCGAGGTCGATGTCGCGGTCGGTGTCGCTCAAATCTTTGATGTGGCCGTAGACGCCCACCAGGCGGTTATCCACAGCCAGGTTTTCGTACAGGCGAATGTTGGTGCTGTTGCGCAAGCGAATGCCGTGGCGTTCGTTGCTCAACACCTTGTTGCCCCACAGCAGGTTGTTGGAGCTTTCGTACAGCGTGATGCCGTCGGATTGGTTGTGGTAAACCTCGTTGTAGGCCACCAGGTTGTTGACGCTGTTACGGTCGATAACGATGCCCGAGAGTTTGTTCTCGTAGACCTTGTTATTGATGATCCAGCTGTCATCCACTTCGCGGGAAATGATGATCCCGTGCTTCTTGTGGGTGCCGTACACGGTGTTGCCGGCAATCACCAGACGGCGCGAGCGGTCGTGGGGGTCGATGCCGTAGATGATGTTGTCGCGGTAGGTATTGTCCTTCACCACGAAGTCTTGGGTTTCGTAGCAGTAGAAGCCGTACCACAGGTCCGAGAACTCCGAGCCGATGATCCAGCCGGTGGGCATGCCACGCCCCATCTGCTTGCTCATGTTCGGCGTGTACTGGGAAATACTTAGGCCGTAGGACTTGCTGGTGTTGTAACCGAAGCTCGCGATCTTGCTGTTGACGATATAGGTCTCGGTGCCGCCCCAGGAGAGCAGAAACGGACGGAATTCTTCCGGCTTTTTAAACGTGGCCGGGGCCTTTTTCGCTTCGTTCCAACCGGTGAGGTTGGTGCCGGTGATAAACAGTTTGCCGTCGTTGACGATAAAGGCGCCGCGGTCTTGCGACAGGTGCAGTTCTTTTACGTCTTTGTCGATTTGCAGGCTGGCGTTGTGCGCCACCACCAGCGGCAGGCGCAGGGTGTAGGTGCCGTCGGCGTCCGCGCTCAGGTACTGCTTGGGTACTTTTTTGGTCAGCTCGCTCAGGCTCATATAGCCGCCTTCGACGAAGATGGCCTGGGGCATGCCGCGCTGGCGGGTCACCCATTCGGCCATGCGGTTGTTGCCGCCGATAAATTCCTTCAGGGCGTCTTGCTGCACCATGCGCCGCACGGTGACGCTGCCTTTTTTTCGGCGGTCGATCTTGGCGTTTACCGCCTCAGCGGTGTAGCCGCTGAGGTCGGGCAACTTCGGTGCGGCCAGCTCCAGCGCTTTGGTGGGCGCGGTGGTCACGGTGTAGCTTTTGGCTTGCTTGAGCTCTTTGGTCGCCTGGGTTTTATCTTCGCTACCGGGCAGCGGCGCGTCACTGGCACGCGCTACATCCTGCTGGCTTTGCGGAGCCTCGACAGCCATGGCCGGGCCACTGAGCAGCAGCACGCCAGCCATCAGCAGCGGTAGCAAAGGCGGAGTGTGATCAGTCATGTCAGGGGTTCTCCATGGCCGCGTCATCATCAGAAGCGCCAGATCACGTCGACAAAAGCACGGTGCATATACGAGTCGGCATCGGGGCCGTAGGCATCGCCGGGTTTGAACACGCCGCCGCGAAAGCGCACCAGGGCCGACGGTTCGTCGATGGCCTGGCTGAGCGAGGCGGGCAGCAGGCCCTGTTTGAAGTACTTGGTGACCACCAGATCGACTTCCTGGCCAACGTCTTTTTCGCCGTCCTGCATCGCGGCATTGATGCCGCTGGTGCCGATTGGTTGCTGGTCATCGACACGCCAGAACTTGTGGTAAACCAGGCTTGCGTCGTAGTCCTCGCGCAGCTGCCAGGAGCCAAACAGCGTGGCCGCCTGCAGGTTGCTCAGCTCACCGCGAAACGCCTCACCAAAGCGATGTACCCGCGAGCGCGTGCCGGTGTAGGTGGAGCGGTTACTTTCCAGGCCTGTCTGCTCGTAGTTGTCGCCGCCGTCATCACCGCCACCGCCGCTACCACGGGCGTAGGCGCCGCCGAGCTGCCAGTTTTCATCGAGCTTCCAGCGCAGGCCCAGGTCGGTGGCCCAGGCGCTGACGTCGCCGCTCTGCTTGCCGGTGGCAATCTCATCGCCGCCCACGGTCTGGGTGGTCAAACGATCACGGTCGCCGGTCAGGCTGGTGACGCTGGCCCAGTAGTTCAGGCGGTTTTCATTGCGCGGGTTGTAAGCGTCGCTGTTGGCTTGCACGCCAACCCAGGTGAGGTCGCCGGTGCTGGTTTTATCCAGCTCGTCGACGGTTTCGCCGGCGTGGTTGAGCTTGCCGTCGTCGCTAGCGTGGTGCACGTTCAGGCCCACCCAGTGGCCGGGCGTCCATTGCGCGGCGATGTCGCCGTAAATGTGCAGGCGATCTTTGTCTTTTGGCGCGAGGTCGTCGATGTCGGTGCGGTAGTCGCTGAAGCGTTCGGCTACACCCAGATCGGCTTTGAGCAGGGTGGTGTCGAAGGTCCAGTTCAACGCTTCGATATTGGTGTCGCGCCACATGCCGTCGTCGTTGCGCAGCCGTTGGCGACCCAGGCGCAGTTCTTCGCCGGGGTAGGGCGTGAGGCCCGAATAACCGATCCAGAATTCACGCAGCGCCAGGTAGCTTTTGTCGGGCTGGCGGCTGTCGTTGCTGCTGCCGCTGCCACTGGTGTTATCGCCGTCTTCGGGTTGTTGCAGGGTGTCGGTCTCGATGATGTCTGTCGCACTAACAGCCTGCCCCATCGCATAGCCGCTCCAGTTGCCGCGCTTGCCGTACACCCAGGGGCGCAGGTCGATACCGATACCGTTTACATCGCCGCCACTGCGGGTGCCGAGGTCGCGGTCATCTTCGGATTGGGCGGTGATCTTCACGTCCATGCCGTAGCTGCTGCTGTCGGTCATCTGCACGGCCCAGGCGGAATGGGCGCTCAGCAAGGTGGCGCTGAGGCAAAAACCAGCGCGCGTCCATGGGTTGGTGGTTTTACGTGGTGTGCGTTTCATAGTGGCTCCTGCCCGTCCTGACTTTGCATGGCTTGCATCTGCGTAACGGTTTGTAGAGTTGCGCCACGCAGCGCTTGTTCCTCACGCAGCAAGCGTTCCGCTTGGGGGCGCGAGCCAGGGGGTAATTGCTGTTCGATCTGCGCCGCCAGGTCGGGCGCTTGCGGTGTGCCTTTCTGCACGGCGATCTGGCTGAACACATAGGCGTTCACCGGATCGGGAGCGATGCCACGGCCTTGGGAGAACATCTGCGCCAGGGCGAAGTCGGCGCTGTTCTGCCCGGCACGGGCGGCGGCCAGCAGGCGGTCTAGCGCTTGCTGTGGCTGGACCTGGCCGAGGTAACCACGGCGGTACATCTGGCCCAGGTAGTAGTTGGCGCTGGTCTCGCTTTGCGCCGCTTTAAGCAGGTGCTGTTCGGCTTTTTCAGGGTCAGCCGGCAGCAGTTTGCCTTCGTAGTAGAGCTTGCCGAGCAGCAGTTCGGCGCGCGGTTGCGCGGCCTCGCGGCCCTTTTTCAGGTACTCGAGCATCTTGTCGATATCGCCCTGCTCGGGGTAGTCGTAGAGCAATTGCGCGAGGCTCACCCAGGCAGCGGGGTAGGTCGGGGCTATCTGTTCCAGCATCTGTTGCGCGGTGGCCGGATCGGTTTTGCCGCCACCCTGAACTACCAGTTCCGGGTCGGCCAATACCTGCGCCACACCTTCCATGCGCGCCGCCGGTACTACGCCACGGCCATAGGCACCACGCAGTTGTTCGACCAGGGCTTTCTGCTTATCGGCTTCGCCACGTTTCTGGTACACGGTCGCCAGTTCCACGTAGCAAACATCGGCGGTGTTAAGCGCGGCTGTGCAGATCTTTTCCACGTCGGCCAGGTGCGCGTCGTAGGTGCCCTGGGTGCGATAGAGCAGCACCTGAGCCAGCTCCGCCTGCGGGTGACCTTGCTCGCGCCACTGGCTGATTTTTTCCTGGGCGTTCACGTTGGGGAACGTTTGCGGGTATTGCAGGTAGAGCATGGCCAGCGGCAGCACGGCGCCTTCTTCGCCATTGGCGAAGGCTTGCTTCAGGCGTTTTTCCGCTTCCTGGTGCTCGGCCTCGGTGGCGTTCGGCTTGGTGGCCAGCAGTCGGCCGAGACGCGAGGCGGCGCGCGGCGAGGTATCCGCCGCCTGGCGGTAGGTTTGTTCGGCGGCCGCCAACTGCGCCGGGTCGCCGCTTTCCAGCTGGATATCGGCCAGGCCCACGGAGGCATCGGCATAGCCCATATCGGCCAGGGCCTTGTAGTTGGCCTGGGCGGTGGCGGTGTCGCCGTTTCTCAGCGCCTCGTTGGCCAGGCGCTGGTCGGGCAGACCGGCGCAGCCAGCCATACTCAACGCTACGGCCAAGAGTAGCGGTTTGTAGAGGAAGAGGTGCGGCTGTGCGTTATCCATAGCTTAGAGTCCTGCTGCCATGGCTTTGTCCATCAGCCAGCCAAAGGAAGGGCCGTTGTCGCTGCTCACTTCCACCGGGCGACCGCCCAGGGCGTTCTCCAGCGGCTCGTCAGGCTGGATCACCACGCGGATATCCGAAGACAGATTGCCGGTGTCATTCAGGCTGCTGCTGATCACCTTGCCGCCGCGCACTTCATCAAGGCCGGCGACCTGGAAGTTCACCCGCGCGCCCGGTTTGATCTCGTTGAATTTGCTGTACGGGAAGCGTGCTTCCACCTGGGCTTTGGCTTCACGCGACACCAGGTCGAAGATCACATCGCCCTTGCTCGCGTATTGGCCGTCGGCCACGTATTGCTTGGCCAGCACGCAGTCGCATGGGCTGGTCAGGGTGCCTTTCATTTGCTTGTTGAACAGGTTGGCGACGTTGGACGGACTCAGGTCTTTGTCGTCCAGGTGGCCCTTGAGCATCTCCAGCATCGAGGCACTGAAGGTGGCAATCGGCGCGCCTTTTTTAACCACACCATCGGCGCCGATCAGGCTTTGCACGGTGCCCTCACGGGGCATGGTCACTTGCATGCCCGGCACCTGTACCAGTGCCGATTGCGCGTGGGTGACGAAGTACAGGCTGTAGATGGATTTGAACAGGAAACCGAAGGCCAGCAGGCCCACCAGGAAGATGCCAACGCTAAAACTCACGGCGCGCATCCGCGCAAACGCGCTCATGCCGCCAACCGCTTTTTGCTTGCGGGTTTTGGTGAAGTTTTCGCGCTGCAAGGTGGTGAGTAATTCACCGACGCTGACCAGCTCGCCGCTCAAGTGCGCGGTGATCAGGTGGCGCAAGGTGGAAATTTCCCGAGG
Organism: Pseudomonas sp. CC11G; assembly: GCF_056174845.1. Taxonomy (NCBI): domain Bacteria; kingdom Pseudomonadati; phylum Pseudomonadota; class Gammaproteobacteria; order Pseudomonadales; family Pseudomonadaceae; genus Pseudomonas; species Pseudomonas sp. CC11G. The sequence goes on from NZ_JBWBZC010000001.1 coordinate 774,170, forward strand.
GCGCATATTGCTGAATTGGCAGCCCACGCGGTTGGTGTCGAAGTCCACCGAGCGCACTTGAAATTCGGTGTCGATGGCCAAGGTGATGTTGTCGATCACAAAGAGCATTTTGCCTTTGTGGAAGTCGCCAACTTTCACGGTGCTGTTGGTGGCGCCGTAGCTGAAGCCACCGGCGGAAATGTCGGTGACGGTCTGCTCGACCACTTCGCGGTTCTTGCCGCTGAAGCGGATTTTGGCCGGCAGACGAACCCGGGCGTACTGACGCTGGGCTTCGGATTCGTGCACCACATTGACGTTGACGGCTGTATTCATGGCGTTATTCCTACTCAAAGGTTTTAGTCCGTTGATGGCGGCGACTCACACCACCAGCAGCAACGTGGCGACAAACACGCTGGCGGCGGAGAAGGTCATGGTTCGGGACGACCAGGTGTTGAACCAGTGCTGAAAGCTGGCCAGGTCGCGGTTGAGTTTGGTGGGCTGGCGCGTCCAGGATTGTTGGTCGAGGCGGAAGAACACGTAGATCTTCACCAGGGCGCCGACGATCTGGTTGTAATAGAGAATGACCGGGTAGGCCGGGCCGATGTGGTGGCCGCTCACGGCCAGCAGCAGGGTCAGCACCAGGCGGGTAAAGCCAATCCACAAGAGGTACACGAGCAGGAAGGCGATGCTGTATTTGAGGCTGGCGATGATCGCCACGGTGAGGCCCAGCAGGCAGGTCCACATCGATACGCGCTGGTCGAACAGCACCAGGCTGGTGAAGAGGCCCAGGCGACCTTTACCCAGCTTCATGGCCCGCGAGTTTTGCCGCAGGTTGTTGCCGTACCAGCGGAACATCAGCTTGCGGCTGGCCTTGATAAAGCTCTTTTCCGGCGGGTGCTCGACGGTGTTGATGGCCGCGTCGGGCACGTAGAAGGTGTCGTAGCCCAGGCGCATCAGGCTGTACCAGCTGGACTTGTCGTCACCGGTCAAAAACTTGAAGCGGCCCAGGCGCCAGTGGTCGAGCGAATCGCTTTCCACGTCGGCGATAAATTCGGGGTTGCTGATGACGGGAGCGCGGAACATCGACATGCGCCCGGTCAGCGTCAGCACGCGCTTGGACAGGCCCATGGAGCACATGTTGATGTGCCGCTGAGCGAAGCGCAGCTTGTGCCACTCGCTCATGATGTAGCTGCCGCGCACTTCGCAGAATTCGTTGGTGGTCAGGCCACCGACATTGGGGAACAGCTTGAAATACGGCACGGTGCGGCGCACCACCCCAGGCTCCAGCACGCTGTCGCCGTCGATCACCGCCACCACCGCATCGCGGTCGGGCATATGCCGGGAAATGGCGCGAAAGCCGTGGGCCAGACCGTCGCGTTTGCCGGTGCCGGCAATACGCACGAAGTCGAGGGTGACGTTCTCCGGTGGGTTGTATTTCTCCCACAAGCTTTTGACCAGAAACTCATCGGAGAGCTCGACGATGGAGCACACCACGGTGGTGGGGTAGCCACATTCCATCGCTTCGCGAATTACCGATTGGTACACCTGCGCGGTGGTCAGCGCGTCGATACGAAAACTGGTCACCATCAAAAATACGTGGGAAGGGTCGGCCGCTGTACCCAGCTTGGCCGCCTTGCGCCGGTAGTGGGGAAACACCACGTACAGAAACAGCACGCCGCGCAGAAAATGCATGGCGCCCATGGAGTAGCGCCAGATGCCGACCGCACCGATCAGAAAGATAAAGTCTTTCGACTCGGGGTCGAACACCGTGCGGGGTAGTGCGAGGGCGAGTCCGCACAAAAGGGCGAGGTAGAACAACCACCCGGCGCCTTCTGCCAGAACCTGCTTGAGCCTATCCATTTATGTGTCCTGTGCGTTTATAGACTAGCCGTCACCCCAGCGAAGGCTGGGGTCCAGGGGCGGCAAATGCGATTGCCTGAGGAAGTCTGGATTCCCGCCTGCGCGGGAATGACGGTTATTTCGGCCTTACGGCTACCAGCAGATGCCTTCGGTAGTGCCGTTGGTGGTGTGCTTCATGAAACCCACCAGATCGACCACTTGCTTGCCCTCGGGGGCATGCTGCGCCAGTGCTCGGAAACGCTCGTCGCGGTTGCCCAACACGATGATGTCGGAGCCCGCCACCACTTGGTTGAAGTCGCTGTTGAGCAAGGATGAAACGTGGGGGATCTTGGACTCGATATAGTCCTTGTTGGCCCCGTGAACGCGGGCGTATTCGACGTTGCTGTCGTAGATGGAAAGGTCGAACCCTTTGCCGATCAGCATCTCGGCCAGCTCCACCAGCGGGCTTTCACGCAGGTCATCGGTGCCGGCTTTGAAGCTCAGGCCGAGTAGGGCGACTTTGCGTTTGTCGTGACTGGCGATGATGTCGAACGCGTTCTGCACCTGGGCCACGTTGCTGCGCATGATGGCGCCAAGCATCGGGTGTTCCACGTCCAGCTGACCGGCGCGGTAGGTGAGGGCACGTACATCCTTGGGCAGGCACGAGCCGCCGAAGGCAAAGCCGGGGCGCATGTAGTACTGGGAGAGGTTGAGGGTTTTGTCCTGGCAGACCACGTCCATCACTTCGCGGCCATCTACGCCGACGGCCTTGGCGATGTTGCCGATCTCGTTGGCGAAGGTGACCTTGGCGGCGTGCCACACGTTACAGGTGTACTTGATCATCTCGGCGACTTCGATGTCTTTGCGGATGATCGGTGCGTCGAGTTCGCTGTACAGCGACTCCAGGGCGTCGCCCGATTGTTTGTCCAGTTCACCGATAACGGTCATCGGCGGGTGGTCGTAGTCTTTGATGGCGGTGCTTTCACGCAGGAACTCGGGGTTCACGGCGACACCAAAATCCACCCCGGCTTTTTTTCCGGAGCAGTCTTCAAGAATAGGGATCACCACATTTTTTACCGTGCCGGGTAACACAGTGCTTCTAACGACAACAGTGTGCCGGGTGGTTTTATCGCGCAGCACATAGCCGATTTCACGGCACACCGACTCGATGTAATCGAGCTCCAGATCGCCGTTCTTTTTACTCGGGGTGCCGACGCACAGCATCGACAGTTCGGTGTCGCGGATGGCACCGGCTACATCGGTGGTGCCGCGTAGGCGTCCGGTTTCAATGCCCTGTTGCAGCAAGGCCTCAAGGCCAGGTTCGACAATCGGCGATTTGCCGTTGTTGATGAGATCAATCTTGGCGGTGGAAACATCCACGCCGACAACTTCATGGCCGCGTGCAGACAGGCAACCGGCACATACTGCGCCGACATAACCTAAACCAAAAATGCTAATACGCATTGTATTCACCTATTACTTTGAGTTACGCCGTTAAACAGTGGATGGTTGGATTAACCATCACCCTTGTAATGCACTTCGTAAGTTGTAATTACGAAAGCGCAGGCATAATAAGTTCGTCACATTCAACTTAATGAATGCGTGAGTGGGCATGTTGTAAAAGGGATGCGCCCGGATATCAGGCCTACGCTCCAACACTGGTCGTAGAGCCTTGGTGAGGCTGTTGCAGTAGGTCTGCTTCTACCTGCTTCTCCATCATTTTTAAAACGTTCCGTGTGCCGACTTATAGCGAATAAACAACCACGGCTTATTCAGCAAGTTAGGGTTTGGCCAGTGCTGGGCAGCACTAAGAAAGCCAACCTGTAAAAAGTCGTTACGGGGTTATGAGCCCGCAGAATTAATGATAGTTCCTACCGTTCGTCAGACTTTCGCAACACTTGGACATATGCCGGGATATAGCAGTGATTGCAATATACTGGCAGTTGCGCTGTATCCCCCTTGATAGCGGGCGTAGGGCGCTGCAATAACTTTTTGCCAGTACTAAAGATTGGTTAAAGTGCCACCAGTTAAACGGAGGACAGTCTAGGGGTAGATACCCAATTAAAGTTGGGTAGAGGCTGGGGAACTTTGAGTAGATGGGGGTGTATGGCAGGGAAGTGCGCAGAGAGTGGCGCCGAAATAACAGCGCTAATTTGAGGGGATGTTTCCAGGAATCGAGGCTGAATTGGATGGCCATCACCTCTCCCACAAGAGATCGAAATACCTTGTGGGAGAGGCTTGAGCCTCGATGCGTTAGCTTTTAATCCTGCGCCTCGTCGCGCAGGAAAATCAGGTGATCGGGCTTGGACTGCGCCGCATCGAAGCGGTAGCCCTGGTAGTTAAAATCCTTGAGGCCGGCCGGGTCGTTCAAGCGTTCCTTGATCACGTAGCGGGCCATCATGCCGCGCGCCTTTTTGGCGTAGAAACTGATGATCTTGTACTGGCCGTTCTTCATGTCCTTGAAGTCGGTATTGATGATCCGCCCCTTCAACGCTTGGCGTTTTACCGCGCCGAAGTATTCGTTGGAGGCCAGGTTCAGCAGCACATCATCGCCCTGGGCTTTGAGCGCCTGGTTCAGCCAGGTGCTGATGTTGTCGCCCCAGAACGCATACAGGTCTTTGCCGCGCGCGTTGGCGAGCTTGGTGCCCATTTCCAGGCGGTAGGGTTGCATAAGGTCCAGTGGGCGCAGCACGCCATAGAGACCGGAAAGCATGCGCAGGTGTTTTTGCGCGAAGTCGAAATCGTCTTCGCTGAAATCTTCGGCGTGCATGCCGGTGTACACATCACCTTTAAACGCCAGCAGGGCCTGCTTGGCATTCTTGGCGGTGAACTTGGGCGACCAACTGCCAAAGCGCGCGGCGTTCAAGCCGGCGAGTTTGTCGGACAGGTGCATCAACTCGGCGATTTGCGCCGGGCTGAAGTCGCGCAGCTGGGTGATCAGTTCTTGCGCGTGGTCCAGGTGTTGCGGTTGGGTGTGGCGGGAGGTGACCGGCGGGGTGTCGTAGTCCAGGGTCTTGGCGGGTGAAATCACCATCAGCATGGGGGCGTCTCCTAAAGGCAGCGGCGATTCTAAGCGGTGCCGGCGTATTTGTCTTAGCCGCGTAGACGCTGTCGATAGGCGCCCGGGGTTTCGCCGCAGAGCTGCTTGAACAGCTTGGCAAAGGCCGCACGGTCGCCGAAACCCACTTGCTCCGCCACCTGCTCCAATGAGCGTGACGGCTGACGCAATGCCGCCTGGGCGGCGCTGATGCGCAGGCGTTGCAGGTATTCATTGGGTGTTAGCCCCGTGCTGGCGCGAAAGCGTCGCAGCAAGGTGCGCGGGGAGCAATTGGCCTGCGCGGCGAGGCGCTGTAAATCCATGGGTTCGGCCTGGTGCTGGTGCATCCATTTCAGGAGCGGCTGCAGCGGGTCGTTGCGCTTTGTGTCCGGCAGCAACGGTTCAAAGCGCGTCTGCTGGCCACGGTTGTGTTCAAACACCAACGCCGCGGCCACCTTTTGCGCCAGTTCGGCGCCGGCATGCCAGGCAATCAGGTACAGGCACAAGTCCAGCCCCGCTTGGGCGCCGCCGGAGCAGAACACCGGGCCATCGTGGGTCAGCAACTGCTCCACCTGCAACTTCGCCAAGGGAAAACGTTGGCGAAACGCCGGCGCCAGGCTCCAGTGGGTGGTGGCCACACGATCGTCCAGCACGCCAGCGGCACCCAACAGAAACGCGCTGCTGCACAGGCTGGCCAGGTAACGCTGTGACACCTGCGCCGCCAGCCACGGCAACAGCGCGGCATTGCTGGAAAGGGTGGTATCAATAGCGCTGCCGGTGGCGGGCAGCAGCACCAGGTCCGCCGTTTCGGCCAAGCGCAGTGCACCGTTGACGTTGATGCGCGCGAACTGCAAATCCACCCCATGGCCATCCAGGCTGAAACGCTGCAGCTGAAACACCCGCTCGCCCGCCAACTGGTTGGCCAACTGAAACGCATCCATCGCCATGCTCAGGCTCGAACACACGGTTTGCGGGCAGACATACAGGGCAATACGCAGCATGAGTCGACTATTCAGTGGTGAATATTGGCTATATTTGACACAAAGTTGTCGATATAGCCAGTCGCCGGCGGGCGGCTGCGCCACGACAATGGGCCATCATTTAATAGAGCCGGAGCTGCCATGAGCCACCCCAACGCCGAACTGATCACCCGTTTCTACCAAGCCTTTCAGCGCCAGGACGCCGAAGCGATGGCCGCTTGTTACGCCGATGATGTGCAATTCAGTGACCCGGTATTTCCTAACCTGAAAGGAGCAGAAGCCGGCGATATGTGGCGCATGCTCACCAGCCGCGCGCAGAACTTCTCCCTGGAATTCTCCAACGTGCAGGCCGACGACCACACCGGCAGTGCGCACTGGGTGGCGACCTACCTGTTCAGCGGCACGGGGCGCATGGTGGTTAACCGCATTCAGGCCAGCTTCGTGTTTCGTGACGGCAAGATCGTTGAGCACCATGACCGCTTTGATCTGTGGAAATGGTCGGCGCAGGCATTGGGGGTTAAAGGTGCGTTGCTTGGCTGGACGCCGCTGGTGCAGGGCGCGATTCGCAAGCAGGCGGCGAAGGGGTTGGCGGGGTTTCGCGCGGGGCGGTGAGGTGGTGACGGAATGCGTCGGTTACCATAGCCGCCCCAACTCCGGGGGTAACCTCGACTCACTGGCAGGTTTATCTCGTTGCAATTGCCCGAATCTCTCCCGACGCCTGCCGTCGAAATTGCAGGCAAACCCTGGTTCGTCTACCTCGTACGCGCCGCCAACGGCTCGTTGTATTGCGGCATCAGCGACGACGCGCAGCGGCGGTTTGCTGTGCACCAGAGTGGCAAGGGCGCGCGGTTTTTCTATTCCAGTCCGGCGGTGGCGTTGGTGTATGTGGAGCGCTGCACAGGCAAGGGCGATGCGTTGCGCCGCGAGCGCACCATCAAGCGGCTGAGCAAAAAGGCGAAGGAAAATCTGGTGCTGGGCTGGGCGGCAATTCAATCCGGTTATGACGTGCCATCAGCCTGATTGGGTAGGCCGAAGCGAAGGAGCCGGGTAAGCTCCAGCGTTCATAAAGCGCCCCGGAGCCTGCTATGCACGAGTTGATCCTGCACCATTACCCCACTTCGCCGTTCGCCGAAAAAGCCCGCCTGATGCTGGGCTTCAAGCAGCTGTCCTGGCGCTCGGTAATGATCTCGCCGGTGATGCCCAAGCCGGATCTGGTCGCCCTCACCGGCGGCTACCGCAAGACCCCGGTGCTGCAAGTCGGCGCCGATATCTATTGCGACACCGCACTGATTGCCCGCCGTTTGGAAGCTGAAAAAGCCACTCCCGCGTTGTTCCCGGCCGAGCAGTTGTTCGCCATCACCGGCTTTACCAACTGGATCGATTCAGTGCTGTTTCAGCACTCGGTGGCGCTGGTGTTCCAGCCGGATTCGGTCGCCATCCGTTTTGGCAAACTGCCGCCCGAAGCGGTGAAAGCGTTTATCGCCGACCGTGCTGGCCTGTTTAGTGGTGGCACCGCGGCGCGTGTGCCGTTGGCGCAAGCACAGCATCAGTGGCCGCAATTGATGGCGCGTCTGGAACAGCAGCTCAGTGCCAGCGGCAGCGATTTCCTGTTTGGTGAAGCCAGCCATGCCGACTTCGCCCTGGCCCACCAGTTGTGGTTCCTCAAGGCCACGCCGGTGACCTCGCCGCTTGTGGATAACTACCCGCTGGTTTCTGCCTGGTTCGCTCGCGTACTTGGCTTCGGCCATGGTTCGTCGACGCCAATGACGGCCGAAGAAGCGCTGGAAGTGGCTCGCACCGCAACGCCGGCGCCGCTGCCGGATGAGGTGTTTGAAGACCCGAACGGTTTCAAGGCGGGGCAGCAGGTGATTATTGCCGCGACCGATTACGGCGTAGACCCGGTAGCCGGTGAGCTGCTGTATGCCGGGCGTGAGGAGTTGATTCTGCGTCGCGAAGATCCGCGTGGCGGTGTGGTGCATGTGCACTTTCCGCGGTATGGCTTCAAGATCGAAGCGCAATGATTCCTGGGAAATAGCCTTTTCCAGGAATCGAGGCTGAAGCCTCTCCCACAGGGGCGCGATCCATTGTGTGGGCTTTAGCCTCAATGCTCTTAAATGAAAACGCCCGGCAATGACCGGGCGTTTTTGTGTGCGCTTTTAATTCAGATCCCTGACTTGATCGAACTCCAACTGCGGGTAATCACGCGCATCGCCGCTTGCGACGGCGGCAGGCTGACGAACAGCTTGTCGATCAGTCTTTCATCCGGGTAGATCGCTGGGTTTTCTCGCACGGCCGCGTCCTGCAATTCCTGCGACGCCGTGTTGGGGTTGGCGTAATGCAGGTAGTTGCTGACTTTGGCAATCACGTCCGGGCGCAGCAGGTAGTTGATAAACGCGTGGGCGCCGGCGGCGTTTTTGGCGGTTTTCGGGATGGCCAGGTTGTCGAACCAGATATTGCTGCCACCGTTCGGCAGGCTGTAGGCGACGGTGTTTTTGTTGCCGGCATCAATCGCGCTTTGCCGTGCTTGCAGCACGTCGCCGGAGAAGCCGATGGCTACGCAGATGTCACCGTTGGCCAGGTCCGCGATGTATTTGGTGGAGTTGAAGTAGGTGATCGACGGCGTGAGGGTTTTCAGCAGCTTGGTGGCGGCGGCGATGTCCTCGGTTTTTTCGCTGTTGGGGTCCAGGCCCAGGTAGAGCATGGCCAGCGGAATGATCTTGGTGGGCTCATCGAGCATCGCCACGCCGCAGCCTTTGAGCTTGGCCAGGTTCTCGGGTTTGAACACTAGGTCCCAGCTATTGACCGGCGCGTTGTCGCCGAACGCTGCTTTGACTTTTTCCGCGTTGTAGCCGATGCCCACGGTGCCCCACAGGTACGGCACGGCAAATTTATTGCCCGGGTCGGAGGATTCCAGGCGCTTCAACAACGAGGGATTGAGGTTTTTGCTGTTCGACAGCTGCGCCATGTCCAGCGGGAGATAAATGCCGGTTTTTACCTGGCGGGCGAGAAAGTCGGCCGGGGTGACCACTACGTCATAACCGGAGTTGCCGGTGAGCAGCTTGGTTTCCAGGATGGCGTTGGAGTCGAAGGGTTCCAGCACCACTTTGATGCCGGTTTCTTTTTCAAAATCGGCGAAGGTGGTTGGCCCAACGTAGTCGGCCCAGTTGGCGAAGTGAATTTCCTGCTGGGCTGCACTGGCTTGCAGTGTGAACCCCAATAACAGCCCCATTGCACAGCTAAGCGTGGTTTTGCCGAACGAGCCTTTCATATGCGTACTCCAGTGAACCGCGCAGGTGAGTTGGAATTAGGCCGGCGTCGATTCGGTGAGGGTTTGCCAAGCCACGGGAGTGGTTGGCGCGCAAACAGGTAAAGCGGGCAGTGGCTCGAATCTAGGGGCTGCCCGGTACGCTGTCGTTCGCGCGTGCACGCATGGAAAATCGCTGGATGTGAGGGGCGGGGTCGTTGGCAGCGTCAGTGCGCTGCCCGGCAATTACTCGCCGATATCTTCATTCCACAGCTGCGGCTGGTCGGCGATAAAGTGCTCCATCATTGCCACGCAGGTGTGGTTCTGCAGCACGTCGACGTTCACCCCGCGTGAACGCAGCAGTTCTTCATCACCCATAAAGGTCTGGTTCTCGCCCACGATCACCTTGCGAATGCCGTACAGCAGAATGGCGCCGCTGCACATGGGGCAGGGCGAGAGGGTGGTGTAGAGCACCGCCTCGCGGTACAGGCTGGCGGGTTGCCGGCCGGCGTTTTCCAGAGCGTCCATTTCACCGTGCTTGATCACGCTGCCTTCCTGCACCCGGCGGTTATGGCCGCGGCCAATGATGCGGCCGTCGTGCACCAGCACCGAACCAATGGGAATGCCGCCTTCGGCCAGCCCCAACTGCGCTTCCTCGATTGCCGCTTGCATAAAAGCGTCCATGGTTTCTCCTGGTTTTGCGCGGGAAATGGCTGTGAGCCTTACCCTAGAGCACTCTTTTGCCGGATGCCAGCGCCCGCTAACTGACTGAACATAGGCGTTTTTTCTATACGTATCGAATTAGTAGATTGATAAAGCCGGATATTTGCGCTTTTTACTCATAATAAATCGATCAATACTCGCTCCACACCCAAGCAAAACAAACTCAAAACAAACTTCTGGAGCGAACATCATGAAAACCAACAAACTGATCCTCAGCCTCACCCTCTCCGTATTGGCCGCTAGCGCAGTAACCGTTCACGCCACCGACCTGTACCAACAACTGAATTCCCCGGTAGTCGCCGAAAGTGGCGCTGACCGTACCGGCGCAAACCGTGTAGCCGAAGGTGGTGCCGACCGCTCTGCTGTTAACCGTGTAGCCGAAGGCGGTGCTGATCGCAGCGGTGCAAACCGTGTAGCTGAAGATGGTGCTGATCACGTAGGTGCCAACCGCGTAGCCGAAGACGGTGCAGATCACGTAGGTGCCAACCGCGTAGCCGAAGATGGTGCTGATCACGTAGGTGCCAACCGTGTAGCCGAAGATGGTGCTGATCACGTAGGTGCAAACCGTGTAGCTGAAGATGGTGCTGATCACGTAGGTGCTAACCGCGTAGCCGAAGGTGGTGCAGACCACGTAGGCGCCAGCCGTATCAGCTAAGCGCTGACGCTGTAAAAAACAAAGCCCGGCGGATGCCGGGCTTTTTGCTGTTTGAACATCAACTGCATCGAGGCGTAGGTTGGGTTGAGCAAAGCGAAGCCCAACGATACAAAGAAACCAGCCCCGCCACCGCTGCCAAGCAGAACACTTCAAAACTCCCACCATCACGTCCAAAACAGTGTGGTGGCCAAACCCTCCTTATCGTTGGGCTTCGCCTTTGGCTCAACCCAACCTACGACTTTTACACCCGGAACTGATTGATCAACCGCCGCTGCTGCTCGGCCAACTTGGTCAACTCCGCACTGGCCTGACTGGCTTCATCTGCACCGCCGGCCACCTCGGCGGCAACCTGGCCAATATTGGTGACGTTACGGTTGATGTCTTCGGCCACCGCACTCTGCTCTTCGGCCGCGCTGGCGATCTGGGTGTTCATGTCGTTGATCACCGACACAGCCTGGGTAATGGCATCCAGCGCGCCGGCCGCATCGGCGGCATGGCGCACGCTGTCGTCGGTTTTGCCCTGGCTGTCTTCCATTACCTTCACCACTTCCCGCGTGCCTTGCTGAAGCTGCTGGATCATGGCCTGGATTTCTTCCGTGGCTTGCTGGGTTTTCTGCGCCAGGTTGCGCACTTCATCGGCCACCACGGCAAAGCCGCGGCCTTGTTCGCCGGCCCGCGCCGCTTCGATAGCGGCGTTAAGGGCCAACAGGTTGGTTTGTTCGGCAATGCCGCGAATGGCGGTGAGGATGGCGTTGATGTTTTCGCTGTCCTTGGCCAGGTTCTGCACTACCGCCACGGCCCGGCCGATTTCGGTGGCCAGCGAGGCGATGGCTTGCGAGGTGTTGTTGACGATGCGCTTGCCTTCGTTGGCCGAGCGGTCGGCGGCGTTGGCAGACTCGGCGGCCAGCGTGGCGTTGCGCGCTACGTCTTGCGCGGTGGCGGTCATCTCGTGCACGGCGGTGGCCACCTGATCAATCTCGACCATTTGCCGTTGCACGCCTTCGTTGGTGCGGATGGCGATATCGGCGGTGTTTTCCGAAGAGTCGCTGACCTTCTGCACCGAGCCCACCACGTCGCGAATCATGTTCTGCAACTTGTTGAGGAAGGTGTTGAAGCCATTGGCGATCTGCCCAAGCTCGTCGGCACGGTCCACCTGCAGCCGCTTGGTCAGGTCGCCGTCGCCTTTGGCGATGTCGTCGAGCATCGCCACCATCTGCTTCAGCGGCCGCGCAATGCCGTAGCCGACGAACCAGATCACCAGCAGGCCGACGCCGGCAATCAACAGGCCCACCACCAGCATGCCGAGGGTGTCGGTCTGGCGTTGGTCGTTGAGTTCTTTGTGCAGGTTGCGCAGCTCGGCATACACGGCTTTTTCCGGCAGCTGCAGCACCAGGGTCCAGCGCGCGCCGGTGTCACCTATGGTGAACGGCATCAGCAGCTGCAGCACGCCGGTGTCTTTGTTGGTGCTGAAGGTGGGTTGGTTGAGCGGCAGGGACTTCAGGTCGCCCATGCCCGGCAGCACTTCGGCGCTGGGCGTGCCGCGTTTGCTCGGGTCTTTGGTGTAGGCCACGATGCGGCCGTTGTCGGAAATCAGCCCCAGTTCGCCGGCGCCGTCATACAGCTTGCTGTCGGCGGCATTGAGCAGTTCCTGGATAAAGTCGACGGTAAGGTCGGCGCCGACGATGCCCTGGAACTTGCCTTTGACCAGAATCGGCACGTTGAACGAGGCGAGCATCACCATCTTGCCGCCCATTTCGTAGGGCGCCGGGTCGATCAGGCAGGTGACTTTTTTATCCCGTGGGCACAGGTAGTACTCGCCAGCGCGCACGCCGGTCGGCAGGAGCTTGTCGCTTTCGATGTCCGGGCCGAGGGTGTCCAGGGTCAGGCTGCCGTCATCTTTGCGATAGGCCCAGGGAATAAAACGCCCGGTGTCGTTGGCGCCCTTGGCGGTCTGGCCGGCGTAGGCGGCGTCCTGCGCATCGAAGGCGTTCACTTCCCAGCCGATATAGGCGTCCACTAGTTTCGGATTTTTCTGTAGCGCGTTTTGCAGCAGGTTGAGCAGCCCTTCGCGGGTTTGCGTCAGCGCCGGTGCGCCACTGGCATCGGTTTCACCGCCCAGCGCGTTGGTCTGCGCCAGGCTGGTGGCGATCACCAATGGGTATTCAAGCTCTTTGAGCACCTGGCTCACCTGGGCTTGGGCCAGGGAGGTGAGGCGCTGGTGAATCATGTCTTCGAGCAGCGACTGGGTACTGGTTTTTACCAGCTCCTGGGTGCGCGCACCGGCAAACAGCGAATACAGCACCAATGCCACGACGACGGCCAAGACGCTGGCACCGGCCAACAGGGCCACGGAGAACTGGATGGATTTAAAACGCATAGGAACCCCCACGTCGGACTTGTTAACAGCCGGTCCCTGGCGTATCGGCACACTACTGCGAAAGCATTAATGCCCGGTCTCGTGTAGCAAAGATGGCCGAATGCCAGAGCGCAAGTGAGGTTGTTCTGCAAAGGTGGGCGAACTAGCATGTGGGCCCTGTAATGGAGGACCGGTATGAAGCATTCCTTTCGTTTGACCGCACTGGCAGGTTGCCTGCTCTTGAGCGCGTGTCAGGCTGTAAACACCACCAGCGGCGATTCCGTGGGTGTTGAGCGCAAGCAGTACATGTTCAGCATGCTGTCGACCCAAGAGGTCAACCAGATGTATGCGCAGTCGTACCAGCAAACGCTGAGTGAAGCCAAAGGCAAAGGTCAGTTGGACAAGACCAGCGCCAACGCCAAGCGCGTCGATGCGGTGGCCAAGCGCCTGATCGCTCAAGCACCAAAGCTGCGCCCGGATTCGGCGCAGTGGGCGTGGGAAGTGAACCTGGTGGACAGCGATGAGCTGAACGCCAACTGCGGCCCGGGCGGCAAGATCATCGTGTACAGCGGCCTGATCGATAAGCTGAAACTCACCGACGATGAGCTGGCGGCGGTGATGGGCCATGAGATCGCTCATGCCTTGCGCGAGCATGGCCGTGAAGCGATGTCCAAAGCCTACGGCATCGAAATCGCCAAGCAAGGCGCAGGTGCGCTGCTCGGTCTAGGCCAGGACACCATGGCCCTGGCCGATACGGTTGCTCAATACGGCATGACCCTGCCAAACAGCCGCGCTAACGAAGACGAAGCCGACCTGCTCGGCCTCGAACTCGCCGCCCGCGCCGGCTACAACCCGAATGCTGCCATCACCCTGTGGGAGAAAATGGGCAAAGCCAGCGAAGGTGCGCCGCCGGAATTCATGAGCACGCACCCGGCCAACAGCAGCCGGATTGCGTCGCTTCAGGCGGCGATTCCCAAGGTTGAGCCGTTGTATCAGCAGGCTAAACCGAAATAAGCGGGAAGTAGTTCGGCTTCTGTGGGAGAGGCTTTAGCCTCGATGTTTTTGAGCGTGGCATTGGCCTGCAGGTATCTGTTGCAGGCCAGACCAATCGAGGCTGAAGCCTCTCCCACAAAGAGCAGAGCTGAAGTCAGGGCAACGCCACTTCCGCGTACGGTCGGGTCACCAGGCCCAACTGGGCGCGGAAGCTTTCCATATCGAAGATGGTGCACAGCTCTTCAATTTCGCCTGAGCAGGTCAGGGTCCAATAGGCCATGGCAGAAATGCTCAGCACTTTGTCGCTGGCGGGATAACCCAGGGCGGGTTTTTCCAAAGTGCCGATCAGGGTGCACCAGGTGAAGGCCTTGTTGCCTTCGGCAATCGTTTCCTCGACCACCACGACCAGATCGGGCATGGCGCTGCGGATCTCCTGCACCATCAGGCCGAAATCGGCGCTGTTGAGCGGGCGACCTACAAACGAACTCTTGTAGAGAAAACTCTTGCTGTGCAGTTGTTCAGCGAGGGCGGTTCGACCTTTGTTCCACGACAGGTCGATGTGGTGGCGTACCAGCCTTTTCATATCATCCAATGACATAGCGGCGCTCTGCGGTTTGCTGAAGGAAAAAACGCAGCAAACTGTGCATCGCGCCGCCGTCATTCGGCATTGGCCGAAACGCCAGGGGAGTGGCGTCAGATAAACGGCTTCTCGGTATGTGCGTTACGTCCGAAATTCTGGATTCCGGCCTGCGATGCAATGACGGTGATTTGTGCGGCGTCCATCGTCACCCCAGCGAATGCTGGGGCCCAGAATTTCGCAGGCTTACACCATTCCGCTAGCCTGCATCGCCTTGTAGATAGCGATACCGGCGAGCACGAAGAATGCCGTCGCAGCCAGGCGGCGAATCAAGGTCAGCGGCAACTTGTCCGCCGCAAAATTACCCGCCAATACCACCGGCACGTTGGCAATCAGCATGCCCAGCGTGGTGCCGATAATTACCAGCCACAGCTCCGGATATTGCGCGGCCAGCATCACGGTGGCGATCTGGGTCTTGTCGCCAATCTCGGCGAGGAAGAACGCAATCAGCGTGGTGAGGAAGGGGCCGAACTTGCGGGCGGTGGTGGTTTCTTCGTCATCGATTTTGTCGGGCACCAGGGTCCACAGCGCGGTCGCGGCAAAGCTCACGGCCAGAATCCAGTGCAAGACAGCGTTGGAGAACAGACTACCGAACCAGGCGCCGACGGCACCGGCAGCGGCATGGTTAGCCAGGGTGGCGGCGATGATACCGGCGATGATGGGCCAGGGTTTGCGAAAGCGTGCTGCCAGAATCAAGGCGAGCAGCTGGGTTTTATCGCCAATTTCAGCCAAGGCGACAATACCGGTTGGAACGAGAAGGGAATCAAGCATCAGGCTTCCTCAGGGGCGGGTAGACACGGCTATGACACGAACTACTTCCCGCCCCGGGTAAGGAGTTACGTGTCATAGGTCTTGTCAAACCCCTGGGTCCGTCTGAGCGGACCTTGGGTCGCACGCGCCATGCTCTGAGGAGCAAGTATGTTGACGCGTGCCGGGCGAAGTAACGCGTGAAAGCGTTGCTTGCGGGAGACTACTCCCCTAGGACGGAGCGGATTCTGCCCGAGGAATCTGTAAGCGGCAAGCCAAAGTTAATGCCGTTTTGCCCGATAGATCCGAAAGCCCTGACCTTCCCCAAGCACCGCACACGGCCCCAGGTGCTCTTCGATGATCGGCGCGTATTTGAGGAAACTGTTGGCCACCAGGCGCAGCTCGCCCTTGTGCTCCAGGTGTTTTTTCGCCTGGCGCAATAGGTGCTCGGTGGCCTGGTAATGGGTGTGCACACCTTCGTGAAACGGCGGGTTGGTGAGAATGCCCATCAGGTTTTTCGGCGCGGCGTCGATGCCGTCACCGGTAATTACCTCAGCCTCAAGATTATTCGCGGCCAGGGTCAGACGACTGCTCGCGGCGGCAAACGCATCCACATCCAGCATCGTCACCTGGCTCTGCGGGTAGCGGCGTTTAAGCACCGCCCCGAGCACGCCGGCGCCGCAGCCAAAGTCCAGTAAGTGGCCTGTGGGTAACTTGTCCAGATGCTGGAGAAACAGCGCCGTACCACGGTCCAGACGACCATGGCTGAACACGCCGGGCAGGCTGATAACCGTGAGTGCGCCGTCGTCCAGCGGCAGCTCGTAGCGTTGCGCGAGCGCATTGAGATCGGGCGTGGCCGGGGCGGTTTCCACGGTCACTTGCCACAGCTGGCAATGCCGCGCGCTATCGAGTTTGCGCGGCTTGCCGAAGGGTTGCAGCTGCTTGGCAGCGCGCTCGATGCCGGCGCGTTTTTCGCCGACCAGAAACAACTCGCGACCGGCCAGGCGCGCGGCCAGGGCGTGTAGTAGGTAGTCCGTCAGCTCACGGGATTTTGGCAGAAACACCACGGCAGCGTCGAAGCTGCTGTCGCCCGGTTCCACGCCAAAGTGGCAGCGCCCCGCAAAGCGCGCGTCAAGATTGCCCTGGTCGCCGGCGTGCCAGCTCCAGCCATGGGCGTTGGGCAATTGGCCGAGCAGGTCGTCGGCGGGTAGGCCGGCCAACAGCAGGTTGCCGGTGAACAGCTCCTGCTGGCGTAGCAATACTTCGCTTCGCGGGTCCATGGGCTTCTCCTTGAATAGGCGCTCGAGCAAAAAGCCGGGCAGCTTAGCCGACCTGTCGTCGCGGCGCACCGGTGAAGAACGCCGCGGCATTCTCGGTCATCTGCGTCACGATGCGTTGCCGTGCTTCACGGGCGCCCCAGGCGCTGTGCGGGGTGATGATCAGGCGTGGAATGTCGTCGGCCAGCAGCGGATTACCGTCAACCGGCGGTTCCTGAATCAGCACATCGGTGGCCGCGCCACCCAGATGACCACGGCGCAGGGTATCGGCCAGGGCCTGCTCATTGACCAGCCCACCGCGCGCGGTATTGATCAGGTAGGCCGTGGGCTTCATCAGGTTCAGCTGCGGCGTGTCGATCAGGTTTTTGGTGTGCTCGTTCAGCGGGCAGTGCAGGGTCAGGGCGTCCACTTGCGGCAGCAGTTCTTCCAGCGGCAAACGGTCCGGGCGAGCAGGCCGTCCCGGCAACTGGCCGAGCAGCACGCGCATGCCGAACGCTTCGGCCAGCTTGGCGACCGCGCTGCCCAATTCACCGGCACCGAGCAAGCCGAGGGTTTTGCCTTCCAGCTCCACGATGGGGAAATCCAGCAAGCAGAACTGCTTGGACTGCTGCCATTTACCCGCACGAACATCCCGTTGGTAATCCGGCAAACGGGTGGCCAGGGCCAGCAGCAACATCAGCGTGTGTTGCGCCACCGAGGGCGTGCCGTAACCCTGGCAATTGCTCACCACCACACCGTGTTCGCGGGCGGCGACGAGGTCGACGTTGTTGGTGCCGGTCGCGGCCACCAACACCAGTTTCAGCTGTGGGTTGGCGGCCAGGGTGGCGGCGGTAATGGGGGTTTTGTTGGTGATCACCACGTCGGCATTGTGCAGGCGCTCTGTCACTTGGTCCGGGGTGCTGAAACCATGCAGCGTCAGCTCGCCGAAGGCGGCGTGCAGCGGCGCGAGGTCGAGGTCGCCGAGGTCGAGGGAGTCGTGATCCAGGAACACGGCGCGGCTGGGGTTGGTCATCAGCTGTACCTTTTTTGCAGGCGGGGGAGGGCGTATCGTTGCCAGCCTACCTTACTTCGGAGCGTGACCATGTACTGGACGGAGTTTCTGACCGTTGCCCTGATTCACCTGCTGGCGGTGGCCAGCCCCGGCCCGGATTTCGCCGTGGTGGTGCGCGAAAGCGTGGCCAATGGGCGGCGCGCCGGAACCTGGACCGCACTGGGCGTGGGTTGCGCGATTTTCCTGCACGTCACCTATTCGCTGCTGGGCATCGGCCTGATCGTGTCGCAGTCGATCGTGCTGTTCAGTGCATTGAAGTGGTTGGCGGCGGCGTACCTGGTGTACATCGGCATCAAGGCGTTGCGCGCGCAGCCGGCCGCTCCGGGTAATGAAGAACAACTGGTGGCTGAGCCGGTGCAACGCACGGCGCGCGGCGCGTTTGTCAGCGGCTTTATTACCAACGGCCTCAACCCCAAGGCCACGCTGTTTTTCCTTTCGCTGTTTACCGTGGTGATCAATCCGCATACGCCGTTGCTGGTGCAGGCCGGTTATGGCGTGTACCTGGCGGCGGCGACGGCCATCTGGTTCTGCATGGTGGCGTGGTTGTTCAGCCAGGAACGCGTGCGTGCCGGGTTTTCGCGCATGGGGCATTGGTTTGATCGGGCGATGGGGGTGGTGTTGGTGGGGTTGGGCATCAAGGTGGCGTTGGCGCGGATGCCCTAAGATCAAGAACTCGAGGCTGAAGCCTCTCCCACAAAAGACGGTCGAACCCTGTGGGAGAGGCTTCAGCCTCGATGGATTTTGAAAGGCATAAAAAAGCCCGGCATTTACGCCGGGCTTTTTCATTTCGGGCTAACGCTTACAGCAGCTCGATCGCCACCGCAGTCGCCTCACCCCCACCGATGCACAACGACGCCACACCGCGTTTGCCGCCGGTGTTTTTCAGCGCGTTGATCAGCGTGATGATGATCCGCGAACCGGTCGAACCCACCGGGTGACCCTGGGCGCACGCGCCGCCGTAGACGTTCACTTTGGCGTGGTCCAGGCCGTGCTCACGCATGGCCAGCATGGTGACCATGGCGAAAGCTTCGTTGATTTCGAACAGATCAACGTCGTTCTTGCTCCAGCCGGTTTTGGCGAACAGGTTGCTCATGGCGCCGATGGGCGCAATGGTGAACTCGCTCGGGTCTTGGCTTTGGGTCGCGTGGGCGACGATTTTGGCCAGTGGCTTGAGGCCGCGACGGGCTGCTTCGTCGGCAGTCATCAGCACCAGAGCGCTGGCGCCGTCGGAGATCGAACTGGCGTTGGCTGCGGTGATGGTGCCGTCTTTGCGGAAGGCCGGTTTCAGGCCAGGAATTTTATCCAGGTTGGCGTTCAGTGGCTGCTCGTCGTCCTTCACAACCACTTCGCCTTTGCGGCTGGTGACGGTAACCGGCACGATTTCAGCGGCCAGCGAGCCGTCGGCAATCGCCTTCTGCGCGCGCTTGAGCGACTCGATGGCGTAGGCATCCATCTCTTCGCGGCTGATGCCGTATTTGTCGGCGGTTTCCTGGGCAAACGAGCCCATCAGGCGACCGGTGCGGGCGTCTTCCAGGCCGTCGAGGAACATGTGGTCTTTGATCTCGCCATGGCCCATACGGAAGCCACCGCGGGCTTTTTCCAGAATGTACGGTGCGTTGGACATGCTCTCCATACCGCCTGCCACCATCACGCTGTTGGTGCCGGCTTTCAGCGCGTCGTGGGCGAGCATCACGGCTTTCATGCCGGAACCGCAGAGCTTGTTGATGGTGGTGCAACCGGTGGCGCTGGGCAGGCCGGCGTTCAGTGAGGCCTGGCGGGCCGGACCTTGTTTGAGGCCGGCGGGCAGTACGCAGCCCATGATCACTTCCTGCACATCGGCGGCGTCGATGCCGGCGCGTTGCACGGCTTCACGGATCGCCAGGGCGCCGAGGTCGACGGCTGGAACGCTGGAAAGGCTGCCCTGGAAACCACCCATGGGGGTGCGGGCGCCGCTGACGATAACGATGTCGTTCATTTCGCTGTCCTCTTGTTCTTCTGGTACATGTGGTGCGGCCGCTGAATACCGGCCGATGGAGCCGATTCTACCTCGTGACCAAAAGTGGCCAAAGAGTCACGTTGAAATCATTCTTTTGGTTGATTTATGGGTAAGCCCAGCGCTCTAGAGTGGGCATAACAAGAATTCTTATAGCCGTGTGCACAGGTGAACAGATGCTGCAAACCCGAGTAATCAAACCCGCTGACAACGCGTATCAAGCGCCGCTGTTGATCAAACGCTTGCTGCTGTCAGGCAGTCGCTACGAGAAAACCCGGGAAATCGTGTACCGCGACCTGGTGCGTTACAACTACCTGACCTTCAACGAACGCGTCGCCCGTCTCGCCAACGTACTGACCAGCGCCGGGGTGAAAGCCGGCGACACCGTGGCCGTGATGGATTGGGACAGCCACCGCTACCTGGAATGCATGTTCGCCGTGCCAATGATCGGCGCCGTGCTGCACACCATCAATATCCGCCTGTCCCCGGAGCAGATTCTCTACACCATGAACCACGCCGATGACCGCTTTGTGCTGGTCAACAGTGAGTTCCTGCCGATTTACCAGGGCATTCAAGGTGCGCTGACCACCGTCGAGAAAACCATTCTGCTCACCGACGGCGCCGACAAAACTGCCGACCTGCCTGGCTTGGTAGGCGAGTACGAGCAACTGCTGGCGGCTGCCAGCCCGCAGTACGACTTCCCCGACTTCGATGAGAACTCGGTCGCCACCACCTTCTACACCACCGGCACCACCGGTAACCCGAAAGGCGTGTACTTCACCCACCGCCAGCTGGTGCTGCACACCATGGGCATGGCCAGCATGATGGGCGCGGTGCATACGCCGCGACTGATGGCCAATGACGATGTGTATATGCCCATCACGCCGATGTTCCATGTGCATGCCTGGGGCGTGCCGTATGTGGCGACCATGCTCGGCATCAAGCAGGTGTACCCGGGCCGTTACGATCCTGAATTGCTCGTCGGTTTGTGGAAGAAAGAGAAGGTCACCTTCTCCCACTGCGTACCGACCATTCTACAAATGGTGATGAACGCCAAGGCCGCGCAGGACGTGAACTTCAACGGCTGGAAAATCATCATCGGCGGCAGTTCGCTCAACCGCTCGTTGTACGAAGCGGCCAAGGCGCGCGGCATTCACCTGACGGCCGCGTATGGCATGTCGGAAACCTGCCCGATGATTTCCTGCGCCCATATGAATGACGAGCTGCTGGCCGGCAGCGAAGACGAGCGCACCACCTACAAGATCAAGGCCGGCGTGCCGGTACCGTTGGTGGAAGCGGCGATTGTCGATGCCGACGGCAACTTCCTGCCCGCCGATGGCGAGGCGCAGGGCGAGTTGGTACTGCGCGCGCCGTGGCTGACCCAGGGCTATTTCGAGGAGCCGCAGAAGAGTGAAGAGCTGTGGGAAGGCGGCTGGTTGCACACCGGCGACGTGGCCACGCTCGACAACATGGGCTTTATCGATATTCGCGACCGTATCAAGGACGTAATCAAAACCGGCGGCGAGTGGATCTCGTCCTTGGAGCTTGAAGATTTGGTCAGCCGCCACCCTGGCGTACGTGAAGTGGCGGTGGTGGGTATTCCCGACCCGCAGTGGGGCGAGCGCCCGTTTGCCTTGCTGGTCGCTCGCGACGGTCACAGCCTGGATGCGAAAAGTCTGAAGGAACACCTCAAGCCATTTGTGGAGCAAGGGCTGCTGAGCAAGTGGGCGATTCCGTCGCAGATTGCCCTTGTTACCGAAATTCCCAAGACCAGTGTCGGCAAGCTGGATAAGAAACGTATTCGTCTGGATATCGCCCAATGGCAGGAGGCCGGCAGCGCCTTTTTGTCCACTCTTTGAATGTAACGGGCCGTAAACACCTCCTACGGCCCGCCTCCCGAGCAAGCGCTTGGCCCCTCAAGCGCTGGCCTTGCGCCACTTCCAGCCTCTTGTACCCATTCTGAAGCCGCCGAAACCTGCATTCCAGAGTGGTTGGCGCCTTCAAATCACACTTTAGATGGATCATTTCGTACGACCTTGTACCTATAGTCGCTGCCATCCATAACAAAAAAAGAAACATGGAGTAGCGTCGATGAAAACAACAAGAACGTTCTGGCGCCGGGCAAAACTGCCACTGGCCGTCAGCCTCGCCACCACCCTCGCCACACCCGCATTTGCAGTTTCTTTTAACGTCGGTGAAATCGAAGGCTCGTTTGACTCGTCGCTGTCTGTGGGCGCGAGCTGGTCGACTACCGGTGCCGACAAAGATCTGATTGGGGTTAACAACGGCGGCAACGGTCTGTCCCAGACCTCCGACGATTCGCACCTGAACTTCAAGAGCGGCGAAACCTTCTCGAAGATTTTCAAAGGTATCCATGATCTCGAACTGAAATACGGCGACACCGGCGTATTCGTTCGTGGCAAGTACTGGTACGACTTTGAACTGAAGGACGAAAGCCGCGAGTTCAAAGACATTTCTGATAGCAACCGCAAAGAGGGCGCGCAGTCGTCCGGCGGCCAGATTCTCGACGCCTTCGTTTACCACAACTATGCCATTGCCAATCAGCCGGGCAGCGTCCGTCTGGGTAAGCAGGTACTGAGCTGGGGCGAAAGTACGTTTATCCAGAACGGCATCAACTCGGTGAACCCGGTTGACGTGTCTGCCTTCCGCCGCCCAGGCGCGGAAATCAAGGAAGGTCTGATTCCGGTGAACATGTTCTCGGTGCAGCAAAGCCTCACCGAAAACCTCTCCATGGAAGCGTTCTACCAGTTGGAGTGGGACCAGACCGTAACCGATAACTGCGGCACCTTTTTTGCTCAGCCGGATATCGTGGCTGATGGTTGCGACGGCAATCTGGCCGTGCTGCGCACTGAGCAAAGCACGTATAACGCCCTTTACGCCACGCTGACCGGCCTGGGCTTGCCGCCTGCGAACGCCGCGGCAGGTTCGGCTGCGCGTATTGCAGCACTGAAGGCAGCTGGTGTGACCTGGAACAGCCCGGACGAAGGGGTTGTTGTTCGTCGTGCTGGGGACCGTGACGCTCGCGATAGTGGCCAATGGGGCACCGCCTTCCGCTACTTCGCTGACGAGTTGAATACTGAGTTCGGCGCGTACTTCATGAACTATCACAGCCGTACGCCAATCTTCAGCGCTTCTTCGCCTAGCCAAGCGGTTTATAACACCGCAAATGCGCTGGGTTCTCTGGGCCCATTGGTAGTAGCCGGTAACTCCTCCTACTTCATGGAATACCCGGAAGATATCCGCCTGTATGGCTTGAGCTTCTCCACTACCCTGCCCGAAGGTACCGCCTGGAGCGGCGAGCTGAGTTATCGTCCGAACGCTCCGGTGCAAATCAACTCCACTGACATTCTGTACGCAGGCGTGAAATATCTCGGCGGCACCTATGCCGGCGCGTCCGTTCTGGACGGCGGCCCGAATGCGGAGTTGAACGGTTACAACCGTAAGGAAATCACCCAGTTCCAGACCACCTTTACCCACTTCTTCGACCAGGTCATGGGCGCTGAGCGCTTCACGCTGGTGGGCGAGGTTGGCGTGGTTCATGTCGGCGGCCTGGAGGACACCAACGATGTGCGCTACGGCCGCGACCCGATCTACGGTCCTGGTCCTCTGCCAGGCAATAGCTGCGTGGGCCTCAACGCTGCAACCTTGGGTACCAATACCAAGAACGTCAGCAAGTATTGCGAAAACGATGGCTTCACTACCGCTACTTCCTGGGGCTACCGCGCTCGCGCTATCTGGGACTACAACAGCGTATTCGCCGGTATCAACCTGAAGCCAAACGTGGCCTGGTCGCATGACGTGCACGGTTATGGCCCGAACAGTTCCTTTAACGAAGGCAACAAAGCCATCAGCCTGGGTCTGGACGCCGACTACCAAAACACTTACACCGCCAGCCTGTCCTACACCAACTTTTTCGGTGGTGACTACAACACCCTGGTGGACCGCGACTTCGCCGCTCTCAGCTTCGGCGTGAACTTCTAAGCAGACAGGAACTTTGAGGAAGGTATGACGATGAAAATAACAAAGAGTCTGCTGAACACTGGCGCTGCCCTGGCACTGTCGCTGTTGGCTACTAGCGTGATGGCGGCCGTTTCGGCCGAAGAAGCTGCCAAGCTTGGTACCACCCTGACGCCGGTTGGCGCCGAGATGGCCGGTAACGCCGATGGCAGCATTCCGGCCTGGACCGGTGGCCTGCCAAAGAACGCCGGCACCGTGGACAGCAAGGGCTTTCTGAGCGATCCGTTCGCCAGTGAAAAACCGCTGTTCGTGATCACCGCGCAGAACGTCGACAAGTACAAAGACAAGCTCACCCCTGGCCAGTACGCGATGTTCAAACGCTACCCGGAAACCTACAAGATTCCGGTATTCACCACACACCGTACCGCTACCGTGCCCCCTGAAGTGCAAGCGGCCGTGAAGAAGAACGCGGTGAACACCAAGCTGGTGCAAGGTGGTAACGGCCTGGAGAACTTCGAGACGGCCTATCCGTTCCCGATTCCTAAGGACGGCGTAGAAGCGATCTGGAACCAGATCACCCGCTATCGCGGCGGCAGTCTGATGCGCACCATTACTCAGGCGACCCCTCAGGCCAACGGTTCGTACTCGCTGGTTTACTTCCAGGACCAGTTTACGTTCCGCAGCAACCTGACCGACTACGACGCGAGCAAGCCAAGCAACATCCTGTTCTACTTCAAGCAGCAAGTAACCGCACCAGCGCGTCTGGCCGGTAACGTACTGCTGGTGCACGAGACCCTCGACCAGGTTAAAGAGCCGCGCCTGGCGTGGATCTACAACGCCGGTCAGCGCCGTGTACGTCGTGCCCCGCAAGTGTCGTATGACGGCCCGGGTACCGCGTCCGATGGTCTGCGTACTTCGGATAACTTCGACATGTACAACGGTGCACCGGATCGTTACGACTGGAAGCTCGAAGGCAAGAAAGAGATCTACATTCCGTACAACAACTACCGCCTCGATTCGCCGAACCTCAAGTACGACGACATCATCAAGGCCGGTCACATCAACCAGGACCTGACCCGTTACGAGCTGCACCGGGTATGGCATGTAGTGGGCACGCTGAAAGAAGGCGAGCGTCATATCTACGCCAAGCGTGACTTCTATCTGGACGAAGATACCTGGCAGGTTTCCGAAGGCGACCACTACGACGGTCGTGGCACCCTGTGGCGTGTGGCCGAGGCCCAGGCTGAGTACTACTACGACAAGCAAGTGCCGTGGTACACCCTGGAAACCTTGTATGACCTGCTCTCGGGCCGTTACATCGCTCTGGGCATGAAGAACGAAGAGAAACAGGCTTACGACTTCAACTACAAAGCGTCCGAGTCTGACTACACACCAGCTGCCCTCCGCCAATCCGGCGTTCGGTAAGTTGGGTTAGCAACAAAAGACCGGCCTTAGGGCCGGTTTTTTTTGTTGCTTAGCGAGCGGCTGCGCGTCGGCGATGCTGCGTTGCGTCCTCGCTTTTAATGCTCACGTACTGGAGTACGCTGCGCTTAAAAGCTGCGGGGCGCCTTGCCTCGCTCTAGCTCGCTCGCTCTCGAGTTGTGGGAGGCTGGAATCGCTAGATCGAAAGCATTGCGGTTGATTGGTCCGATTTTTATGCAAAAAGGCGGGCTGTTGCGAGGTATTCGCTTCAAATGCTTGCTTCAAGGGGCTAGGCTGCAAAGCGTTCGCGCATTGGCTGCCCGCTTTGTTGCGCGGAGCCTGCCCATGGAGTGAACCGCGATGGATGTTTGCTACGCGACGTCAACAGGCCCAAAAACAAGAATCTGCCGATGACCGATCTTTCCAGTTCGCAAGGTTTGGCTTTCCCCACTATTCCCGCTGCCGAGGGGCGTTTTTTCCGCCCGCCGCTGCCGGCTGGCTATATAACCCGCCCGCGCTTGTGTGAGCGCCTGGTCGCCGGGTTGTCTGGCCGCCTTCTGTTGTTCACCGCCCCCGCCGGTTTTGGCAAAAGCTCCCTGGCCATCGAGTTCTGCGAGCGTTTGCCTAATCATTGGCAAAGCCTGTGGCTGGGCCTCAGCCAGATGGACAGCGACCCCGGGCGCTTTCTCGAACGCCTGGTCATGGGCCTGCAACGCTGTTTCCCCGGTCTGGGCGAAGAAGCCCTCGGCCTGCTCAAACTGCGTCAGCGCCATCAGCCCTTCGCCTTTGAGGAGTGGCTCGACGGCTTGCTCGATGACTTGACCCACCGCCTGGACCCGGCCTCGCCGCTGTTGCTGGTGCTGGACGATTACCACCTGGCCCAAGGCCCGGTGCTGGACCGTTGCTTACAGTTTTTCCTCAACCATTTGCCGGCCGGCTTGCTGTTGCTGGTCACCAGCCGGCAACGCCCGAATTGGCACCTGGCGCGTTTGCGTCTGTCGCGGCAGTTGCTGGAGTTGCAGGAACAGGACCTGCGCCTGACCGACGTCGAGTCCAGCCAGTTGTTGGAAAGCCAGGGCGTGAATTTGCAGGGCGAGGCGCTGGATAACCTGCTGCAACGCAGCGAAGGCTGGGTGGCCGGTTTACGCCTGTGGATGCTCGCGGCCAGCGAAGGCGGCGATGCGCAGAACTGGGGGCATTCGCTGGACGGCGCCGATGGCCTGATCCGCGATTACCTGTTGGAAGAAGTAATCGAAAGCCAGAGCGCCGAGGTGCAGGAGTTTCTCTACGAAACGGCCTTCCTCGAACGCTTCTGCGTGGAACTGTGCGACGCCGTGCGCGACAGCCATGACAGCGCGACCATCCTTCAGCATTTGCAGGCGCACCAAGTATTTCTGGTGCCGCTGGATGAGCACGGGCGCTGGTTCCGTTATCACCATCTGTTCTCTGATTTGCTGCGGGCGCGCTTGCCGGTTTCCTTGAGCCAGCCAGCCGCCAAGCTGCATTTGCGTGCGTGCCGTTGGTTCAGCGGCCAGGGCCTGCTCGACGAAGCCATCGAACAGGCGCTGCGTGCCGGCCAGCCGGATGTGGCGGCGAGCCTGGTGCAGAACCTGTCGGAAGAGCAACTGCTCGGCGAGCAGAACGTGGCCATGTTGCTGCGCTGGAAAATGGACTTGCCGGAAAGCCTGCTGAGCAGCTCGCCGCGTTTGATCGTGTTGTATGCCTGGGCGTTGGCCCTGGCCTGTCAGCTGGATGCCGCCGAAGAGTTGGCCAGCCAATTGGCGCGTTTTCTCCCGGCGCCCAATGCCCGTGCGCAGCGCTCGATGATTGGCCAATGGCTGGCGTTGAGCGGGGTGATTGCCCGGGGCCGCGGCGACAGTGCGTTGGCCGAGCGCTATTGCAGCGAAGCCTTGTCGGCCTTGCCGCAGGAACGCTGCGGGCAGCGCCTGATGTGCCTCTCGACCCTGGCTAACCTGGCCATCGTGCGCAACGACCTGTGGCGTGCGCGCGGGCTCAATCGCGATGCGCTTGAGTTGGCGCAGCGTTACGGCAATCCCTTGTTTGAAGCGCTCGCTTACTACGACCGCGCGCGGGTGTTGCAGGCCCGTGGCGAGGTGCTGCGTGCCCAGGAAGAAGTGCGTCATGGCCTGGAGTGCATGCGCGGGTTGTCGCCGCAACGCCTCTACGCGGTGCGTGCGCGGCTGACGCTGTACGACGGTTATTTGCTGACCCTGCGCCTGCAACCGGAAGCCGGTCGTGCGCGGTTGTTGGCCGGTATCAGCGAGGCGCGTGCGTGCCGCGATACCAGCGTGTTGATCGGTCATTGCGTGCTCGCCACCATCGAGGGCCGCAGCGGGCGCTTTAACGAAGCGTTCGCCCAACTTGCCGAAGCCGAACGGCTGATGCATATCTGGGACGTGCCGGCGATTTACTACCTGGCGATGATCACCCTGGTGAAATGCGAGCTGTGGCTGATGCGCGGGCAAACCGAGTTGGCTGGCGACTGGCTTTATCGTTTGGCCAGCACGTACAGCGGTGAGCAGGCGGCCGCCGCACCGGAGTACAACCCGCAACTGCCGCTGCATATCGAAATGCAGCAGGCGGTGCTAGAGCGCTTGCTCGGCAAACCCGCCGATGCAGAGCGTCGTTTGCGGTCACTTACCGCGCGGGCACAAAGCGTAGGCGGGCAGTTGATGGGTGGTTTTGCCCAGGTGCACCTGACCTTGCTGTTGCTCGACCAGGGCCGTGACCGTGAGGCGCAGCATCAGTTGTTCAGCAGCCTGGAGTCGGCCATTGGCGGTGGGTTGTTGCCGTTCAACGAGCTGGTGCAAAAGCGCCCGCAATGGCTGCGTGAACAACTGCAACCGCGCCCGGCGTGCCCGTTGCGTGAACGGTTGTTGAGCCTGTTGCCGGAGTTGGATGACGACGACGAGGAGGCGGGTGAGGTGATAGACACCAGCATCCACACCGAAGCGCTGAGTAGCCGCGAATTGGCGGTGCTTAAACTGATCGCTCAGGGGTGCTCCAATCAGGAGATCAGCGAGCAGCTGTTTATCTCGCTGCACACGGTTAAAACCCATGCACGGCATATCAACAGCAAGCTGGGGGTTGAGCGTCGGACTCAGGCGGTGGCTAGGGCCAAGGCGTTGGGGGTGTTGAGATAGCTTCCCCGTCGATCACGTTTCTCCTGCACCAGCCTGGATCCCCGCCTGCGCGGGGATGACGGTGATTGGGTTAAAACCCGCGTCGTCCTCGCGAAGGCGGGGACCCAGACTTTTCCGCCGAGCACTTTTCTCTGGTAGCAGCCTGGATTCCGAATCGTGGGACCGCCGCCTGCGCGGGGATGACGGTGCAAAGGGTTACGGAGCGGTCAGATCCAGTTTCTTGGCTGCAGGCTTTTCCGCCACCGGCAGCGCCAATTGTTTTTCCACATCCGCCTGAATCACCAATAGCACCGGCAGCAGTTCATTCATGCTGGCGCGCACTTCGCTGTACGGGTGTTTCTGCGCTAGCTCGTCAATACGTGCCAACACTTGCGGGCGCACCTGGGCGTTCAGGTGCACGAACAGTTCGGGCAGTTGCTTGCTCAATTCAGCGGCGTACAGCGCCAGGTCTTCGCGGCCGAATTGTTTGGTCAGGCCCAGGTAATCCAGCGCGCTGGAGGTGAGCATGGCGGCCGCTTCCTTGGTGTCTTGCAGGCCTTGCAGGCGCACTGGGTTGCTTTGCTCGGGCTGCGAGAGGGTCATCCAGAATTCGGTGGTGAGGGTGAACAACACCGCTTGCTGGCGCAGCGAGTAGGTCATCAGGCCCAGCGCTTCGGCGCCGTAAGGTTGCTGCGCGGCGTGGAAGTCGAAGTACAGGCGCATCAGCTCCTTGAGTTGAAATAACAACTCGCGGGCTTCGTTTTGCCGCAACTCCAGCGGCGCATAGATATTAAGCTGCGGGCGAAAGTTTTCTTCGCTGACCATGCGCTGGTAAATGGGCCCGGTGAACTCGCCGCTGCGCCGGGGCAGGGCGTTGGCCTGGGTGCTGTCGACCTTCTGCAGCGCCTCCACCAATTGATGGTAATCGCGGCTGCTCCAGGGTTTCTGGATGTCGGGAATTTTCTGCCCCAGGTAGAACAGGTCGGCAGCTGGCGCTGTGCGCGCAACAACCAACAAAAGGATGGCCAGCGGCCAGAGCAGGCGGCGTGTTAGCTTCATCGACAGGGCGTTCCGGCAGGTTTTCTTATTGGAATGGGTGCAAGAGTACCCAGCGCCACCGGCCCCGTCACCCAGCAGAGGTTGGGTCGTTCAAGGAGCGTGCAATGGAAGCGGAAAAGGCCGTGCAAGGCGCCGTATTGGCGGTGTTCGAAGACCTCGGCGGTTACGGCGCCGCCCTTCGCCAGCAGGGCGACGTGGCAGATGGGCCGTTGGTGGGCCATCTGCAGCGCATCAATATTCAGCTCACGGCCATCCCGGTATTTGCCCGTAAAGGCTTGGCCGACACCACGGTCAACGACTTGTTGGCGGCGGCTACTGTGTCGCGCCGTACCTTCTACAAATACTTCGATAACAAGATGGATGTGCTCGAAGGCATTTACCAGACTGCCGTGATTCTGCTGCTGGCGCGCTTTCGCGATATGCAGCACGGCGCCGGCAGCCCGCAGGAGTGGCTGCGCAATATGGTGGGGTGTTTCTTCGACTATCACTCGGCGGTCGGGCCGATCATTCGTCTGATGCAAGAAGAGGCGCTGCGCGTTGATTCGCCCCTGGCCCGGCATCGCCAGCGCGCCCATGTGGAGATGACGGCGCTGTTGGTGGAGCGACTGGAACACGACGGCAACCGCCGCGACCCGCTGACTTATCGCGCGCTGATCTGGGCGTTGGAAACCACCTCGCTGGAGTTACTCGGGCGCAACGCCGCGCGGGTAGAAATCGAACACGCCAAGGCGGTACTCAGCGACTTGCT
This sequence comes from Pseudomonas sp. CC11G, assembly GCF_056174845.1. Lineage (NCBI taxonomy): Bacteria > Pseudomonadati > Pseudomonadota > Gammaproteobacteria > Pseudomonadales > Pseudomonadaceae > Pseudomonas > Pseudomonas sp. CC11G. Next base: position 804,031 of record NZ_JBWBZC010000001.1, read on the forward strand.
GATCGCTGCGCTGTGCCCCGTCACAACCTAGGTTGGGCGCAGGCGGTCGGCCTGCATGTTTTGATGCGTGGACCTATAACAAGATTGTCGAGGTTCCCGCATGACTGCTTTCAGCCTGACGCTGACGCCCCCTCTGGCGGTCGGCCTTGCCCGTTTGGGTTTCGGCGCTTTGCCCCTCGAACGGCTTAAAACCCGTTACGCCAATGCCGATGCCGGCTCGCGGTTTATCGAGCTGGACGGCTTCAACGTGCATTACCGCGACGAAGGCACGCGGGACAAACCAGCGCTGGTTCTGATTCACGGCGTGGTGGCTTCGTTGCATACCTGGGACGGCTGGATCAGCGCGTTTGCCGATCAGTACCGCATCATTCGCTTCGACGTACCGGGCTTTGGCCTGACCGGCCCCGCGCGTGACGGCGAGTACAGCGCCGAGCGCATGGTGAAAATCTTCAGCCTGTTGCTCGACCATTTGGGCGTGAACAAGGCGGTGGTCGCGGGTAATTCCCTGGGCGGTTACATCGCCTGGAACTTCGCCCTGGCGCAGCCGCAGCGGGTGGAGAAATTGATACTGATCGACCCAGCCGGTTACCACATGCAGAAAGTGCCGCTGATGATCGCCGCTGCCGCGTTGCCGGGCGCGACCTGGGCCATGCCGATGTGGATGCCGCGTGCACTGATCGCGCAGGGCATCAAGGAAGTGTATGGCGAGCCGGGGAGGATCAAGCCCGGCGTGGTGGACCGCTATTACGACTTGAGCCGCCGCCCCGGCAACCGTCGGGCGATGATGGATATCTTCCGTGTGCTGCTGAAAGTGAATCGCGAAGAACTGCACGGCACACCGACGCGCGTGGCGCAGCTCACCACGCCCACGCTGCTGATGTGGGGCGACCGCGACCGCTGGATTTCGCCCAAGCATGTACCGCTGTGGCAGCGTGATGTACCGGGGATTCAGGTGAAGACGTACCCCGGGGTTGGGCATATTCCGATGGAGGAAATTCCGGAGCAGAGTGCGGCGGATGCGTTGCGCTTTCTACAAGGTTGAATGCCTTTTCCAGGTTGCCCTCTCCCCAGCCCTCTCCCGTAAACGGGAGAGGGGGCTTGAATGGTGTAAGACGCCGGTTCGCGAATTAGCTCCCCTCGCCCGCTGGCGGGAGAGGGGCTGGGGGAGAGGGCAGCAGGCGCCGCCAATCTAAACCCTAAGGCTCAATCGCCACCGGCACCGACTTCACCCACCCACGCAAACTCAAATACAGACTGCGATCCGGCCCGCTGTCGACCAACTTGCCGCGCTCAACATAACGGTTGTCGCCCAGTTGATAACGCAAGGTGCGTTCAGGGTTGGGGTTGCTGGCGAAGTGTTGGGTTTGCCAGTCCAGCAACAGCACCCGTACGGTTTCCTGCACCCCGGCCAGCACGGCGGCTTGATAGGGTTTGCCTTGTTCAGCAGCCCAGTCGCTCAGGCATTCATCACAGTTCAGCGGCGCGCTGTGCACCTCGATACGGCCTTGGTAAAGCTGGCTGCGGCCGAGCATCAGCTGCACTTCACTGATCACCTTCACGCTGTGCATATCCTGGCTCAGCATGGCCTGGGGGGCGATGTTGAGCATCAGTGCGGCAGCCGAGGTACTCGGGCGACCGGCTTTGGCGAAGGCTTCTTCAAACGCCTTGCTGTACCAGCCATCGAGATTCTGCCCGGCGATGGCCTCACGCAGCGGCGCCACGCGTTTTTCTGCCTCGGCTTTGGCGCGGGTCTGGGTAGCGTTCTGGTTAATCTGCGCCACGATGAGGCTGCCCAGCACCATGCCCGCAGCAACGCCAGCGGCATTGCCACCGGGTGTGCTGTTGGCGGCGTTCTGCGTGGCCATGTTCAGGTTGGCAGACGTCCCCAGACCGTTTTGCACCATCGCGCTGCCGTCCAGCAGTTGTTCGCCGCTGATCAGGCGTTCACTGCCAGGCGCTACCTGCACATAGAAGGGCTGGTTGACGTTGGCCTGCAAATCTACCGCCATCGCTGGCTTCAGCGTCTTGGTGGGGGTGCAGGCGCTGAGCACCGTCAGCGCGAGCAACAGTGCGCCGCGTGTCATGGCTGAACGGCAGAAATTTGCTGGGCGCGGAACGGCGAGATGAGGTTTTGCTGGGTCTGGTCCAGCGCCTGGTAATAGGCGTTGGTCAGGTTGGGGTATTCCGGGCCTTCGTCCCACTCACCTTCGGCAGCGCGGTTGGTAACGAAGGGCTGGTAATACAGCAGACGGTTATCGTCGAGGTCGATCACGTAGGCCGACACCACCACCTGAGTTACCGGCGCGCTGGTGGGAATAACGCTGTAGTAGGTGCGCAAGACGCCGGTGCTGGTGACAACAAAGACCACCAGCTTGTCGATTTTCTGTTCGGCTTTGAGCGCGGTGTAGTCGATTTCGGAGTAGCCGAGCTTGGCGCTTTTAACCTTTTTCATCGTCTGCAGATTGAGCGGTTGCTCCAGCACCTGGGCCTGATAGCCGCGTTCGTTCAGCACGTTAACCACGTCTTTGGGAAAGGCCTTCAGGCTGCTGGTGTCCCACTTTTCCACCTTGCTGCGCATGCCCGAAGTCGCGGCCATATTGATGGCGTACTCGAGCAGGCCCTGGTTTCCGGCGAGCAGGGTTTGCGGTGGAGGTACATCGGTGATGGCGACGCCGATATGTTCCTGCTGCTCAGCCCAGAAGGATTGGTCCAGCGGCACCGGGCCTTGAGGCGTGGCGCAGCCGGTAAGGGCGAGCAGGAAAAAGACGGGTACAGCGAAGAGGGCGCGGCGAATCCGGTCCATTGGACGGTCCTTGTATCGATCCTTGATAAGCGCGTTGGCGCTGACGTTGGCGGCTACTGGCACAGTAGTGGCCGCCGCCGCGGATCATACAACGAGCCGCTGGGGTTTTAGCCAGCGATTTTTGCGGTTGAGAACGACGTCTCGTCGGACGGCGTCAGGCGGTCTGCGCCAGGGGTTGTGCGCGTGCTGAGGCGTCAAACTCATCGCGCGTGCTGTACAGCAGATCGATGTTGTTGTGCTGCCACGGGTGGAAACCATCCTTGAAAAAATCCAGGTAGGTTTTGATCAGCGGCCTGAACACGCCGTTCTTGCCCCACATCCAGGTGATGCCATCACGCCACACGCGCCAGTTCCACAGCAGGCCGTCCTGTTTGAGCATATGGGTCATGCCGCGGAAGGTGTCGAACACGAAGAAGAACGTGCCCATCATCATGGCCCGGCGCAGCAGTTTGCGGCTGCCGCACACCTGGTTGTACACGTCGAACGCCACCGCTTTGTGTTCGGTTTCTTCCAGGGCATGCCAGCGCCATAGGCGGATCAATTCCGGGTGCGCGCCCTCAAGGTGACGAGGCTCACGCAGCAGGCCGTCGGCCATGATCGCGGTGATATGTTCCAGTGCCGCCGTGGCCGCCAACTGGCGCTGCGGCGAGAATTTTTTCTGCGTATAGCGGATGCGTGCCTGGGCGCGTTTTTCGATGCGGGTGATGTTGTAGCCCAGCTCGCGCAAGCGGTTGCTGTATTCCAGGTGCTCGCGGCTGTGGTGGCCTTCCTGGCCGATAAAGCCACGGATCTGTTCCTTTAGCGCCGGGTCGGTGATCTGGTCGCGGAAGTGACGCACCGAGTCGATAAAAAAGCGCTCGCCATCGGGGAAGAGCACCGACATGGCGTCGAACAAGTGAGTCTTGAAGGCATCGCCGCTGTGCCAATGCCGCGGCAGTGGATTGGGCAGATCGAAATCCAGATGGCGGGGGCGAATCTGCAGTCCTTCGGGTGTGGTGCTGACCATGCTGACTCCCTGAGTCGTTGCTTAACCATGGTTGTCACTATGGGTGGGACAGGCAAGGCGGCAAAGGTTGATAGCTGCCAATGTGGCAGTCATATCCGGCCATCGCAGCTATCCAACGCGTAATTCCAAACCTTTAGGAGTGGTACGGCGGCTAGGCACGCCTGACTATCCATGGGTCGCACGTCATTTGTGGCCATGCGGCACCCAAAACAACAACAACGATGAAGTCTAGTCACGATGAAGCAGTCCATGAATTTCGCTGCCGAGCTGGTGCCCATCGCCTACGCCAGCGCCCTGATCGACCTCGCTGCCGAGCTGGGCGTTCCGCGCGACGAGCTGCTGCAGGCCGCGCGGGTAAAACCTCAGGTGCTGGAAAGCCCCAATGGGCGGCTGTCGTTTATCGACTTCAACCTGCTGGCCAGCGCCGCGCTCACCCTGTGCAATGAACCGGCCCTGGGCCTGCTGCTGGGCCAGCGCCTGAACGTATCCACCCACGGCATTCTCGGCTACGCCGTGCTCTCCAGTGCCACCCTCGACAAGGCCATCCAATTCGCCCTCAAGTACTACCGCGTGCTGGGCCTGGCGTATGAACTGGAGCGCCGTGAAGACGGTGACCGCTCGGAGTTGCGCGCCAGTGAAGCCATGCCCCTGGGCGCCCTCGGCCGCTTTGCCGCAGAAGGGTTGATGTGCAGCCTGCACAGCATTGCGCAGTTTCTGCTCGGGGAAAAAATGCACGGCATCGAAGTGGCGTTTGCGTACCCGGCGCCGCTGTACGCTGAGCGCTACAAAGAAGTGTTCGGCCCGCGCGTACTATTCGACCAGCCCTACCACCGCATCAGTATTCCCCAACACTACCTGCAACGCCCGATGGCCCTGGCCAATCCGGCGACTGTGCAGATGTGCGAGCAACAATGTGAAGCGCTGCTGGCCAGCCTCGACGTGCAAGACGCGTTGCTCACCCGCGTACGCCGCCTGCTACTGGCCCGCCCCGGCGATTTCCCCGACCTGGGCAGCGCAGCCAAGGCGTTACACACCAGCGGCCGAAGTTTGCGCCGGCATTTATCGGCGATGGGCACGAGTTATCAACAGGTGCTGGATGACGTGCGCAAACGCCTGGCGCTGCAATACCTGAGCACCACGCAGCTACCGTTGTATGAGATTGCGTATTTGCTGGGGTTTAGCGATGCGTCGAATTTTCGTCGGGCGTTCAAGAAGTGGACGGGGAAGTTGCCGAGTGATTATCGGGAGGAGGGGTAGAAGTGGTTCAACGTCCATGGTCTATGGAACGTGGACGTCGAACACGGGCTTGAAAAAACCATTACTGCGCTGTCGGCGTGGCACTGATTTCGCTGAGTAGTTCGGGGTGGCGATCCAGCAATTGCAGCAGCTTGATCAATGCTATCGGTGGTTTGGTTTTGCCGGTTTCGTAACGGGAAAACGCATTGACGCCCCCGCCGAATATTTCAGCTGCTTCGCGTTGGTCGAGGGCGAGCTTCTTACGGACGCTCGCGATAAAGCTGGGGTCCACCAACGATGCATTTACTTGCTGGGAAAACGCCCGCATGGCAGTCATGACCCGGTGCGACTCTGCAAGCGTAGTGAGCGATTCCTCGCAGGCCGGGCAGTAGTCGCCGGTGACGGCCGGGATGGTGGTTGTTTCGCCTTTGTAGGTGTAGGTCTGGTCGCGGGTGTCGTGAACCAGTTCAGCGGCACCGCATACAGGACATTTCATGGTCATTGCTCCTTGAAGGACACGATGAGTAAGTCATCCACAACTGTCAGCTTCAGATACACCGCACCCATGCAGGTGCTGGGTCGGTAAACGTCTTGCCACACCGTGTGGTCGGCATAGGTGGTCATGCTTTTGTGGAAGTCCGCCGGCGTAAGGGCCAGCACTACTGCCACGATGTCGAATGTGTCGAGGCCCAACTCGCTGGCTCCAACCTTCGCACTGTTAGTAATTCGAACTTCGCCTCGCCTGAGTAATGCTTTGACTTGGGTGAGCGAGGAATGGGGCGTTCTCTTTTCCATGAGAAAGTAACCTTCTTGGTTAAATTTGGCAAGTAGGTTAATTGAGTGTTTACCTACTTCTAAGCGGCATTGCGTGCTCGATTGAGCGGCCGAATAGTTAACCCTTGAAGCCCCCATGGCAGGAACGGAGAATGCTCCGGATTACTTGAAGGAGATTTCATGAACGCCCCCCTTATCCGCGAAACCTTCCCCGTCGGCCCGTTGCAGTGCAACTGCACGATCATTGGCGACCCGGTGACCAAGAAGGCCATCGTCGTGGACCCGGGCGGCAATCCGGATCTGATCATGGCGCGCCTTGAGGCCCATGGGCTGAAGGTGGTCAGCATCATCCACACCCATGCGCATTTGGATCATTTCCTCGCTTCCGGGCAAATGAAGGAAAAGACTGGCGCCACGCTGCATCTGCATGAGGAAGATGCCTTTCTCTGGGATAACCTCGAAATGCAGTGCCGCATGTTTGGCGTGCCCTATACGCCGGTGCCGGCGCCGGATCAGTGGCTGCGCGATGACGAGGAATTGGCCTGCGGCTGCGGGGTGGCGTTGCACACGCCGGGGCATACGCCGGGCTCGATGAGTTTCTGGTTCCCGGAAGCCAAGCTGCTGATTGCCGGCGATACGTTGTTTCGCCGTGGCATTGGTCGCACGGACTTGTGGGGCGGCGATTACCCGACCATTGAGCGTTCGATCAAGCAGCGGTTGTACAGCCTCGATGAGGACGCCACGGTAGTGACGGGCCACGGCCCTGACACCCGCCTGGGTGATGAAATGCGCGAAAACCCCTATATCCGCGCTTAGCCCTCTGCTGCTCTGAAAAAGCCCGCGCCTTCGAGTGCGGGTTTTGCCGTTGGTCCCTAAACCCAAAAACGTTACTTGCATGATGCTAGTGACAAGTTATATGTTGACTGTAATGTAAGTCGAAACGCCCGCAGGTGAAACGATGAAACGCACCAGTTTGCACAGTCGACAATGCCCTGTAGCCCGTAGCCTTGAGCGCGTTGGTGATCAATGGAGCATCTTGCTGCTGCGTGATGCTTTTTACGGGCTTACCCGTTTCGACGAGTTTCAGAAAAGCTTGGGAATCGCGCCCAATATGCTCACCCGGCGCCTCGGCCAGATGGTGGAAGACGGCCTCTTCGAACGCCGCCAGTACAACGAAAAACCGCCGCGTTTCGAGTATGTGCTTACGCCGCGCGGTTGGGATTTCCGCCCGGTGATGCTCACCTTGATGAACTGGGGCAACCGCCATTTCGCCCCCGAAGGCACCAGCGTTTTTCTCGCCGAAAAAACCAGCGGCGCCGCCGTGCAGTTGCAGTTGATTGATGCCAACAGCGGCCAGCCCATCAGCAGCCAACACGCCATCACCGCCGGCCCCGCCGCCAACGACCGTATGCGTCAACGACTGGAAGCCGGCCGTTTGCGCCGCGCCCAAAACCTTCGCCAACTTCCCCCACAGGACATCCAGCCATGAACAGCGTGACCACCGCCGAACTGCCCAGCGCCACGCTGCAACCGGTCAAACCCAAACGCAGCCTGGCCAAGCGTTTGCTGCTTCCCGCCATCGCAATCGGCGCACTCGTGGGCTTGGGTTTTTATGGCAACCATTGGTGGACGGCGGGGCGTTTTATCGAGGAAACCGACGATGCCTATGTGGGCGGTGATGTGACGGTGATCGGGCCCAAGGTCGGCGGCTATATCGCCGAGCTGCTGGTGACTGACAACCAGTTGGTCCACGCCGGCGATTTGCTGGCCCGTATCGATGACCGCGACTACCGCGTGGCCCTGCTGAAAACCGAAGGCGCGGTCGCTGCCGAAAACGCCTTGCTGGCCAATCTGGATGCCACCGCGCAACTGCAACAGGCGCTCATTGCCCAGGCCCGCGCCAGCATCGACGCCACCCAGGCAGAGATGACCCGCGCCCAGGCCGATTACGTGCGGTACCAGCGTTTGGTGAAAACCTCGGCAGTGTCGGTGGAAAGCGCGCAGCGCGCCGAAGCCACGTTCAGAACGGCGCTGGCCGAACATGCCCGCGCTCAGGCCACGCTATTGGCCACCCAGCGTCAGCTCGACGTGATCGCTACCCAGAAACAACAGGCCCGCGCCGCGCTCACTCAAGCCGAGGCGGACCATCAAACCGCCCAACTCAACCTCAGCTACACCGAACTGCGCGCACCGGTGGACGGCGTGATCGGCAACCGTAAAGCGCGGGTTGGCGCCTACGCCTCAGCAGGCGCGCAATTGCTGGTGGTAGTGCCGGCCCGCGGCTTGTGGGTCGACGCCAATTTCAAGGAAGACCAGCTCGCCGAAATGCTCCCCGGCCAGGCCGTGAGCATCCGTGCCGACGTGCTGCCCGGCCGCGAATTTCACGGGCACCTGGGCAGCCTGGCCCCTGCCACCGGCGCGCAGTTCAGCGTACTGCCGGCGGAAAACGCCACCGGCAACTTCACCAAGATCGTGCAGCGAGTGCCGGTGCGTATTCATCTGGATGACGTCGACGGCGTGCTCGGCCACTTGCGCCCCGGTTTGTCGGTCATCGTCGAGGTCGATACCCACAGTAAAACCCTCGACCCCGTTGCCCAGGCGAATGCGCTGTGAGCACCGCCGCCGTGCCGTTCAATCCGGCCTCGATGACCACCGTGCAGAAGACCTTGGCGTTCGCCAGCATGTGCGTCGGCATGTTTATCGCGCTGCTGGATATCCAGATCGTATCGGCCTCGCTGCGTGATATTGGTGGCGGATTGTCGGCCGGCGCGGATGAAACGGCCTGGGTGCAAACCAGTTACCTGATCGCCGAAATCATCGTGATTCCGTTGTCCGGCTGGCTATCGCGGGTGATGTCCACGCGCTGGTTGTTCTGCGCCTCGGCGGTGGGCTTTACCCTGGCCAGCCTGCTGTGCGGCGCGGCCTGGAATATCCAGAGCATGATCGTCTTTCGCGCCCTGCAAGGTTTCCTTGGCGGCTCGATGATTCCGTTGGTGTTTACCAGCGTGTTTCTGTTTTTCGACGGCAAGCAGCGGGTGCTGGCGGCGTCCACCATTGGCGCGCTGGCCTCGTTGGCACCGACGTTGGGCCCTACCATCGGCGGCTGGATTACCGACAACTACTCCTGGCATTGGCTGTTCTTTATCAACCTGGTGCCGGGCATTTTTGTCGCCGTGGTGGTGCCGATGCTGGTGCGCATCGACGAACACGATTTCTCCTTGCTGCGCGGCGCCGACTACCTGGGCATCGCCCTGATGACCCTGTTTCTCGGTTGCCTGCAATACACGCTCGAAGAAGGGCCGCGCTGGAACTGGTTTAGCGACACGACCATTCTCACCACCGCCTGGATCTGCGGCCTGAGCGGCGTGGCCTTTCTCTGGCGCAGCCTGACGTTTGCCAATCCGGTGGTGGACCTGCGCGCGTTGAAAGAACGCAACTTTGCCCTCGGTTGCTTCTTTTCATTCGTTACCGGTATCGGCCTGTTCGCCACTATTTACCTGACGCCGCTGTTCCTCGGCCATGTGCGCGGCTACAGCGCCTTGCAGATTGGCCTGGCGGTGTTCTCCACCGGGGTGTTTCAGATTTTGGCGATTCCGCTCTACGCCATTCTGGCGGCGCGCCTGGATATGCGCTGGATCATGATGATCGGCCTGTCGCTATTCGCCTTCTCGATGTGGGATTTCAGCGCCATCACCCATGACTGGGGCGCCGCCGAACTGATGTTGCCCCAGGCCCTGCGCGGCATGGCCCAGCAACTGACGGTGCCGCCGACCGTCACCCTGGCCCTCGGCAGCCTGGCGCCGGCACGGCTTAAACATGCGTCCGGACTGTTCAACCTGATGCGTAACCTGGGCGGTGCCATGGGCATTGCCGCCTGCGCCACGATTCTCAACGACCGCACCAACCTGCATTTTCAGCGCCTGGCCGAGCACCTCAATGCCAGCAATGAAGCGCTTAATCAGTGGTTGGCACAGGTCGGCGGTAATCTCCAGCAACTGGGCATGGGCGCCGATGAAGCGGTGACTGGCAGCCTGCAGCAATTGGCCCGTTTGACCCTGCGCGAGGCGCAGACGCAAACCTACGCGGATGCGTTTCTGAGCATCATGGTCTGCTTTGTGATTGCCACCGCCATGGTGCCGCTGATGCGCAAAATGGTCATGCCGGGGGCGCCATCGCCGGATGCGCACTAAGGCCGGGCAGCAGGGAATTTTCAGCTAACTTTAAGCTCCAATAGCGGTCCGCCCAGCGGGGCGGACCACGCTTTGGGAGTACCTCGTTCATGTTTACCTTCAGTCGCCTGATGATTGCCGCTACCGCCGTTGCGCTGTTGGCTGGCTGTGCCTCGCAAAACCCTTATGACAACCAACCGCCAAGCTCGAACAAAACCGCCAAGTACGGCGGTATCGGCGCACTGGCCGGCGCCGCCGCTGGCGCCCTGATCAGCCATGACAACCGCGGCAAGGGCGCGCTGATCGGCGCCGCTGTCGCCGGTGCGGCGGGTGCCGGTTATGGCTACTACGCCGACAAACAGGAAGCCGAGCTGCGCCGCAGCATGCAAGGCACCGGCGTGCAGGTGCAGCGCGATGGCGACCAGATCAAGCTGGTCATGCCCGGCAATATCACCTTTGCCACCGACTCGTCCGATATCGTCAGCAACTTCTATACGCCGCTCAATAACCTGGCCAGCTCGTTCAAGCAGTACAACCAGAACACCATTGAAATTGTCGGCTACACCGACAGCACCGGCAGCCGCCAGCACAACATGGACCTGTCCCAGCGTCGCGCCCAGAGCGTGGCCAACTACCTGAGTTCCCAAGGTGTGGATGGCACCCGGTTGTCCACCCGCGGCAACGGCCCGGACCAACCGATTGCCACCAACGCCACGGCAGATGGCCGCGCGCAGAACCGCCGTGTAGAGGTCAACCTCAAACCGCTGCCTGAAGCGCAACAGCAGCAGGCGCCGCAGCAGCAATACCAGCAGTAACTTAGTGCGATTCGAAATGAGGCCTCCCACTGCGGAGGCCTTTTTGTTTGGTCCGCAAAAAGCAAAAGCATCGAGGCTGAAGCCTCTCCTACAGGCATTCGGCGGGCTGGGTGGGAGAGGCTTTAGCCTCGAGCTTTTGACTTTCCTACACGCCGACACTTAACCGCTCGGTCATCTTTTGATGGCAAAGCGCCCATCGGCAAATTCCTGTCTAGACTTCAGCGCAATGGCCCGGGCGGGTCATTGCTGGCCGGGTTCCATTGCCCAAGGGTAGGGGCGCCGGCGGAGGATCAGGAGCTTACATGGACGAAAACCCCGGATTTCACTCGCGCCGGCCCTGGCTACCGTATCTGGTGGCAGTGGGGCTGATGGCGGGGCTGGGCGCGCTGGTGGTGTGGCAGTGGCAGGAGCTCAATGCCAACAACCGGCGCGAACAGGAACAGCGCTTCAGCATCGCCGTGGATGATGTGCAACAGAGCATCACCGAGCGCATGCGTGCCTACGAGATGGTGTTGCGCGGCATGGCCGGGTTGCTGGCCGGCAGTGATGAGGTGAGCGCCGAAGAGTGGATGCGCGCCACCGACCAGTTACAACTTCAGGATCGTTATCCCGGCATTCAGGCAGTGTCCTGGGTGCGTTATCTGCGCGCGGCGGAATTGGCCGCGTTTGTGGAAAACGAGCGGAGCGAGGGGCGCAAGGATTTCCGCATCTTTCCCGCCGGCGAACGCGAGGACTACCTGATCGTCGATTACACCAGCCCACTCGACTGGCGTAACCGCCGTGGCCTGGGCTTCGATGTGCTGTCTGAAGCGTTGCGGCGCAAGGCGATTTACCAGGCGCGCAACAGCGGCGAAGCGGTGTTGTCGGCGCCGCTGAAACTCAAATCGGAAACCGATCAGGACGTTCAGGTCGGCGCCGTGCTCTATATGCCGGTGTACGCCAAGACGGCGCCGGTCACCAGCGAGCCGGAGCGCCAACAGGGGTTTCTCGGCGCGGTGTCCGGTTCCTTCCGTATGCAGGATTTACTCGCCGGCATTCTTGGCAGCCGCAGTGAGCTTTACCAGATCGAACTGGTGGATAACTCCGACGACGGCGGCGCCTTGCTCAGCGGCGGTTATCGCGGCAACTCGGCGTTTCAGCTCACGCGCAATATCACCGTGTTCGGCCGCGAATGGCAGCTGACCGTCAGCAGCACCCAGCAATACGAGCGGCGCCTGGAAAACCCCCGCCTGCAATTCAATCTGTGGGTGGGCCTGCTGGCCTCGGCGTTGCTCGGCTTGATGGTCGGCGGCTACCTCTTGCTGCGCGAGCGCGCCCTGGCCAATAGCGAAATACTGAGTGCCGGACTGCGTGAGCGCGAGGAGCGGTTTCGCCTGGTGGTCGAGGCCTCGCCCAATGCCATCGTGCTGGTCGACAGCAGCGGGCGCATCGCCATGGTCAACCAGCAGGCCGAACTGATGTTCGGCTACCCGCGCGATGAGTTGGTGGGCGCGGCGGTGGAAAAACTGCTGCCCGAATCCCTGCGCCACGCCCATGTGGGCATGCGCAAGGAATTCCAGAAAGCCCCTGAGCCCCGGCAAATGGGTGGCAACCGCGAGCTGTTCGCCCAGCACAAGGACGGCCATTCCATTCCCGTGGAAGTCGGCCTGTCGCCGCTGCGCAGCGGGCCGGATGTACTGGTGCAGGCGGTGGTCATCGATATCAGCGCGCGCAAGGCCGCCGAGGAGCGTTTTCGCTTGGTGGTCGAGGCCTCGCCCAATGCCATCGTGCTGGTGGACAGCCAAGGCCGCATCGCCATGGCCAACCGCCAGACCGAGCAATTGTTTGGCTACCCGCGCGCCGAGTTGCTGGGCAAGACCGTGGAAAAACTGCTGCCCGAGTCGCTGCAGGATCTGCACGTGGGACTGCGCAAAAGCTTTCTGCGCTCGCCCGAACCGCGACAGATGGGCAATAACCGTGAGCTGTTCGGCCGCCACCACGATGGCCGGCTGATCCCCCTGGAAGTCGGCCTGTCGCCGCTGCGCAGTGGCGAAGATGTGCTGGTGCAGGCGGTGATCATCGACATCAGCGAGCGCAAGGCCGCCGAAACCCGCCTGCGCGAACAGGCCGAACAACTGGCCTTGGCCAACCGCTACAAATCGGAATTTCTCGCCAATATGTCCCACGAGCTGCGCACGCCGCTCAACAGCATCCTGATCCTCAGCGAGCAGCTCAAACAGAACAGCGTCGGCAACCTCAACGACAAGCAGGTCAAGCACTCCGACATCATTCACCGCGCCGGCCGCGACCTGCTGCAACTGATCAACGACGTGCTCGACCTGGCGCGCATCGAAGCCGGCCGTGTGCAATTGAAAATGGAGCAGATGAATGTCCACGACCTTATTCAGGAGCTGGACGCTAGCCTGCGACCCATGGCCGAACTCAAGGGCCTGCGCCTGATCAGCACCCTGGAGTCGCAGGTGCCACGGGTGATTTTCAGTGACCGTGGGCGCTTGCAGCAGATTCTGCGCAACCTGCTTTCCAATGCGCTGAAATTTACCGAGCGCGGCGAAGTGGAACTATCCGTCAGCTGTGCCGCGGTGGCCCAGGAAGACGGGCGCGTAATGTTGAAAATCGGCGTGCGCGACACCGGTATCGGCATCGCACCGGAACAGCATCAGCGGGTATTTCAGGCCTTTCAGCAAATTGATGGCTCGACCAGCCGCGCCTTTGGCGGCACTGGCCTGGGCCTGGCGATTACCCGGCAATTGGTCGAAGTACTCGAAGGCACCGTGCGCCTGGACAGCGCGCCGGGGCAGGGCTCGTTGTTTACCGTGCTGTTGCCGGTGACCGTGGTGCAGAACACCCAGGTCGCGACGCCCTCTACGGCTGTCGCACCGACCCGTACCGGTCAGGGCCCGGTGTTGTTGGTGGTCGAAGACGATATGAATTTTGCCGGCCTGATCGCCGAAGAGGCTCAGGCCCATGGCTTTGCCTGCGTGCATTGCCGCAGCGGCAGCCAGGCCATCGAGCTGCTGCAACGCGAGCAGTTCGCGGCGGTGATTCTCGACATTCTGCTGCCCGATATCAGCGGCTGGCAGATCTACCGCAGTCTGCGCGGCCAGCCGCAACACAATGGCATGCCGGTGCATATCATCTCCTGCGTGCCGCAGCCGGATGACTGGAATGACACCGGCACCCGCTACCTGGTCAAGCCGATTGCCCGCGCCGATCTGGAGCAGGTGTTTACCGACCTGGCCCGTCACGAGCACGAAGAACACAACCGCCTGCTGCTGGTGGAAGACATCGACCCCGAGCGCGAGTACTACCGCGAACACCTCAGCCAATTGGGCTTTAGCGTGACGGCCGTGGCCACCGCCGAACAGGCGCGCAACGCGTACCAGAACGACGAATTTGCCGCCCTCGTCGTGGACCTCGATCTGCCCGATCAGGATGGCTTCGATTTGATTGAACTCATGTCGCGCCAGCGTCCTCTGAGCAATACACGGGTGGTCGTGAATACCGGCGTGGATGTCACCCAGCAGAGCCTGCAACGTTTGCGTCGTTACTCGGCGGTGGTGGTGCAGAAGAACGGTCAGGACCTGCAAGCCCTGAGCCTGGCCGTACAAGGATTTCTTTCCAGCGTGCGCGAACCGCAGCCCGAGGCCGTTGTGGAACGGGTCAATCCGTTGCTGGGCCGGCGGGTGCTGTTGGTGGACGACGACGTACGCAATATCTATGCAATGAGCGCCGTGCTTGATGAGCTTGGCCTTGAGGTCAGCACCGCCAGAGACGGCTTCGAAGCCCTGGCCGCTTTTGCGGAACAAACGTTTGACCTGATCTTGATGGACATGGCGATGCCCAATATGGACGGCTACACCGCCACCCGTTTGCTCAAGCAGGAGAAAGGCTGCACGGTGCCGATCATTGCGTTGACGGCCCATGCGATGAAGGGCGACCGCGAGAAATGTTTAGCCGCGGGCACGGATGACTATTTAGCCAAACCAGTGGCGCGGCAGGACCTGATGGTGCTGCTGGAACGCTGGTTAGCGAAATCGGAGGGAAGAAATGGCTCTAGCGCAGCTTAAACCGCAGTCCGGCGATCAAATATTGCTGGTGGTCGATGACCGCGAGGAGAACCTCGTGGCCATGGAAGCCCTGCTGGGTGATAGCCCCTGGGAGGTTCGCACGGTCAACTCAGGCGAAGCCGCCCTGCAGTGCCTGCTCGATAACGATGTCGGCCTGGTGCTGCTCGATGTGCAGATGCCGCACATGGATGGCTTCGAGGTGGCGCGCCTGATGCGCGGCAACCCGGCCACCCGCTATACGCCGATCATCTTTTTGTCGGCCATTGCCCATACCGAAGACTCGGTGCTGCGTGGCTACGCCACCGGGGCGGTGGACTTTATTCTCAAGCCGTTCGACCCGCAGGTGCTGCGGCACAAGATCAATGTGCTGCTCGAACACGAACGCAATCGCCACGAATTGCAGCTGCTGTCCAAGCAACTGGACAGCGCCCGCGCGTTCAATGCCTCGGTGCTGGAAAACGCCGCCGAAGGCATTGTGGTGGTGAGCGAAGAGGGCACCATCAACTTCGTGAACCCGGCCATGGCGCGCATGCTCAATGGCACGGTGGCGGGGATTGAAGGCACGCCGATTCTGGATTACCTGGAAACCTCGGGCATCCCGACCGCGTGGAAAGACTCCGAATTTTACAAGCACTGGCTGCGCGGCGAGGCGTACCGCCTGCACGACGCCAGCTTGCGCGCCGTCAGCGGCCAGGTGCTGCCGGTGGCGTTGTCCAGTTCGCCTTTGCCGCGCTTGCAGCGCTCAATGGTGATTCTGGCGCTGGATATGTCGGTGGTGCGTAACCTGTATGCCCAGCTGGAATCTCAGGCTTCTACCGATGCGCTGACCGGGCTGCTGAACCGCCGCGGTTTTCACCAGGCGCTGGAAGCCAACTTGGCGCGGCTCGATCGCAGCGGCAAGCGCATGGCCATTCTGTATGTCGATCTCGACGGCTTTAAACGCATCAACGACTCCCTCGGCCATGCGGCCGGCGACCAGGTATTGCGCCAGGTTGGCGATTTGCTGCGTTCCAGCTTGCGCCCGTACGACGTGCTGGCGCGCATGGGCGGCGATGAATTCACTGCCTTGCTCGACGGCCTGGAACACCCCGAAGACGCCGCGCGTATTGCTGAAAAACTCATTGAGCTGGTGTCGGTGCGCCACCGCGTCGACGGCATGGACGTGACCCTGGGCGCCAGTATCGGCATCGCCAGCTACCCCGAATGCGGGCGCAGCGTCGACGGGCTGATGCGCGCGGCCGATATGGCCATGTACGAAGCCAAACGCGCCGGTCGCCAGCAATACCGCTTCTTCTCCCCGGAAATGAACGGCCGCGCCCGCTCGCGTTTGATGCTCGAAGAAAGTCTGCGCAACGCCATTGAGCAGGACGATTTCGTGCTGGTGTACCAGCCGCAGATCTACCTGGAAACCGGCAAGCTGCGTGGCTTTGAAGCGCTGCTGCGTTGGGAACATCCGGTGTCCGGCACCATTGCGCCGAACGTGTTTATTCCGCTGCTGGAAGAAACGCGGTTGATTAACCGGCTGGGGGACTGGATCTTCCGCCACGGCGTGCAGCAATGCTGCGATTGGCGGCCGGCCTTTGGCGATCAGGTGGTGGTGAGTCTGAACGTCAGCCCCGTGCAATTCGCCATGCCGCAATTGGTGGAGGACTTGCGCCGCGTATTGCTGGAGTTGGGGTTGAGGCCGGCGCAGTTGGAAGTGGAAGTGACCGAGAGCGCGCTGATGCAAGACCTCGACATGACCCGCGAACAGCTCAGCCAGTTGCGTGCGCTGGGGGTAAAAATCGCCATCGACGACTTTGGCACCGGCTACTCATCGCTGGCCTACCTGCGCCACTTCGAGCTCGACACGCTGAAGATCGACCGGCTGTTTATCTCCAACATGCTCAGCTCGCCCAAAGACGCGGCGGTGGTCAGCACCATCATCGACCTGGGGCACAACCTGGGGCTGGAAGTGATTGCCGAAGGGGTGGAAACCATCGAGCAGCGCGACTGGCTGCTGGAACACCGCTGCCACATCATGCAGGGCTTTCTGGTGGCTAAAGGGCTGCCGGTGGCAGAGACGGCGCACTTTCCGGCGCAGATTGATTGGGATGTTTATCGGAAGCCGTAATGGAGCTGGCTGCGTAGAACGCCGATCTCCCGTCATTCCGGCGCAGGCCGGAATCCAGAGTTGTTCAGGAGAGCGGTGATTGGTCCTGAATTCTGGGTCCCAGCCTGCGCTGGGACGACGGTGTTTTATGAAGGGGGCGTGGTTACTTCGAAGGCGGAAACTCTTCGTGCAACCGCCCTAACTCCGCATCCTTCTCTTCCCACAATTTGTTCACCCACTGCTGGAACCCCAGGCGGTAGGTTTCATCGCTGTTGTAGTCCTTGCCGAGAAACTCCCGTGGAATTTCCAGGGTGTGGTAACGCACCACCACCTTCGGTACTTCGCCACACAGAAACGACCAGAAACTCGGGTTGCCTTCGGGGTAGTGGATGGTGATGTTGACCATCGACTTCAACCGCGCGCCCATGGCATCCAGCACGAAGGCAATACCACCGGCCTTGGGCTTGAGCAGGTAACGGAACGGTGAACCCTGCTGGTCATGCTTGGCCGGAGTAAAGCGGGTGCCTTCGAGGAAGTTGAATACGGCCACCGGCACATCACTGAATTTCTCGCAGGCGCGGCGGGTGGCGGCGGTGTCCTGACCTTTCTTTTCCGGGTGTTTCTCCAGATAGGCCTTGGTGTAGCGCTTCATAAATGGGAAATCCAACGCCCACCAGCACAGGCCAATCACCGGCACCCAGATCAGTTCCTGCTTGAGGAAGAATTTGAAGAACGGCAGACGGCGGTTCAGCGTGTGTTGCAGCACCAGAATGTCGACCCAACTCTGGTGGTTGCTGGTGACCAGATACCAGCCGTCGTACTTGAACTGCTCGCGGCCCTTGAGATCCCACTCGGTTTTTTGCACCAGCCACATCCAACCGCTATTGCAGGCGATCCAGGCTTCGGCGGCCCAGTTCAGCACCAGGTTGCACACCGTGCGCACCGGTTTGAACGGCAGCAGCAACTTCACCAGCGCGGCGATAAACAGAAACCAGCACCAGATCAGGGTATTGGCGAACAGCAAAATGGTGGCGAGTACACCGCGTAGCGGCGCAGGCAGAAAGGACAACATAGGGGCGTCGAGCCTCTGAGAAGATTATTGTTAGCCGCTCTTTTCCAGGAAGTTGGCGGTTGTTAGGCGCAGAGATTAACGATTGCGAGAAGAACTGCAAACCCGAAATAAGATCGGTCGACCTTGTGGGAGAGGCTTCAGCCTCGATGCTTTTAAATCAAGAGCATCGAGGCTGAAGCCTCTCCCACAAAGAGCCAAAAAAACAGGTCGGTGTTACGGCAGGTTAGCCGCCTGAATCGCCGTCAGCGCAATCGTGTAAATGATGTCGTCCACCATCGCCCCGCGCGACAGGTCGTTCACCGGCTTGCGCAAGCCCTGCAACATCGGTCCCACGCTCACGCAATTGGCGCTGCGCTGCACGGCCTTGTAGGTGGTGTTGCCGGTGTTCAAGTCGGGGAACACAAACACCGTGGCATGCCCGGCCACAGCGCTGTTCGGCGCCTTTTGCAGCGCCACGCTGTCGATGGCGGCGGCGTCGTATTGCAGCGGGCCGTCCAGTAGCAGGTCGGGCCGCGCCTGTTTGGCCAGGCGCGTGGCTTCGCGCACTTTATCCACATCCACGCCGGTGCCCGATTCGCCGGTGGAATAGCTGATCATCGCCACCCGTGGCTCGATGCCAAAGGCGGTCGCCGAGTCGGCGCTCTGCACGGCAATTTCGGCCAGCTCGCTGGCGGTCGGGTCGGGGTTTACTGCGCAGTCGCCGTACACCACCACCTGGTCCGGCAGCAGCATAAAAAATACCGACGACACCAGCTTGTAGCCCGGGGCGGTCTTGATCAGCTGCAGGGCCGGGCGAATCGTGTTGGCGGTGGTGTGGATGGCGCCAGATACCAGCCCGTCAACCTCATCCAGGGCCAGCATCATGGTGCCGAGCATCACCGGGTCTTCCAGTTGCTGGGTGGCCATCGGCGCGTTCAGGCCTTTGCCTTTGCGCAGCTCCACCATCGGCGCCACGTAGCGGCTGCGGATCAGGTCTGGGTCGAGAATTTCCAGCCCCGGCGGCAATTCAATGCCGTGCGCCTGGGCCACCAATTGCACCTCTTCCGGCTTGGCCAGCAGCACGCACTGGGCAATGCCGCGTGCCTGACAGATGGCGGCGGCCTGCACGGTGCGCGGCTCGCTGCCTTCGGGCAACACGATGCGTTTGTTGGCCGCTTGCGCACGTTGCACCAGTTGGAAACGAAAGGCCGGCGGCGACATGCGCTGCTCATGCGGTTCGCCGCAGCGCTTGCTGAGGAACTCGTGATCGATATGGCTGGCGACAAAGTCGGTAACCCGCTCGGCGCGCTCACGGTCATCGATGGGGATTTCTTTGTTCAGGCGATTGAGATTGTTCGCGGTGTCGTAAGAACTGGTGGTGACCGACAGCACCGGCAAGCCGCTTTGCAGGGCGCCGCGGCACAGCTCCATGATGCGTGGGTCCGGCGGAAAATCGCTGCACAGCAGCAAGCCGGCCAGCGGCATGCCATTGGTGGCGGCCAGGCAGGCGGCGAGGATGATGTCGTCGCGATCGCCCGGCGTTACCACCAGCACGCCCGGTTTGAGCAGTTGCACGGTGTTGGCCACGGCGCGGGCGCACAGCACGATGCGCTGCATACGCCGTTGCTCGTAGTCGCCGGCGTTGATCACCCGTGCGCCGAGCAGGTCGGCGATATCGCGGGTGCGCGGCGCGTTCAATTGGTCGAGCCAGGGAATGCTGCCGAGCAGGCGGAAGTCGTTGCGGCGCAGCAGCGGCGAGTGGTCGTGCAGGCGGGTGGCGATGGTGTCGTCGCGCACTTTGTTGAGGATGACGCCGAGCACCGCGTTGTCCTGCGGGCCGCCGAACATTTGCGCCTGAATTTCCAGGCGGTCGGACAGCTCGCTGATGCTTTCATCGTCTGGTGCGCTCACCAGAATCACTTCGGCATCCAGGCTTTTCGCCAGGTGCAGGTTGATACGCGCGGCGTAGCTGGTGTGTGCCGTGGGCACCATGCCTTCGACGATCACCACGTCTTTGTCACGGGCGGCGTCCTGGTACAGGCGAATAAATTCTTCCAGCAAATCGTTGAGCTGGCCTTCGCCGAGCATGCGTTCCACATGGCCGAGGCTGACCGGGGCAGGGGAGTGCAGGCCGTGGGTGCGGGCGATCAACTCGCTGGAGCGCTCCGGGCCGAGGTCGCCGGGCTGCGGTTGCGCCACCGGTTTGAAAAAACCGACGCGCAGGCCAACGCGTTCGAGCGCGCCGACCATGCCGAGGCTGATGGAGGTAAGGCCAACTCCAAAACCGCTGGGGGCAAGGAAGAAGTTTGCATTCAGGTTCCTGAGCAGCGCGTGGTTCACGCTTTTTATAAGAGACCCGCCGGTGGGGCGGGTTCTGCTGATTTGCTTTCCTACATGGATCGTGCGGCGCTGTTAGTGCAGTAGCTGCAAGGTATCGAGGGCGATCTGCCGCTCTTCGTTGGTGGGAATCACCAGCACCCGTGGGTGGCCGTAGGCGTGGATCGTACCGGAAAGGCCGCGGCTATAGCGCTCGTTGGCTTCGTCATCGAGCAGCAGATTGAGCAGGCGTAAATGGGCCACGGTTTTGCCGCGAATCAGCGGTGAATTCTCGCCGATGCCGCCAGTGAAGATCAGCCCATCGAGGCGCGGCAAGGCGCAGCTCATGGCGGCTAACGATTTGGCCAGGCGGTAGCAGAACACTTCGATGGCCAGAGTCGCGCCTTCGTGACCGTCGTGGTGCGCCTGCTCCAGGGTGCGCATGTCGTTGGACAGGCCCGACAAGCCCAGCAGACCAGAGTCGTGGTTGAGCATGTAGTCGATTTTTTCGATATCCCAGCCCAGGGCCATGGCCAGGTGGCTGTGCAGGTTGGGGTCAACGTCGCCGCTGCGGGTGCCCATCACCACGCCTTCCAGTGGGGTCAGGCCCATGCTGGTGTCGCGGCTTTCACCGTTGACCACAGCACAGGTGGAGCAGCCATTGCCCAAGTGCGCCGAGAGCCAGCAGCTGTCGTCGACCGGCAGGTTGCTCATCTCGGCTGCGCGGGCCGTGACGTAGCGGTGGCTGGTGCCGTGAAAGCCATAGCGGCGAATGCCATGGTCGCGGTACAGGTTTTCCGGCACGGCATAGCGAAAGGCGTATTCGGGCAGGCTGTGGTGGAACGCGGTATCGAACACCGCCACCTGCGGCAAGTTAGGGAATTGTTTAAGGGTGGTTTCGATGCCCAGCAGGTTGGCCGGGTTGTGCAGCGGCGCCAGGTGGGCGGTGGCTTTGATTTCGGCCAGCACCTGTTGGTCGATACGCCGCGCGGCGCTGAAGTGTTCACCGCCATGCACCACGCGATGGCCGATGCCGTGCAACTTGCCGCCACAGGCGCTTTGCACAATCGGCAGCAACTGCGACAGGGCGGCGCGGTGGTCGGCGTTGGGAATCATCAGGCTGTCGTGTTCGGGGCCCCGGCGCCAATGCAGTTCGGCATCGTAGGTGCCGAGGTTCTGCGCTTCACCGCTTAAAAACGTCTGAGAATGGGCCTCGTGGATAAGGGCGAACTTGATGGATGAACTGCCGCAATTAATCACCAGAATATGCCGTGCTTGCATCACTGCTCCTCGACGTGCTGATCGCTTTCAACCGGGGGCTCCTGCCCCTGGGCGCACCAACCACAGGTAAAGGGTTGGCCGATTTTTTCTTGCCGTTGCACGGGGTCTTGCACCCACTCGCGGTTCTGCCAGGGCGGTTGGTGGCGCAGGTGCTGAGTATGCCCGCAGGAAAGCACTGCCACCCAGTGGCCTTCTTCGTCCTGGGCAAAGCCTGAAATATGCACTGGGGGCTGCGTCCGTCCGTCTGCGCTCGGGTCGCTTTCGGTCGAACCCTTGGTTAAACTTGCCCGTTCTCCACTCTTACGCAAAGGTCCCGCCCCATGCTGATCGCTGCCAATACGGCTGTCTCCATCGACTATACCCTGACCAACGATGCTGGTGAGGTGATCGACAGCTCTGCCGGCGGCGCCCCGCTGGTCTACCTGCAAGGCGCAGGCAACATTATCGTCGGTCTGGAAAAAGCCCTGGTTGGCAAACAAGCTGGCGACGAACTGAACGTGGCTGTTGAACCTGAAGAAGCCTACGGCGAATACAGTGCTGAACTGGTCAGCACCCTGAGCCGCAGCATGTTCGAAGGCGTCGACGAATTGGAAGTAGGCATGCAGTTCCACGCCTCCGCTCCGGACGGCAGCATGCAGATCGTCACCATCCGCGATCTGGACGGCGACGACGTTACCGTCGACGGCAACCACCCGCTGGCTGGCCAACGTTTGAACTTCCAGATCAAAGTCGTTGCCGTACGTGCGGCTAGCGAAGAAGAAATCGCCCATGGTCATATCCATGGCGAAGGTGGTCACCACCATTGATTCAGCTACGCTGCATTAGCGGCTAACTGGATTACCAAAAAGGCGCTCAACGGGCGCCTTTTTTGTTCGTAATGACTGATTGGGAGTTCGTCATGAGTGCTTTTCACGACATCAATTTACGCGCCTTGGATGGCCAGGAATTGCCGCTCGCGCCCTTCAAGGGCAAGGTTGTACTGGTGGTCAATGTCGCTTCGAAATGCGGCCTGACGCCCCAGTACGCGGGTTTGGAAAGTCTGTACCAGCAATACAAAGACCAGGGTTTCGCGGTGCTCGGCTTGCCGTGCAACCAGTTCGCCGGCCAGGAGCCTGGCAGCGAAGACGAGATCAAGGAATTCTGCAGCCTCAACTACGGCGTGAGCTTTCCGTTGAGCAGCAAGCTGGAAGTGAATGGCCCCGGCCGTCACTCGCTTTACCGCTTGCTGGCGGGCGAGGGCGCGGAGTTTCCTGGGGATATCACCTGGAATTTCGAGAAGTTCCTGGTGGGGCAGGATGGCCGAGTGTTGGCGCGGTTTTCGCCGCGGACGGCGCCGGATGATCCCGCCATCATTCAAGCCATCGAGAAAGCCCTGGCCTAGTTACGAACTCCTGGGCGTCGGCCATGCTGCGTTGCGTCCTCGCTTTTATGCTCACGTACTACAGTACGCTGCGCTTAAAAGCTCCGGGGCGCCTTGCTTGGCTCTAGCCCAGTAGCCCGGAAGAAGCCTAAAAGCCTCGTTAACCCTGATGCGCTTCGCGGTTGCCGTTGCTACGGCCCGCATTCAGCTCATCCTGCCCATCAAAGTCGAAATCACGCACTGGCTGGCCCTGCAATTGGGCGCGTTTAAGCTGGTATTCGTCGAACGACAGACCCTGACGGCTCAAGTCTTCCAACGCTTTCTGGCGAACTTCCAGGGCGGTGTAGGGGTGCAGTTCCAACATCGAGTGGCCTTGGCCAGCACAGCCGGTCAGAACGGTAGCAATCAGTAGCAGGGCGATAGTTGCGAAGCGGTTCATTGGAGCCTCCTATCGGCCCGGTGAGTGAGAGTGAGGCCAGACTATTCCTCGCTCCGCTTCGGTTGAAATCGACCCGTTTGATACCTGCTATTGATGAAACCGGGCTATCGCGATATCGCGATAAACCGATCCGTCTGTAGTGCTTTATCACTGCCATCAATGATGCTGGGCGGGGCGAGACGACCGGTCATATGATCACCGCCATGACGAACGCTACCTCCACCATCCGCCTCGACAAACGCGACCTGATCCTTACCAAGGGCTCGGAAGTGATGCTGCGTCGCGGCTACCACGGCACCGGCGTGCAGGAGATTGTGCAGGCCGCCGGCATTCCCAAAGGCTCGTTCTATCACTACTTCGCCAGCAAGGAAGACTTCGCCGTACACGCGCTGGAGTTCCTCTACGCGCCGCGTTTGCAGCGTTATGCGCAGGCCTTGAGTGACCAGAACCTGAGCCCGTGCCAGCGCATCCTGAGCTTCTACGGCGAGCTGCTGAACCACTTCCGCCGCCAGGAACGCCCGCAATATCACTGCTTTATCGGCAGCCTGAGTTTTGAAATGGCCGAGCCGTCGCAGCCGATTGGCTTGCAGGTGGAAAGCATTCTGCAGCGCTCGGTCGGCATCCTCGCCCAGTGCCTCACCGAAGCACGCGAAGCCGGCGAACTGAATGCCGCCACCGATTGCGTGGAGCTGGCTGAATTTATCGCCAATGCCTGGGAAGGCACTTTGATGCGTATGAAAGCGGGCGCCAATGCGGCGCCGCTGAGCGTTTTTCTGCACCAACTGGAACGTCTGCTGACGCCCACTAATTGATGACCCAATGGCCACTGATGCCCGTTAGGAGATTTGCATGACCGCCCCTGTAAAAGCCCTGTTCGAACCCTTCCGCCTCGGCGAACTGGAATTGCCAACCCGCGTGGTAATGGCGCCCATGACCCGTTCGTTCTCCCCGGGCGGCGTGCCTAATGCCGGCGTGATTGAGTACTACCGTCGCCGCGCTGCTGCCGGTGTCGGCCTGATCGTCACCGAAGGCACCACCGTTGGCCACAAGGCTTCTAACGGCTACCCGCACGTACCGCGATTCTTCGGCGAAGACGCCCTGGCTGGCTGGAAAGAAGTGGTTGATGCCGTGCACGCCGAAGGCGGCAAGATCGCTCCGCAGCTGTGGCATGTGGGCAGCGTGCGCCGCATCGGCACCGAGCCAGACGCCAGCGTTCCAGGCTATGGCCCAACCGGCAAAACCAAGGACGGCGTTGAAGTCGTTCACGGCATGACCCAGCAAGACATCGACGAGGTGATCGCCGCGTTCGCCCAGGCCGCCAAAGACGCCCAGGCCATCGGCATGGACGGCGTGGAAATCCACGGCGCCCATGGCTACCTGATCGACCAGTTCTTCTGGGAAGGCACCAACCAGCGCGACGACGAATACGGCGGCAGCCTGGCCAACCGTTCGCGTTTCGCCATCGAGCTGATCAAGGCCGTACGCGCTGCCACCAGCCCGACGTTCCCGATCATCTTCCGCTTCTCGCAGTGGAAGCAGCAGGACTACACCGCGCGCCTGGTGACCACACCAGAAGCCCTGGGCGAATTTCTGCAGCCGCTGGCCGATGCCGGCGTGGATATTTTCCACTGCTCCACCCGCCGTTTCTGGGAGCCGGAGTTCGACGGTTCCGACCTCAACTTGGCTGGCTGGACCCGCAAGCTCACCGGCAAACCGACCATCACCGTCGGCAGCGTCGGCCTGGACGGCGAGTTCATGCAGTTCATGGTCAAGACTGACAAGGTCGCGCAGCCAGAGAAGCTGGACGCGCTGCTGGATCGCCTGAACAAGCAGGAATTCGATTTGGTGGCCGTGGGCCGTGCGCTGTTGGTTGACCCGGACTGGGCAGTGAAAGTACGTGATGGCCGTGAAGACGAGATTCTCGCCTTTAGCCGCGAAGCGCTGACCACCCTGGTTTAAGTAACGCTTTTCCCTTGTTGCGCTGTAACAGGCGCAGCACTTTCAGGCCTCACTTCGGTGGGGCTTTTTTTCGTCTGGAGGAATTCCGTTTCCAGGGTTCGCGAGCAAGCTCGCTCCTACGGGGGACCAATTGTAGGAGCGAGCTTGCTCGCCAAGCTTTTTGGGGCATAAAAAAACGGCGCACCAGGCGCCGTTTTTTCACTCATCTTCCATCACACGGTAGCAGCAGTCTCTACCTGGCGAGCCGTCAGACCCAGCAGCTCATTGCTGCGGGCGTTGACTTCACGGTACAGCGCCGCATCGCTTTCCAGCACCTTTTCCCGCGCAGGGAAAATAGTCTTCAGCTTCTCGGCCCAGGCCGCGTTCACTTGCTCAGGGAAGCAGCGCTCGATCAGTTCCAGCATGATCGACACCGTTACCGAAGCGCCTGGCGAGGCACCCAGCAGGGCGGCGATGGTGCCGTCGTTTGCCGCAACCAGTTCGGTACCGAACTGCAAGATGCCGCCTTTTTTCGGGTCTTTCTTGATGATCTGCACACGCTGACCAGCAATCTCCAAACGCCAATCAGCAGCCTTGGCATTCGGGAAGAAGCGCTTCAGCGATTCCATGCGCTGCTCGCTGGACTGCAACACTTCACTGATCAGGTACTTGGTCAGGTCGAAGTTGTCGCGCGCCACCGCCAGCATCGGGCCGAGGTTGCTCGGGCGAACCGACAGCGGCAGGTCGAGGAACGAGCCGTGCTTGAGGAACTTGGTGCTGAAGCCGGCGTATGGCCCGAACAGCAAGGATTTCTTGCCGTCGACCACGCGGGTGTCCAGGTGCGGTACCGACATCGGCGGCGAACCGACCGCGGCCTGGCTGTACACCTTGGCTTCGTGCTGTTTGACGATTTCCGGGTCATCGCAACGCAGCCACTGGCCGCTTACCGGGAAACCACCAAAGCCTTTGCCTTCCGGAATACCGGACATCTGCAGCAGCGGCAGGGCCGCGCCGCCGGCGCCGAGGAACACGAATTTGGTGTCGACTTCACGGCTGGCACCGGACTGCGTGTCCTTGATGGTGACGCGCCAGCCTTTGTCGGTGCGCTTGAGACCGACAACCTTCTGGTTGTAGCTCACGCGGCAATCGCTTTGCTCACCGAGAAATTTCAGCAACTGGGTGGTCAGGGCGCCGAAGTTGACGTCGGTACCAGACTCCACGCGGGTGGCGGCGATGGCTTCATCGGCAGCACGGCCGGGCATCATCAGCGGCATCCACTCGGCCATGGTGGCCTTGTCTTCGGTATAGAGCATGTCGTCGAAGGCGTGGTGCTTGACCAGGGCTTCGTGACGGGTTTTGAGGAACTCGATGCCTTTTTCGCCCTGCACGAAACTCAGGTGCGGAATCGGGTTGATAAAGGCTTTCGGCGAACCGAAATTGCCTTGCTGCATCAAGTGCGCCCAGAACTGCTTCGACACCTCGAACTGGGTGTTGATCTGCACGGCTTTCTTGATGTCCACCGAGCCATCGGCGGCTTGCGGGGTGTAGTTGAGCTCACACAGCCCGGCGTGACCGGTACCGGCGTTGTTCCAGGGGTTGGAGCTTTCGATGGCCCCGCTGCCCTGCATTTCAGCGACTTCCAGCTTGATGCCGGGGTCGAGCTCTTTCAACAGAACGGCCAGTGTCGCGCTCATGATGCCGGCACCTACCAGCAGCACATCGACAGCCTCGTAATCGTTTTGCGCCATTTGCTCGCCACACTCTTGTGAAGTTGTGAAACCGTTTTTTCACGCTCTTTTGGAGACGTGAACCTCAAAAGTTCGGGTGCCAAGGGTACGTTCTGCGCGCTTTTACCAGCCCGTGGAGAGCAAGTGTGAGAGCAAGGCAGAGGTGCTGCAAGGCCACGCGAAGTGGGCGACTCTCTGGGGCGGTGCGGACTGATGCTGAGTACATCAGGGTAGCTGCGAGGCCCGATCAGGAGACGACCTTATAATCGGGGCGCGATTATAACGGCGAAATGACAAAAGTTGGTTTTTTAGCGTGACTTTTATTTCCCCACCGGTCAGCCCGCCAACGCCGAACCCCGTAATCGCACCGATGCCGACCGGTATTTGTGGCCCCCAAATGTTAAAACGCCAGCACGGCCGGAACCTCGCCACACCTGCTGTGTCTCACATTTCAGCGCTGTCAGGCCGCCGCCCTGCTGGGTATACTGCGGCCCCTTCAAGCGGCGACTTTTGGTGGCCGCATCTGCGGCCCAAGCCGGGCGTTTTCATTCCTTGTGGAGAGATGAGCATGCTGCACCGTCTGTTGTTTGGTCTGATCGCTGTAACCAGCCTGACGCTGGTTGGCTGTGCCCACAGCCCGCAACAACTGAGCCCAACTCCAAAACTCACCAGCAACCTCACCCCGGTCGGTCAAGGCCAGCCTGTGGTGGTGCGCGTGGTGGATGGTCGTCCATCGCCGGTGCTCGGCACCCGTGGTGGCCTGTACCCGGAAACCAGCGCCATCAGCGTGACCGGCGCGGATATTCTGCCCAAGCTGCAACAACAGGCTGAAGCCGCAGTACGTCTGCTGGGCTTCACCCCGTCGCCAGGCGCGCCGAATGCACCGCAAATCACCATCACCCTGGCCGAGCTGAAATACCAGTCGCCCAAAGAAGGCCTGTACGTGACCGAAGCCAGCATCGGCGCGACCTTCCGTGCTGACGTGCAGAACGCCACCCGCCGTTACAGCGGCCGTTACGGCGCCACCCTGGATCAGAAATTCGGCATGGCGCCAAACCAGGACACCAACACCAAGCTGGTCAGCGACGTGTTGAGCGATGCCCTGACGCGTACCTTCAAAGATCCAACGATTGGCCAGATCCTGTCGCAGTAAGGATCTCGCTGAAATAAAAAAGCCCGGCAACTAGCCGGGCTTTTTTGTGTCTGCGATCGTCGTTAACCGCAGAGGCAATTCCTTCCCTGCTGCTTGGCCTGATACAGCGCGCTATCGGCCCGGGCAATCAACGTCTGCAACGTATCGTTCGGCCGAATTTCCGCCAGTCCAATCGACATCGTCACCCCCGGCAATACCCCCACCGGCGAATAAAACGAGCTCACCTGCTCCAACGCCGCCCGCAGCCGCTCGCCAATTGCCCGGCCTTCATCGGCGTTCATCTCCGGCAGCAGAATCACAAACTCTTCGCCGCCGTAACGGGTCAGGCTGTCTTTGGGCCGCAACTGGTTGCGCAGGGTGTGGGCCACCAGGCACAAGGCGTAGTCGCCAGCCAGGTGGCCGTGGTTGTCGTTGTAGGGTTTGAAGTGATCCACATCAAGCATCAACAGGCACATCGGCTGGCCGTTGAAGGCGCAGCGGGTGTTTTCCCGTTCGAAGATATGTTCCAGCCAGCGGCGGTTGAACGCGCCGGTCAGGGTGTCGACGTTGGCGTTCTGCTCGCTGTCGATAATGATCTGGTTGCCCTGGCGCACGCGCTCGCAGAGCAGCTCCAGCAAGTTCTGCATCAGCTCAGGCGACTGCGCAAACAAGCTGAACAGCGAGTCACGGTGCAACCGCAGCACCAGGCAACGGCTAGCCGCCACCACATAAGCGGAAGGGTGGTCGTTGTCGATAAAGCTGATTTCGCCCACGCACTCGCCCGCCTGCAAGGTTTTCACCGCGGGGTTGTCCATGGAGGCGAGGAATACTTTCAGTTCGCCTTCCAGCAACACATACAGGTGCTGGTTACGGTCGAAAGGCGAGAGGAGTATTTCCTCTGCGTCGATTTCAAAGGCATGAAATTGCTCCAGCAGGCGGCCCAGGTTATGGGCGGCGACATTCTGGAACAGGCGCATGTCATGAATGGAATGCAGGTCGGCCTGCCACTGCGCGTTTTTCATCGCAATTGAAGCGTTCCGTGTGAATAAGCAATAGGGAATGGCATCGCGACGCATCCTTTCGTAAGTGCGAAAACCCGGTTAGCTGAACAAGGTCTGTCCCGTTGCAACCCCTTGGCGAAACGACGGTAAGCGCTGCGATCATCATGTTCGCGGCGCCACCTGTTGGCATTTCGTCGACAAGGGCTGGTAGAAAAAAGACCCAGGTGAACCATAGCTGGCAAGGCAGCAATCTGCTGCTCAGCGGTTCACAGCCCGGCAACTATTCCGAGTGCGCTGCCGGTTTTTCCGTTCCCTATTTATTTAGGTAGCGTCAGGCGCCTTGCACTACCTCGTAACGTACGGCGTAGCCGTTGAGGGCGGCCTCCACCGCTGCATGGCGCGCGGCGTCTAGCTCGGTGAAGTACAGACGTGCCAATTGGCCGTAGCTGTCATGGGCAACCACTTCCACACGTACTTGAGGGTCGATATGCCGTAGGTCGGCCTCGAAAACCCGACGGATGGCGTCATAGCGCAGCGTCGGTTTAAAGGTTTTACCCACCGCCGTCAGCGGAATGCTATCGATGATCCACACATCTTTCGGCACGGCTGCGCGCTCGGGAATATGTGCGCCGGCATGGGCCAGCAATTCCTCGGTAGTTACCGTCGCGCCCGGCACCAATTGCACATACACCACCGGCAACTCGCCGGCTTTTGCACAGGGTTTGCCGACCGCCGCGGCCATGGCCACCGTCGGGTGTTTGTGCAACGCCTCTTCGATCATCTGCGGGTCGATATTGTGGCCGCCGCGAATGATCAGGTCTTTGCTGCGGCCGGTCAGCCAGATAAATCCATCGGCATCGATGCGGCCCAGGTCGCCGGTGTTGAACCAGTCGCCATCCACCCAGATGCCTTTGTTCTTGTCGGCCTGCAGGTAGCCGTTGAACACAGTGATGCCGCGCAGCACCAGGTTGCCAATTTCATTCTCGGCGGCGTCGCGCAGGTAGTTGCCGTGGTCATCCAGTACGGCAATTTTTACCTCGCAATACGGCATGCGAATACCGATGGAGCCGGGCGGCGTTCGCCAGCTGGCGGGTTGCCGCAGCTGCCGCAGGTGCCTTCGGTAAGGCCGTAGCCTTCGATTATCTTCAGCCCGGTTTTGCTCTCGAATTGGCGGATCAACTCCACCGGCATCGGCGCTGCGCCACACAACGCGTGGCGCAGACTGGAGAGATCGTGTCCTGCGCTCGGCACCTGTAGCAGCCCGGCATAAATGGTCGGCACACCGCTGAAAAAGCTCACCCGGTAACGCTCGATGATTTTCCAGAAATGGCTGATCAAACTCGGGCTGCGATAGCCCTGCGGAGAAGCCAGCAGCACTTCGGCGCCGACGTAGAACGGCGCCAGGCCGGTGACCATCACGCCGTTAACGTGAAACAGCGGCAAGCCGCACAAGGTTACGTCGCTGGGATGCAGGTCAATGGCGAACGCCAGAATCATCGCCATCGCCACTTCATTGCGGTGCGTGTGCGGCGCCAGCTTGGGCGTGCCGGTAGTGCCGCCGGTGTGGAAGTACGAGGCGATATCGTCCGGGCTGATCACCCGGCCGCTTTCCAGGTGGTCGGCGGGGCAGGCGGCAATCAGTTCGTCAAAATCCAGCACGCCGGCGGGCAATGCACCGCGCTGGGCTTTTACGCCGCTGCGTTGTGGCTCGGCCAGGTAGTTGGCCATGTCCACGGTAATGATGTGCTTGAGCTCGGGCAGATGTTCGCGCAGGCCGGCGACCTTGTCCCACAAGTCGGTGCCGGGGAAGGGCGCCAGGGTTACCAGCACTTCGGAGTCGGACGCGCGAATCAGCTCGGCAATATGTTCGCTGTCGAGCAACGGGTTGATGGCATTGGTCACCCCGGCCGCTTCGCCGCCCCAGATGGTGAAGTGGGTATGCGGCAAATTCGGCAGCAGAAACGACACCGCCTTGCCGGGCCGCACGCCCAGGCGATGCAGCGCATTGGCGGTCTGCGTCACCTTGGCAAACAGCTCGCCATAACTCAGGCGGTACGGCTGCTCTTCATGGTTGCCCTGCAACAGAAAGGTCAGCGCCGTGGCATTGCTGTTGCGCGCCGCGCTGCGTTGCAGCACCTCGTAGGTGCTGGCCGGCATATCGCGGTCTTGCAGGGCGATTTGCTCGATGGCCTGGGTGTCGCGCAACGAGGCGATGGCGGGTACGTGAGCGAGTGGGTGCGCAACGGCTTGGCTCATTTGCTGACCTTTTCAGTGAGTGCTGTTCAGCCCAGTCGCGCTGCCAGCCAGGTGCCGATATCGTGGATTTCCTGGGGCAACACTTCATGGCTCATCGGGTATTCCTGCCAGGTTACGGGCACACCTTGCGCCTCCAGGCAGTCATGTGCAGCACGGCCCATGGCGCGCTGCACAACGTCGTCAAACGTGCCATGCAAACAGTAAACCGGCAGTTGTTTTTTTGTATCTGCCAACACCACGTCGGGGCTCAGGGTCGGCGAATAAGTGGACAGCGCGAGTACGCCACCCAGCGGTCCTTGCCAACGCAGGAAGGCCGCGTGATAGACCACCGCACCCCCTTGCGAGAAACCGGCGAGGAAAATGCGCGCCGGGTCGATACCGCTGTCGCGTTGTCCCTCTACTAGCGCAATCACCTGTTGCGCCGAGGCTTCCAGCTGCTCGTGGTTGATGGCGCGCGCCGGGCTCATGGCCAGAATGTCGTACCAGCTGGGCATGGCGTAGCCGCCATTGATGGTCACCGCCTGGGTCGGCGCCTGCGGCAGGATAAAACGCGTGCTGGTCAGTTTTTGCTGCAGCGCTTCGGCCACCGGCAGGAAATCGAAGCGGTCGGCGCCCAGGCCGTGCAACCAGATCACGCAGGCGTCTGCGCTAAGTGTGGGCTCAAGTATCAGATTTTCGTGCATGGCGGGCTCCAGTTCGGTGCGTACGCCCCGCTTCGGGGCGTGTGCTGAATAAGGGTTTGGTTGATCCGTTAATTACTTGTCGCAAGGGTACAAGTTTTGCTCTTGACCTGCCTGAATCGCCCCTTTCAAGGGCGTGTGGTACGGCGTTTGCTATAACTGATTTAACCGATTGCATGCCCCAATTTGGGTAACACTCCACCGTTTATGTGGTCCCACTCATGCAAAGTAGAGTGCGGCGAAGTAGACGGGCAATCGAGTTACGCAGGAACACGCTACAAAAATAAGCCACGGGAAATTCCCAACAGATTCGCCACGGGTCGCAGAGCGACTAAGCGAACGGGAAAATCCCCCACCCGTCTACTCGCGCAAACACATGCAAACAGTAAGCGGGGGGTGAGTTTTGGCCGGTGAGAGCATCGCCAACTAGACTCGCTCTCAGGTCTGCACCCCGTATTGACCATCCACTGATGGTTAAGCGTGCCTCAAAAGGGTACGGCGGTGGGGCCAAGACTCCAAACACAACAACAGCAACTGGAGGTTTTAATGAAGATGGTGAAATCCACCCTGGCTATCCTGACCGCAGCGACCATTCTTGGCGCCAGCGGCTTCGCTCAAGCGGGCGCGACTCTGGATAAAGTCAAGAAACAAGGCTTCGTTCAGTGCGGTGTAAGTGACGGTCTGCCGGGTTTCTCGGTTCCAGATGCCAAAGGTAACTACCAGGGTATCGACGTTGATATCTGCCGTGGTGTGGCTGCTGCTGTTTTGGGCGATGCCTCGAAAGTTAAATACAGCCCGCTGACCGCTAAAGAGCGCTTCACCGCCATCCAGTCCGGCGAAGTCGACATGCTGTCGCGTAACACCACCTGGACCAGTTCGCGTGACGCGGGCATGGGCCTGGTCTTCACCGGCGTAACTTATTACGACGGTATCGGCTTCCTGGTTAACAAGAAGCTCGGCGTTTCCAGCGCCAAGGA
Source organism: Pseudomonas sp. CC11G (assembly GCF_056174845.1). Taxonomy (NCBI): domain Bacteria; kingdom Pseudomonadati; phylum Pseudomonadota; class Gammaproteobacteria; order Pseudomonadales; family Pseudomonadaceae; genus Pseudomonas; species Pseudomonas sp. CC11G. The sequence goes on from NZ_JBWBZC010000001.1 coordinate 837,151, forward strand.
ACTCGACGGCGCGACCATCTGCATCCAGGCCGGTACCACTACCGAACTGAACGTGTCGGACTACTTCCGCTCCAACGGCCTGAAATACACCCCGATCACCTTCGACACCTCCGACGAAAGCGCCAAGTCGCTGGAATCCGGTCGTTGCGACGTGCTGACCTCCGACCAGTCGCAGCTCTACGCACAGCGCATCAAGCTGGCTGCACCGACTGAATACGTGGTTCTGCCGGAAGTGATTTCCAAAGAGCCGCTGGGCCCAGTCGTACGTAAAGGCGACGAAGAGTGGTTCAGCATCGTTCGCTGGACACTGTTCGCCATGCTCAACGCTGAAGAGGCCGGTATCACCTCCAAAAACGTTGAAGCTGAAGCCAAGTCCACGAAGAACCCGGACGTTGCTCGTCTGCTGGGTGCTGACGGTGAATACGGCAAAGACCTGAAACTGCCGAAAGACTGGGCAGTGCAGATCATCAAGCAAGTGGGTAACTACGGCGAAGTGTTCGACCGCAACGTCGGTGCGGGCAGCGAGCTGAAGATCGAGCGTGGCCTTAACGCTCTGTGGAACAAAGGCGGTCTGCAATACGCACCACCAGTGCGTTGATGTCCCAGACCACATGAGAACTACTGCGCTCGGTTAGGCGGCGTTGAAAACAATCTCAAAATGCTCATTGGCTACAGCCAACTCCGCTTTTTCGATTGTTTTCGCCTTGCCTAACCTTCGCTCGCTACGTTCTCACGCGGTCTGCCCAGTGATTGCTCTGCGATCACTGGGCTTTTTTCGTTTCGACGTTTTTGGGGACACTACATGCAAAATAAAATCGGCACAGCGGGGAGCTTTTCGTTAAGCGATCCGCGCTTGCGTGCCTGGCTCTTTCAGATTCTTACGATCGTCGCGGTGGTTGGCACTGGCTGGTTTCTGTTCGACAACGTACAGACCAACATGCAGCACCGCGGCATCACCTCCGGCTTTGGCTTCCTGCAAAACAGTGCAGGCTTCGGCATCGCCCAGCACCTGATCGACTACACGGAAGCGGACACCTACGCACGCGTGTTTGTCATCGGCCTGCTCAACACCTTGCTCGTTTCGGCCATCGGTATCGTGCTGGCCACCATCCTGGGGTTCATCATCGGTGTGGCGCGGTTGTCGTCCAACTGGGTGATCAACAAGCTGGCCATGGTCTATATCGAGACCTTCCGTAATATCCCGCCGCTGCTGCAAATCCTGTTCTGGAACTTTGCGGTGCTGCAGCCCCTGCCAGGGCCGCGCAACAGCATCAACGTGGGCGACACCTTCTTTCTCAGCAACCGCGGTTTGAACATGCCCCAGGGCACAGCAGCCGACGGCTTTGCCGCGTTCGCTGTAGCCGTGGTGCTGGCGATTGCGGCCACTGTGTTGATGGTTCGTTGGGCCAACAAGCGCTTTGAGGCCACCGGTGTTCCGTTCCACAAGGGCTGGGTTGGCGTCGCCATCATGGTGGTTATTCCTGCGCTGAGCGTGGTCATCTTCGGCGCCCCGTTCCACTGGGAAACGCCAGTACTCAAGGGTTTCAACTTCGTTGGCGGCTGGGTGATGATTCCCGAGTTGTTGGCGCTGACCATCGCCCTGACCGTGTACACCGCAGCATTTATTGCTGAGAACGTACGTTCGGGCATCAAGTCGGTTACCCACGGGCAGACCGAAGCGGCGCACTCGCTGGGCCTGCGCAATGGGCCGACCCTGCGCAAAGTGATCATCCCGCAAGCCATGCGCGTGATCATTCCGCCGCTCACCAGCCAATACCTCAACCTGGCGAAAAACTCCTCCCTGGCCGCCGGTATCGGTTACCCGGATATGGTGTCGCTGTTTGCCGGTACGGTGCTCAACCAGACCGGGCAAGCGATTGAAGTAATTGCCATCACCATGAGTGTGTACCTGGCCATCAGTATCAGCATTTCCATGTTGATGAACTGGTACAACAAGCGCATTGCGCTGATCGAACGGTGAGGAAGGGCGCATGACGACTCATACATTCAAACCCGACATGCCACCACCGAGCACCAGCGTCGGCGTGGTGGCGTGGATGCGGGCCAATCTGTTCTCCAGTTGGCTCAATACACTGCTGACCCTGTTCGCCATTTACCTGATCTGGCTGATCGTGCCGCCGCTGTTGAGCTGGACGATCTTCGACGCCAACTGGGTGGGCACCACCCGCGCCGACTGCACCAAGGAAGGCGCGTGCTGGGTGTTTATTCAGCAGCGCTTCGGCCAGTTCATGTACGGCTTCTACCCAACCGAACTGCGCTGGCGTGTCGATGCCACCGTGTGGCTGGCAATCATTGGTGCGGCGCCGCTGTTTATCAGCAAGTTCCCGCGCAAGGCCTATTACGCCATCGGTTTTCTGGTCATCTACCCGTTGGTAGCGTTCTGGCTGCTGCACGGCGGCATGGGCCTGGAAAACGTTGCCACCAGCAAATGGGGCGGCTTGATGCTGACCTTGGTGATTGCCGCGGTCGGTATTGCCGGTGCATTGCCGCTGGGTATTTTGCTGGCCCTCGGCCGGCGCTCGAAGATGCCCACCATTCGCGTGGTGTGCGTCACTTTCATCGAGTTCTGGCGCGGCGTGCCGTTGATTACCGTGCTGTTTATGTCCTCGGTAATGCTGCCGCTGTTCCTGCCTGAAGGCATGAGCTTCGACAAGCTGCTGCGCGCCCTGATCGGCGTCATCCTGTTCCAGTCGGCCTATGTGGCCGAGGTGGTACGCGGTGGTATGCAAGCCATTCCCAAGGGCCAGTACGAGGCGGCTGCCGCCATGGGCCTGGGTTACTGGCGCAGCATGGGCCTGGTGATTCTTCCGCAAGCCCTGAAGCTGGTTATTCCCGGCATCGTCAACACCTTTATCGCCCTGTTCAAGGACACCAGCCTGGTGATCATCATCGGTCTGTTCGACTTGCTCAACAGCGTCAAACAAGCCTCCGCCGACCCGGCCTGGCTGGGCATGGCCAGCGAAGGTTATGTATTCGCGGCCCTGGTGTTCTGGATTTTCTGTTTTGGTATGTCCCGCTACTCCCAGCATCTGGAGCGTAAGCTGGACACAGGCCACAAGCGTTAGGAGTCGACTAAATGAGCGAAGCGATCAAAGAGCCTGTGAGCCCTGAAGGCATTATTCAAATGCAGGGCGTGAACAAGTGGTACGGCCAGTTTCACGTACTCAAAGACATCAACCTGAACGTGAAGCAGGGCGAGCGTATCGTGCTGTGCGGGCCTTCGGGCTCGGGCAAATCGACCACCATCCGCTGCCTTAACCGCCTGGAAGAACACCAGCAGGGCCGCATCGTGGTAGACGGCGTGGAACTGACCAGCGACCTCAAGCAGATCGAAGCGATCCGCCGTGAAGTCGGCATGGTGTTCCAGCACTTCAACCTGTTCCCCCATCTGACCATTCTGCAGAACTGCACCTTGGCGCCGATGTGGGTCCGCAAGATGCCCAAGCGCAAGGCCGAAGAAATTGCCATGCACTACCTGGAACGCGTACGCATTCCAGAGCAGGCGCATAAATACCCGGGCCAGCTTTCCGGTGGTCAGCAACAGCGTGTGGCGATTGCCCGTGCGCTGTGCATGAAACCGAAAATCATGCTGTTCGACGAACCCACTTCCGCCCTCGACCCCGAGATGGTGAAAGAGGTGCTGGACACCATGATCGGCCTGGCCGAAGACGGCATGACCATGCTGTGCGTAACCCACGAAATGGGTTTTGCGCGCACCGTGGCCAACCGCGTGATCTTTATGGACAAAGGCGAAATCGTTGAACAGGCACCGCCAAACGACTTCTTCGACAACCCACAAAGCGACCGCACCAAGCTGTTCTTGAGCCAGATCCTGCACTAGTAGGGGATGGGTCAAAAGGAAGGAGCCGCGAGGCTCCTTTTTTTGTGGCTATAAATCGCGTAACGGCTAGCCCCTCAGGGGAATCCATCACCGATTTATCAGTGAAATGCGCTCTGGCCCCCTCTCCCGTTTACGGGAGAGGGCTGGGGGGAGGGGCTCTTTTACGCTCAGTGCAAATGATCCAACAGCCGCTGCGCCGCCTGCTTGCCACTCAGCCAGGCGCCTTCCACCCGCCCGGACAAACACCAATCCCCGCAGGCATACAGCCCCAGGTCCGCATCCAGCAGCGAGCCCCATTCATGGTTGCTCGCCGGCCGCGCATACAGCCAGCGGAGCGCCAGGCTGAACACCGGAGCGGGCAGGGCGCAGCCGATCAGTTCGGCAAACGCGCCGTGCAAATGCTCAATCACCGCTTCCTTGCTCAGGTCCAGGTGCTGACGGCTCCAGGTACTGCTGGCGTGCAGCACCCAGGTGTCCATGCTGGTGTCGCGTCCGGGTTTGCTGCGGTTGCGCGCCAGCCAGTCGAGCGGGCCTTCGCGTACAAAGCAGCCTTCTACCGGGGTATCCAGCGGTTCGGCAAAGGCCAGGGCGACGGCCCAGGTCGGGTCCATGGCCACGCTGGCGGCGGCGCCGGCCAGTTTCGGCGCGGCCGCCAGCAGCCCGCTGGCCTGGGAGGCCGGGGTGGCGATGATTACGTGGCTGAACGGGCCGTGGGTTTGCCCTTCGGCATCTTGCAGGCTCCAGTGCTCGGGGCCGCGGAATACTTCGGTGATACGGCAGGAAAATTTCACCGCCAGCGCACCGAGCATCGCCCGGGTGATCGCGCTCATACGCGGCGTGCCCACCCAGCGCACCTGCTCATCCGGCGAGGCGCCGAGCAGGCCGTTGTTGAAGGTGTAAAGGCTCGGCGTCCACTCGGCGACCCAGCCACGGGCCTGCCATTGGTGCACGGTTTCGAGAAAGCGGCGGTCGCGGGCGGTGAAGTACTGCGCGCCCATGTCCAGCGCGCCGGCATCGCTGCGCTTGCTGGCCATGCGGCCGCCGCTGCCACGGCTTTTATCGAACAGTTGAACGGACAGACCTGCGTCGTGCAGGGTTTGTGCGGCAGAAAGACCGGCGATGCCGGTGCCAATAATGGCAATGGGGAAACTCATGTCTGACCTCTAGAAATCGCAGGCTGGGCGGGGCTGTCTCCAGGTGTTGGCCATGGGCGTTGAAAGCAGGAGGACGGCGGCCGGGCAGGGGCAGTGCGGCGGCGACCGGCTGTGCTTGCGCGAGGACCTTCCCTCGCTCTGATTCGCGGATTGGCCACAGGTTCGAACGGCCTGTGTGCTTGTGTTAGGTATAGAACGCTTCCCCGGCAGATGCCTGCTTTGTTTGCGCATCGGGTTCGTCTCTATAATGCCGGCCTTCTTCCGCGTTATTACGCCTCGTTAGGGAATATGCATGACCGATCACGCCTTGCTTCTGGTCAACCTCGGCTCGCCGGCCTCGCCGCAAGTGGCCGATGTACGCAGCTACCTCAACCAGTTTCTGATGGACCCCTATGTAATCGACCTGCCGTGGCCCATCCGCCGTCTGCTGGTGTCGCTGATTCTTATCAAGCGTCCGGAAGCGTCGGCCGAGGCGTATGGCTCCATCTGGTGGGAAGGCGGTTCGCCACTGATCGTACTCAGCCAGCGCCTGCAAGCCGCCATGAAAGACACCTGGAAACACGGCCCGGTGGAACTGGCCATGCGCTACGGCGAGCCGTCGCTGCAAACCGTGCTCACCCGTCTGGCCAAGCAAGGCGTGAAAAAAGTCACCCTCGCGCCGCTGTATCCGCAATTTGCCGACAGCACCGTGACCACGGTGATCGAAGAAGCCAAACGCGTGGTGCGCGAGCAGAACTTGAAGTTGGAGTTCGCCACGCTACGGCCGTTCTTCGCCGAGCCTGCGTATATCGACGCCCTGGTGGCCAGCGCTCAGCCGTACCTGGAACAAGGTTACGACCACCTGCTGTTCAGCTTTCACGGCTTGCCGGAAAGCCACATCCGCAAACTGGTGCGCGACCCCAAGCACGACCTGCTCGCGCCGAACAGCAAAGGCGTCAGCGACGAGATCATGGCCTTCTGTTACCGCAGCCAGTGCCAGCGCAGTGCCGAGGCCTTTGCCGAACGCATGGGGCTCAAGCCGGAGCAGTGGTCGGTGTCGTTCCAGTCGCGCCTGGGCAAAAACAAATGGATCGAACCCTACACCGAAGCGCGCCTGGATGAGCTGGGCAAGAAAGGCGTCAAGAAGCTGCTGGTGATGTGCCCGGCTTTTGTCGCCGACTGCATCGAGACGCTGGAAGAAATCGGCATTCGCGGTGAAGAGCAATTCCACGAAGCCGGCGGCGAGAAGCTGGTGCTGGTGCCGTGCCTAAACGATCACCCGCAATGGGTGCAAACGCTGACCGAGCTTTGCGAAAAGGCGCCGGCAGGGCTGGGAAACTCGCTTAATTCGTAACAGGTTTTTGCACCGGTTTGAAAAGCCCCGCTTTGGCGGGGCTTTTTTATGCCCGATCAAGAGCATCGAGGCTGAAACCTCTCCCACAAGGGACCTCATTTCTCCTGTGGGAGAGGCTTTAGCCTCGCTCGGCGGACCTGAAAACGGCTGATCTGAGATCAAATCCCTTCGGTCAATCAATCCAAAGAGCGATTCCAGGAAGTAAAAAACAGGTGCTGACTGGCAAGTCATTCGCCAAAGGCGCGTACCTGCATTCGCTCGGCTGATAACGGCCAAATGGCGCGCTGGATGGGGCTACTCTGCGAGCACTTTCAACGGCCGCGCGTTGCACTGGCAGCGCCGAAGGAGACCATGGTGCATAACAACAATAATGCCGGTTATCCCTCCAGCCTCCGCGCTTGGGGCACTGTCACCATTCTGATGGTGGCGTACATCCTGTCATTTATTGACCGGCAAATTCTCAACCTGCTGGTCGGCCCCATCCGCCGCGATCTGGAAATCAGCGACACACAAATGAGCCTGCTGATGGGCTTGTCATTCGCGCTGTTTTACACCGTATGCGGCATTCCCCTCGGGCGCCTGGCTGACACCAAAAGCCGTCGCGGCCTGATCGCCGTCGGCGTGCTGTTCTGGAGTGCCATGACGGCGGCCTGCGGCATGGCCCGCCTGTATTGGCAATTTCTGCTCTGCCGTATCGGCGTTGGTGTGGGCGAGGCGGCGCTGTCGCCGGCGGCCTATTCGTTGATCGCTGACAGCTTCCCCAGCGACCGGCGCGCCACCGCCATCAGCGTGTATTCCATGGGCGTGTACCTGGGTTCTGGGCTGGCGTTTCTACTCGGCGGCCTGGTGATCAAGTTCGCCTCGGCGCAGGGCGACGTGGTGTTGCCGTTGCTTGGTGAAGTGCGCCCGTGGCAGCTGATCTTTCTGCTGCTCGGCGCGGCGGGTGTGCTGTTTACCCTGCTGATGCTGGCCGTTCGGGAGCCTGCTCGGCGTGGCGTGGGTGCCGGGGTGGCGGTGCCGCTCAGTGAAGTGGGCCGTTATATCCGCTCCAACCGCACCACCGTGCTGTGCCACAACTTCGGCTTCGCCGGTCTGGCCTTCGCCGGTTACGGCAGCGCCGCGTGGATTCCAACCTTCTATATCCGCACCTACGGCTGGGATGCCGGCCATGTGGGCGTGGTGTACGGCAGCATCGTGGCCGTGTTCGGGTGCCTGGGCATCGTGTTCGGCGGGCGTCTGGCTGACTGGATGAACAAACGCGGGCGTACCGACGGCAATATGCGTGTCGGCCTCATCGCCGCCATCGGCGCCTTGCCCTGCGTACTGGCGTTCCCGCTGGCCACCAGCGGCAATATCGCCTCGATCTTCATGTGCCCGGCGGTGTTCTTCCTGAGCATGCCGTTCGGCGTCGCGCCGGCGGCAATTCAGGACATCATGCCCAACTCGATGCGCGGGCAGGCGTCGGCCATTTACCTGTTTGTAATCACGCTGATCGGCCTGGGCATTGGCCCGACGGCGGTGGCGATGGTGACCGACTACGGCTTTGGCAACGACAACGCGCTGCAGTATTCGCTGCTGATCGTGACCACCGTGGCTGTGGTGTTTTCGATCACGCTGCTAGCCAAAGGCTTGAAGCCGTATCGGGCGAGTGTTGAGCGGTTGAAGGGCTGGTCGGCGGAGCCGGCTGTGGAAGCAATCGGGGTTCCGGCGAAGGCTTGAATTTCTGGTTTTCAGGGCAGGCCAATCGAGGCTGAAGCCTCTCCCACAGGGTTCACCAGGTCCTTGTGGGAGAGGCTTCAGCCTCGACGCTTTTAAGTGGTCAAACCCAGGTATTCAACTCAAGCGCCAGCTTCGACGTCAGCCGCAAATACTGCTCGCTGGCCTTGGTCAAAAATGCCTGGCTATCCACGGTCAATTCGCGGCTCTGTTTGCCGGCCGTCTCGTAGCGATACAAGGTGTGCTCGTCCTGCTGGCGCAGGCACTGGTAGCGCTGGCTGCGCGCTTGCACGGTGAACGTCAGCATATCCACATAGGCCACCAGCACCTCATCGCTTTGCCCCACTTCCAACCCGCTGCGCTGCAGGATGGCCGTGTGGGTGAACGGGGTGGCCGAGAGCATTACGTGCTGGCAATCGTTGAGGTCAGGGCGCGGCTCGCCATCGAGTAGCCAGTGGCCGCGAATATCGCGTTCCAGCTTCAGGCTGCGCTGGCCGAGGTTATCCACCTTCAGCCACAGGCGACGGAAGCGCCAGCGCGGGTCGTAGTTGAGCACGTAGGTAGCGGCGATGCTGTTGCCGCGCACGCTTTGAATCAGATGGCTGCTGGCATGAATGCCGCTGTCGTCCTGGCGCAGGCGCAGGTTTTCCACGCCAGGGTTGAGCCAGGGTTTCCACACGAGGGTTTGTTGCTGCATCAAGGTTGGCTGCATCCGTGCAACTCCAGGGAGTGGACGGCGGGGCGCGTTCTTGCAGCCGCAGGGCACCGTCCATGGTGTACACCGGCGGGCAGAATAAGCGGTGGTTTCTGTGATGTATGTAGGATTTCAGCTACACGGGAAAGTATTTTTGCGGGCCGCTAGGCCTTGTGCTTGAGCGGTTGCTGCGCAAAGTTCACGCCGCCAAGGCCGGTTTCCATCAGCGCACGGATATTGCCGTGGTCGCTGCCGGTCGGGGTGGCCAGCACGCTGCGGTAATGCTCGCCAAACGCGCGCAGGGTTTCTTCCAGGCTCAGGCCTTCGAGCAGGGCCAGGCCGAGGGTTTTGCACGAACCTTCGTTCTGCCCGCTGGCATTGTTCTGGTTGCCGTTTACGAAGGCGCTTGGCTGGTAGTCGTAGTGCTCGGCGATAAACGCCAGGGTGCTGGCAAACAGGTGCTGGTCGCTGTGCAACGCAGCGCGAAAATCGGTGAGTGCAGTCATTACTTCTGGCCTTTGTTGAACGCCGCTTGCTGATCGCTGCTGGCTTCTTTCTGGTATTTGGTTTTCCACTCGCTGTACGGCATGCCGTAAACCTCTTCGCGCGCCTGGTCGATGGTGACCGGCAGGCCGACATCATCGGCGGCGGCCTTGTACCACTTGGACAGGCAATTGCGGCAGAAACCGGCGAGGTTCATCAGCTCGATGTTCTGTACATCGGGGCGATCGCGCAGGTGTTGCACCAGTTGGCGAAAGGCGGCGGCTTCGAGTTCGATCTGTTCTTGCTCGGTCATGGCGACGTACTCCGAGAACGTGCGGGGCTAAAAGGGGGGCAACGCAATGGGCGCGATGATAAAAGCGCCCAGCCCGCACGGCAATGCGGCGCAGGCAAGTTAGCGATGACCGGCGAGGGTGATCGACACCGACTCGGCAAACCGCAGGGCGTGCAGCTTGTCCACTTCAACTTCGGCATAACGCACCGCCGGGTGGGCCATGACCAGGTCGAGCAATTCCTGAGTCAGGCGCTCGAGCAGGGCAAAGCGGTTGTTTTCCACGTGGGCAATGATGGCTTTGGTGATAGTGCGGTAATTGAGCGCGTGCTCGATATCGTTCACCTGCACCGCGTCTACCGCCGGGTAGAGGATGGTCAGGTTGATCAGCACGTCCTGCTTGTTATCGATTTCTTCCTGCTTGATTCCGATGAAGGTGCGCAGGCGCAGGTCTTTGACCCTGATGCGCGCCATTCCAGGCTCCAGTCTCGCATAGCGATGTACTCCAATCTGTTTACTTCAGGTGCCGGCCGCCGTTGACGCTGAGGGTGGTGCCGGTGACATAGGGGTTGTCGAGCAAGTAACGCAGGCTCTGGTAGACGACTGCGGCGCCGGGTTCGATACCCAGCGCCGATTTGGCCAAGGCGTTGGCGCGGTAAGCGGCGTCATCGCCTTCATTGACCAGAACCAGTGCCGGGGCAATGCCATTGACCTTGATCGCCGGCGCGTACTTGGCCGCGAACGACAGCGTGAGGTTTTCCAGCCCCGCCTTGCTGGCGCAATAGGCCAGGTGTTTGGCACTGCCTCGGCGTACAACGTCGTCACTGATGTGCACGATATCCGCCGGGCTCGACTGGCGTAGCAACTCGGCGCAATGCAGGTTGATCAGGTAGGGCGCGAGCATATGCACGCTGAACATCTGTTGGAAGATCGCGCCTTCATCGCCGGCCGTTTTCCGCCAGCCATTGCGACGCGTTGTGCACGATGGCGCGCAGGCTTTGCGTATGGGTTTTCAGCTCGGCGACAAAGGCCAGAATGCTGGCCTCGCTGGAAAAGTCCGCCTGAATAGTGATCGCCCCGCGCTCGCGCAAGCGTTGCAGGCTGTCGCGCTCCTGGCGGTAGGTAACAATCAGCGGATGACCGTCATCGAGCAAACGCTCGGCGCAGAACAGGCCGACGCGCTGGCCGGCACCGGTTAGCAGAATGGGGGCAGAAACAGACATGGGTCACTCGCAGGCAAACAGGCCCGGCAACGTTAACCCAGTCTGCCGCCGGGTACAAAAGGCGGCGTTTTACTTGGCGTCGCTTGCCAGGGCCGAGCCACCCGCTGCGCGCAATTCTTTGCGCTTGTGCAGCCACGGCGCCAACAGCCGGGTGGACAGCGGAATAAACCAGTAGGTCATCAGCGGCGTCAGCGCCAGGGTGCTGAGCAGAATGCGCACGGCCAGCGGCAATTCGCTGAGCAGCCCGCCAAAAATCAAATTGAACGCCAGCGACACTGGAAAGAAGGCCAGCCAGATGGCCACGCTCTGTTTCCAGCGCGGCACGTTGCGGCTGGCGCTGCCGAACCAGGCGTCGATGCCTTGTACCCGGTGTTCCAGCGGCTGGGCGAACAGGCCTTGGCCACGTTGCAGCCAAGCGCGGCGCGAAACGGAGTGTTCCCAGCTGGCGAGCAGCTCGGCATCGGCGAAGCGGAATACGATTTGAAATTCGTCATCGTCGGGCGGTGGGGCGAGAACGCCGGAGCCGAGATAACCAGGGAAGTCGGTGGCCAGTTGTTCGCCTTCGCGCAGCCAGAGCATGAAGTCCTGGTAACGCTCGCGGGGCACGCGGCGAGCCACCATCAGGGTGACGGGGGAAGCAGACATTATGTATCTCCTCAAAACCTCGCCGCCGCTCGGATAAAGCCTTGGCAAAAAAAGCGCCCCAGGGGTGGCGGGGCGTTGGGTGAAGAGTAGTGGTTGTTCGCTGCCAAATGCCAGCAAAGATGCGAAATAGACGGGTGCAGCTCGTCAGATGGCTGGCGCGGGCTCGACTGGGTTGAGCAAGCGGTGCTGCTGATAGATGTACTGACGCAGACGCTCGCTGTGCACGGTTTTGCGCCCGCTCAGGCGGTAGGCCACCAGGCGCTGCTCGCTACGCCGGGCCAGAATGCCCTGCAAGCGAATCGGCGACGCACCCGCTTGCGGCAGCCACAGGCTGAAGTTGTTGGGCACCAGTTTGTGCCGCACTTCCACCAGCAGGCCGGTGGTGGACAGCGTGTGCAACCAGAAACCGCTGGGTTTGCCATGCTCATCCACCAGCGCCACTGCCGGGTTCAGGTGCAGCCGCCACGGCCGTTCGGACGGGCCTTGCTCCACCACCTGCGGCGGACCTATTTCGAGGGTCAGGCTATGGAATTCGTCTTCCACCAGTTGCAGCGGGAAAGTCACGCGCTCGCCGTTGAAGTGCGCTTCGATGGTCAGTTGGTCGCTGGCCGCCAACGGGTGAGCAGGGCTTTGGTCTGGGTGCCACCGTCTACCCGCAGGCTCGGGGTTTGCACCGGGCCCTGGGAGCGGGGCGGGGTCTGCAGGTCTTGGAGGAAGTCCAATTCCTCGCTAGTAAGAAGAGAAGAGTCTTGCATGGGGTAGATGCTCCAGTACTACGGTGGGCAACTGGCAGTGTGTAGCTAGGTGAATCAGTGGCGACGCTGGTGGGACAACGCAGCGGCAACTTTATTAGAGTGCTCCAGAGCCTTTCCGATAGACGGGGCAAAGGGTGACGGCAAGCGCGGCTCAGGCATAATGGCCGGCATTTTTTTAGCCCTGCTGCGGAGCATTTTGATGAAAGTTGCGATCTTGTCCGGTTCGGTATTTGGCACCGCCGAGGAAGTGGCCCGTCATGCCACCCAACTGCTCAAGGCGGACGGCTTCGATGCCTGGCACAACCCCCGTGCCACCCTGGAAGAACTCAAAGCCTTCGCCCCCGAGGCCTTTCTGGCCGTGACCTCCACCACCGGCATGGGTGAGCTGCCGGATAACCTGCAGCCGCTGTTTCACGCCATCCGCGATGTGCTGCCCAGTGAGTGGCGCGGTTTGCCTGGCGCAGTGATTGGCCTGGGCGATGCCAGTTATGGCGACACGTTCTGCGGTGGCGGCGAACAATTGCGTGAGCTGTTCGCCGAGCTGGGCCTGCGTGAAGTGCAGCCGATGCTGCAACTGGATGCCAGCGAGAGCGTGACGCCGGAGACGGATGCCGAGCCCTGGTTGGCGGGGTTTGCGGCGGCGCTCAAGGGCTGAGTTCACATCAGGCTCACCGTCATCCCGGCGCAGGCCGGGATCCAGACTTTTGTGGCGAGCTCGCTACCTCGTCCACTCCAACATTCTGGATCCCGGCCTACGCCGGGATGACGGTGGATTTGCTCATACTGGCGTCACCCCTGACCCACAAGGCCACCAAGCTGGCCGCAATAGCGACTACCGCCCCCGCCATCCCTCGCTAGACTCAACCTCACTAAAAAACAACAACAAACCGAGGTGATTGCCGTGACTGCTGCGCAGATCAAATCCGTACCGACTATCAAAGATCAGGTGTCCGCCGCTGAATGGCAGGCCCGTGTCGACCTCGCCGCCTGCTACCGCCTTATCGCCCTGCACGGCTGGGACGATCTGATCTTCACCCATATTTCCGCCAAGGTGCCCGGCACCGAAGACTTCCTCATCAACCCGTTCGGCTTGATGTTCCATGAAATCACCGCCTCCAGCCTGGTAAAGGTCGACCTCAATGGCGTGAAGCAAATGGACAGTCCCTACGAAATCAACCCGGCTGGCTACACCATCCACAGCGCCGTGCACGAAGTGCGTCACGACGTGGGTTGCGTGATTCACACCCATACCGCCGCCGGTATCGCGGTGTCGGCGCAGAAGCAGGGTTTGTTGCCGTTGTCGCAGCAGGCGCTGTTCGTGCTGGCTAGCCTGTCGTACCACGGCTATGAAGGCGTAGCGCTGAACCATGAAGAGAAGGCTCGCCTGCAGGCGGATCTGGGTGAAAGCAATTTCATGATTTTGCCCAACCACGGCCTGATGACCTGCTCGGCCAGCATCGCTGATGCCTTCCTGATGATGTTCACCTTGCAGCGTGCCTGCGAAGTGCAGGTGATGGCGCAAAGCGGTGGCGCCGAGCTGATCCATATTCCCCAGCAGATTCTCGACGGCGCCAAAGCCATGGTGCAGGGCGTGATGAAAACGGCCCAAGGCATGGGCGGCAATCTGGCCTGGCCAGCGCTGATGCGCAAACTCGACCAACAGAACCCGGGCTACGCCGTCTGATGTCGCCGGCGCTCGCCGGCATTCCCCTGCGTGACTGGCGCGCGCAGGGGAAGAGCCTGAATTTTCAGGGCCACACCATTGCCTACTGGACGGCCGGTCAGGGCGAGCCACTGTTGTTGATTCACGGCTTTCCCACCGCCAGTTGGGACTGGCATTTTCTCTGGAACACCCTGGCCCAGCATTACCAGGTGATCGCCTGCGACATGCTCGGCTTCGGTGATTCGGCCAAACCCCGTGGCCATAACTACCGCTTGCTGGAACAGGCCGATATTCATCAGGTGCTTCTTGCCCATTTGAATGTCGACGCCCCGGTGCATGTGCTCGCCCATGACTACGGCGACAGCGTCGCCCAGGAACTGGTCGCTCGCCATCACGAAGGCCGCGCGCGCTTGGCGTCCTGTGTGTTTCTCAACGGCGGTCTGTTCCCGGAAACCCATCGCCCGGTGCTGGTGCAGAAACTCTTGCTCAGCCCGCTCGGGCCACTGATTGGCCGGCTCTTTAGCCGCAAGAAACTGGCGTCCAGTTTTGCCCAGGTATTCGGCCCGCACACCCAGCCCAGCGAAGCGGAGCTGGATGACTTCTGGAGCCTGATCGCCCGCAACAACGGCCCAGCGGTGATGCATCGGTTGATTCACTACATTCCCGACCGTCGCGAGCACCGTGATCGTTGGGTGAGTGCGATGCAGAAGGGCGGCCTGCCGCTGCGGGTGATCGATGGCGCGGTGGATCCGATTTCGGGTGCGCATATGGTGGCCCGCTACCGCGAGCTGATCCCCGAGCCCGATACCGTGTTGCTCGACGGCATCGGCCACTACCCGCAAACCGAAGCGCCGTGCCAGGTGTTGCAGCACTACCAAGCTTTCCGCGCCGGGTTGGGCAAGGCTGCTGTAGCCTAGCCGCTGACTTTTTCGGCGGGAGGCGATATGCGCAGGTTGGCGGTGATGGCAGCGGTGTTGGCCCTGGGCGGTTGCGCAAGCACCGGCCCGCTAGATGCGCCGCCCTTGTTCGATGGCTGGTATGCCCAGCAACCGCTTGGCAACCCCGACCACGCGCCGGGGCTGTGGCCATTGCTGGCCAGTCGCGCCAATTACCCGGTGCTCGATGCGCCGGGTACGGCGGGGCTGGTCCATCTGCATATCGACGCCGATCAGCAACTCACCGCGCGCCTGCAGCGTGACGGCCGTTGTGTGGGGCAACTGAGCATTGCCGGCAATCTGGATGGCACGAAGTACCAGTTTTCCGACAACGACTTCAATGGCATTCCGCTGCTCGCCTGGGGCCACAACAGCCGCGAGGTAACCCTGGATCTCAGTACGCCCGCGCAACTGCCGGCCACCATCCACACCAGCAGTTTCGGCATGTTCCTGATCATTGCCGGCGGCGCGCCCGACCGCGATGTCACCTATCGCTACACTGCCATTGCCGCGCCCAGCGAACCCGCGCCCAAATGCCCGGCACCCACGCCGGGCCGCTAGGTAAACGGGTCTGGAATCATGCCCTAACCTTATTGGGCGCTATTCAGCCCCGGCCGCTTTTATTGTGGCTGCCGCCGCGCTACCGGAAACTCGGCGCATCGCATGTTCTGCCATCTGCCCCAGGAGTTATGTATGAGCGAGTCCGTTCGTTTTGAAGACAAGGTTGTAATCGTCACCGGCGCCGGTGGTGGTATCGGCCGCGCCCACGCCCTGGCGTTCGCCAAAGCTGGCGCCAAAGTGGTGGTGAACGACCTGGGCGGCAGCACCCACGGTGAAGGCGCCAACGCGTCGGCAGCCGACCGCGTAGTGGCCGAAATTCGTGAAGCCGGTGGCACCGCCGTGGCCAACCACGACTCGGTAACCGACGGCGAAAAAATCGTACAAAACGCCCTCGACGCCTTCGGCCGTATCGATGTGGTGGTGAACAACGCCGGCATCCTGCGCGACAAAACCTTCCACAAAATGGAAGACGCCGACTGGGATCTGGTTTACCAAGTGCACGTGGCTGGCGCCTATAAAGTCACCCGCGCCGCCTGGCCGCACATGCGCGAGCAGAACTACGGCCGGGTGATCTTCACCTCGTCCACTTCGGGCATTTACGGCAACTTCGGCCAGTCCAACTACGGCATGGCCAAGCTCGGCCTGTACGGCCTGACCCGTACGCTGGCCATCGAAGGCCGCAAGAACAACATCTTCGTCAACGCCATTGCCCCAACCGGCGGCACGCGCATGACCGAAGGCCTGATTCCGCAGCAAGTGTTCGAACAGTTGAAGCCGGAACTGGTCAGCCCGTTGGTGGTGTACCTGGGCAGCGAAAACTGCCAAGACACCGCCGGCCTCTACGAAGTAGGCGGCGGCTGGATCGGCAAAGTACGTTGGGAGCGCAGCAACGGCGCAGGCTTCGACCCGAAAGTCGGCTTTGACGCTGACGACGTGGCCGCCGCCTGGAAACAGATCGGCGACTTCGAAGGCGCTAGCCACCCTGAAGACAGCCTGCAAGCGCTGCAGGCGATGATGGCCAATCTGCAGAAATACGCCGGCAAGTAACGGTAGCGCCGTTTGCAGGAAATCGAGGCTGAAGCCTCTCCCACAGGGCTCGATGAAACTTGTGGGAGAGGCTTCAGCCTCGAGCTTTTGAGCTAGCAAAAAACCAAAAGGCCGACTTCTGGCAGAAGTCGGCCTTTTTTGTTTTCCGATATCGGCGATTTTGTTGACCCGTTGGTAACGCATAAACGCCGGCAATATTTTGTAGTCTTTCCCTTACAAATATGAAAGTTCCCTCAGCGCCGAATATGCCTCCATTCATTCCAGTGTTGGTGCCCTGTGATCGCCATATGGAGCGGGCATTCATACTTACGAGCGACAGAAAGAATCAATCCTTCGTGCGCTACTCCGTCTATCATCCGCTGAGTACGGTGCATCACAGTTTCACCAACTAGGAGAGCCGCATGACAACAACAAAAAGGCCCGGACTGTTCCAGCCAAAGACTCTGGCAATCGCGATCGCAATGGGCATGTCGGCCCAGGCTGGCGCGGTAAGTTTCAACATCGGCGAGATCGAAGGGCAATTCGACTCCTCGCTGTCCGTAGGGGCCAGCTGGTCCACCCAGAAGCCGGATTCGACCTACATCGGCGAAGCCAACGGCGGTCAGGCGTTTACTCAAACCAACGATGACGTCGCCAGAACTTCCAGCGCGGCAAGACTTTCTCGAAAATCTTCAAAGGCATTCACGACCTTGAGCTCAGTACGGGGGGGATACGGTATCTTCCTGCGAGGCAAGTACTGGTACGACTTCGAGCTGAAGGATGAACACCAGAACTTCGTAGACGTCACCGACGACCACGCCAAAGAGGGCGCCAAGTCCTCGGGCTATCAACTGCTCGACGCCTTCGTCTACCACAACTACCAAATCGCCGAGCAGCCAGGTAGCGCCCGTCTCGGTAAGCAAGTTGTGAGCTGGGGTGAAAGTACCTTTATCCAGAACGGTATCAACTCGATCAACCCGGTTGACGTTTCCGCCTTCCGCCGCCCTGGCGCTGAGGTTAAGGAAGGTCTGATTCCGGTCAACATGTTCTACATGTCGCAGAGCTTCAACGAGAACCTGTCCGCCGAGGCGTTCTACCAGCTCGAGTGGGACCAGACCGTTGTGGATAACTGCGGCACCTTCTTCTCCAGCACGGACGTGCTTCAGGAAGGCTGCGATACGAACTACCGAATTCTGGACGGCGCCACTGTTACTGCGTTGAACGATCCGAGTACCAAAGCGTTACTTTCAAGCCTTGGGGTAGACGTCAACTCTCAGGGGGTGGCCGTTCCCCGTACAGGGGATCGTGACGCTCGCGACGGCGGTCAATGGGGTGCTGCACTGCGCTGGCAGGGTGATGAAACCGAGTACGGCGCGTATTTCATGAACTACCACAGCCGTACGCCATTCCTCGGCGTGCAAAACGCCAATGCTGCTGATATCCAGACTGGCCTGGGCCTTGCGTTTAACCCCATCCCGGCGCTGCGTCCACTCGCCCAACCTGAGTTGCTGGGTACCGGCCGTTACTACTTTGAGTATCCAGAAGATATTCAACTGTATGGCCTGAGCTTCTCCACCACGTTGCCTACCGGTACTGCGTGGTCGGGTGAAATCAGCTATCGCCCGAACCAGCCGCTGCAGATCAACACCAACGATATGACGCCGCTTGTAGCTACTAGCGTTGTTGCCGGCCTGACCACTGGTGGTGTTGCAGGTGCCTTGGCCACTGCCGGCGACGATCATCGCGGTTACAACCGCAAAGAAGTCACCCAGATCCAAACCACCTTCACTCAGTTCTTCGACCAGTTCATGGGCGCAGACCGTCTGACGATCGTGGGTGAAATCGGTGCCAACTCCATCGGTGCTCTCGGTGATATCGATGACATCCGCTATGGTCGCGACTCCACCTTCGGCAACATGGCCCAGGGCGGTCGTCACGGTTACTACACCAGAACCTCGTGGGGCTACCGTGCTCGCGCCATCTGGGATTACAGCGATGCATTCGCCGGTGTGAACCTGAAACCGAACCTGTCGTGGTCTCACGATGTCGATGGTTACGGGCCTAACTTCAACGAAGGTGCCAAGGCCGCGAGCATTGGTCTGGATGCCGAGTACCGCAACACCTACACCGCGGGTATTTCGTACACCAACTTCTTCGGCGGCGACTACAACGTACTCACCGACCGTGACTTCCTGGCCCTCAGCGTTGGCGTGAACTTCTAAGAATTGCTTGGCGGAATAACAGAGGACTACAAGAACAATGAAAACAACGAAAAATCTGTTTGGTGCATTGGCCCTCTCGCTGCTTGCCAGCAGCGTGTTGGCCGCCGTACCGGCTGCGGAAGTAGCCAAACTCGGCACCACCCTCACGCCACTGGGCGGCGAGAAAGCCGGTAACGCTGATGGCAGCATTCCGGCCTGGACCGGTGGCCTGCCAAAGACCGCTGCCTCGGTAAACGCCGGTGGCTTCCTCGGCAACCCGTTTGCCGATGAGAAACCGCTGTTCACCATCACCGCAGCCAACGTCGATCAGTACAAGGCCAAGATGTCGGCCGGCCAGATCGCGATGTTCAAGCGCTACCCAGAAACCTACAAAATGCCGGTGTACACCACTCACCGTACGGTTTCCGTGCCGGATGCAGTGAATGAAGCGGCCAAACTCAGTGCGGCTAAAACCACCACCGTAGAGGGCGGCAATGGCCTGCTGAATTTCCAGGACAGCCGTTACTACGCTTTCCCGATTCCGCAAAACGGTCTGGAAGTCATCTGGAACCACATTACCCGTTACCGCGGTGGCAACCTGCGCCGTAGCTATACGCAGGCCACGCCGCAAACCAACGGCAGCTACACCCTGGTGAACTTCACCGACGAGGTGTCGTTCCCGCAATCCATGACAGGTATGGACGCCGACAAAGCCTCCAACGCCCTGCTGTTCTTCAAACAGCAAGTAACCGCGCCGGCACGTCTGGCCGGTAACGTGCTGCTGGTACACGAGTCGCTCGACCAGGTTAAAGAGCCACGCATGGCGTGGATCTACAACGCCGGTCAGCGCCGTGTACGCCGTGCTCCACAGGTTTCCTACGACGGCCCGGGCACTGCCTCGGACGGTCTGCGGACCTCGGACAACTTCGACATGTTCAACGGTGCACCTGACCGTTATGACTGGAAGCTGATCGGCAAGAAAGAAATGTACATCCCGTACAACAACTACAAGCTGGAATCGCCGGACGTTAAGTACGACGACATCATCAAGACCGGCCACACCAACCAGGACCTGGCGCGTTACGAGCTGCACCGCGTGTGGGAAGTGGAAGCGACCCTGAAGTCTGGCGAGCGCAACATCTACGCCAAACGTAAGTTCTACGTAGATGAAGACTCCTGGACCATCGTGGCTTCGGAAATGTATGACGGCCGTGGCCAACTGTGGCGCGTCGGTGAAGCCATGATGTATCAGCAGTTCGTGGCTCAAGCACCGGCATACGCCTTCGAAGCGCTCTACGACATCATCGCTGGCCGCTACCTGGCCATCGGCATGATGAACGAAGAGAAGAAGTCGTATGAATTCGGCATCAAGACCTCGGCTACCGACTACACCCCGGCAGCTCTGCGTAACGCCGGCGTTCGTTGATGGTGTGCGTGTTGGGCTTCGCAGGGCTCAACCCAACCTACGAATCTGTAGGTTGGGTTGAGCGCAGCGAAGCCCAACAAGGTCCATCACCCAGCGTGATGATCCGCACTAAGTTGTAAAAATAAGGCGGCCCGAGGGTCGCCTTATTTGTTTCCAAGGCTCTACTCAGCGCTTTTTGTGGTTAAGATCGGTTCACCGCTACACCCTAATAAAAACAAAAAAGCAGAGGCATCGACCATGCATAACGTTCACGCGATTGGACCGCGCCCCCTGCGTTTAACCGACAGTCCGCTGCCGCGTTTGCCGGCCGCCCATTTTCCCCGTCCACGCCTGGTGCAGGCGCTTCTCGCTGGCGACAGTCGCCTGGCGCTGATTTGCGCGCCCGCCGGTTTTGGCAAGAGCGTGTTGCTCAACGAATGTGTACGGCAAGCGCCGGTCGGCACCCAGGTGGTGTGGCTGGACTTGCTCGGTCGCGCCCTGACCCCGGTGGAATTGCTCAAGCGCCTGGCCAAGGCCATGGGCCGCCCGGTGGAAGAGGGCGATACCTATGACGAGCTGTGCAGCCTGCTCAGCCGTAGCGAAACACCCCTGTGGATTGTGCTCGACGACTACCCGCGCGATGCCTGCGCCGAGCTCGACGACTGCCTCGACCGCCTGCTCGAACAAGCCCCGCACACCCTGCGCTGGTGGATCGGCGGACGCCGTCGCCCGGCCTGGAACTTGCCGCGCCTGATGCTGCAGGGCGACCTGCTGGAGCTCGACGCCCCGGCTCTGGCCCTGGACGAACCCGAGCTCGACGGCCTACTGCACCAACATCACCTCGACCTGCCCCCGGAGCTGCGTTCACAACTGCTGCACAACAGCGAAGGCTGGGTAGCCGGCGTTTGCCTGCTGCTGATCAAAGGCACGGCGGAAAACCTGGGCGAGCGGCTGGCCTCGGGCACGCCGCTGCTCAACGAATACATCGTGCGCGAAGTGCTGAGCGGCCTGTCGCCCACCTTGCTGCGCGCGCTGTCACTGATGGCGCATATGCCGAAGTTTTCCTCGGCCTTGTGCGAGCACGTGCTTGATGAAGGCGGCGCGGCGCTGTTCGAAGAATTGCAGGCGCGGCAAATGTTCTTTCTTGGCCTGGACAGCTGCGGCGAGTGGTTCCGCCTGTCGCGCCCGGTGGCAGCCGTGCTCAAGCGCCAGTGCGCGGCACCGGCGCCGACCCAGGCCCATGTGCGCGCCTGCCAATGGTTTGCCAGCCACGGCGACGTGCGTGCGGCGGTAGAACATGCCCTGTTCGCCAACCAACCGGATGTAGCCGCCAACTACCTGCAACGGTTTGGCCAGGAGCAATTGCTGATCGGCCAGAGCGTTGCGCAATTTCTGCAATGGCGCCACGAGCTGCCGGCCAGCCTGTACTCCAGCACGCCACGGCTTATCACCTTGCAAGCCTGGGCGCTGCTGATTTGTGCGCGCCTGGATGAAGTGGACGAGTGCCTGGAAGACCTCGGCCGTTTCTTCCCGCAACCCAGCTTGCGCCAGCAGCAACAGTTGCTCGCCCACTACCAGGCGATTCAGGGCGTGCTGCAACGCCAGCGCGGCCAACGCAGCGCCCGCGAGCAATCGCTGCAAGCGCTGGAAGTGTTAGTGGATGAAGCCTGGTCGCAGCGTGCGCTGTGCTACCAGGCGCTGGCCCAGCAAGCGTTTTCGGAAAGCCTGCTGAGCGATGCCCAAGACTATATTCAGGAAGGCCTGAAGCTGGCGCGGTTGAACGGTAGCGTGCTGTTCGAAGCGCTGCTGAGCGTCGACCGCATTCACCAGCTGACCATCCTTGGCGACTCGCGCGCGGCGCTGGAGTTGGCCGAACTGTGCCTGCAACACCTGCAAGCCGGCGGTTGCCAGGGCCCGGTACTGGGGCGGCTGCAGCTGTTGCGCGGCAGCCTTCTGGCCAGCCACGGGCAGGTGGAAGCCGCCCATGCCTCGTTCACCGCCGGCCTGCATGCCGCTGAAGCCTGCGAAGACGCCTACATTATTTTTGGCTATCAGGGCCTGGCCGAACTGGCCGCCCAGGCCAATGACTTCACCCTTGCCTTCCAATTGCTGCGCAAAGCCGAGCGTTTGATGCAGTGGCAGCATGTACCCGAAGTGCGCTATCGCGGCGTGCTGCAGCTGGCCCAAGGCTCGCTGTGGCTGCGCCAGGGCGAAGCCCAGCGGGCGCGCACGCTCTTGCAGGCAACGCTGGACAGCTATCAGCAGCGCGACCTGTTGGCGCCGTCCGGTTTCTACGACCTGCTGCCGCGGCTGCGCTACTACGTGGCGTTGGCCGATCTGCAATTGGGCGAGGTGCGTTCAGCACTCGAAGCCTTGCAAGCCTTGAGTGAAGACTGCGAACTCAGCGGCTATTTCAATTTGCAGAATCGCTGCCGGTTCAGTCTGGTTCAGGCTTTGCTGGCCACCGGGCAGGAGAAACCCGCCGAAGCGATGCTGCGGCTGGCGCTGGAGACTTCTCACCAGCAGGGCGTAAATCCGGAATTGCAGGCGCTGCATGCGCAATTCGGGACATGGTTGGAGCAGGTGTTACCGCAGTTGGCCGAGCCGCTGGAGTTGCGTCAGTTGCTGAACCAGGCGGGTGCCGGTGTGCAGCCGAGCCCGGAAAGCTCGCCGCTCAGTGCGCGGGAGAAGATGGTGTTGGAGCAGATTGCTCAGGGGTATTCCAATCTGCAGATTGCCGATCGGCTGCATATCTCGCTGCACACGGTGAAGACCCATGCGCGGCGGATTAACGTGAAGCTTGGGGTTGAGCGGCGTACTCAGGCAGTAGCGCGTGCCAAGGCGTTGGGGTGGTTACTGTGAGTGTGAGTGTGATTTTCTGACGGTGTAGTTCTTCGTTACCGCGTGTGCTGGGCGTTTTGTTTCGCGCCTTACGCGCGAGTTTCTTTTGTCAGTCGCCACAAAAGAAACCAAAAAGGCTTGCCCCTACCTGGGCCCTACGCTGCGCTTCGGGTTCCCTCGCTACGTCGTCGCTCCAGGGGCCGGGCTGAGGGCCATCCATGGCCCCATCCCTCTGCGCGGCTCCCGGCCGCTACGACCCCTTACGCAACGACTCCACTCGGCCTGGCGCTAAAGGGGCGGGTAGATCACAAGCGGTAGATCACAAGCGGTAGATCACAAGCGATAGATCAAAAGCGATAGATCAAAAGCCCCTCTCGCCTGGCCGGCCGGCCTAGCGGGCGAGGGGTGACGTTTGTGCTGCGACCTCACTCGGTCAAGCCCCCTCTCCCGCGTGCGGGAGAGGGTTGGGGTGAGGGGCCGTTGAGCACACGAACGCAAACAACCAATTCCCTCCATCCGACATAATTTTCACACCTCCCCCAGTAAGGTCCATGCCCTTACAATCCGCGCGCGGTGTTTTTTCATCGTCTTCGCCGCGCCGGGAGTCTGACCCTCGGTGGAGCGACGCGGCATGCAAGTACGAAGTGAGAAAGGATGGGGTATCGACTGGGCCGGCATTGGCTGGTTGTTTCTGTTCTTCTGGTATTTCTCCTGTGTTCCGCAACTACTCATTCAAATCACCGGCACGTCCGGCTTTACCGGTTTTCGCCAAGCCTTTCTGATGAGCGCGCTGTGGCTGGTGCCGGTGTTGATGTTCCCGGCCAAAACCCGCGTTATTGCCGGCGTAATCGGCCTGCTGTTGTGGGCGGGCTCGCTGGTCAGCCTTGGTTATTTCTTTATCTACGGCCAGGAGTTCTCCCAGAGCGTGATTTTCATCATGTTCGAATCCAACGCCGCGGAAAGCGCTGAATACCTGATTCAGTATTTCGCCTGGTGGATGATTCCAGCCTTTGCCCTTCACACCTTTGTTGCCTACCTGCTGTGGCGTCGGGTGCGGCCGATTGAGATGACCCGCCAACCGGCCTTTGCCGCCGCTGCGTTCATGCTGCTGTGTTCGCTGGGCTACCCGCTGATCAGCCAGACCCTGCGTGAGCCGACCTTCAAAGGCGCCTTGCTGAAAACCGAAGCGCGCCTGGAGCCGGCCGTGCCATGGCAGCTGGTGCTGGGTTACCGCCAGTACCGCGAACAGTTGAGCAATATGCAGGGCATGCTGACTGACGCGGCCAAGATTCCACCGCTCAAGCACCTCAAAAGCAGCCTGGGCGATGAACCGGCAACCTTGGTGCTGGTGATTGGCGAGTCCACCAACCGTCAACGCATGAGCCTCTACGGTTACCCACGCAACACCACGCCAAACCTCGACAAGCTGCGCCAGGACATGCTGGTGTTCGACGATGTGGTCACCCCGCGGCCTTACACCATCGAAGCGTTGCAACAGGTGCTGACCTTCGCCGACGAAGAAAGCCCGGACCTGTACCTGAAAACCCCGTCGATCGTCAGCGTGATGAAACAGGCAGGGTTCAAGACCTACTGGATCACCAATCAGCAGACCATGACCAAGCGCAACACCATGCTCACCACCTTCTCCGAGCAGGCCGATGAGCAGGTGTACCTGAACAACAATCGCAACCAGAACGCCCGGCAGTACGACGGTGACGTGCTGGCGCCGTTTTGCCAAAGTGCTGCAGGAAGACGCGCCGAAGAAGTTTATCGTCGTGCACTTGCTGGGCACGCACATGAGCTACCAGTACCGTTATCCGCCCGAGTTCGAGAAGTTCACCGACCGCAGTGGCGCGCCGGCTCGCCTGAGTGACGACCAGTTGCCCACCTACAACGCCTACGACAACGCGGTGCTGTACAACGACTTCGTGGTGTCCAGCCTGATCAAGGAATACGCCCAGAAAGACGACAACGGCTTCTTGCTGTACCTCTCCGACCATGGCGAAGATGTGTTCGATTCGCCCACCGGCAATGTGCTGGGGCGTAACGAGGCCAAGCCAACGGCGCCGATGTACACCATTCCGTTTATGGTTTGGGCCTCGCCGAAGTGGCGTAACGGGCATGAGTGGAGCTTTATCGCCGATACCAATCGGCCGTATAGCAGCTCGCAGCTGATTCACACCTGGGCCGATCTGGCCGGGCTGAGTTTTGATGAGTACGACGCCAGCAAAAGCATTGTCAGCCCCGAGTTCAAGGAGCGGCCGCGTTTGATCGGCAACCCCCATGGGGACAAGAAATCCATGATCGACTTCAGTTTGATCAAGCCCAAAGCGCCGAAGACCGATATCGAAACCGCGCAGAAGTAACGCCATTGCACCTTTGAAAACGCCCCGACCAGGGGCGTTTTCATGTCTGAAAGCGACCAACCGGCCGCTCTAGTGGCGAGAAGCCATGCAAGTTACCGTTGGTGACCTACTCTTTTGCTTGGGCAGGCGTATAAGTAGGAAATATCTTACGCATGGTGTCGTCCGTATTCGGGGTAGTGGGTGTAATGCGGCTGTTTCTTTCTATATTGCTGAGTGCGCTCACGCTGGGGGGCTCGTCACTGGTGCTGGCTGCACCAGGGATTAATTGCACCCGCACCATGACCCTGGCCCTGCATGACCACGGCCTGCTTTATTCAGCCGATACCGACGCCGGCATCGACAAAGATTTCTCGGATGAACTGATCAAGCGCAGTGGCTGCAAGGTCACCGTGTCGTTATTGCCGCGCGCGCGTATCTGGCAATTGATCGAGCAGGGCGGTCTGGATTTCAGCCTGTCCGGCATCGCCGATGAGGCGCGCAACCGCTACGCCAGCTTTGCCTGGTACTTTTCCGACCAGTTCTATCTGCTGGTGCGCAAAGATGCCGAGGTGCAGAAGCTTGCCGACTTTGCCGCCAACCCCGCCTTGCAGCTGGGGATAATCCGCAGCTTTCGCTACAGCCCCAAAGCCAACGACCTGGTCGATGACCTGACCGCCCAGCGCCGCGTGCGCCATGCCGCTCGCCTTGAGCCGTTGTATGAGGTGCTGATGGCCAACCAGATCCAGGGCATGATCATTGAGCCGTTCGACTATCCCCAGGTGCAGAGCGAGGAGATTCGCCAGCACACCCGCGTGGTGGAAACCGGCGATGCGCCGACGCCCCACGGGCTGATCATGTCCAACAAATCTCTGAGCATCGAGGAGCGCGCGCAGTGGCGGGCCATCGTCGATGACATGCGTGCCGACGGCACGGTGGAGCGCATTTTCGCCAAATACTTGCCAGCGGACTTGGCCCATACGCTGGTTGATTTCTGATCATGTCCCGCCTTGGCTTGCGCTACAAATTGCTCGCGCCGCTGATGCTGCTGATATCGCTCGGGGTCACTTATTGGCTGTGGCACCACGAGCAGCGCAACGCTCAGATCGACCGCCTGGAAGCCGCCGATTACAACCTGCGTGAAGCCACCGGCAATATCGACCAGCGCATCGCCGCCTATGAACAGGTGCTTCGCGGTGTGCAGGGTTTGTTCGCCGCCTCCGATTTGGTGCGCCGCGAGGAATTCAAAACCTACCTGGACTCGCTGCAACTGGGCGCCGAATACGGCGGCCTGGAAGGCATTGGCTTTTTGCAGTGGACGGCGCGGGCTGATTTGCCGGCGCTGATCGACCAGCAGCGCAGCAGCGGGGTGCCCGATTACCAAGTGCGCCCTGAGAGCGACCGCGACTTCTATGCGCCGGTGGTGCAGATGGAATTGCTGTCGGGCAACAGCCACCTGATTCTGGGTATCGACCCCTACGTCGACGCGGAGCGGCGCTCGGCCATGGAGCGGGCCCGCGATTCGGGCGATGCGAAAATCACCGGCAAGGTGGAACTGGTTATTCCCGGCGAGACGGATGCGCAAACCAAGGCCGGCTTTCTGATGTTTCTGCCGGTGTATGCCAAGGGCAAGCCCCATCAAACCCTGGAAGAACGCCGCGCGGCCATTATCGGTTGGGTGGTGGCGCCGCTGCGTATCAACAAGTTGATGGCCAGCCTGTATGGCACGCGTTCCACGGCGATGCCGATCCGTATTTATGAAGGGGTGAAGCAGGCCAAGCAATCGCTGCTCTACGACTCCAGCCAAGACAACGGCCGCAACGCTATCGGCCACAGCGACGCGGTGGAATACCTCGAAGTCGCCGGCCGTACCTGGACCCTGGAAATGCTCGGCGAACAGCGTCGGGCGCGGCCGATCAGCAAGGACAACTCGGGGTTGATCGCGGGCGCCGGTCTGGCCTTGAGCCTGTTGCTTGCCGTGCTTACCTGGGTGCTGACCACTGGGCATTCGCGGGCGTTAACGTTGGCGCGGGAAATGACCCGTGAGTTGCGCGACAGCGAAACCCGGCTGCGCCATCAGGCCGAGCACGATGCGCTGACCGATCTGCCTAACCGGCGTTGTTCAGTGATCATCTCAGCCATGCCCTGGCTCAGGCGCGGCGCAACCGCACGCGGTTGGCGCTGATGTTTATCGACCTGGATCGGTTCAAGCCCATTAACGACACCCTGGGGCATCATGTGGGGGATGCGTTGCTGCAGGAGGTTGCCAAGCGTTTGCAGCACTGTGTGCGGGAGTCGGACATTGTGGGGCGTATGGGCGGGGATGAGTTTGTGGTGTTGTTGCCGGTGATTGATGGTGATGAGGATGCGTTGCTGGTGGCGGAGAAGATTCGTGAGGCGCTGAATGAGCCGTTTGAGTTGGGCTGCGGGCAGCCGCTTAGTTTGTCGTCGAGTACGGGGATTGCGCTGTTTCCTGAGCATGGGCAGGACGAGGTGCAGCTCACTAAGAATGCTGACGCGGCGATGTATCTGGCTAAGGATAATGGGCGCAATCAGGTGCAGTTGTATCGGGCTGGGGTGAATGTTCTGGGGTAGGGATATTTGGTGGTTTGGTGATGGCTGTGGTTTTGGGGACTTCTTCATTACCGCGTGTGCTGGGCGTTTTTGTTTCGCGCCTTACGCGCGAGTCACTTTTTAGCAGTCGCCCTAAAAAGTAACCAAAAACGGCTTGGGTACGACTCACCCACATAGGTAACAAATCAGTTCAACCACATGGGTAACAGTTTTTAACCTAGTGGGGTCTCCTCAGGAGGGTGCCCCATGCCGTGGCGAGAACTGAAACCTATGGACGAGAAAGTGTTGTTTATTGCTGACTACCTCAGGCAGGTCAGCAGCTTCACTGCGTTGTGCGAGCACTTCGGCATCAGTCGAAAGACCGGCTACAAGTGGGTGGAACGCTACAACCTAGCCGGTATGGAGGGGTTGGCTGAGCAAAGTCGCCGCCGCCGCGAACAGGTGTGCACCCCCTTTGTTATTCGTGAATACATCCTCGATCTGAGGCGCCGATCTGCCGTTGAGCTGGGACCGAAGAAGATCCAGGCACTGGTGGAGCAGCGATACCCTGGGCAGAGTCCTTCCCGGACCACGATCTACACCATCCTTAAGCAGGCGGGGTTGGTCACGCCCCGCCGGCTTCGTAAGCGGGTGCCCAGCTATCCAAAGCCGCTTAAATCCACCAACGAACCTAATGAACTCTGGAGCGCCGACTACAAAGGCCAATTCCTGACTCAGGACGGGAAGTGGTGTTATCCGTTGACGGTGATGGATCACGCCAGCCGCTTTCTGCTGGCTTGCGAAGGCATGTCTGGCACGCGATTGAAGGAAACCCAGTCGGCTTTTGAACACCTGTTTCGCTGCTACGGATTACCTTCGCGCCTGAGAACAGACAACGGAACCCCTTTCGCCAGCGCTGGCAAAACCGGCCTAAGCCAATTGTCCATTTGGTGGTTACGGCTGGGCATCATTCCTGAGCGAATAGCACCTGGTCGCCCCGAACAGAATGGGCGCCACGAACGCATGCATCGCACGTTGAAACGCGCCGTCACTCACCCCTGTTCTGCGCATATGGCAGAGCAGCAAAAGCAGTTCGACCTGTTTCGTCACAACTACAATGAGCAGCGGCCGCACGAAGCGCTAAACCAGAGCACGCCCAAATCGCACTACCAGAGTTCGCCACGCCCATACCCTGAACGGTTGCCGGAGCCGGCCTATCCTGGCTATGTCGAACCACACCGTGCCGACTGCAGCGGAATCATCAATCGGCACGGCATGCGCATCTATGTGGGGCACCTGTTGAAGCACGAGCTAGTTGGGCTGGAGCAAATTGGCGATGATCTTTGGGCCATACATTTCGGCCCGGTAGTGATCGGTAGGCTGGACGAAAGGGAGCAGAAGGATGGATATCTATCCTTGAAAGTGTCACCCATGTGACTGAACACTTTTGTTACCCATGTGGTTGTCTCGTACACTTGCCCCTACCTTGGGTTTTCACTGCGTGAAAACTCCCCTCGCTCCGTCGCCGCTCCAGGGGCCGGCAAAACGCGGCCATCCATGGCCCGTCTTTGCCTTTCGCGGCTCCTGCCGCTCAACCCCTTCCACGACGACTGCGCTCGGCCTGCGCTCAAGGGGCGGGCAGATCAACAGCGGTAGATCAAAAGCGGATCAAAAGCAGATCAAAAACTCGAAGCTGAAGCCTCGCAGGGACCGAGCTGTTTGTGGGAGAGGCTTCAGCCTCGATTCCTGAAAAAGGCGATTTAAGACCAGACCTCAATGCAGTTCGGGCGTCGCCCGCAATTGCCGCAGCCGTTCACTAAGCAGCAACCGCTGCGCCGTGTCGTCGCACAGTAGCAGCGCATGCTCCACGTCGTATCGCTCCGCCTGCGGGCATTCCAGTTGCCGATAGATATCCGCGCGGGCCAGGTGGTCGACCAGATTCGGTTGCCCCAGCAGCAATACGCGTTCGGCGTCCTTGAGCGCCGCCAGCGGTTCTTGCGCTTGGGTGTGCAGGCTGCGCAGGTTGCGTGACAGGCGTTGTAGCATTTGCCGCGGGTTGCAGCTTTGCAGGTGGCCGGCTTGCAGTTCGGCTTTGGGGCCCAGGGTGCGCAGCAGCAGTTCGCGGCAGTCGCGGGTGTACAGGCGGCGGCCGCTGCTGGGGTCGAGCAGGTGGTCGGCGCCGGGTACGCGCAGTAGAAAATGGCCGGGGAAGTTCACGCCTTGCAGGGGGATTTGCAGGCGCTCGGCGAGCTCCAGAGCAATTAACGCCAGCGACAGGGGTTGGCCGCGCCGGCGCAGCAGTACCTGGTCGAGCAGGGCGCTGCGCGGGAGTAGTGGGGTGCTGTCGTCTTCATGGAAGTCCAGCTCGCCGAGGCGGCGCAGTAATGGCTGGGCTAGCTCGTTCGCCGGGAGGTGGGGCAAGCCGCTGCTGACTAGCTGGGTCAGGCCGCTGAAATCGCGCATCACTTGCTGCGGCACCAAGCTGTCGTCGTGTTCAGCGGCTACCCACAGCGCAGCTTCGAACAGCGCGGGCGGTTCACGGTCTAGGCAGGCGAGGCAGGCTTGGCGTGGGGTCATCGGATTCTCCGGGTCGCCCTAGGTTTGTAGCGCTTCGCTCGCCCTTCGTCCAGCGCCCCGTTATGCCCGGTCCAGAGGGCTGGCTGAAATGCTTATGCCCGGCTGGTCGGTTGGGTTGCAGGCGCTTACCTATACTGGTTGGAATTACAAAAACAAGGAGTCACCGCATGTTCGCTTTAATGGAAGCGGCACGTGTCGAGGCCCTGCATTGTTTTAATGATTCTGTCACCGGGCTGCGGGCCATCATCGTTATTCACAACACTCGCCTGGGCCCTGCTCTGGGCGGTTGCCGGTACCTGAGCTACCCCGACGAAAAAAGCGCCATCGATGACGCCGTGCGCCTGGCCCAGGGCATGAGCTACAAGGCGGCGTTGGCGGGCTTGGCCCAGGGCGGCGGCAAGGCGGTGATTCTGCGCCCGCCGGGTGTGGATAACCGCGCCGAGCTGTTCGAAGCGTTTGGTCGTGCTGTCGATAGCCTCGGCGGCCAGTACATCACCGCCGTCGACAGCGGCACCCTCAGCGCCGATATGGACTGCGTGGCGCAGTTCACTGGCCATGTTACGAGCACGACTAGCGCCGGCGACCCTTCGCCGCATGCCGCCATGGGCGTGTTCGCTGGCATACGTGCTACGGCGCAAGCGCGTTTGGGTAGCGATGACCTGGAAGGGCTGCGTGTAGCCATTCAGGGCTTGGGCAATGTGGGCTATGCGCTGGCCGAACAACTGCATGCGGCGGGTGCCGAGCTGTTGGTCAGCGACCTCGACCCAGGTCGCGTGCAACTGGCGGTGGAACAACTGAACGCGCGTCCGGTGGCCAATGAAGCGCTGCTCTGCACTCCATGCGACATCCTCGCGCCCTGCGGGTTGGGCGGCGTGCTCAATAGCGCGAGCGTAGCCAAGTTGCGCTGTTCTGCGGTGGCCGGCGCGGCGAATAACCAATTGCTTAACCCCAGCGTGGCCGATGAGCTGGAAGCGCGCGGCATTCTTTACGCGCCGGATTATGTGATCAATTCCGGCGGGCTGATTTATGTCGCGCTGAAACACCGGGGGGAGGAGTTGCCGGCGATTACGGCCCATCTGACGCAGATTGATCGGCGTCTGACCGAAATCTACGGCCACGCGCAAGCCGATAAACGCTCACCGGCCAGGGTGGCGGATGCGTTGGCGGAGCGGATTTTGTACGGGAATCGTTAGATCAAGCGCATCGCGGCTGAAGGCGCTCCCACGGATTGTGCACCCCGTAGGAGCGGCTTCAGCCGCGATGCTGTTCGCTTACAAATCAATCTCGCCTTCAGCCTTGCGCTTCCAGCTGTCGTTACCCGGCAGCAGCAAGTTCAGGGCGATGGCGACGATGGCGCACAGGGCGATGCCCTTGAGGCCCACATCGTCCGGGCCGGTGCCGGTACCCACCAGTACACCGCCGATACCGAACACCAAGGTCACCGACACGATCACCAGGTTGCGCGCCTCGGCCAGGTCGACCTTGTGGCGAATCAGGGTGTTCATGCCTACCGCTGCAATGGAACCGAACAGCAGGCAAAGAATGCCGCCCATGACCGGCACCGGGATGCTTTGCAGCAGTGCGCCGAACTTGCCGATAAAGGCCAGCACGATGGCGAACAGAGCCGCGTAGGTCATGATTTTCGGGTTGTAGTTTTTGGTCAGCATCACCGCGCCAGTCACTTCGGCGTAGGTGGTGTTGGGCGGGCCACCGAACAGGCCGGCCACCGAGGTGGCAATGCCGTCACCCAGCAGGGTGCGGTGCAGGCCAGGTTTTTTCAGGTAGTCGCGACCGGTCACGCTGCCCACCGCAATTACGCCGCCGATGTGTTCAATGGCCGGTGCCAGGGCGACCGGCACGATGAACAGAATGGCCTGCCAGTTGAATTCCGGCGCGGTGAATTTCGGCAGTTCGAGCCACGGTGCGGCGGCAATCTTGGCGGTGTCGACTACGCCGAAATAGAACGCCAGAGCAAAACCCACCAGCACGCCGGAAATGATCGGCACCAGGCGGAAAATACCTTTGCCAAACACGGCCACGATCAAGGTGGTCAGCAGCGCCGGCATGGAGATCAGCATGGCGATTTTGTACGGGATCAGCTCGGTACCATCACCGGCTTTGCCCATCGCCATATTGGCGGCGATAGGCGCCATGGCCAGGCCGATGGAAATCACCACCGGGCCAATTACCACCGGCGGAAGCAGACGGTCGATAAAGCCGGTGCCTTTGATTTTTACCGCCAGGCCCAGAAAGGTGTACACGAAGCCGGCGGCGACGATACCGCCCATGGTCGCGGCCAGGCCGAACTGGCCCTTGGCGAGAATGATCGGGGTAATAAAGGCAAAGCTCGAGGCGAGAAATACCGGCACCTGCCGACCTGTGACGATCTGGAACAAGATGGTGCCCAGGCCCGCGGTAAACAGCGCCACGTTGGGATCCAGCCCGGTAATCAGCGGCATCAGCACCAGGGCGCCGAAGGCCACGAACAGCATTTGCGCACCCGATAGCACGGTGCGCCAGAGTGGATCGTTGAATTCGTCCTGCATGGGTTAGGCGTCCTTTTGCTTGGTACCGAAGATCTTGTCGCCGGCATCGCCCAGCCCGGGAATGATGTAACCGTGTTCGTTGAGTTTTTCATCGATGGAGGCGGTGAAAATCATCACTTCGGGATGCGCGTCTTGCACCGCCTTGATGCCTTCTGGCGCGGCCACCAGCACCATGGCGCGAATGTCTTTGCAGCCGGCTTTTTTCAGCAGATCGATGGTGGCGACCATCGAGCCGCCGGTGGCCAGCATCGGGTCGATGATCAGCGCCAGGCGCTCATCAATTTCCGGCACCAGCTTTTCCAGGTAGGTGTGTGCTTGCAGGGTTTCTTCGTTGCGGGCCACGCCCACCGCGCTGACCTTGGCGCCCGGAATCAGGCTGAGCACGCCTTCGAGCATGCCGATGCCCGCGCGCAGAATCGGGACTATGGTGATCTTCTTGCCGGCAATTTTTTCCACTTGCACGCTGCCACACCAGCCATCAATGGCGTAGCTTTCCAGGGGCAGGTCCTGGGTGGCTTCGTAAGTGAGCAGTGCGCCCACCTCCTGTGCCAATTCGCGGAAGTTTTTCGTGCTGATATCGGCGCGACGCATCAGACCTAGCTTGTGGCGGATCAGTGGGTGGCGGATTTCACGGATGGGCATGGGTAGGCTCCGAAACGGGCTGCAAAAAATTGTGACAAGAGTAAAGCATTCGATATGCCAAGTGGCGCGGTGACCGCGTGGTCAGGCAGATTTCCTGTTCTGCAAGACAGGAGATGTCGCAAGCAGATACGCGGCGCGTCATTGGCGACACGTGACCGACGGGGCTTGCCCCACGGCAAGGGGATGCGTACCTTTGCCGACTTTTATTTTGACGCCTTGATCAGGTTTTGATCAGCGCACCTAAACCCCGTGAGGAATAGCCCATGTCCGTCGATATTGCCCACATCCGTCAAGTGATGGCCGAAGCCGATTGCCTGTACAGCAACGCCGAGGTCGAAGTGGCCATCGACACCATGGCCAGCGCCATCAACAGCGAAATGGGCGACAGCAACCCGGTGGTGTTCTGCGTCATGAACGGCGGGCTGATCTTCTCCGGCAAATTGCTGCCCAAGCTCGACTTCCCGCTGGAACTCTCCTACCTGCACGCCACCCGCTACCGCAATGAAACCAGCGGCGGCGAGTTGTTCTGGAAAGCCAAACCGGAAATCTCCTTTATCGACCGCGACGTGCTGGTTATCGACGACATCCTCGACGAAGGCCACACCCTGGGCGCGATCATCGACTTCTGCCGCCATGCTGGCGCGCGGAACGTGCGCATTGCGGTGCTGGTCGACAAGACCCACGACCGCAAGGCACGGCCGGATCTGAAGGCGGATTACGTGGGCATGCCGTGTGTGGACCGGTATGTGTTTGGGTATGGCATGGACTACAAAGGCTACTGGCGTAATGCGCCGGGCATCTACGCCGTAAAAGGGATGTAAGCGTTACGTTCGAGATTCTGGATCCAGGTGCGCAGATGTATGGCGGCGAACAGCGGTTGGCCGTTTCTACTTCCGTTACAACCCTACATCCAACAACACCGGCCGCTTGGCCAGCGCCTTCTCCATCACGCCTTCCACAAACAACCGGTCACTGTCCGGCAACGCCAAACGCGGTGGACGGGTGAGGGCGCTGCCGCGTTGCATGATCTGCTCGCAAAGCTTGATGCATTGCACCAGGTCCGGCCGCGCATCCAAATGCAGCAGCGGCATAAACCATTCATACAGTGGCATGGCTTCGGCAAAGCGCCCGGCTTTCGCCAGGCGGAACAGCGTTTCGCCTTCTTTGGGGAAGGCATTCGACATGCCCGACACCCAGCCCACCGCGCCCACCGCAATGCTTTCCAGCACCACATCATCCAAGCCTGCGAATAGCACAAAGCGGTCGCCCACTTCATTGCGCACGTCGATAAAGCGCCGGGTGTCGCCGGAGGAATCCTTGAAGCAGACGATGTTGTCGCAGTCGGCCAGTGAAATCAGGATGTCCGGCGTCACGTCGTTTTTGTAGATCGGCGGGTTGTTGTAAACCATCACCGGCAGGTCGATGCTGGCCGCCACACTGCGAAAGTGCGCGGCGGTTTCAAAGGGTTTGGAGGAGTACACCAGCGCGGGCATCAGCATGATGCCGTCGGCGCCCACGCGTTGAACTTCCTTGGCCACTTTGCTGGCATTCAAACTGGTGAATTCGGCGACGCCGGAAATCACCGGCACGCGCCCGGCTGCGGCGTCTTTGGCCACTTCCACCAGGCTGATTTTTTCCTCGACGCTCAGCGAGGTGTTTTCCCCCACCGTGCCGCAAATCACCAGGCCCGACACCCCGTCGCGCACCAGGCCGCTTATCACGGCGTGGGTGGCGTCCAGGTCGACCGAGAAGTCGGCGCGAAATTGCGTGGTAACGGCGGGGAAAACCCCACTCCAGCTAGGTTTGCTGCTCATGCTCGACTCCAGGATTGGCTGTGGATAAATGCAAATGACGGGCACACGGCCACGCGGGAAAAGCGCCCGTGCGGGGTGTGGATAACGTGGGTTATTGGGTGGCGAGGCTTTCGCGATAACGCGTCGGCGACAGCCCGGTCAGCGCTTTGAACTGCCGGCTGAACGCACTGTGGTCGGTGTAGCCACAACGCAAGGCGATGTCGGTGATCGGCAATTCGCCGGCCAGCAATTGCGAGGCCGCGCCCAAGCGGGCTTTGTGAATCATCTGCCGTGGCGTGAGCTGGAAGATGCGTTTGCAGTGCCGCTCCAGTTGCGCCACCGACAAGCCGGCAATCGCGGTCAGATCGCCAAGGCTGATGGGCTGGGCGAAGTGTTGGCGAATATGCGCATCGACGCTGGCCAGCTTCTGGTACGCCGGATGGCTGGACTGCGGCGCCAGCAGGTCGTAGGAAATGCCCGCCATGCCGATGATCGAGCCATGCAGGTCGCGCAACGCCAGCTTGTGGGTCAGGCACCAGCCCGGTTCGCGGCCGGGGTAGAGGTGCAGTTCGAGCTGATCGCTTAGGGGATTGCCGCCGCCCATCACTTGCCGGTCCTGCTCGGTGTACAGCGAGCCAAAGCGCGCCGGGAATACCTCGGCGGCGGTCTTGCCCAGTAACTCGTTTTTGTCCTTCAGGCCGCAGCGCTGGGCGAGCGTCTGGTTGGCCAGCACGTAGCGGGCCTGCATGTCCTTGATAAAAAACACCACGCCGGGCATGGCATCCAGCAGGGGCGCAATCTGCGTCAGGCTGCCGAGCAGGTCGGGCAAATTCCGTGGGGTGGGCAGCGGGGCGGGGAACATTGGCCTGGAACACTCCGGTCATGGCGGCGGACCTACTCTACGGCCGCGGGCGCTGCGCTGGAAAGCGCGGCACTGTGCAGCAGGCTGTCGAGGCGTGCCGGTACAAAAGGCGCACGCAGCGTTGGCGTCGGCCAGCCCAGCAGAAACTCGGCCGCCGTACCGCATACCCGGCCCTGGCACGCGCCCATGCCGCAGCGGCTGTGCAACTTGGCCTGGTGCCAGTTGGCGTGTTGGGCTACGGCGCCGTAGGGCACGTCTTCGCAGCGGCATAACAGGGTGTCCGCGGCAGGCAGGTTTTTCAGCGCGGGGTTGAGGGCGAAGTGGCGTTTGAGCAGATCGGCAAAACGTTGCCAGTGCTGGCGCTGGGCCGTTAACGCCGCTGCCTGATCCAGTAAACCGACGGCGGCAAAACCCGCGATGGCGCCTTCTACTTGCGCCAATTCATTGCCACCGATGCCGGTGCATTCGCCGGCGGCAAAATGGTGGGCGAGGGTGGTGCGTTGCAGGTTATCCACAGCGATAGCTTGGGCTTCAATTGTGCAGCCCAAGGTCTGCGCAAGGTCGGTATTGGCACGCAGACCGAACCCGCAGGCGACCCGGTCGCAGGGGATTTCGATCAGGTGATTGCCCCGGCGAATGCGCACCGCCTCCACGCGCTTATCGCCCAGCGCTTCAACAACCTGGCTGTCCGCGCGGTAATGCCGGTCGAACAGTTGAATGGCCTGACGCAACTTGCCCGGCCAGCGCGGTAACTGCAGGGCGAAGGCCGCCAACTGCGCCTTTGATGCCTGCTCGGCGATGTACTCAATGTGCGCGCCTGCCGCCTTGGCGCTGGCCGCGCTGGCCAATAACAACGGTCCGCTGCCGGCAATTACCACGCGCTCGCCGCGCACCGGCATTCCGCCTTTGATCAGCGCCTGCAAGCCGCCGGCGCCGGTCACGCCGGGCAACGTCCAGCCGGGGAAGGGCAGCAGCACTTCGCGAGCGCCGCTGCAGAAAATCAATTGCCCGTAGCCGATGCGCCAGCTGTGCAGGGCGTTTTCCAGCAGCAGTTCGTGGTGGCCGGTGTGGGCGATCACGCGGGTGGCGGTGAATAGCTCGATGGTGTTTGCAGCGCTAAGTTGATCGCGCAGTTTTTCCGCCGCCGGGTAAGTCGGTGCTTTTACGCCGGCGCGCCAGATCTGCCCGCCGGTGGCCGGGTTGTCGTCCAGCAGGGCAATGCGCTGGCCGCTCGCACTGGCCGCCACAGCCGCCGCCATGCCCGCCGGACCGGCGCCGATAATCAGCAGATCGAACTCGCGCTTCATGGCTGGCTCTCCACCTGCATTCCTGCGCTGCACGCCGTCTGGCAGGCCAGGCGCCGCTGGCCGTCGATAGTCACCCGGCATTCCTGACAGATGCCCATGCCGCACAATGGCGCGCGGCGTTGGCCGCTGACGGCGGTGCGGGTGCTGCCATCGCCAGCCAAGTACAGCGCGGCGGCCACGCTGGTGCCGGGGGCGACGCGCAGGGCTTGGCCGTTGATATGGAGTTCGATCATGCCGGCTGCTCCACTGCGGCAAAACGCTGCGGCAGGTAGGGCGTGGTATCGATTGCGCAGGTTTCCTTGAAGAGCTGTGCGACCAGCAATTGCGCGCTGGCCGGTGCGGTGGTGACGCCCAAGCCTTCATGCCCGAGTGCCAGCCACAGGCCGGGTTGAGTCGGGTGCGGGCCCAGCAGCGGCAAGCTATCCGGCGTGGCGGCGCGAAAGCCGGTCCAGCTGCGGATGGCATTGAGCTGCGCGAGCCCCGGCAGATAGTCGATGGCCCGCTGCAGCATGCGCGCCAATACGTCGTGCTCAATCTCGGGGTCGAGGCTGTCAAATTGCCGGGACGAGCCAATCAGGATCTGCCCGGTCGGTCGCGGCTGCGCATTGAACGCCACCGACGTGCCGGAGCTGCTGTGGGCGCTGCTCACATAACCCAGTTCCACCAGTTGATGGCGGATGCCCGCGTGGTAGCGGTCGGTGATCAGCAGGTGGCCTTTTTTCGGCCGAATCGGTAACTCCGGGCACAGCTCGCGGGCGCTGCCGGTGGCCAGCACGACGGCTTCAGCGCTTAACCATTCGCCGCTGCCGAGCTTTACCCGATTGCCGCTGACTTCACTGACCTGTGCCTGCCGCTGACGAACACGCGCCGGCTGCTGGGCCACCAGCCAACGGGCCACATTGGGCGCATATACAA
Organism: Pseudomonas sp. CC11G; assembly: GCF_056174845.1. NCBI lineage: Bacteria > Pseudomonadati > Pseudomonadota > Gammaproteobacteria > Pseudomonadales > Pseudomonadaceae > Pseudomonas > Pseudomonas sp. CC11G. Next base: position 875,474 of record NZ_JBWBZC010000001.1, read on the forward strand.
TGCCGTCGCCGCTCACATGCAGGCCGCCGACCAACCCAGGCCGCAGCAGCGGCTCGGCCTGCTGCACGGCGCTGGCCGTCAGCATGCGGCAGCCCAGGCCTTCGCCTTCGAGCAGCGCGCGTTTCTGTTCGGCCACCGCCAGCTCTTCATCATTGGCGGCCAGCCACAGCGTGCCGCAGTTACGGTAGGCGCAGTCGTCAGCCAACAAGGGCGCCCAGTGCCGCCACAGGCTCAGGGAATATTGGCTAAGGGCCAACTCGGCCGGGTTGTCATCCATCACCACCAGGTGGCCCATGCCGGCGGCCGTGGCGCCGCCGCGCTGGTCGTCGAGCAGCAGCACATCCAGGCCGCGCTCGGCGAATGCATGGGCGCATGCCGCGCCGATAATGCCGGCGCCGACGATGATGACGTCGGCATTCACAGCACGATGCCCCAGGCGAACGGGTCGTCGTCTTGCAGCAGCAGGGTGGCCTCGGCACTCAGGTGCGCGCGGCCGCGAATGGTGGGAATGACGCGGCCCGGTTCGCCGTCGTTAAGCCATTCGTAACTGCCTTCGAACTGGCTGCCGATCACACTGGCCTGGCGCCAGATTTCGCCCGGTTTGAGTTTGCCGTCGGCTGCCAGGCACGCCAGCTTGGCGCTGGTGCCGGTTCCGCAGGGCGAGCGGTCGTAGGCCTTACCGGGGCAAAGCACGAAGTTGCGGCTGTCGGCCTCAGGGTCGTCGGCGAACAGTTCGATATGGTCGATGACGCCGCCGTCCTCGCCGTAAATGCCCTGGGCTTGCAGCGCGGCGCTGACCGCCACCGTGTAGGCCGTCAGGGCATCCAGGTTGCTGCCGTCGATGCGCTGGCCATGTTGGCTGACCAGAAAGAACGAGTTGCCGCCCCAGGCGATGTCGCCGGTAACCGCGCCGTAGCCTGGCACCTCGACGGTGACCGCAGAGCGAAAGCGATAAGCCGGCACATTGCGCACGCTCACCGAGTGGTCGTCGTGCAAGGTGGCTTGCACCGTGCCCACCGGCGTTTCGATGCGGTGCGTGCCCGGCCCGATGCGACCCATATGGGCGAGCGAAATCACCAGGCCGATGGTGCCGTGGCCGCACATACCGAGGTAACCGCTGTTATTGAAAAAGATCACCCCGGCACAGGCCGTCGGGTCGACCGGGGCGCAGAGCAGGGCGCCCACCAGTACGTCGCTGCCGCGTGGCTCCAGCACGGTGGCGGCGCGGTAGGCATCGAAGCGTTCGGCCAATAGCGCACGGCGTTCGGCCATGCTGCCGCTGCCCAGGTCGGGAAAACCGTCGATGACCAGGCGGGTCGGTTCGCCGCCGGTGTGGCTGTCGATAATCTGGATGCGCCGCATGGATCGTCCCCGAAAGCCTTGGAAGTAACGGCAAGCCTGAGCTTTTCGGGCGGGGGCGGCTTGAGGGTTTTGTACCGTCTTGAAGACGAAATCGGCACAGAGCCGTACGCCAGGCTACGCACAGCACACCCGGCCTGCGTGCTAAGGTTGCTCGCTGATTTTCTGCGAGGACGTAATCGTGTTGCGTGTTTCCCTGTTGGCGCTGTTGCTCGGTGGTTCGTCCCTGGCGTTTGCCGCATTGCCCCATGACCAATATCTGCCCCCGGACGAGCAGAACCTGCGCTCGGACGCGCCCGAGCAACAGCAAGTGCTGCAAGTGACCGAGTACTCGGTGGTGGTCGGCAGCCAGCGCGAATCCAACCAGCAACCCATTCCCATCACTTCGCCCACCTGGCTGCTGCTGAAAACCAAAGCGGTGAGCAAAGGCGCAGCGGCGAGCAAGGTAGTGGTGCGGTTCGAGTCCGAAGGCAAAAGCCTGAAACGTCCGAGCTATGACGAGGCCAGCAAAACCCTGACCCTCAACTACCCGCTGGCGCAGTACCGCGTGCTGCTCGACTTGCTGCGCAACGGCACGGTGTATGTGCAGTTTCTGAGTTACCCCAACGGCCACGTGTGGGCCGACCTGCACACTGGCGTGCAGCGCGCGCGTTGAGCCCGCGGCCCGGGGCGGAGTAAACTGCCGGCCCGGCGTTCCCCCGTTAAGAGAAGTGATCATGCGTAAAGACAAGAAACAGGTGATTGGCGAAGAGATTGGTGACGAGCCGATCAAACTGTTCCTGAGCGTGGAACCGGCCGACGACACCCCGCCGTCGCTGCACAAGCTGGTCAAGGCCTACCGTGGCCTGCGTATCGACGACTTCGAACGCTTCCTGGGTTTTTTCGTGGAAGCCGGTTTCGACCTCAACGCCAAAGATGCCCAGGGCCATGACTTTGTAGCCCTGATTCAGGACCAGCGTCTGGCTGAGCCCTATATCGAGGCGATCAAGGCTGCTCGCGGGTAACCGCACGCCGTCGTGAAAAAGCCCGCTTAGTGCGGGCTTTTTATTTCTACAACGGCTGCAGGCTACCGGCCGTACGCAAGTACGTTTCAAACTGCTGCACAATCGCCGGCCAGCCCTGGCGACTGGCATGCTGGCGGGCATTCAAGCGCACCCGGCGCAAGGTTTCCGGGTCTTCCAGCAGCCAGCAGGCGCTGTCGATAAACGCCGCTTCATCACCGGGCATCGCCAACGCGCCGTTATGGCCGTGGCGAACGTGTTGCCCGGCCGCCGCCTGATCAAAGGCCACCACCGCGAGCCCCGACGCCAACGCTTCGAGCAGCACATTGCCGAAGGTTTCCGAGAGGCTGGGAAACAGAAACAGGTCGGCGCTGGCGTAGTGCGCAGCCAAGGCCTGATCGCGTTGCATCCCGCAGAACACGGCGTCCGGCAGTTCCTTTTGCAGCGCGGCACGTTGCGGCCCGTCGCCGACCAGCACCAGCTTCATGCGCCGCTGTGGATAACGTTCTTGCAGGGCGCGAAAGCTGCGTACCAACAACCCCAGGTTCTTTTCCGCCGCAATGCGTCCGACATGCAGCACAGCCAGTTCGTCGTCCGCCAGGTCCCAGTCGGTTCGCAGCGCGCTGCTGCGTTTGGCCGGGTGGAACAGCTGGCTATCCACGCCTCGGGCCAACAAGTGCACCCGCTCGAAACTGCGCCGCTGCAACTCCAGGCTCTGACTGGCACTGGGCACCAGGGTGAGCTGCGAGCGGTTGTGAAACCAGCGCAGGTAGTTGGTCAGAAAACGGGTCAGCAAACCAAACCCGTACAGGCTGCTGTATTGCTGAAAATTGGTGTGAAAGCCGCTGATCACCGGGATGTGCAAACGCCGCGCCGCGCGTAGGGCCGAGAGCCCCAACGGGCCTTCGGTGGCGATATACAGCACATCCGGACGCTGGCGTTTCCAGCGCCGCAGCAGCTTGTGCATCGAGGCCTGGCCCCACTGCAAACCGGGATAACCGGGCACTGGCCAGCCGCGGGTGAGCAGCAATTCATCGGTGCTTTTCTGCCCGTCATCGCCGCTTTGCCGTGGGCGTATCAGTTGCAGCCGATGGCCCCGTTCGCGCAGGCCCGCACATAGCCGCCCCAGCGTATTGGCGACGCCGTTGATTTCCGGGGGAAAGGTTTCGCTGATCAGCGCGATATGCAAGGGGGATTGGCTCATGACGCCAGTGTCAATGGGCGCCGTTTAACCTGTGTGACGGTTTTGTGGCTTTTCGTTGACGGTGGGTATAGGCGTTTTGTGCCAATTTGTAGGCAATAGGTGTAGGGGGCTTAAGAGGACGATTACAGGGTAGCAGGGGAGACAGCGCATAGAGTTTGCGCCCTCCTCCTTTTGACTGAGCCACCATGAACACGCGCTGCTTCCGCCTTATTTTCAGTAAGCCACTTGGCTTTTTATTCCTGTAGCCGAAATCGCTCGCACCCAGCGGAAGCCGGGGCAGCAGAAAGCGGCGTCGCCGGTAAAACCTCTTGTGGTGACGCTGTTGCTTGCCAGTCTGCCTGGCTGGGCGGTGGCCGAGATTGTGGTCGATCCGATCCGCCCCTCTGACACTAACGTGATCAGCGCACCCAACGGCGTGCCTGTGATCGAGATCGCCTATCCAACCCGCATTGATATCGATGATCAAGGCCATAAATACCCGGTAGAAACAGGCGGGTTGATGAGACTGGCTAAAGATGCGCCATTGATAACGAAAACGCGGGTAGAAAACTTGCCTCCTCCTGCCCGCACTGATGTGGAGGTTCTGTATTCAAACGCTTTTCAAGCCGTCGCGGAAAAATACAAAACCGTAATTGGTTTGCGCGCTCCCAACCCACTGGGCGCAAGTTTGTTGACTGAGGGTTTTCCCTCCAAGAATTTCCATGTGAAGGCCAAGTCCAGCCCAACCGGGCCGACTGCTGGGTTTATTGCTGAAAGCCCGGAGTACTCAAAAGTGCCGGTGGCCAAGCATGACGTGCAGAAAAAATACATCAAAGAAAGTGTGGATAAAGGGGCAGAACTGGTACCGCTGAACTTGTCGCCGAAGCGCGTGCAGGAATTGTTGAAAACGGGGGATTTAAAGTCACTTGGCAATGACCAGTACGCGGCGCAGTACCCTTCAGGCACTCAGCGCTTTTCCATCGGCAAGGATGGGGCGGTATTGAATCAAAGCGGAAAACCGGTGCGCGTGTTGACCAACCCGCCAGAGGTGGGCGCAACGTCGCATCATCCATTACCCATTACGGCGGATTACGACCTTTTCAGCCTCTCGCCGAAATGGTCGCAAAACTACAACGAGACTCCGTTTCATATCGGGGCGCGCTTTGAGTATGGGGCGTGGGGTGAAAAGGGGCTGCCGCTGTTTTCCAGTGCTCTGCCGCCGGGCAAGGCGGGTGATCCCAACATGGGCAACATTAGCCATTACACCCGAACCATCGTCAAAAGCTTGAACAAGGCAGCGCAGAACGAGGGTTATCAAGGAGGGGCGTTGGTCTGGCATGGCGACGAAGCTAACAACCCGTTTAGCCCCGGCTTTGACCCTAACGACAAACCTATCTTTTTTGTGCCGGGCAAAAAGCCGGTGCAAATAAATACCAAGCAGGAGCTGGATAAGTTTCAGGAGGAGTTGAAGCGCGAGGGATATAGCCCGGGTACTAGCAACCGCATTTAACTATTGGGTTAAGCGTCATCCGTTGTAAGCAGGCAGCCCGGTCAAACGGGCTGCCTTTTTTATGTATGGGTCAGTTCGAACGGGCAGTGCGTTCGCGCACCCAGAACAAGGTCGCACCGGCCACGGCGGCGGGCATCATCACCACGTTGACGCCCGGAATCAGCAACGCCAGGTACACCGAGCCACCAAAGCCCAGACTCTGCCATCGCTTTTCCCGTAGCCAGGCGAGCATTTCATTCCAGCCGAGTTTGTTGTTGTCAGCCGGGTAGTCGATGTACTGCACGCACATCATCCAGATGCCGAACAGCACCCACAGCGGCGCGGCGATGATATTCAGGCCGGGGATAAACGAGAGGATAAACAGGCCGATGGCGCGCGGCAGAAAGTAGCCCAGCTTGCGCATTTCGCGGCCCAACGTGCGCGGCACCATGGCCACCAGTTCGCCCCAGCGAAACGGTGGAAAGGTGTCTTCGCCGCGTACCACCACTTCCACTTTTTCCGAGAGAAAGCCGTTGAACGGCGCGGCGATGATATTGGCCAGGGTGGTGAAGGTGAAAAACACCATCAGCAGAATCAGCACGAAAAATATCGGCCAGAGAATCCAGCTGAGAAAGCTGAGCCAACCGTCCGGGTTGGGCATCAGCGCATTAAGCCAGCCGTTGAACTCCTGCACGGCGAAGCCGATAAGGCCGATAAACAGGATCAGGTTGATGGCCAGCGGCAGCAGCACGAACAGGCGCAGGCCTGGGCTGAGCACCAGTTTCAGGCCTTCGCGCAGGTATTGGGGGCCGGAGAGAACGGGAGCGGGCATTGGGTTTTCCTTTTAAAAGCACGGGCCGAACATAAACGCTTCATGCAGACATCGAAAGCCTGTCGCTGTTTCAGTTTGTCTGCGACCTCGCGGGACGTCGGCCATGCTGCGTTGAGCTCGATTTTTAAATGCTCACGTACCTTAAGTACGCTGCGCTTTAAAAACCAACCTCGCCTTGCCTGACCTAGCCCGCGAGGCCGTTAAGAAGCCAGATCAAAATCAAAAGCGTGGGATAGCGCCGGACTATCGAACGCATAAGAATTCGACACTTCCTGCCTTGGAAACGTCTGAGTAACCTTGCCGCCATTCAGCCCGTACTGCGGGCATTGTTTGCGGGACACCCACTCTCTAAAGCCTTCCCCAAGTGCTCGGGTGCCCCTTTTTATTTCTGGCTGCGGCCAGGAGAGGAGGCGGTCAATGTCGGTTCGTCACGCTCGCGTCATCATTCTCGGCTCAGGCCCTGCCGGTTATTCGGCGGCGGTGTATGCCGCCCGCGCCAACCTCAAGCCGCTGCTGATTACCGGCATGCAGGCCGGCGGGCAACTGACTACGACCACTGAAGTGGATAACTGGCCCGGCGACGTGCACGGCCTGACGGGTCCTGCGCTGATGCAGCGTATGCAGGAACACGCCGAGCGCTTTGAAACCGAGATCGTCTTCGACCATATCAACGCCGTCGACCTGGCCGGCAAGCTGTTCACCCTTACCGGCGACAGCGCTACCTATACCTGCGACGCGCTGATCATCGCCACCGGCGCCAGCGCCCGTTACCTGGGTTTGCCTTCGGAAGCGCAATACATGGGGCAGGGCGTATCGGCCTGCGCCACCTGCGACGGTTTTTTCTACCGCAACCGCGAAGTGGCGGTGGTCGGTGGTGGCAACACGGCGGTGGAAGAAGCGTTGTACCTGGCCAATATCGCCAGCAAAGTGACCCTGGTACACCGTCGCGAGACCTTCCGCGCCGAGAAGATTCTGATCGACAAACTTTATGCTCGGGTAGCCGAAGGCAAGATTGAGCTCAAGCTGAATGCCTCGGTAAACGAAGTGCTGGGCGATGCAAAAGGCGTGACCGGTGTGCGCTTGCAGCACAACGACGGCGGCAGTTCAGAGTTGAAAGTGGACGGCGTATTTATCGCCATCGGTCATACGCCAAACACGGCGTTGTTCGAAGGCCAGCTGGCATTGAAAGACGGTTATCTGGTGGTGAATGGTGGCCGTGATGGCAACGCCACTGCTACCAGCATTCCTGGCGTATTTGCGGCGGGGGATGTGGCGGATCATGTGTATCGGCAGGCGATTACGTCGGCAGGCGCGGGTTGCATGGCGGCCTTAGACGCAGAACGTTATCTGGAAGCCTAATCGGCTTCCGGGGCTTCGGCCATGCTGCGTTGCGTCCTCGCTTTTAATGCTCACGTACTGGAGTACGCTGCGCTTAAAAGCTCCGGTGCGCCTTGCCTGGCCTTCGCCCCGAAACCCTCGACCGAATTAGGGCCACTACTTTTTTAAGAGCGCGTTGATCAGGCTTCTTCAGGACTGATCAATTCGTTGAGCGCCTCTGGATTCTTAAAGGCTTTAGCAAACACATCGCGATTCTTCGCCATGTAAATACCAATCTCCTCAACCTGCTGCTCGCTTAGCGACGGCACGGCTTTTTGCAGCACATCGGCCAACGATTCGGCCAACTCCAGCATCTTGTCGTAACGATCGGCTTCGGCTTTATCCATGAACAAGCGCTCCGGATCGCGACTGCTGCGGTACACCACTTCGACGGCCATTCATCACCTCACCTTCTAGCAAGCTATTACTGTGTATTTATACAGGTGGCGAGCATAAAGCTTTGGCTCGCCCTTGAATAGTCACGCGATGAAATCTAGGCCATCAGCCTCATGGCAATGGCGCGTACTCAATCGGCACCCAGGCAAAGCCTGTCTCGCGCAGGCGCACATGGCCGATGCCGGGGAAGGGCAGGTGAGCGCCGGCCACCAGAAATTTCTTGGCCGCGGCTTCAGCCAGAATATGTTTGCGGGTTGCGATGGCTTGTTTGGAATCGCTGTCGAAATCGATCGCCACCTGCGGGTGGGCGAATTGAATCGAATAGCTGTGCACCACATCGCCCCACACCAACAGATTCTGCCCCTTGGACGTAAACATATAGCCGCTGTGCCCCGGCGTATGGCCGTGCAGCGCCACGTCTTTCACACCGGGCAATACTTCGGCGCCATCGGCAAACAGCTGCAATTTTCCGGCCGCTTTATAAGGCGCCGCGCTGGCTGCAATCATCTTCAAGCGCGCTTGTTTGTCGGCCGGTGCTTTGGCGAGTAATTCCGGGTTTAGCCAATAGTCTGCTTCGGTTTTGTCGAGCATCAGCGTGGCGTTGGGGAAAGCCCGTTCACCGTTGCTGTCGAGTAGGCCGCAGGCGTGGTCAGGGTGCATATGGGTAAGCAGCACGGTATCGATTTGCTCAGCCTTGTAGCCGGCCGCCTCAATGGTGCGCTGAACATTGCCGAGCTTGTCGGTAAGGCACTTGCCCGCGCCGCTGTCGACCAGCACCAGGTGCTCGCCGGTATTGATCAGAAAGGCGTTGACCGCGGTTTGCACGCCGTTGGAGGCATCCAGAAAGCGCCGCGCCTGGGAGCTCTGGATGGTTTCGGCTCTGGCGCCTTTAAGCAGTTTGTTGCTGATCAGGTTGTAGCCGTCGTAAAGGGCCGTCACTTCAAAATCGCCCAGCGCCAAACGGTAGTAACCGGGCACCTGGGTGTTCTGTTTGGCCACCGGCGCGGCAATCGCCAGGCCCGGATGGAGCAGGCTGAACGCGCACATCACGGCCAGAATAATCAGCAGCAGCGCCTGATGCGTCGTGCAGCACAGTGGGTTTTTCATCGCGAGGCTCCCGGCGGAATGTGTTCCCAACCACGATAGACGGACTTGGGCAGGGCAGAAGTTATCGCCGGGAAAATGCCCCCCTGTCCAGCGAAACTGCTGTGACAGACTGTTTCGAGCGGTCGTCCATGGCCTCTAACCTGCATGACATATGTCGCCCGTAGCCTGGGTCGGACCACCACAAGGAAGCACCGCGTTGAAAATCAAATGGGCAGAGAACCTGAAACAATCCATGCACGGCCTGGCCGAGTCATTGGGCGATCTCTTGGTGGAAGGTTTTCACTATCTGGCGCTGTTCGGCATTGGTGGCATCACGGCGTGGGCGGCGGTCACCGCCTTTTTGCAGATGATCGAGAAGGGCCACATCACGGTGGACGACATTCTGCTGCTGTTCATTTACCTGGAGTTGGGCGCCATGGTCGGCATCTACTTCAAGACCAACCATATGCCGGTGCGCTTTCTGATTTACGTGGCGATTACGGCGCTCACACGGCTGCTGATTTCCGATGTGTCGCACCATCAGAGTCCGGATATGGGCGTGGTGTATGTATCGGGCGCGATTCTGCTATTGGCCCTGGCGATTCTGGTGGTGCGCTATGCGTCGTCCAACTTTCCGTCGGTGACGCCTAGCAAGTCGGAAAGCAAAAGCGCTTCGTCCTCGCGCTCGGCAGAAGCCGAGGCTGCGGATACCGACTAGGCGCTGTGCTTGGTGGGCTGTTTCAGACGGCGGCGTGTTCCAGTTCGATGCGTTGTTGCAACGAGCGGATCACGTTGCGCATCCGTGTTTCGTCATTGCGCTGGGCCGGGCTGATCAGCCGTTTGGCCACCACGTTCTGCTCTTCAGACAAGGTCAACATGATGCTGCCATCGAGCCGCTCGATGCTCAGGTTGACGCGGTATTGCGGGTGGAACGCTTCGGTCAGTAACTGAAAGGGATTGTGCATAGTCCATTACCTGTTTGCTAAAGGGCTGAATAAAACTTGGCAGTGGCAGGTAGTTAAAACAGCCTGGTTTGCACACCAGTTAGGCAAGTCTTGTTATTCAAGTCTTGGTTGTTGACCGGTCGCGCTCGTACAAAGTTCTAGCCTTCGGACAAGAAGTTTTGCGACACAGGTAATCAGCGTAGACGGCTCTGTAAAAACGACCAAACAGCGGCGAATAAAAAATTCTCCGGCACTTTTTTTGACTGCTTTTGTCGCTCTAATTAACTGCCCAGTTACAGGGCAAGTGATTGTTTACGGTGCATTTTTTGTGAAGAAAATGTGAAGGCGAATGGCCAGTTTTGCCGGTTAGAACTGGCGAGTCGGATAAATAACGACGCAAATCCTTTCATTCACGACCGTTTGTCGACTTGGTTACAAACTTGGCCCCTGACTTGCGAAGGGAATGTCAGGCAATCGAACAACCGAGGTATGAGGCCATGGTCAATCCTTTCAAATATGTCAGCGACTCCTTTAAGGATGAGTTCCTGGTGCGCTTCAGCATTGGCAGCGACGATGGCAGCGCCATGCTTTCCCTTTCCAACGATCAGGGCCGCGTGGCTCAACGCATGCTTAGCTGCGACCAGTTGGCGGATGTGGAGAAGCTTGAACAGGTGATTATCAGCATTCGCTTTGGCCTGGCCATCGACCAGGGCCGCGGGTTTTCGTGCCTGGGCAAGCTCAGCCCGGCAGCGAACGAAACGCTGGCCTAAACCGGCATGCGTGACACTATGTCTTAAATGAAATATATTCGCATTTAAGAACGTGTCACCCATTCAGGTGGATGCTGTGCCGGCTCAATCCGCGTTTTCCTCCTTTCTTACTGCGCTGTATCACGACCACCATCGCTGGCTGAATGGCTGGCTGCGCCAACGCACCGATTGCCCGCATAACGCCGCGGACCTCGCGCAAGACACCTTCGTGCGCGTGCTGCTGCAGCGAGAAAGCAAAGAGCTGCGCGAACCGCGCGCCTTTCTCGCCACCATCGCCCGTGGCTTGTTGGTGGACCACTACCGCCGTGCCAGCCTGGAACGCGCTTACCTCGACGCCCTGGCCAACCTGCCGGAGCCGGAAGTGCCGTCGCCGGAATCCCGCGCGCTGGTGCTGGAAACCCTGATTGAAATCGACCGCCTGCTCGACGGCCTCAAGCCGCGCGTGCGCGAAGCATTTTTGCTGTCGCAGCTCGATGGCCTGACTTATCCACAGATTGCCGAACGCATGGGTCTGTCCATCAGCTCCATCCAGCAATATATGACCCTGGCCTACAGCCACTGCTACAAGGCGCTCTACCTATGACGGCACTGAATATGGCCGTGGTGGAGCAAGCCATCGCCTGGCGCGTGCGCCTGGCCTCCGGCACCTGTGCGCTGGACGAACTCAACGCCTGTCAGAGCTGGCGCGCGCAACATCCGGATAACGAACTGGCTTGGCAGCGTCTGGATGCCCTGGGCGGGCGCTTCGCGGCGATTACGCCGGGTATCGGCCATGCCACGCTGGACAGTGCCCGCCACGACCCGCAACGCCGCCGCGCGCTTAAGGCCCTGGCCGTGTTGATCGCGGCCGGCGGCTCCGGGGTAATCGCTACCCACACCACTAGCCTGCAGCCCTGGCTGGCCGACCTCCGCACCGGCGTGGGCGAGCGGCGCAAAATCACCTTGCCCGACGGCGGCAGTCTGCACCTCAACGCCAGCACCGCCGTGGATATTCAGTACAACAGTGAGCAACGCCTGATCCGCCTGCTGCAAGGCGAGATCTTTATCGAAACCGCCGCCGACCCGCAGCGCCGGTTGTTCTGGGTAAACACCGCCCAAGGCCGTTTGCGCGCCTTGGGTACGCGTTTTCTGGTGCGCGAGCAGGGCGAGTTGTGTGACCTGGCGGTGTATGCCGGCGCGGTGGAAGTGCACCCCGGTAATGGCAGCGCGGCCAGTGTGGTGAGCCAGGGCTGGCAAACCCGGTTCGGGCTGGACGGGGTAATGCCGGCGCAACCGGCCGAGAACGAACGCAGCAGTTGGATCGACGGAGTCTTGGTCGCGCGGGAAATGCGCTTGGGCGATTTCACTGCCGAGCTGAATCGTCAGCGCCACGGCATGTTGCGCTGCGACCCTGCGGTGGCGGAGCTGCGTATCTCCGGGGTTTTCCCGTTGGATGAAAGCGAGCGGGCCTTGCAAGCGGTTGCCAGAACCTTGCCCGTGCAGGTCGTCTATCGCACCCGCTGGTGGGTCACGCTGATGCCGGCTTAAACGCTGTTACATCTGCGAAAGCACCTTTTGGTCGCGCCTTGATTGCAATTTCGTCGCAACTGTAAATAATTCGTAAAAAGTTTTGCAGGTTTTTCGGATTCGCACGGCCTCCCTTCCGCTAACCACTTTTTCTAGCCGAAGGATTCGTTCATGGCCGTTCGTTGCACTCCGCATTTCCTGGCCCGCGCCGTGCGCGTGGCGTTGCTTGGCGCCAGCTTGCCGCTGGCTTTGTTGCCGGTCGCCGTCACTGCTGCGCCCGCCGCCCAGAACTACCAGATTCCTGCGGGCTCGCTGGACAACGCCTTGAACGCCTTCGCCCGGCGCGCCGGGGTGCTGCTCAGCTTCGACCCGCAGCTAACCGCCGGGCGCAACAGTGCCGGGCTCAATGGCCAGTACCCGGTGCAACAGGGCTTTGCCCAGTTGCTCGGCGGTTCCGGTTTGCGCGCGGTGCAGGCCACCGACGGCAGTTTCCGCATTGAAAAGGCACCAGCAGGCATGAACGAGGGCAAGGCGGAATTGGAGGGAGTAACCATTGCAGGCGATGCCCAGACCGATTCCCCAGTCGGCCCGGTTGGCAGCTATGTGGCCAAGCGCACCCGCGTGGGCACTAAAACCGACGCCTCGATTTTGGAAACCCCGCAATCCATTTCTGTCGTCAGCCGCGAACAGATGGACGCCCGCGGCGTTACCACCGTCGAACAAGCCCTGCGTTACACCCCGAGCGTCAGCGTGCCCTATGGCTACGACCCGCGTTACGACTGGAGGAGCCTGCGCGGCTTCGACGCCAAGAGCTCCACCTTCGTCAACGGCCTGCCGCTGGCCCGTAGCACCTACGGCATCATGCGTCCCGACACTTACCTGCTCGAGCGCGTCGAAGTGCTACGCGGTCCGGCCTCGGTGCTGTACGGCCAGAGCGAGCCGGGCGGGGTGGTGAACCTGGTGAGCAAGCGCGCGCCAGATACCCCGCTGCATGAAGTGAGCGTACGGGCCGGTACCGACGACCTGGGCGAACTCGCCGCCGACTTCGGTGGCCCGCTGGACGACCAGGGCACCCTGGCTTACCGCGTGACAATGCTCGGCAACGATATGAACGGCCAGGTCGACAAAACCGACAACCGCCGCCAAGCCTTCGCGCCGACCCTCACCTGGCGCCCGACCGAGGACACCGAGCTGACCCTGCTGGCGACCTACCAGAAGGACGACGGCAACTTCGCCTTCAGCCGCGCGTTTGCGCCCGAGCTGATGCAAGCGTTCCGCCTGCAAGGCAACCGCGACCGCGAGTTCTACGAAGGCGACCCGAACTTCAACAAGTTCGATCGCACCCAGGCCACCGTTGGCTATGAACTGTCCCATCGTTTGAATGACGTGTGGTCGCTGCGCCAGAACCTGCGCTACGAAAACATGGATTACTACTACCGCTACCTGAACAACGACGGCGTGCGCTTCGACGGCCGCACCCTGACCCGTACTTCCAACGTCAAAGACGAGCAGTTCAACGCCTGGTCGCTGGATAACCAGGCCGAGGCCAACTTCGCCACCGGCCCCCTGGCCCACGACCTACTGCTGGGCATGGACTGGCGTCGCCTCGACGACCATGAAATCAGCCGCCTTGGCCGTGGCCCGACGCTGGACCTGTACAACCCGCAATACGGGCTGAGCGTGGCGCTGCCAGCCAAAGATGCCGACAACGACATCATGCGTCGCCAGACCGGCTTCTACGCCCAGGACCAGATCAAGTTCGACGAGCACTGGAACCTGTTGCTCGGTGGCCGTTACGACATCGCCAAGGGCGACACCGACAGCAACCTCAACGGCAGCAGCGTCAGCCGCGACGACGAAGCCTTCACCGGCCGCGTGGGTCTGGTGTACGTCTCCGATATCGGCTTGGCGCCATACGTGAGCTACAGCGAGTCGTTCAACCCGACCACCGCCGTCGACCCGGTCTCCAACAAACCGTTCGAACCGGAAACCGGCAAGCAGTACGAAGTGGGCATCAAGTTCCAGCCTGAAGGCGCGCGCAGCTTCGTGAGCGTGGCGCTGTTCGATATCACCAAGCAGAACGTGGTGAGCACCAACCCCAACAACCCGACCGATATCCGTCAGGTGGGCGAAGTGCGCAGCAAAGGCTTTGAAATCGAAGCGCTGGCCAGCCTTGCCGAAGGCCTGGACCTGACCGCCAACTACAGCCGCACCGATGCGCGCGTGCAGAAAAGCGTCAACGCCTGGGAAGAAGACACCCGCATGCCGTACGTGCCGCGTGAATCGGCTGGTGCCTGGCTCGACTACACCCAGCCGAGCGGCCTGCTGGCCGGCCTGGGCGTGGGCTTTGGTGCGCGCTACACCGGCGAAACTTCGTACACCGGCCGCAACGCCCTGTACGGCTTGTACGGCCCGCGCATCATCAACGTGGAAACTGGCGGCTACACCTTGTTCGACGCCAGCGTGCACTACAAAATCGACGGCCTGAAACTGGCGGTGAACGCCAGCAACCTGGACGACAAGGAATACTACAGCTCGTGCACCGAGCAAGCCTGCTACTTCGGCTATGGGCGCACAGTAACGGCAAGCGCTACCTATGACTGGTAACGCTGCATTGAAGGAGTCCCGTGAGTAACGCTATCTCTACCAAAACCGCCGCCAAGGCCTGGAGTTCGTCTCCAGGTTGGGCGACGGCGTCGCGCATCGTCGCGGCCATCTTTGCCGGCTACGGCCTGGCGTACACCTGCACGATGTTTCTCACCGTTTACCTGCCGCTGGTGCGCAGTGACCGTGTGGTGTTCGCGAGCCTGGCGAGTTTTATCGTGTACGCCACCGCCATCATCTATGCCTTCGCCGCCCGCTCGGCCGTACGGGCCTGGCTGGTGCTGGTGGGGCTGAGCCTGGTGCTGTTCCTGGCCGCCTATGTAACGGGTGATTTTGGAGCACGAAAATGAGCGCGGCAGACACCCCGGTAAAAACCAAAAGCCTGCGCCAAGCCATGGCCGGGCTGCACACCTGGGGCGGCTTGCTGCCGTCCTGGTTGCTGTTTGTGATTCTGTTCGGCGGCAGCATTGCCTGCTTCGACAAAGAACTGGAAGTGTGGATGCGCCCCAGCTTGCACGCGGTGGGCGAACACACGTTGAGCGCGGATCAGGTGAAAACCTTCCTGCTCAACAAAGCGCCAAAAACCCCGCACGCCATCTGGATGCGGCCGCCCGACGACCGTCAGCCGTTCTGGCTGGCGGGCTATGAACCGGCCAACGAAATCGACCCCTTCGTGAGTTTTGCCCTCGACCCGCAAACCGGCGAAGCGCTGCCCGAAACCCTCGGCGGCACGTTCTGGTTCACCCTGCACTACAACCTGTTTGGCGGCATGCTCGGCATGTACATCGTCGCCATCGCCGGCATGTTCATGCTGGTGGCGCTGGTCAGCGGCATCATCATTCACCGGCGGATCTTCAAAGACTTCTTCACCCTGCGCCCCGACGCCAACGGCCAGCGCGCCTGGCTGGATGCGCACAACCTGTTCGGCGTGGTCGGCTTGCCGTTTCACTTGCTGATTGCCTACACGGGCCTGGCGATATTCGTCAGCTTCTATATGCCGGCGGGCCTGAAGGTGGGCTACAAGGGCGACATCGAGAAGATGTTCTACGAAGTACAGGGCCAGTTCGGCCGCGAAGAACTCAAGCGCAAAACCGACCATGCCGTGTCGATCGATCGCCTGGTGGCCGATGCGCAGAAACGCTGGGGCGGCGGGCAGACCGGCTGGATCAGCGTGCACCATCCGGGCGACAAGGCGGCGGTAGTGGACGTGCGCCGCTACGACCGCACCCGTGTTGTCGACTTCCAATGGACCATTTCCTACGACGCCACCACCGGTGCTTTCCTGCACGAGCAAAAACCCTATAAACCGGGGTACACCGCCTATGCCTGGCTGACCAATGTGCACATGGCCCAGTTCGGCGGCACCATCGTGCGTTGGTTGTACCTGGGCCTGGGCCTGATGGGCTGCGCCATGGTGGCAGGCGGCCTGCAAGTCTGGCTGCGTAAACGCGAAGCCAAAGGCGGTTGGGGCATTGGTTTTGTACGGGCCATGAACGGCGCGGTGATCGGCGGCCTGCCGATTGCCAGCCTGGCGCTGCTGTACGGCAACCGGCTGATTCCGGCGACGGTCAACCTGCGTTCGCACTGGGAAGCCTATGTGTTTATCGGCGCCTGGGTAGCGGTGGCACTGTTCGCCATTGCCCGACGCAACAGCGGCAAGGTCGGTCGTAACCTGTTCGCCGTCGGCGCCGTGCTGGCCCTGGGGTTGCCGGCGCTGGACGTGCTTACCGGCATGCCGGGCGCCATGAGCGCGGCGCTGGCCCGGGGTGATTGGCACCTGGCGGGCGTAGACCTCACCATCTTCGCCGTCGGCCTGGTCTACGCCCGGCTGGCCTGGCGCGCCCCCAAAGCCGCTGAGGCCCAGGCGCCGAAACGGGTAAAACGTGAACGTCGTGAACTGGCAGAGGAAAGCGTCTGATGTTGCTGCTCGCATTCGCCCTGAATTACGTGGGCATGACCAGCTTGAGCCTGGCAATGAACCGTCACCATAAAACCCTGCTGAACGAGGCGCCGTCACTGGTGCGCACGCGAGCTTTGCGCGTGCTGGCCGTGGCGCTGCTGGCGCTGGGCCTCACCTGCAATATTGCGGCAGTGGGCGTAGAGCTGGGGCTGATTACCGGTCTGCTGCAACTGATGCTCGCCGGTTTGACGGTTGGCCTGCTGCTGGCCTGGCGCAGCCGTTGGGTGCTGCCGCTGGGTGGGTTGTTGCCGTTGGGTGGGTTGTTGGCCCTTTTGGCCTGATCGATAAACTCACCCCTCGCACCGTCATCCCAGCGCAGGCTGGGATCCAGAATCGTCCTGCTACCGAAGACTCCTGCACCAATCTGGATTCCCGCCTTCGCGGGAATGACGGTTTTTGAGGGCGTTACGGGCGTAACGCCATCCGATAATCCCCCGGCGTCGCACCCAGCGCCGCGCGAAACCGGTTGCTGAAATGGCTGGCACTGGCAAACCCGCAGGCCAACGCCACATCGCCCAGCGGCAGGGCGGTTTCCTTCAGTAGCTGCTGTGCCCGCATCAACCGTCGCGCCAGCAGATAACGGTGCGGCGGCACGCCAAAGCTTTCGCGGAACATCCGCGCAAAGTGGTATTCCGACAACGCCGCCAGCCCCGCCAATTGCCCCAGGCTGATGGCCTCGCTCAGATTCGCTTCAATGTAATCGCGCAACTGCCGGCGCAGCGCCGGGGCCAGGCCGCCTTTCAAGCGCAGGTTCTGCCGTTGGCCCACCTGGTTGAGCAAAGCATGGCTGATCATTTCGTGGGCCAGGCTGCTGGTGAGCAAACGCTCCCCAGGCTCGTTCCAGTTCAGCGCCGTGAGTTGGCGAAACAGGCCCGCTTGCTTCGGGTCATCGACAAAGGTGCTTTCGCGCAATTCCACTTCCCGTGGCTCGCGGTCCAGCAATGTCACGGCGCTCAGGGCAAACCGCTCTGGGCTGATATACAGGTGCGCCAGGCGGATATCGCCGTTGATTACCCAAGAGGAGTCGTGGCCGGCTGGCATGATGCACAGCTTGTCCGGCGCGCCTTTTACGCCTGGGTTGTCGCGGCGGAAGGTGCCGGTGCCGCCTTCCAGGTAGCACGAGAGCGTGTGATGGCTCGGTCCCTGGTACTCGCGCGCATCGTGATAATTGCTCCACATCGCCGCGGTCAGGCCATCGCCCAACTCGGCACAATGCTCCAACTGCGAGTGCGGCGAGTCGTTGAGCGATTGAAACACCTGAATGTGCGGAAGTTGCGACATGGCGTTGAGCTTGGGCGAGTGGCGATGACGGCTATGGTAACGCCCGCGTAGGGCGCTGCCAGCCACCGTCGGTAAATAAGCGCAAGTTTGTGCAAGCGCCGTTTAGGCCGCCCCAGCAGACTGCCGGCATTGCTCAGGAGCCTTGCCATGAACCTCTCGTTGTACCTGCTTACCGTGCTGATCTGGGGCACCACCTGGATCGCCATCAAACTGCAAGTCGGCAACGTCGCCATTCCGTTGTCCATTGCCTACCGCTTCGGCCTGGCCGCGCTGGTGCTGTTTGCCATTCTGCTGCTGAGCCGTCGTCTGCAACCGTTAAACCGCCGCGCCCAACTGCTGTGCCTGGCCCAGGGGCTGTGCCTGTTCTGCATCAACTTCATGTGCTTTTACACGGCTAGCCAGTGGATCCCTAGCGGCCTTATCGCCGTGGTGTTTTCCACCGCCACGCTGTGGAACGCGCTGAATGCGCGGGTGTTCTTTGGCCAGCGCATCGCCGTGAACGTGCTCGCCGGCGGCGGGCTGGGCCTGGCCGGGTTGGCCTTGTTGTTCTGGCCGGAACTGGCCGGCCATGCCGCCAGCCGCGAAACCCTGATCGGCCTGGCCTTGGCCCTGTTCGGCACCCTATGTTTTTCCGCCGGCAATATGCTCTCCAGCCTGCAACAGAAAGCCGGCTACCGGCCGCTGACCACCAACGCCTGGGGCATGCTCTACGGCGCGCTGATTCTGACCGGCTACTGCCTGGTGAGCGGCACCCCACTGAGCTTCGACTGGAGTACGCAGTACGTCAGCTCGCTGGTGTACCTGGCGATTCCGGGTTCGGTGATTGGGTTTACCGCTTACCTGACGCTGGTAGGGCGCATGGGCGCGGACCGGGCGGCGTACTGCACCGTGCTGTTTCCGGTGGTGGCGTTGAATATCTCGGCGTTTGTCGAAGGCTATCAATGGACGGCGCCGGCGTTGATGGGGCTGGGGTTGGTGATGGTGGGGAATGTGTTGGTGTTCAGGAAGCCCAAGGTGGTGGTAGGGGCGGTGTTGGCGCGGTAACGCAGCCCTCTCCCCAGCCCTCTCCCGCGAGCGGGAGAGGGGGCTGAAGTGGCCTAATGATTCTGGACACCTCGATAGGGCGTTAAGATTCGCCCACAGCAGAGGTGGATATGAACAGAAGAGTGTTTAGTTCGGAATTCAAACTGGAAGCAGCGGGTCTGGTTGTGGACCAGGGCTACTCAGTACCGGCAGCCTGCAAGGCGATGGGTGTGGGAGAAACGGCCATGCGCCGTTGGGTCGAACAATTAACGCTTGAGCGCAACGGCCGAACACCTGAGCGCAGCAAGGCTCTGACGCCTGAGCAGCGGCGCATTCAGGATCTGGAAAAGCAGGTTCGCCGCTTGGAGCAGGAGAAAGAGATTCTAAAAAAGGCTACCGCTCTCTTGATGTCGGGCGCGCTCGACTAGTTCACCTGGTCGAGGCATTGGGCGAGCAATACCCTTGTGCACTGCTTTGTCGCTTGTTCGAAGTGAACCGCAGCAGCCTCTATGCTGAGCGTCAGAGCCGCAAAAAGGAGTCGTTGCAGCGTGATCTTTTGCGCCAGCGTGCAATGACATTGCATGCTCAAAGCCGGCGATCTGCGGGCGCGAGGAGTCTTTCGGCGGCCTTGCGCAAAGAGGGATTTAAGGTTGGGCGTTTTCTCGCTGGGCGTTTGATGCAGGAAGCCGGTTTGTTCAGTACTCAACATCGCCGCCATAAGTACCGTCAAGCAGACGGTGAAAGCGTTATTGCCACCAATGAACTGAATCGCCAGTTCACCACCAGCAAGCCAAACCAAGTGTGGTGCGGCGACGTGACTTACCTCTGGGCTGGCGCGCGCTGGATCTATCTGGCGGTTGTAATGGATCTACATGCACGACGAATTGTCGGCTGGGCCATCTCTGATCGGGCGGACTCGCAGCTTACGAAACGCGCTTTGCGCGTCGCCTTTGAGGCTCGCGGATGCCCTCAAGGACTGCTTTTTCACTCTGACCAGGGCAGCCATTACAGCAGCCTGGCGTTTCGCCAATTGCTTTGGAGTTATCAGATTCGCCAGAGCATGAGTCGGCGGGGTAACTGCTGGGATAACGCACCTATGGAGCGTTTCTTCAGGAGCCTCAAGTCAGAATGGATCCCTTCGTTGGGGTATACAACGCAGGAGTTGGCCGAGCGCGATGTTCTGCGTTACATCACCGAGTACTACAACCATCAACGCCCACACAGCTACAACGAATACCAAACACCAGCAGCGCGCGAAGCGCTGGCTGGTTAAACCTAAACCGGTGTCTAGTTTTAGTTGACCACTTCAGGCCTGACCGAGTAGGTCGCGTCGAACGCGGTTAGATTCCCCTCGCCCGCTTGCGGGAGAGGGGCTAGGGGAGAGGGGCCTTTGAGCTTGAAACGCCCATTGACCAAAATCTGACCCACGGGTTTACAATCCCCGCTCTTCCAACGGAGCACCCCCGTGTTAACCCATCTCGACTCCCAAGGCCGCGCCAATATGGTCGATGTCACCGACAAAGCGGTGACCTCCCGTGAAGCCGTAGCCCAAGCGCTCATTCGCATGCAGCCGCAAACCCTGCAAATGATCCAGGCCGGCGGCCACCCCAAGGGCGACGTCTTCGCCGTGGCGCGCATCGCCGGCATTCAGGCCGCGAAGAAAACCTCCGACCTCATTCCCCTGTGCCACCCGCTGATGCTCACCAGCGTCAAAGTCGAGCTGAGTGCCGAGGGTGATGACTGCGTGCGTATTCAGGCGCGCTGCAAACTGGCCGGCCAGACCGGGGTGGAAATGGAAGCCCTCACCGCCGCCAGCGTCGCGGCCTTGACCATCTACGACATGTGCAAAGCCGTGGACCGCGGCATGGTCATCGAGTCGGTGCGCCTGCTGGAAAAACTTGGCGGCAAGAGCGGCCACTTCAAGGCCGACGAGGACAACTGATGATTCGCGTGCAGTATTTCGCCCGTTACCGCGAAGCCCTCGGTATCGACGCCGAGCAACTCAACAACGCCAGTGCCTTCACCACCCTCGACGCCCTGCGCCTGCACCTGCTGGCCCGTGGCGGCGTGTGGCAGGTGCTGGCCGAGCAGAACCTGATGTGCGCGCGCAATCAGGAACTGTGCAGCCTCGACGAGCCGCTGGTCGATGGCGATGAAGTGGCCTTTTTTCCCACCGTCACCGGAGGCTGAGATGGCCATTCGCGTACAGACCGCCGCCTTCGACCCAGGCCTGGAACTCAACGCCATGCACGCCGCCAATGCCGGCGTGGGCGCGGTGGTGAGTTTTGTGGGCTATGTACGCGACTTCAATGACGGGCGGGATGTGTCCGGCATGTTCCTCGAACACTTCCCCGGCATGACCGAAAAAGCCCTCGGCAAGATCGCCGATGAAGCCGGGCAGCGCTGGCCGCTGCTGAAGGTGGAGGTGATTCACCGCATCGGCCGTCTGGAGCCGGGCGAACCCATCGTGTTCGTCGCCACCACCAGCGCCCACCGCCAGGCCGCCTTCGACGCCTGCGCCTTTATCATGGACTACCTGAAAACCCGCGCGCCGTTCTGGAAGCAGGAAGACACGCCCGATGGGCCGCGATGGGTGGAAGGCAAGTGCAGTGATAAAGACGCCGCCAATCGCTGGTATAAACAGCCGTAGGTTGGGTTGAGCGCAGCGAAGCCCAACGGTGTTATCCGTTACGCCGCGAATGTTGGGCTTCGCCTTCGGCTCAACCCAACCTACGAATCACGTTCAGAACTTATACGTTCCCGACACACTCAAGCTGCGCGGCTCGCCGTAGTACGTCGTGCCGAAGTTACCCAGCCCCGACAGGTACTCCTTATCGAACAGGTTCTTGGCATTCAGGCTGGCGCTCAGGTGCTCGTTGAAGTCGTAGCGCGCCATGGCGTCCACCAGGGTGTAGCCGCCTTGCTTGAGGTCGTACGGGCCCCACGCCTGGCCATAGAATTGGCTCTGCCAGCTCATCCCGCCGCCGATGGTCAACCGATTGAGGTCGCCGGTTAAGCGGTAGCTGGTGAACAGCCGCGCCACGTGCTCGGGCTTGGTGGTGGCCAACGGATAGCCGTAAATGCGCTGGTCATCTTTGTCGCGCGTGCGCGCGTAGGTGTAACCGGCCGACAGGTTCCAACCCTCGCTCAGCTCGCCGGCTACTTCCAGTTCAATGCCCTTGGTGGTCGCGCCCTTGATGGGTTTGTAGTAGTCGATGCCGGTCAGCGTGGTGCCGACATACTCCGCCACGTTGTCCTGCTCGATACGGAACAGCGCCAGGCTGGCATTCAACCGACCACCAAAATATTCGCCCTTCAACCCGCCCTCGTAACTGGCGCCTTCCACCGGGTCGAGGGTGTTGAGGTTTTGCTGTTTCACCGTTTGCGGCTGGTAGATCGAGGTGTAGCTGGCGTACACCGAGTAGGTGTCGTCGAGGTCGTACACCACGCCGGCATACGGCGTGACGACGCCATGCTGTTCGTAGCTGGTGCGGGTGTCGGGGTCGACATCGAAGTCGCTCTTGTCGTCGTACTTGAAGGTGCTGACACGGGTGCCGAGGATGATCGCCAAATCATCGGTCGGCTTGAACCGGCTGGCCAGGTACGCGCCGCTCTGGCGCTGGTTGGTTTCGTAATCGCCGACGGTGGCGAAGTCCGGTTCCGGGTACTTGCCATTCCAGTCGAACAGATTGCCCGGCACCGCATCGCCGCCCAGGCCTTCAAACAAATCGCCGGTGGTTTTCGCGGCAGCGGCGGTGTAGCCCACCACCAATTCATGTTCGCGCCCAAACAGGGTGAAGGGGCCGCTGGCGTTGACGTCCACGGTGTCCTGCACGCGGTGGCCTTCCCAGTGGCCCCAGTAGAAGGCGGCGCCTTCGCCGGTGACGGGGTCCAGGCCGGCGAGGGTGGTGCCGCTCGCCGAGCCGAGCAGGGTGTCGTGATCGTTGATCATGTGGGTGAGGCTGGCCTTGAGCTTCCAGTCATTGGCCAGGGTTTGCTCCACCGAGCCAAAAAAATTGGTGCTCTCGAAATCGCGGCGGCTCCAGTCGGTGCCGGGGTTGAACGAGCGGGAAAAGTCGGTTTCGCTGCCGTCGTTGAAGAAGGCGATATCACCGGTCCACGAGGTGCCGCGCGGCTTGTTGTTCTGGTGGTCGATGCCGAAGGTGAGCAGGGTGTCGGGCGTCAGGTCGGCTTCGAAAATGCCGTAGAGAATGTCTTTCCTCTGCGAGTAGTGGTCCAGGTACGAGTCGCGGTCCTGGTACACGCCCACCATCCGGCCGCGCAGCGTGCCGGCGTCATTCAACGGGCCGGACACGTCGCCTTCGCTGCGGTAGTTATCCCATGAGCCGGCGGTGCCGGATACCGAGGCCTGAAACTCGCGGGTCGGGCGCTTGCGCACCAGGTTGACGGTGGCAGAAGGGTCGCCCAGGCCGGTCATCAAACCGGTGGCGCCCTTGATCACTTCCACGCGGTCATACACGGCCATGTCAGTGTGCGTGGTGCCCTGGTCGTACACGCCGTCGTACAGCGTATTCACGCCGTCGTATTGGTAGTTGGTGATGGTGAAGCCTCGGGTGGAAAACTCCATGCGGTCACTGTCGTACTGCTGGGCCGAAACGCCGGCGTGCGCGCCAGTACATCACTGATATCGCGGGCGCCCTGGTCGTCCATTTGCTGGCGGGTAATCACGGTGACCGACTGCGGGGTTTCGCGAATCGTCAGCGGCAGCTTGAGTGCCGAGCGGGTGCTGCGGTGGTGTACGAGCCGGTGCCTTCGGTGGTGTCGCCCAACGCATTGCCATTGATCGTGGCGGCGCCCAGTGCCAGGCCATCGCCCTTGGGTGCCGGCACCAGCGAATAGCTGTTGCCGGTTTCTCGCACGCTGTGCAAACCGCTGCCGGCCAGCAACTGGGCAAAGCCCTGCTCGACGCTGTAGCGACCCTGCAGGCCGGCACTCTGCTTGCCGTTGGTGAGGCTGGCGTCGAACGACAGCACCACGCCGGCCTCACCGGCAAAGCGGCTGAGCACGGCACCCAGCGGACCCGCCGCGATGGTGTAGCTGCGTTGGGCGCTGGTGGCGCTGTCGGCGGCGCGGGCCACGGCCGGCATCAGCAACGCCCCGTGCACAGCCAGGGTGGCGCCAAGAATGGCGGCGGCCAAAGGCGTTCTGAGGGGACGACGTGCGGTGGTGTTTTGCCCTGCGTACATGCTGACTCCTGAAAATCGTGTAAGCGTTATGGTTCTTTGCAGAGGGAGTCGAGCGAGGCGCGGCAAATCGACAATGGCGGCAGAAACTTTTTTTGCGGGGGATGCAATCAGACGTTGGGAAGCACCCGCACCCAATAGCGGGTGCGCTGTTCGATGCGCACCGGCAAGGCGCGGGCAATGGCGGCGAGGGCGCTGTCGGTGTCATCCAGCGGGTAGGCGCCCGACAAACGCAGCTCGGCAATCTCGGCGCTGCACTGCACAAATCCAGGCCGGTAGCGTTGCAATTCGGCGAGCAGACGATCTAGGCGCCAGTTGTCGATCACCAGGTGGCCGGTGGCCCATTGCGCCTGATTGGGGTCGACCGGGGTGGGGCTGTACAGCTGGCTGGCGGAGAAGGAAAGGCGCTGGTTGGCCGCAATAATCTGCTCTACGCCCGTGCCCTCTTTGTTGCGTACGGCCACGGCATGTTCCAGCACGCAAAGGTCGGTAATACCCTCACGCTGGCGCACGGTAAAGCGCGTGCCGAGGGCGCGCATTTCCCCCTCGGCACTGCGCACCACGAAGGGCCGCGGGTCTTTGCCGGTTTCAATCAACACCTCGCCGGCCTGCACCACCACCAGACGCAGGTCGGCCTGCAAGCGCACGTCCACGGCGCTGGCGGTGTTGAGGATCAGCGTGGTGCCGTCGGCCAGGGCAATGCGCTGACGCTGGCCGACGCGGGTGCGGTAGTCCGCCAACCACACCGGTGCTTCGCGGTAGCCATATAGCCCCAAGCCGCTAACACCTACACCCAGCAATAGCCCTTTAAGCAGCGTGCGCCGGCCCACTACCGAGCTGCTGCCAGCGTGCTGCATAGCTTGATAGGCGAGCGGGCCGGGCAGGCCCTGCAACTGCGCCTGGAGGTTTTGCACCTGCTGCCAGGCCCATTGGTGCAACGCATCCTGGCCATGCCAGGCGCTCCACTGCTGGTGCGCATCAACGCCAACCTGCTCAGCGCCGAGGCGCGCATACCAATGCGCCGCCTCACGCAGCGCCAGGCGTTTGTCCTGGCTCTTCACAGCTGCGCATCCAGGGCAAACAGCAGGCAATGCTCGGTGGCTTTGGCCATGTACTTGGTAACCGAACTGACCGACACGCCGAGGCGCTGGGCAATTTCGCTGTACCCCAGGCCTTCCAGTTGCGAGAGCAGAAACGCCTGCTTGGTTTTATGGCCCAGGCCGTCGAGCATCGCATCCAGAGCCAACAAGGTTTCCACCATCAGCAAGCGGGTTTCCGGCGAGATTTCTTCCGCCTGCGGCTGTAACGCCAATGCCTGCAAATACGCCTGTTCAATCGCGCGGCGGCGGAAGTGATCGACCATTACCCGCTTGGCCACCGTCACCAGAAAATGCCGCGGCTCCTGCAAATCGCTGGGCAACCGCGCGGCGCGGTCGGCCACCAGTAGGCGCATAAAGGTGTCTTGGGCAAGATCCGCCGCGTTGTGCGAGCAGCCGAGACGGCGCCGCAGCCACGCCGTGAGCCAGCCGTGGTGAGCGCTATACAGCTGAGAAAGAGGTTGCCCGGCGGACGACATCACACACTCGCGCTTCGCAGCGGTTACGAAAAGGTGGCAAATGATAATTCCTATCAAGTAACAATTGCCACTTTTTGCGTGATTCAAAGCCAAACGTCGCCCACAAAAAAGCCCGTCACATGGACGGGCTTTTTACTGTTCGACGATCAGTGCTTGCGCGGTACCGGCGTCAGCAACTCGGTCGGCGGGGTTTCGCAATTGATCTTGCGGCCCAGCAACGTCTCAATCGCTGGCAACTGGTAGGAGTCATCTTCACCGGCAAAGCTGATAGACACGCCGCTTGCGCCTGCACGGCCAGTACGGCCAATGCGGTGCACATAGTCATCCGGCATTTCCGGCAGGGTGAAGTTGATCACGTGGCTGATACCGTCGATATGAATGCCGCGGCCGGCCACATCGGTGGCTACCATCACGCGAATCTTGCCTTCGCGAAAGCCTTCCAGGGTCTTGATGCGCTTGTGCTGCGGCACGTCGCCGGACATCTGCGCCGCGCTTACGCCATCACGAATCAGGCGCTCTTCAATACGGCGCACTTCGTCTTTACGGTTGGCAAACACCATCACCCGTTCCCAGTTGTTCTGGGTGATCAGGTTGTACAGCAGCTTGTATTTATCGCTGCCGGCTACGGCGTAGATGTGCTGTTCCACGGTGTCGCTGGCCACGTTTTCAGGCTCGATTTCAACGATGGCCGGGGTGGTGGTCCACTGCTTGGCGAGGTTCATCACGTCTTCGGTGAAGGTCGCGGAGAACAGCAGGGTCTGGCGCTCGTTCTTCGGCGGGGTTTGGCGAATGATCTGCCGAACCTGCGGAATAAAGCCCATGTCCAGCATGCGGTCGGCTTCGTCGAGCACCATCACTTCGACCATATCCAGGTGCACTTCGCCGCGCTGGTTGAAGTCCAGCAAACGGCCCGGAGTCGCTACAAGAATGTCGCAGAAACGCGATTCCAGTTGCTTGAGCTGCTTGTCGAAGTCCATGCCGCCGACAAACGACATCACGTTCAACCCGGTGTACTTGGTGAGCGCGGCGGCGTCTTGGCAATCTGCACCACCAGCTCGCGGGTTGGCGCGATGATCAGCGCGCGGGGCTCACCCATAAAGCGCTCTTTCGGCGCCGGGGTTTGCTCAAGTTGGGTAATGATGGAAATCAGAAACGCGGCGGTTTTGCCGGTGCCGGTTTGCGCGCGGCCAATGGCGTCCTGGCCCTTGAGCGTGTAGCCCAGCACTTCGGCCTGAATCGGCGTGCAGTACGGGAAACCCAGGTCGTGGATGGCGTGCATCAGGTCATCGGACAGCTTGAAGTCATGGAAGCGGGTTTTGCCGGCTTGCGGCTCAACATGGAAGTCTTCCAATTTCCAGGTGCTTACCACTGGCGCTGGGCGCGAACGGCGGGCTTTTCGGTTGGCGTGTCAGGTTGGCTGACGGTGGTTTCGGTAGCGGCAACAGGGCGTCGGAACGCTCGGTTTGCGCTGCACGTGGCTGCCGCGGCTGGCTTGGTTTGGCCTGGCGGGGCTGTCTACGGCAGGAGTGGGCGCGGAAGAGGGGGCGGCAGCAACAGACGCCGGCAGCTCGCCTTCGCCCTTGCCAAACATTTTCTTGAGTGCTTTGAGCACGGGAATCTCTTCAATTGGTTAAGGAATGAACGCCCGCCAGTGTAAAGCAATAAGCCAGTGCGGCGAAATGTTGCAGGCACTTGGCTAAATTTCTGCTAGTGGCGTGCGTTCTAGTCCGCGAAATCAGGCTTCCGGCAGGGTTTGCAGCAGCAGTCGCTGCACATTGCCGCCCATGATCGCGGCAATGTCTTCCTGGCTAAAGCCCGCCTTGAGCAGGCCCTCGGTCAATTGCGCCAAGCCCGTGCTGTCGAACGGCGCGTGAATGGTGCCGTTAAAGTCCGAACCCAACGCCACGTGTTCCACGCCCACCTTGTCGGCGGTGTAGCGGATGGCCTTCACAATCGCCGGAACCGTCGTCGCGCACACCGCGGTATCCCAGAAGCCAATGCCGATCACGCCACCAGTGGCGGCAATCTTCTCGATATGCGCATCGCTGAGGTTGCGCGTACCCGGGCAGGTGCCCTCGACGCCGGTGTGCGACACCAGTACCGGCCGCTTGGCCATCGCCAGCACATCGTCGATCAGCGGCCGTGAGGCGTGGGCCAGGTCCACCAACATGCCTTTCTCTTCCAACCGGGTAATCACCTGACGGCCCAGCGGCGTGAGCCCGCCCTTGACCAGGCCATGGGCCGAGCCGCCCACCTCGTTGTCGAAAAAGTGCGTGAGGCCGGCAATGCGGAAATCAGCGTCGTACAGGCGGTCGACGTTATCCAGCTTGCCCTCGATCACCTGCAACCCTTCGGTGGCCATGATGCCGGCGACGCGGTTCGGGTCTTTTTTCCACGCCTCTATAAAGGAAGCGAGATCGCCACGGGTTTTGATTACCACCAACTTGCCGTCGCTATTGGCCGCCGCCTCATGCAGCCGTTTGCTTTGGTACAGCGCGCGTTGCAGCAGGCTTTTCCAGGTAGCCGTCGGCCAGCGCTGGGCCATCACCAGCAGGGTGATGTTGTCGGTGTCGCTGCCATTGGTTTCGTAGTTGAGGTTTTTCGGGGTTTTGGTGACCGTGGAAAACACCTGCAACGCCACATGGCCTTCGATAAGCCGCGGCAAGTCGGAGTGGCCGTAATCGGCGCGTTTGAGAATGTCGCGCTGCCACAGCAACTCGTCGTTGTGCAGATCGGCGACAAACAAGGTTTTGTGCAGCGAGGTGGCCTGGTCATTGGCCGGGTAGGGCGCCGGGTTTTCCACACTGTTCATCGTGCGGTCCAGGTAAGTGGGCACATAGAAAAAAACGCCCAGGCCGACGGCCAGTAGCACCAATACCACTATCGAGAGTTTGCGCATGGGGAGCATCCGAGCTTTTTGTTGTTGTGGGCGGGACTGTAGCAAATCGCCAGGCACATGCGCCTACCCGTAGGAGCCAGCTTGCTGGCGAACCCTGCAAACACAGGTCGTGAATACCTTTTCCAGGATTCGCGACCAAGGTCGCTCCTACACAGGCGGGTGCTAGCCCTACATTCGTCGGAAACCCAACCAACGCCAAATCCGTCCGGTAGAATCCGCCGCCGTAGCGCCCCGAACCAGGCCGGCGCGGTAGTCACCCAGGGCCATTTCATCGGTCCTGAAGCAGAGGTTGTAGATGTCGTTGCAGGCGCTGTTTTCCCTCGCGTTGTCCCACCCCGCTCAATCCATCAATGCCCTGGCACTGTTCTTCGCCGTCGCCGGCAGCTGGCTGCTGATCGCCACCCGCATCCGCCAACGCCGCGCCATCGCCGGCCTGGTTGCCGAGAGCGAAGGCGCCGAAGCCGAGCTGTCCGGCGTGGATGCCTCCACCCAGCAGCTCAACCGCTTCTTCACCAGTTTCGGTTATGCGTGTTTGGCCATTGGCCTGATGGTGTCGTGGTTCAGTACACAATTTTAAGATCGCCGTTGGGCTTCGTTTCACTCAACCCAACCTACGCTGCGTAGGTTGGGTTGAGTGAAACGAAGCCCAACAAATCGAAAAGACAAAAAAGGCGGCACCCGAAACCGGGGCCGCCTTTTTTCATGCCTGGAACCGTTACAACGGCAACCCAGCCTTGATCCGATACTGGTTCCTTACCGGCGTCGCATACTGCACCACCAAAAACGGCCGCTGCTCAGCCGGGCAGCTGTCCAAACGCTTCTGCCACTCCTGCTGCGCCTGCGCCAACTCCTCGGCCGGGAACAGTTCGGTGGCATCCGGCACCTGCAACCTCGGGTCGCGATCGGCCCACTGCGCATACGCCAGGTAATGCGCCGGAAACAGTCGATAGCCGCTCAAAATCTGCCGGTCCATCTCCACCGCCAGCTGCTTGCTGTCCTCAAACCCATCCACCACCGGCGGAGCGAAGTTCAGGTGCACGCGGCCCTTGTAGCCAGTAATGCCCAGGCCAATGCTCTTGTCATCCTCACCAGCCGCCTTCTCATAGGTGCCGGTGGTGGCGCGAATAAACAGCTCACGCGCCTTGGCCTGGTCGCACGGGTCGTACTCATAACTGATCGACACCGGCACCAGATTCAGCCCGCCAACCACCGCGGCGAACGCCTCATCTTTGCGGCTCATGTGGAACATCTTCAAGATCGCCGAATCGGTACGGTCATCGCCGTCCTTGGCACGGCCCTCGGCCTGGGCAATCCAGATCGACTCGCCGTCGTTGCGAATCGAATGGTTGATATAGGCCGACAACAACTGAAACGCCGCCAACTTCTCGCGCCGCCCGGTGAGCGAGCGGTGCACGATAAAGCTCTTGTTCAAGCGCATCAGGTCGCTCACGAACGGCTTTTGCAGCAAGTTATCGCCAATGGCAATGCGCGGCGTCGGCAAGCCCGCGTGATACACCGCGTAATTCACAAAGGCCGGGTCCATCACGATATCGCGGTGGTTGGCCAAAAACAGATACGCCTTGCCCGCCTTCAAATGCTCCAGGCCGCTATACGTCACGCCATCGGTGGCGTGCTCGATGCTGCGGTCGACATACACCTCCACCTTGTCCTGCAACGCCGCCACCGAATTGATGGACGCGAATTGCGCACGCAGGCGATGGGCGATCAGCGGCTTCAACAGCCAGGAAAAATGCCGGGAAAGGCGAGGAAAACGGAAATGCGTAAGGATCTGCAAAAAGGCTGGATCCGCCAGCAGCCGCGCCAAAACGGCAGGGACCTCGGCATCAGCGTACGGTCGGATGGCATCGAATTCGCCCATCATGCTCTCTTGTTTTTTCCAGCGGTTACGGAGGGAAGTGCGCCGAGGAGGCCGTGTGCAAATTACTGCGTGGGCAGGCGGTCAGCAATAGACCGGAGATTATACGCGCAAGTCACAGGGTGGCTGTGAAGGGGGAGTGCGCGGACGCGGCGCTATCACCTGTATCCTCTCGCGCTTTCAAACGCCCACTCGACCGAGCGCTGTCCTCATGCCCGCCCCACATATTCGCCCGCTTGCCCTCTGTATCTTCCATCACAACGGCAAAATCCTGGTTAACCAGTTTCACGATGCGACCTCCGGCCAATCCTTCTTCCGCCCCATCGGCGGCGGCATCGAGTTCGGCGAGCCCAGCCGCGACGCGGTGGTGCGTGAGGTGCAGGAAGAGTTGGGGCTGGCGATCCACAACGTAGAGCTGATCGGCACGCTGGAAAGCATCTTCACCTATGCCGGCAAACCGGGGCACGAGATAGTGCAGGTTTATGACGCGCGCTTTGACGATGCCACCGTTTATGAGAAATCTTGGCTGGATGGCTGTGAGAGTGACGGCGCAGCTTTTCGGGCGGCGTGGTGTGACAGTTCGAGTTTTACGGAGGCGGCCCGGTTGGTGCCGGAAGGGCTTCTTGAACTGCTTAAGGCAACTGGCCGCTTGCAGTGATAGCCACGATGCAAATCCCGCCCTTTTTCCTACGGGCTATATTCGTTCCAACCGGCAATGAAAGTTGGGCCAATCCGCTGCGCTTGTAGTCGTATGTAGTAACTGCCAACCCGCCACAGGAGCGCCCTATGCTCGAAACCCAGTTCTACGATTGCCCTTACTGCGGCGAGCCCGCCGAGGCGGTGTTGGACCTTTCCGGCGGCGACCAGCAGTACATCGAAGATTGCCCGGTGTGTTGCCGGCCGATTGTGTTTGATCTGCGTACCGACGGCGATGGCTGGGAGTTGGATGTTCGTGCGGAGAATGACTGATGCAGCGCATTTATGAGCCACAGGATTTGATGGAAGCAGAGCTGCTTACCAGCATGCTGGCGAGCGAGGGCGTGGAGGCGCATGTTACCGGCGGGCTGTTGCTTGGCGCTGCCGGGGATTTACCGGCCATGGGCTTGCTGGGCCTGATGGTGCCCAATCAGCAGGCCGAGCACGCACGCAGCTTGATCGCCGCGTACAATGCCGCGCAGCCGCTGCCGGGCGATGAGCCCGAAGAATTCCAGGGCATCCTCTTATGCTGAACCCTTTTCAATGAGCCCCTCGCCCGATGTGTGGACGCTACGCCCTGTTTCGCTGGACGCCCGCCCTGGCGGCTACCCCTGGTTTTCCTGCCGGCCAACAGCCGGGCTGGAATATCGCGCCCACTAGCCAGGTGCTGATGCTGCGCAACGTCGAGGGCCAGCGCCATGCTGCCTTGGCGCGCTGGGGCCTGACGCCGCCCTGGCTCACTGATCTCTCCAAAACCCCTGCCCATGCCCGTGCCGAAACAGTGGCTGAACAGCCGATGTTTCGCGATGCCTTGCGCCTGCGCCGGGCCTTGTTGCCTGCCAATGGGTTTTACGAGTGGCGCGGTTCGGTGCGCAAGCGCCCGTACTGGATTACCCGCGAGGAATCGCCGCTGTATTTCGCGGCGGTGTGGGAGGCGTTTCCGGTGGAGGGGCATACGTACCTGAGCGTGGCGGTGATCACCCAACCAGCAAGTGGTTTGCGCCGGCCGCTGATTCTCGATGCCAGCGGCCAGGAAATCTGGCTGGCGGACGATACACCGTTGCCCAAGCTGCAAGAGCTGTTGTGCCAGCCCAACCCGGTGCTGCGCGAGCGGGCCTTGGCGCATTTTGTAAACGACCCGAAGGCTAACGGGCCGGAGTGTTTGACGCCGGCTTAAGGCTGTTCGGGGAACAGGGTTTTGTCGCTGAATTGCGCGAGCAAATGGTCGAACACCAGCCGCACTCTGGACGACACCGGCCCACGCTGCGGCCGGTAGATAAACAGGTCCCAGGCGGCAGGCGCCACGTCTTCCAGCACCGTTACCAACGCGCCGCTACGCAGGTGCGGCACCGCCAGGTAGCTCGGCACTTGCGCATAGGCCAGCCCGGCCAACACCACTTCCAACTCCGCTTCCGGGTCATCGCTGATAAAGGCGGCGGGCGCCGGCACCAACTGCTCGTTGTGGGCGAATAACCAGGGCCAGGGTTTGCCGCTGCGCCGGTCGATCAGGGCCGACAGCGGCCTTTCCTGCAGCTGCTCCAGGGTTTGCGGTACGCCGCCGTTGGCGACCAGCGCGGGGCTGGCGACCACATGCAGCGGCACCTTGGCCATTTGCCTGGCGATATAGCGGCGGTCGCGAATCATGCCGACGCGAATGCCGATATCGATCTGCGCGCTTACGGCATCGGTCATCTCATCTTCCAGGCGCAGTTCCACTTGCAGGCCTGGGTGTTCGCGCAGCAGCGGCACCAGGAGTTGCACGAGAAACCGCCGGCCGATGGCATGCGGCGCGGTGATGCCGACGCGGCCGCTGATGGCTTCTACTTGGTTGCGGGTGTTGCGCTGGAACAGTTGGTCGACGCTATCCAGGGTCTGCTGCGCTTGCGCCACCAGGCTTTGGCCGAAGGCGGTGATGTGCACTTGGCGGGTGCTGCGGTGGAAGAGGATTTCGCCGAACTGCTGTTCCAGTTCCTGAACGGCGCGGGTGACGCTTTGCGGGGAAATGCTCAGGCGCGTGGCGGCTTCGCGAAAGCTGTTGGCTTCGGCGGCGGCACAGAGAATTTTCAGCAGTTCCATGCGGTTAAGCATTGGCTGGAGCCTCGTTTGGTTTGTTCCAGTTTATGGAATAGCCAAATCCTATCTGTTCCATTTTCAGTTGCAAGGGGTCTCCCTATAGTTGCCCTCAACCGGCGCCGACTCCCTGGCCCGCTTCTTTGAGGATTGCAGCATGAGCAACAACATTTCTGGAAAGGTTGTGGTGATCACCGGCGCTAGCAGCGGCCTGGGCGAAGCGACGGCGCGCCACCTGGCGACACTGGGCGCAGCGGTGGTGCTGGGCGCGCGTCGTAAGGATCGTCTGGATAGCCTGGTCAGCGAAATCAACGCCGCCGGTGGCAAGGCCGTGGCCTATGCCACCGACGTGACCAACCGCAGCGAAGTTGAAGCCTTGATTCAGGGCGCGGTGGACAGCTTTGGCCGCGTGGATGTGCTGATCAACAACGCCGGGCTGATGTCCATCGCGCCGATGAGCGACCTCAAGGTGGACGAGTGGGACCGCATGATCGACATCAATATCAAAGGCCTGCTCTACGGCGTTGCCGCCGCCTTGCCGCGCTTTGAGCAGCAGAACAGCGGGCACTTTATCAACGTGGCCTCGGTGGCCGGCGTGAAGGTGTTCAGCCCGGGTGGCACCGTGTACAGCGGCACCAAGTTTGCCGTGCGGGCGATCAGCGATGGCCTGCGCCATGAAGTCGGCGGCGCGATTCGCACCACCGTAATTTCGCCAGGTGCGGTGGACACCGAACTCAAGCACGGCAGCTCGCACCAGGCCAGCAGCGACGGCTTGAACGAGTTCTACAAGATGGCGATTCCGGCTGAGTCGGTAGCCCGCGCCATTGCCTTTGCCATCGAGCAGCCGGCGGATGTGGATATCAGCGAAATTCTGCTGCGCCCAACCGTGCAGGATTTTTAAAGAACCGTAAATCAACTGTGGGAGAGGCTTCAGCCTCGATTGGCCGGGCCTGCAACCGATGCCTCTAGTCGGTATCGACGCATCAAAAGCATCGAGGCTGAAGCCTCTCCCACAGGAGACCTCTTAACCCTGCGGGAAAGGCTTTAGCCTCGACTTTTTGTATTAAGAACTGGCGTGGGTGTGCTCGAACGACATCAACAACGCCCACGGCGCATCGCAATTCCCCACGAATATCGGCTGCACCAACAACATGCGATTGCCGCTCTGTTGTTGCAGCGGCTTGCCGTCGCGTACGGCGTTGCGCAGTTCCATCGGCAACTCGCTGGCCGCACTGCCCAACCGTGCCGCATCGGGGTGAGTCACGTAGATCGCCTTGTTCGACAGCAGCGCGTAATGGCCGTGGCCAAACGGCGCGTGTTGGCCCAAACGCTCTTGCAGTTGGGCCAGGCTGTAGTCGGCACCGAGAATGCCGAGGAAGCGGCCGTTGTGTTGCATCGGGGTCATAAACGAGGTGATGAGAATGGTGCGGCCGGCGATGGGGTAGTCGTAAGGCTCCATAAATACATCGCGGTTTTTGCGCTTGGGCAGCACGTACCAATCGTCGTCGTAGTTCACCAGGCATTCGCGTTGCAGGCTGCCGGCACCACGGTTCCAGTAGGCCATGATGCGGCC
This sequence comes from Pseudomonas sp. CC11G, assembly GCF_056174845.1. Taxonomy (NCBI): domain Bacteria; kingdom Pseudomonadati; phylum Pseudomonadota; class Gammaproteobacteria; order Pseudomonadales; family Pseudomonadaceae; genus Pseudomonas; species Pseudomonas sp. CC11G. Next base: position 910,179 of record NZ_JBWBZC010000001.1, read on the forward strand.
GCTGGCGTCGTAGCCGGGAGCGCCTGCGAACTCGGCGTCGCGGTTGTCCAGCACGTTGGCTTCGCAGGCACAGGCGAAGGCCAGCAGGTCGGGATTTTGCGAAAGGTACTGGTGCATCACCGCGTCAATCTGTTCGCGCTCGGGGCCGAAGCCTTTGGCTTTCATGCCGAGAATAAAGTTCTTCAATCCGAACAGTGCCGTGGCCATGCCGGCGAACTGCGCTTGCAGTTGCAACGCTTCGTGGGCCAGCAGCACTTGCGCTTGTTCAAGCACGTTGGCGCGTTCGGCTTTCTCGACGTCGGCCAGGGCTTTGGCGCTTTCCTGGCGGATGGTGCTAACCACGGTGCCGATCTCGGCGGTGGCTTCGGCCGACTGGGTGGCCAGGCGCCGCACTTCATCGGCGACCACGGCAAACCCACGGCCTTGTTCACCGGCACGGGCAGCTTCGATGGCGGCGTTCAGGGCCACGAGGTTGGTGTGTTTGGCGATCTGGCGGATAACTTCGGAAACTTTGCTGATTTCGATCCAGCGTTGGTTGAGGCCAGCGATCAGCAGTTTTACCTGCGAGAGGGTGCTGTGGGTGCTGTCCTCGGTTTTAACGGCTGCGCGCAAAGGCGCAGGGGCGAGTGGCGCGTTCATGAGAGGTCCGTTAGCTTTTTGTAGGAGAGGCTTCAGCCTCGATGCTTTTCAGCTCAAAAGCATCGAGGCTGAAGCCTCTCCCACAGGTGCAGAAACAAAAACGCCCGGGGATTAGCCGGGCGTCAGTACCGTTTAAACCGCGTCGCCTACAGCGCCCTTGGGCGCATGTTTGCTACCGGCCAACTTCCACGCATCACCTGCCGGCGCAGTACCGACTTCGTAAGGTTTGCGCGCCACCATGTACACCAGGCCCAAGCCGATGACGATGGCGGTCGACAACGGCATGCCGTAGTTGACGTACCACGCGGCATCCGGGGAGCGCGGCCAGGCCATGTTGATAATGGCCAGTACGCCGTACACCAGCGCGCCGATGTTAACTGCCATGCCCCAGCCACCGAGGGTGAAGGCACCACTCGGTTTCCAGCCGCGCAGACGGGCAAACAGCGCGCCGCTGACGATCATCTGGAAGGCCAGGTAAATGCCGATGGCGGCAAAGCTCACGATGGTGGCGATGGCGTCTTGCAGCACAAAACCCAGGCAGATCACGATGGCCGGCAGCACGCCGCATACCAGCAGCGCGGTGGTCGGTACGTGGGTGGTCGGCGAGAGTTTTTTCAGCAGGCTGCTGCCGATGATCATCTCGTCACGGGCATACGAGTACAGCAGACGGCTGGCGGCCGCTTGCAGGCTCAGCACGCAGGAGATGAACGACACCATCACAATGCCCATTACCACTTTGGAACCGGTGACACCGAAGGCGTTGTTGAGGATGGTGGTTACCGGGTCTTTGTCGGTGCCGTTGATCACGGCGGTCATGTCCGGCACGGCCAGAATCAGCGCCAGGCAAGCGAACATTGCTGCTACACCACCGACGTAGATGGTCATGCGCATGGCCTTGGGAATGCTGCGGCTGGCGTTCGGGGTTTCTTCGGCCACATCGCCGCAGGCCTCAAAGCCGTAGTAGAGGAACATGCCCGCGAGCGAAGCGGTGAGGAAAGCCGGCATGTACGAGCCGTCGATGGCGATATCGAAGGTGTTGAACAGCACGCTGAACGGCTGATGACGTTCAAACACCAGCAGGTAGATACCCACCACCAACGCGCCCAGCAGTTCGCAGATAAAGCCGAACATGGCGATACGCGCCAGCACTTTGGTGCCGCTCAGGTTGACCACGGTGGCGATCAGGGTGAGCACCAGGGCGATGCCGATGTTGGTGTTGTTGCTTGGCTCAAAGCCCAGCATGGCCGCCATATACGGACCGGCGCCCACGGCAACGGCCGCGATGGTAACGACCAGTGCCCAGGCATATACCCAGCCCACCATCCACGCCCAGCGCTTGCCCACCAGGCGACGCGCCCATGGGTAAACACCGCCGGAAATCGGGAACTGCGATACCACTTCACCGAAGATCAGGCACACCAGCAACTGGCCCAGGCCAACCAGCAAGTAAGCCCAGAACATCGGTGGGCCACCGGCGGCCAGGCACAGGCCGAACAGGGTGTACACGCCCACTACCGGCGAGAGGTAGGTGAAGCCCAGGGCGAAGTTTTCGGTGACGCTCATGCTGCGTTTGAAGTTGGACGTATAGCCCAGCGCGCGTAATTGCTCCGCGTCGCTGTCGGCGATGTGATCGCTCATTTTTGAAGCTCCTCTAAGAGTGATGGCAGCTGTTTTGGTCTGCCCCGTAGGGGCTGTTTTTATTAAGTGCGCCGCAGCGAAAACAGCCGTGGCGCACTTGCCGCATCCCGGAAAAAGCCCGCAGTTCACCTCGCTGTCGTGCACGCAAACAGCGCCGGGGGAGGGTGAAATGGGTACCTACAACGTCACAGCCACCACCGTCATTCCGGCGTAGGCCGGAATCCAGAATCGAGAGTCGGACCACCCGATTCGTAGGGTCCGAAATTCTGGATCCCAGCCTGCGCTGGGATGACGGTGGTGGTGCGTTGAATCAGTGTTTAAACATCACATGCCGAACCGTGGTGTAGTCCTCCAGCCCGTACATCGACATGTCTTTGCCGTAGCCCGACAGCTTCTGCCCGCCGTGGGGCATTTCGCTTACCAGCATGAAATGGGTGTTCACCCAGGTGCAGCCGTATTGCAGGCGGGCGGAGAAGCGGTGGGCGCGGCCGACGTCGCTGGTCCAAACCGAAGAAGCCAGGCCGTAGTCCGAATCGTTGGCCCAGGCCAGTGCTTGGGCTTCGTCGTTGAACTCGGTCACCGATACCACCGGGCCGAAGATTTCACGGCGTACCACTTCGTCATCCTGCAGCGCGCCGGCCAATACGGTCGGCTCGAAGAAGAAGCCCGGGCCTTCGACTTTCTTGCCGCCGGTGAGCACTTTGATATGCGGGATGGCGCGAGCGCGTTCGACAAACCCGGCCACGCGGTCCAGGTGCTGCTGGGTAATTAGCGGGCCCAGCTCGGTGCCTTCGTCGTCCTGCAAGCCGTACTTGATGGTGCTCACGGCTTCGGCCAGCTTGGTGACGAATTTTTCGTAGATGCCTTTCTGCGCGTAGATACGGCAGGCGGCGGTGCAGTCCTGGCCGGCGTTGTAGAAGCCGAAGGTGCGGATGCCTTCCACGGCTGCGTCGATATCGGCGTCGTCGAAGATCACTACCGGCGCCTTACCACCCAGTTCCATGTGCATGCGTTTTACGGTGTCAGCCGTGCTGGCGATGATGTTGCTGCCGGTGGCGACGGAGCCGGTGAGCGACACCATGCGCACTTTCGGGTGGCCGGTGAGCGGCGCGCCCACGGTTGGGCCACGGCCGAATACCACGTTGAGCACGCCGGCCGGGAAAATATCGGCGGCCAGTTCAGCCAGGCGCAGGGCGCTCAGCGGGGTTTGCTCGGACGGCTTGAGCACCACGGTGTTGCCGGCGGCGAGCGCCGGGCCGAGTTTCCAGGCGGCCATCATCAGCGGGTAGTTCCACGGCGCGATGGAGGCGACCACGCCGACCGGGTCGCGGCGAATCATCGAGGTGTGGCCCGGCAGGTATTCACCGGCGGCCGAGCCACTCATCACGCGGCTAGCGCCGGCGAAGAAACGGAATACGTCGGCAATCGCTGGCAGCTCGTCGTTCAGTGCGGCGGAGTACGGTTTGCCGCAGTTTTGCGATTCCAGGCGCGCCAGTTCTTCGGCGTTGGCGTCGATCACGTCGGCGAGTTTGAGCAGCAGCAAGGAGCGGTCTTTCGGCGCGGTCTGCGACCAGCTGTCGAAGGCGGCATCGGCGGCGCGTACGGCGGCGTCCACCTGGGCTTCGCTGGCCTCAGTGATGGTGACCAGTTCGGTACCCAGCGAAGGGTTGAGCACAGCTTGGGCGGCGCCTTCACCGGCGACCAGTTGGCCGTTGATCAGCAGTTTGGTTTGCATGGATTGCTCCTCCTCTCTGGGGTTATTTATTTGCCGCCACTGCCGGCCACGCTTTCCCCACTCTTGGTGAGGTAGTACGCGCCGAGAATGGGCAGCATGGTGACCAGCATTACGAGCATGGCGACCACGTTGGTAACCGGCACATCACGCGGCCGGCTCAGTTGGTTAAGCAGCCACAGCGGCAAGGTGCGCTCGTGGCCGGCGGTAAAGGTGGTGACGATGATTTCGTCGAACGACAGGGCAAACGCCAGCATGCCGCCGGCCAGCAACGCCGAGCTGAGGTTGGGCAGGATGATGTAGCGGAAGGTCTGCCAACCGTCAGCGCCGAGGTCCATCGAGGCTTCGATCAGGCTGTGGGAAGTGCGGCGGAAACGGGCGATCACGTTGTTGTAAACGATCACCACACAGAAGGTGGCGTGGCCGATCACGATGGTGAAAATGCCCGGCTCGATACCCAGCGCTTTAAACGCCGTGAGCAACGCCAGACCGGTAACGATACCGGGCAGGGCGATGGGCAGAATCAGCATCAACGACACGCCTTCCTTGCCGAAGAAATCGCGGCGGTACAAGGCTGCTGCCGCCAGGGTGCCAAGCACCATGGCAATCAGCGTGGCCAGGCAGGCGATCTGCAAACTCAGCTTGATCGAGTCCAGTACATCCACGCGGCTGAAGGCGACGCTGAACCAGTGCAAGGTGAAGCCTTGCGGCGGAAAGCTGAACGCCGACTGCTCGGTGTTGAAGGCGTAGATAAAGATGATCAGGATCGGGAAGTGCAAGAACACCAACCCGCCCCAGGCCGCTAGTTTCAGGCCCCACGACGCTTTCTCAGAGTGCATCGAAAGCCCCAGACGTTTGACGATGGAGAGGTAGATGGCGATCAGCACGATCGGCACCAGGGTGAAGGCGGCGGCCATGGGCATATTGCCGATGGAGCCTTGCTGGGTATAAACCATGTTGCCGATAAACAGCCCGGGCGGGCCCACCAGCTGCGGCACGATAAAGTCGCCCAGGGTGAGGCTGAAGGTGAATATCGAACCGGCGGCAATGCCCGGCACCGACAGCGGCAGAATCACCTGCATAAAGGTTTGTGCAGGCTTGGCGCCGAGGTCGGCGGAGGCTTGCAGCAAGGACGGCGGCAGGCGTTCCAGGGAAGCCTGAATCGGCAGAATCATGAACGGCAGCCAGATGTACACGAACACAAAAAACCGGCCGAGCTGCGAGGTCGACAACGTGCTGCCGCCCACGCCGGGAATGCCGAGGATGAACTGCAACACCGGGGTCAGGTGCAGTTGCTCAACAAACCACTGCACCACGCCGCCTTTGGCCAGCAGCAACGTCCAGGCGTAGGCCTTGACGATGTAGCTCGCCCACATCGGCATCATCACCGCGATATAGAAAAACGCCTTGGTCTTGCCCGTGGTGTAGCGCGCCATGTAGTAGGCGATGGGGAAGGCCAGCGCGGCACTGGCCAGCGACACGACAATTGCCATGCCGAGGGTGCGCAGAATGATGTCGTAGTTGGCCGGCTCGAACAGGGCCAGCAGGTTCGCCCAGGTGAGGTCCGGCGTGGCGGCCATGGCCATTTCGTCGTAGGTGTACACGCCCTGCCAGAGGAAAGTCAGCAGCGGGGCGAAATAGATCACGCCAAACCACAACAGCGGCGGCACCAAGAGCATTGCCAGGTACAGGTTGGGTTTGCGGTACAGCAAAGACGACAGGCGATGCATTGGGCCGCCGGAGTGGATGGACAAGGCGGTCATCTCACCGGCCCTCGACATCGGTCAATGCCACCATGGCCTCGCGCGCCCAGCGCACGCTGACCTGCTGGCCGGCCTGGAAGGCGGGGGCGTTCTGCTGCCATTGGGTGTTGGCCTGGCTGACGCTGAGGTTCTGGCCGTTTTCCAGCTGCACTTCAAAACGCGTCGCGGCGCCCTGGTATTGCACGTCGTGCAGCAGGCAGTGACCAGCACATCGCTGCCCACGCCTTCGCTGTTGGTCGCATCGAGCAGACGGATATGTTCCGGGCGAATCGAGAAGGGCGAAGCGCTGCCGGTGAGCAATTGCGCCAGCTCGCCGCGCAGCACGTTGGAGGTGCCGACGAACTCCGCCACGAACGGCGTGGCCGGTTTCATATACAGGTTGCGCGGAGTGTCGACCTGCTCGATACGACCCTTGTTGAACACCGCCACGCGGTCGGACATCGACAGCGCTTCGGTCTGGTCGTGGGTGACGAAAATAAAGGTGATGCCGAGCTGGCGCTGAAGCTTTTTCAGCTCGCTTTGCATTTGCTCGCGCAGCTTCAAATCGAGGGCGCCGAGGGGTTCGTCGAGCAGCAAAACGCGCGGGCGATTGACCAGCGCGCGAGCCAGGGCCACGCGCTGACGCTGGCCGCCGGAAAGCTGCACCGGCTTGCGGTCGCCGTAACCGGCCAGGGCCACCATGCCCAGGGCTTCTTCGGCGCGAGTAAGGCGCTCGCTTTTGCCGACGCCTTTGACCTTCAGGCCGTAGGCCACGTTGTCGCGCACGTTCATATGGGGGAACAGGGCGTAGTCCTGAAACACCGTATTGACGTCACGCTGGTACGGCGCCAGGCCCACGGCCTCGGCACCATGAATACGAATAGAGCCGGCGCTGGGTTGTTCGAAACCCGCAATCAGGCGCAAGCAGGTGGTTTTGCCCGAGCCCGAGGGGCCGAGCATGGAAAAGAATTCGCCATCCTGGATGTCGATGGACACCCGGTCTACGGCTTTGACGTCGCCGAACACGCGGGACACATCGGTGAATTGCACTGCAAGGGTCATAACAAACTCCAGGACAAAAAAACCACCCACCACCGCCCGAACCGATCAGGGTTTGCCGACACAAAATGCGGTCGGAGTGGGGTGGGTGTGAAACACGGCAAAAAGCATTTACGCCGTCAATCCCACGCAGGCGGGAATCCAGAATCGAAAGTCAGACCTCAACCTTCGCAACATCCAACATTCTGGATCCCTGCCTGCGCAGGGATGACGGTGGAGGGGGAGAGAACTACCTGCCGCCCATGATGGCGATGAAGTCCTGCGTCCATTTGCTGTATGGAACACACGCATCCTGCGTCTTGCACTTAGCCTGCGGCGTCTTCCAGAACGCGATCTTGTCGAACTGGTCGTAGCCGTTGGTGGCGCAGCCTTCAGCCCCGAGCAATTCGCTGGCCTTGCACGCCACCGGCACTGCCGGCACCGAGCCGAACCAGGCTGCCAGGTCGCCCTGCACCTTGGGTTCCAGCGACCAGTTCATCCACTTGTAAGCACAGTTGGGGTGCTTGGCTTCGGCGTGCAGCATGGTGGTGTCTGCCCAGCCGGTGACGCCTTCTTTGGGGAAGGTGGTGGCAATCGGTTGGCCTTCGGTTTTCAGCGCGTTGGCTTGGTACGGCCAGGCACTGGAGGCGACCACGCCTTCGTTTTTGAAGTCACTCATTTGTACGGTGGTGTCGTGCCAGTAGCGGTGGATCAGGTCGTGCTGGGTACGCAGCACTTCAAGCACGGCCTTGTACTGGGTTTCGTTGAGTTCGTACGGGTCGTTGATCTTCAGTTCAGGCTTGGCGTTTTTCAGGTACAGCGCGGCGTCGGCGATATAGATCGGGCCGTCGTAGGCTTGCACGCGGCCTTTGTTTGGCTTGCCGTCGGGCAGGTTCTGCGCTTCGAACAGCACGCTCCAGCTATCCGGGGCTTTCTTGAAGACGTTGGTGTTGTACATCAGCACGTTCGGGCCCACTGGTAGGGCGCGCCGTAGGTTTTGCCGTCCACCACATACCACGGCGCATCTTTCAGGCGGCCGTCGATGGTTTTCCAGTTGGGGATCAGGTCGGGGTTGATCGGCTGTACGCGTTTGCCGTAGATCAGGCGCAGGGAGGCGTCACCCGAGGCGGTGACCAGGTCGTAGCCGCCCTTGGTCATCAGGCTGACCATCTCGTCGGAGGTGGCGGCGGTTTTTACGTTCACCTGGCAACCGTGTCTTTTTCGAACTGGGTGACCCAGTCGTAGTTCTTGTCGGTTTCGCCACGTTCGATATAGCCAGGCCAGGCAATGATATCCAGCGCGCCTTCACCGGCACCTACGGACTTCAGGGTGTCGGCGGCCTGCAAGGTGGCGCTGGCCAGCAGTGCGGTGGTCAACGCACTCAATAGAGCGGTTTTTTTCACGAACATTTTAGGTATCCCTCTTATCTGTCTTGGGTTCGGGGCAGTTGAACGTCGTGTTGCGTACTTCTTATTTTCTTAACCGCTCGGTCTTGAGCCGGGCTGGTAGGGGTCTTACGGAAATCGTCAGTCCGTCAGCTGGCCATGCCGGGCCATGATGTGGCGTACCACGCTGTAATCCTCCAGCGAGTCGCTGGACAAATCCTTGCCGTAGCCCGAGCGCTTGAGGCCGCCGTGGGGCATTTCGCTCAGCACCAGAAAGTGGCTGTTGATCCAGGTGCAGCCGTATTGCAAACGGGCGGCCACCTGCATGGCTTTGTCCAGGTTCTGGGTCCAGATGGAGGAGGCCAGGCCGTATTCGGAGTCGTTGGCCCAGTCCACCGCCTGGCTCAGTTCGTCGAAGCGGGTCACGGTAACCACCGGGCCAAACACTTCGCGTTGCACGATTTCATCGGTCTGTTTGCAGCCGGCTAGCAGGGTGGGCTGGTAGTAGAAACCGGGGCCGGAGTGCACGGCGGCGCCGGTGATGCGTTCGATGTGCGGCTGGCCCAGGGCGCGTTCGACAAAGCTGGCGACGCGGTCGCGCTGGCGGGCGCTGATCAGCGGGCCGATTTCGTTGTCGGCATCGCGCTTGCGGGCAAAGCGCAGGCTGCTCACGGCTTCGCCAAGTTCGGCTACCAGGCGATCGTGAATACCGGCCTGGGCGTAGATGCGGCAGGCGGCGGTGCAGTCTTGCCCGGCGTTGTAATAACCCCAGGTGCGCACGCCTTCGACTACGGCCTTGAGGTCTGCGTCGTTGCAGACGATCACCGGCGCCTTGCCGCCCAATTCCAGATGGGTGCGTTTAACTGATTTGGCCGCGGCCTGAAGGATTTTCTGCCCGGTGACGATATCGCCGGTCAGCGACACCATGCGCACCTTGGGGTGGCTGACCAGATGGCTGCCAACGCTTTCGCCGCCGCCACAGATAATGTTGATCACGCCCGGCGGCAGCAGCTCGGCCAGCACCGGCGCCAGGCTGAGAATCGACAGCGGCGTGTGTTCGGAGGGTTTGAATACCACCGTGTTGCCAGCGGCCAGGGCCGGGGCGATTTTCCACGCGGCCATCATCAGCGGGTAGTTCCACGGCGCGATGGAGGCGACCACACCAATCGGGTCGCGGCGCACCATGCTGGTAAAGCCGGGCAGGTATTCGCCGGCGAGCTGGCCGGTCTGGCAGCGCACGGCACCGGCGAAGAAACGGAATACATCCACTGCTGCGTTCAAGTCGTCTTGACGAGCCAGGTGTAGGGGTTTGCCGCAGTTCAACGATTCCAGGCGGGCCAAGGCGTCGGCGCGCTGTTCAATGGCATCGGCGATTTTCAGCAGGATGGCAGAGCGTTGTTGCGGTGTAGTGCGGGCCCAGCCGGTAAAGGCGCGGTCGGCGGCCTGAATGGCGGCGGTCACCTGGTCGGTGGAGGCTTCGCTGATGCGAATCAGGGTTTCACCCGTGGCGGGGTTGAGGATCGGCTCTACAAAGCCTTCGCCGGCTACCAGGCGACCGTCGATCAACAGTTCGCTGGAAAAGGGCGTGGGGTTGCGGCACCGGCCATCGAGTTCGCTCACTGTTGTTTTTGTCTAAGGCGTTGCGCGGGTTAAGCGCGCAGAAATGCCTTGATACGAGTGGCAACAGAGACTAGAGGTCGGTTTGGTGGGCGACAAATTCTAAATACCGAACGCCGCGTTCGATTAAATAGATGGCCTGCGTTTGTCGAGCTGTTCGCGGGCGACGGTGAGGAATGGATCAACCAGCGCAGGCCGCGCCGTGCCTCGCCGCCAGGCCAGGCCGACGTCCAGGGTCTGGGTTAAATCCACCACCGCGCGGGCTTCGATGATGTCGCCTTCCAGCGACCACGGCCGGTAGGTCATATCCGGCTGAATAGACAGCCCCAGGCCCGCTGCCACCAGGCTTCGCACCGCTTCGGTAGAGCCGGTGCGCAGGGTGACGTTGGGCTGCAGGCCGGCGCGGGACCATATGCGCTGGGCGTTCAAACCCATTTCATCCACGTTCAGTTGAATCATCGGTTCGTTTACGACATCGGCCAGGCTGATGCTGTCGTGTTCCAGCAGCGGGTGCTGCGGCGGCAGCCACAGGCGCAGCGGCGAGTGGGTAAGTACCTCGGTTTGCAGGGCGTGGCGGTCTTCGAGGTTGGAGAGAATGAGTACGCCCACATCGATCTCGCCGCTGACCAGCAAGTGCTCGATATACGGGCGCTCGTCTTCCATCACGCGAATTTCCACGTTGGGGTAGGCGCGCTGAAAACGGGTGATCAGGTCGGCCAGGTAATAACCGGCCACCAGCCCGGTCACGCCGATGGTGAGCTGGCCGGCCACCTGGTCGGTGCTCTGCTGCAGGCTGCGCTTGGCGTTATCTACCGTGGCCAGAATCAAATGCGCCTGGCGCAGAAACTGGTGGCCCTGGTGGGTGAGGGTCATGCCCTTGGCGTGGCGGTTGAACAGACTGACGCCGATTTCCTGCTCCAACTGCTGGATGGCCAGAGTGAGCGTGGACTGGGAAATAAACACCGCCTGGGCGGCCGCGGAGATGGAGCCGGTTTCTGCCACCGCGATGAAATGGCGGATTTGGCGCAGGGTCATCATGGCGAAGAGGGCTCTTGAGCAGGCAGAGACCGCTAAAGTGCCATGAGATTAATCGCTTGAGTAGCCTGGCTATCGTTTATTTAGAACGAGTGGTGTCGCTTTTCACTCGTTAAAGAAGCCTTTTGCCGCTTTCAGATATGCCTCGCGAGTGGCGCCGTCCAGCCATTGCGCATACAGGTCGATGACTTCGCCATCACGCAGGCGGCGCACGGAGGCGTTGATGGCCTTGATGGCTTCCAGGCCCTCGGGGGTTTTCGAGCAACTTACGTAGCCCAGTTGATAGGCCGGCACGCCTTTGATCGGGTAATAGTCCAGGGCGTCCAGCGGTACGTTGGCTTCCTGGGTCTGGTAGCGCATTTCCGGCCAGTAGCCGAGCACGGCATCCAGGCGTCGGTGTTGCTGCATGCGCAGCAGACTCAAGGTGGCGTCGGTGCCGTGGTGCACGATGATGGTGTTGGGTTTGGCGCGCTTGAGTTCGGCGTCAATCACCTTGCCGTAGCTGCGCTCCACCAGGGTGCCGATGGTGTAGCGGCCGTCGGCTAAATAGGCGGCCAGATCGAATTCGCCCTGTTTCACAAAGGGTGCCAGGGTCTGCTGATCACTTTTGCGCACCACCACGCCGTTGGTAAGGATGCCGAGCGTGGGAATGGAGAAGTACATGATCTGCTCGCGCTCCTTGCTCCAGAGCATGCCCGGGTCGCAGCTGAGCACGCCGCTGGTGAGTATCTGCGTGGCACGGGCGCGATTGGCCACACTGACAATGTGCTCGTACTGCGGCAGGTCGGCCATCAGCATCGCTAGCATGCGGTCGGCAATGCCCTGACCTTTCAGCGGGCCTTCGAGGATATTGAAGGGCGGCATATCGCGGATGGTCCAGATTAGCCGCGGTTTTTCTGCATAAGCGGGCAAAGCGCCAACCGCACAAAGTGCTAGCAGCGCCAAACGGCGAAGAAGGGGCATTGCAGGCATGGAAAACACTCCAGAAAACGCCGGGAGTACAGCGTGAAAAGTATAGGCGTCTGGCGCGCCCTTACTCGATCGGCGAACGATATAGGCTGCGGGCTGGCGGCGTCCAGAACGGGCGCACAGTTGGGACCGGCGTACGTTTTGGCAAGAGTGTGCTTTGCGCACCAATGCGTTCGCCTATGGACTCTGGATTCCCGCCTGCGCGGGAATCGGTGGCGAATGGAAAACTTCCGTTATCCCCGCGCAGGCGGGGATCCAGACTCTAGATCGCGCCGCTGGTTTTCAGGGCCGCAATCTGCTCCTCGCTATACCCCAACCCCGCCAGCACAGCCTGATTGTGTTCCCCCAATTGCGGCCCCACCCACTCGGCACTGCCCGGTGTCTCCGACAGCTTGGGCACGATGCCCGGCATCTTGAAGGCTTTGCCATCGGGCAGCTTGGCGCTGAGGAACATCTCGCGGGCCAGGTATTGCGGGTCGGTAAACATATCTTCGGCCGAGTAGATGCGGCTGGCCGGCACTTCGGCGGCATTCAGCGCCGCCAGCACGGCCTCCAGCGGCAGCGAGCCGACCCAGCGGTCGATCACGCCATAGAGTTCGTCGCGGCGCAGGTCGCGGCCGTCGTTGCTGGCCAGGGTCGCGTCGTCGGCCAGGTCCGGGCGGCCGATGGCGAACATAAATCGCTTGAAGATGGCATCACCGTTCGCCCCGATCTGGATATGTTTGCCATCGCTGCTGGTGTGAATAGAGGAGGGCGTGATGCCCGGCATGATGTTGCCGGTGCGCTCGCGAATAAACCCGAACACATCGAACTCCGGCACCATGCTTTCCATCATGGCGAAGATGGCTTCGTACAATGCCACGTCCACCACCTGGCCCTGGCCGCCGTTCACTTCGCGATGCCGCAGCGCCATCAGCGCGCCGATTACGCCCCACAATGCGGCAATGGAGTCGCCGATGGAAATGCCGGTGCGTACCGGCGGGCGGTCTTCAAAGCCGGTGATATAGCGCAGCCCGCCCATGGACTCGCCCACCGCGCCGAACCCCGGCTGGTCTTTCATCGGCCCGCTCTGGCCGAAACCAGAGAGGCGCACCATCACCAGTTTCGGGTTGAGGGCATGCAGTTCGTCCCAGCCGAAACCGAGTTTTTCCAGCACGCCGGGGCGGAAGTTTTCGATCAGGATGTCGGCTTCGCTGAGCAGCTTGCGCAGCACCTCGCGGCCGTCAGGGTGTTTGAGGTTGAGGGTCAGGGACTGCTTGTTGCGCGCCTGCACGAACCACCACAGCGAAGTGCCTTCGTACAGCTTGCGCCATTTGCGCAGCGGGTCGCCGCCATCGGGGGACTCCACCTTTATCACCTCGGCGCCGAACTCCGCGCAGATACGCGAGGCGAACGGCCCAGCGATCAGGGTGCCGAGCTCAATGACTTTGACTCCGGCGAGGGGTTTAGTGGCGAGGTTCATGGCGGTATCCGGTCGGCAGACAATGGCCGCGACTCTAACCCGCAGCGGTCGCTTGCGGTAGACTTGCCGCCTTTGCCCCTACCTAGAAGCCGAACCATGGCCCAGCCGTCCACGACCTATAAAGTCGACCTCAACCTCACCGACCTCGACCGGGGCGTGTACGCCACCTCGCGCCTGACCATCGCCCGTCACCCTTCCGAAACCGAAGAGCGCATGACCGTGCGGTTGCTCGCCTATGCGCTGTGGTACAGCGAAGAGCTGAGCTTTGGCCGTGGCCTGTCGGATGTGGATGAGCCGGCCCTGTGGGAAAAGAGCCTGGATGGCCGTGTGCTGCACTGGATTGAAGTAGGCCTGCCCGACGCCGACCGTTTGACCTGGTGCTCACGCCGCACCGAACGCACCAGCCTGCTGGCCTACGGCAGCCTGCGCGTGTGGCAGACCAAGGTGGTGGACGCGGCGAAGATGCTCAAGAACGTGAACATCGCCGCGGTGCCGCAAGAGGCGCTGGAAAACCTGGCCAAAGACATGCCGCGCACCATTACCTGGGCGGTGATGATCAGCGAAGGCACCATTTTTGTGACCGATGACCGTGGTCAGCATGAAGTGCAGTTGGAGTGGTTGATGGGGGATCGGGGGGAGTAATTAGTCGCCCTAGCTCGGTCCGTCCCCTCTGCCCGCTTGCGGGAGAGGGCTAGGGTGAGGGTTTTAGATGTTGCGTCTGCCGCAGCCCTCACCCCCAGCCCCTCTCCCGCAGGCGGGAGAGGGGAGCTAAAGCCAACACCGATCAAGTCCCCGATGCTTTTACCGAGGCAAAGGCACCATGCGTTCTGCAGCTCCTACTCCTCACCGACGCGGCCGATTCGCGCGCTTCCTCCACGCGATTACCTCGCCGTATCTGCGCTACCAGCATGCCAACGTGATCCACGCGGTGCGCGTGGGGTTGGCGATGGCGACGACCATTTTGCTGACCACCGGCATCAATCTGCCGCATGGCGTATGGGCGTCGGTCTCGCTGCTGGTCGTGGTCGGCGGTTTGCAGCACTACGGCAATGTCCGCAAGAAAGCCATGGAGCGCGCACTTGGCACTATGCTCGGCGCGCTGATCGGGCTGTTCCTTATATTCGTCCAGAGTGTTTGCGGCTCGCTGCTGTTGTTCTTTGCGCTGATGTCGATCATCGCCGGTGCCTGCGCCTACTACGCGATCGGCCGGCCCGGCTACGTCGCGCTGTTGACAGCGATCACCATGGTGATCGTCGCCGGTCATGGCGATCTGGATTTCAGCACCGGCCTGTGGCGCACGGCCAATGTGCTGATCGGTATTTCCATCGCGGTGGCGTTTTCGTTTGTGCTGCCGCAATACGCGGTCTATTCGTGGCGCTATCGCTTGGCCGACAACCTGCGCGATTGCGCGCGGCTGTATGGCGCGTTAGTCGACGGCAAGCCGCTACTGGCTGAGCAAACCACCAGTCGCTTCGTGGTCATGAGCCAACGATTGGTGCAGGCGCGCGCGTTGATGGAGTCGGTGGCCAAAGAAACCCGAGTGCCCATCGTGCGGCTGGAGGAGATTCAGCGGCTGCATCGATCAATCCTTGAAACGCTGGAGATGCTGATCAATTCGTTGCCTGAGCAGCGAGACGCGGACGGTCACGCGACCCACGCGGGCGGTTTCGCACTCGCCTGCACGCCGCGTGAGTACGCCGTGCGTCGCCAGCTTTTGCGCACGGCGCGCGCGCTGCGTTTTGGACGGGTGAGCTTGCTGCACCAGAGCAACGACGCATCGAGCAGCATGCCCGCAGACGCTTCGGTCGCCCCGGTGGGAGACGCCACGACGCAGGGCATGCATTGGCTGGCCATGCGTTTCTCTGAGCAGGTGGAACGGTTTAGACTGCGACTCGGCGAAATTGAGCGGCACTGGAACATAGAAGGCGCGCGCCGCCTGAACGACTGAAACACCCCCGCGCCGATCAGGCAGATTCTGTTTGATTGGCCCCGCTGAATAACTTTTTATTGTGTAGCCCCTGCCAACCCCATGCGCATCGAATCCCGTCCGTTACCTGCCACCTTGCCCAACCTCGGCGACCTGCCCCCATTGCTCACTCGGCTTTACGCCGCCCGTGGCGTGCAGTCGGCGGCCGAGCTGGATAAGGGCCTGGCCAAGCTGATTCCCTATCAGCAACTGATGGGCATCGAGGCGGCTGTGGAGTTGCTGGTGCAGGCCCTGGAGCAACGCCAACGCATCCTTATCGTCGGCGACTTCGATGCCGACGGCGCCACCGCCAGCACCGTGGGCGTGCTCGGTTTGCGCTCGCTCGGTGCGGCCCATGTCGATTACCTGGTGCCCAATCGCTTCGAATACGGCTATGGCCTGACCCCGGAAATTGTCGCCGTGGCCCTGGAGCGTCAGCCGCAGTTGCTGATGACGGTGGATAACGGCATTTCCAGTGTGGAAGGTGTAGCGGCGGCCAAAGCGGCGGGCCTCAAGGTGCTGGTCACCGACCACCACTTGCCCGGCGCCGAGTTGCCGGCGGCCGATGCCATCGTTAACCCGAACCAGCATGGCTGCACCTTTCCGAGCAAGGCGCTGGCGGGCGTGGGCGTGATTTTCTATGTGCTGCTGGCGCTGCGGGCGCGGTTGCGTGAGCTGGACTGGTTTGCCCGCGCGGGCCTCAAAGAACCGAACCTCGCCGAGCTGCTCGACCTGGTTGCCTTGGGCAGCGTTGCCGACGTGGTACCGCTGGATGCCAACAACCGCATCCTCGTGCACCAGGGCCTGGCGCGTATTCGTGCTGGCCGTGCGCGCCCGGGGTTGCGGGCGGTATTGGAAGTGGCGGGGCGGCCGGCTGAACGCCTTACCTCCACTGACCTCGGTTTTATTCTTGGCCCGCGCCTGAATGCGGCGGGGCGTTTGGACGATATGAGCCTAGGCATCGAATGCCTGCTCTGCGAAGACGAAGCCCTGGCCCGGGATATGGCCGTGCAACTCGACCAGTTGAACCAGGACCGCAAAACCATCGAGCAAGGTATGCAGCGCGAGGCCCTGGCTCAGCTCAAAGATTTGCCGCTGGAATCGATGCCGTTTGGCTTGTGCCTGTTTGAGCCCGACTGGCACCAAGGCGTGATCGGCATCCTCGCCTCGCGAATGAAAGAGCGTTACCACCGCCCGACCATCGCCTTCGCCGATGCCGGTGACGGCGTGATGAAAGGCTCGGCCCGCTCGGTGCCGGGGTTCCATATTCGTGATGCGTTGGACGCAGTCGCCGCCAAGCACCCTGGCTTGATCAGCAAGTTCGGCGGTCATGCCATGGCGGCTGGTTTGTCGTTACCGCAGGCAAACTTCGGCGCCTTTGCCGCGGCCTTCGATGCTGAAGTGCGCCGCCAATTGCACGAAGACGACCTGACCGGCCGTCTACTCTCCGACGGCGCTCTGGCCGTTGAGGAATTCCATCTGGAACTGGCCCGCGCCCTGCGCAATGCCGGACCGTGGGGGCAACACTTTCCCGAGCCGCTGTTCCACGGCGTGTTCCAGCTGGTGCAGCAACGGGTAGTGGGCGAGCGGCATTTGAAGGTGGTGCTGAAAAGCGAATGCGGCGCCGTGCAATTGGACGGCATTGCCTTTGGCATCGACCGCGAAATCTGGCCCAACCCCACCGTGCGCTGGGTGGAGCTGGCCTACAAGCTGGACGTCAACGAGTACCGCGGGCAGGAAACGGTGCAATTGATGATTGCGCATATTGCGGCGCGCTAACGGCTGTTATCTGCAACCCCGCACCGTCATTCCCGCGCAGGCGGGGATGACGGTGGTAGACGGCCCGGCCTCGACTACTCGCGCTTACCATCCAACGGCTTCACATGGGCCAGCTCTTCCTCATCCAGCCCGTAGCCTTCGCCGATATCGGCTTCGTCGACAATGCTCAAATCCCAATCCGCCGCCGTCTTGCCGCCGGGCTCGTTCGGCGAGCGGGCGCCGCTTTCGTCGATCAGGGTTTCCGGGCTCAGATCGTCCATGCTGACGCCGTCTTCGTTTTCCCCTTCGCCCAAGGTTTCGCCACCGCTCTGGCCGGCTTCGCGGACGCGCTTGGCCGGCTGTTCGCGGGCGATTTCGGCGGGGGATTTCAGGTCGCCGACGCGGCCGCTGCGTTCGTCTTTACGGGCATCGAAATCCAGCTGCTCAATGGAGCCCATGCGGTCTTCGATATCGTCGATTTCTTGTGGGCGATAGCGTTTTTGCGTGCTCATGGCGGGTCCTTCAAGTTGAGGTAACTGAAGGGTGGACTGGGGTGGCGGGCAGATGGTTCAGCCTGTTCGACCGGGGGTAGGCTTAGCGCAGCGCCAGCATGGCGGCCTTTTTATAGAACATTGCCGAGTCGGCTTTGGACATCAGCTCGTCCAGGTGCTCGCCGGCCTGTGGATAAATCGCCACCCCGAGGCTGGCCGACACGCTGAGTTCACGGCCGTGCCAGAGCAGCGGCTGGCAAATGGCGTGGCAGATCTGCTCGGTGAGGCGGTAGATATCGTCGGCGTCGTGCACGCCGTCGAGCAGCACCACGAATTCATCGCCGCCCATGCGCGCGGCCATATCGGCTTCGCGGATATGGGCGCTGATGGCGTTGGCCGCGTGTACCAGAATCGCGTCGCCGGCCTGGTGGCCGTAGGAGTCGTTGATCTCTTTGAATTTGTTCAGGTCCAGGTAACACAGGGCCAGGCGTTCGCCGTTGCGCTTGGCGGTGAGCAGCTTTTGCGTGGCGTAGGGAATAAAGCTGTTTCGGTTGGGCAGGCCGGTGAGGCTGTCGTGAAAAGCCAGGGCGCGCACCTCTTCTTCGGCCACGATGCGCCGGGCAATTTCCCGCTGCAGGCGGCGCTGGCTGGAGAGCAAAATCAACACCACCACCAGAATGGCGGCGCAGCCCAGGCTGATCAGCATGATGATGGTGCGCAGGCGTTCCACCAGCTGCGGCGGGTTGGGGTCGTAAAGAAACCCGTCGAGGCGATCCATGTTCGGCACCATGTTCTGCTCTTTGAATGCCTCGGCCATGCGCATCCAGCGGCCGGGGTTCATATGGCCGATGTCCACCAGGTCTGGAAGCACCAGCCCGCGCATGGCCTGGGCTTCGAACTGCAGGTGCTCGCGGGTTTTCTGCACCTGGTATTTGGTCAGCAGCAGCTCGATGATTTCATCCGGGTGTTCCATGGCGTAGCGCCAGCCCTTGAGGGTGGCGCGGCGAAAGGCGGCCACGCGCATGGGGTTGTCGTTAGCCTCGGCCTCGGTGGTAAACAAAATGTCGCTGTAGAAATCGATGCCGTAGGTGCTCGGCGACAGCACGGTGTACGGCACACCTTTCTCTTGCAGGTAGTAGGGCTCGTTGGTGAGGTAGGAGTTGAAGGCCTGCACCTTGCCGCTGACCAGGTCGTCGACGTTGTAGCTGCTGGGTTGCAGGTCGAGGCTGGCGGGGTCGATGCCCTCGCGGCTGAACATGGTTAAAAAGTCGGCATCGGTCTGGGCATTCATCAGCATCACGCGTTTGCCGACCAGGTCGTGCACGGTCTGGATGCCGGCATCGCTGCGCGCCAGCAGCACCGACGGCGAGTGTTGAAACACCGCCGCCAGGGCCACCAGCGGTTTGCCATTCAGGCGTTCGAACAGCAACTCGCTATTGCCTTCGCCATACAGCGCACGGCCGGCCAGCACTTCTTCCACCGGCGTTCTGCCGGGAGCGCCTTCATGCAGGCGCACGTCAAAGCCTTCTTCGCGGTAGTAGCCCTTGGCGATGGCGGCGTAATAGCCGGCGAACTGGAACTGGTGTTTCCAGCGCAATTGGAAATCGATGGTTTGCAGATGGCCCGGGGGAGGCATGACGGCGGCGCTGCACGTCAGCACCGGCAACAGCAGGGCGAGCAACCACAGGCGCAGCCGGGTGGCACGTCGAAAGGGAATAAACCGGTGCTGGTGCAGCAGCGATAGCGGCATGGCGTCTTCCATGAGCAGCGGTCACAGCCGGCGTTGCCTGGCGGGCTGTGGGTGCCTTGGACGCATCATGCCTGTAGTTCTGCAGGCCGCGCAATCACGGGCTTGTGACGGTTTTGCAGGGGCTGGATTGTTGGACAGGATTAGTCCTGAGGGAACACTTCGCGAGCAAGCTCGCTCCTACAGACGCGCACGGCCGTAGGAGCGAGCTTGCTCGCGAAGGGATTTCAGCTGGTTAATCCTTGCGGCGCTTGAGCTGATCCTGCAATTGGGTAGGCAGATTGCGGATGGTCAGGGTGCCGGCTGCTTCGTTGTACTCGATGTTCGAGCCCAACAAATGCGCCTCGAAACTGATCGACAACCCTTCCGCGCGACCGGTGAAGCGGCGGAATTGGCTAAGGGTGCGTTTGTCGGCCGGGATCTCTGGCGACAGGCCGTAATCCTTGTTGCGGATATGGTCGTAGAAGGCTTTCGGCCGTTCTTCGTCGAGCAGGCCGGACAGCTCTTGCAGCGTCATCGGCTCACCGATCTTGGCCTGGCTGGTGGCGTAGTCGACCAGAGTGTCGGTCTTGGCGCGGGCCTGTTCTTCGGGCAGGTCTTCGCTTTCCACGTAGTCGCTGAAGGCTTTGAGCAGGGTGCGGGTTTCGCTCGGCGAGTCGACGCCTTCCTGGCAGCCGATAAAGTCGCGGAAGTATTCGGAGACCTTCTTGCCGTTCTTGCCTTTGATAAACGAGATGTACTGCTTGGACTGCTTGTTGTTCTGCCATTCCGACAGGTTGATCCGCGCCGCCAGGTGCAGTTGGCCGAGGTCCAGGTGCTTGGCCGGGGTCACGTCCAACGCGGCGTTTACCGCCACGCCTTCGCTGTGGTGCAGCAGGGCGATGGCCAGGTAGTCGGTCATGCCTTGCTGGTAGTGAGCGAACAACACGTGGCCGCCGGTGGAGAGGTTGGATTCCTCCATCAGCTTTTGCAGGTGCTCAACCGCCTGGCGGCTAAAGGACGTGAAGTCCTGATCGCCAGCCTGGTATTGCGCCAGCCAGCCACTGAACGGAAACGCCCCCGATTCAGCCTGGAAGAAACCCCAGGCCTTGCCCTGCTTGGCGTTATAGCTGTCGTTGAGGTCGGCGAGCATGTTCTCGATGGCCTGCGATTCGGCCAGCTCGCTTTCGCGGGCGTGCAGAACGGCCGGGGTGCCGTCGGGTTTTTTCTCGATCAGGTGGACGATGCAGTGGCGGATGGGCATGGCGGTCTCGTTTTTGATGCAATTACAGAACGGCGCGCAGTTTACCCGACCACCTCGGTCGAGGTCGCCCTTCGCCGCTGTAAGGCTTGCAAGCGCTCGATCATGTAGCGCAGGTGCATATGCAGTTCGTACAGCTCGTTGGAGTACGACAGCGGCACTTCCACCCGCGCCAGTTCGTCTTCCAGCCCTTCGAGACGGGCGATTTCGGCGCTGAGGTCGGTCGGCAGTTTGCCTTTGTAGAGTTGCTGGTCGATTTCGCGCAGGTGTTTGTACCAGCGGTAGATGCGCGCACGAATGCGCCATTGGTAGATCGGGCCGATGGCCTTGAACAGCGGGAACAGCAACACCAGCAGCGGGATGGCGAGAATGATGTAGCGGTCGGCCAGCGACGCGATGCGGAACGGCAGGTAGCGCTGCAGAATCGGCAGGCCTTTTTTGTAGTAGTAGTCGGCTTCGTCCAGCGTATGCAGCGATAGCGGAGGCGCCGCCGGGTAGCTGCCGGCGGGGTCGAGCAGGCTGCCGTTTTTCAGCACGGTTTTCGCCGCTTCCAGAATCAGCGCGGTGAGCGAAGGGTGGAAGTTTTCGCCGCTCACCAGGGTGGCCATCGGGCCCAGGGTGACGATGTCGTGGTCAGGGGTGTTTTGCGCCATATCGAGCATGCCTTCGCCGACTTCCAGTTGGCTGAGGTATGGCAGACGCGCCAGATAAGCCGCCGTACGCCGCAGGCTGACCAGTTGCAGATTGGGGTCGGCAGCCAGGCGCTGCACCAACGGGTTTTCGGCCGGGCCAACGAAAAACGCCGCGTCCAGCTCGCCGGCAATCAGTGCATCCGCCGCCTTGCCGCCACCGAGGGCTTGCCAGGTTTTCGGGTACTGCGCCGGTTCGATATGGTTGGCGGCAAAGAGCGCGGCCGTTACGGCTTGCGTGCCGCTGTCTTCGACGCCAATGGCGACGCGCATTTTCATTAGGTCGGCGAGGCGATCGAACTTGGCTTTCTTGCCGAGAAACAGCCAAAGCGGCTCGCGGTACATCACGCCCAGGCCATTGAGTTTGCCGCGCTCGGCAGGCTCGATGCTGAGCTCCTGGCCGCTTTGCACCAGGGCCAGTTCAACCTCGCCCTTGGTCAACTTGTTGAGGTTGTCTTGCGAGCCTTTGCTTTCCACCAGCTCCAGATCAAAGCCCTGTTTATCCAGCTCGGCTTTGAGCTTTTCGGCGAAGGCGTGATAGCCGCCGCCGGCCGCACCGGTGGCCATGCGCGCATGCATGGGCGGTGGCGGGGCGACGAAGTAGAAGAGGGCACCCACGAGCGCTGCCACCACCGGGACTATCCACAGGTTGGTGAGCAGCATTTTTAAATCACGCAAGATCCTACGCATTGCATTTCCTTGGCGGCGCTCGACAGTGCGTAGAGCGTAACCGCGAAGGCAGGTTTTTGCTTGCGGGTTAATGCGTAGATTGGTGCGGTGCGGCGTTGCGCCGAGTGCGCAAAAGGTCGAGAGCCGCCAGCGCCAGCAATAGGCCGACCGCATACCAGGCGTCATTGCCAAGCGCGATCAGTACCAACGTGCAGAGCAGCGCACTGACCGCCGCCACCCAGCGCCACAGCCCTTTGAGCAACACCCAGCCGGCCGCCATGCTGAACAGATAAATCAGCACAAAGTTGCCGTTGGCGTAGCGAATGAGTTGGTCCACAGACAGCTGCAACACTGCCGCCAGGCTCGCGCACAGCGCGCAGATAATCACCACCAGCAACAGCGCGCGGGCCGGCACGCCATGGTGATTGCGCTGTGCCAACGGGCGCGGCAGTTTGCCTTCGTCGGCCAGGCTCCAGATCAACCGGGCAAAGCCCTGCACATACACATTCATCGAGGCGAAGCAGGCCAGGTAGCCGATCAGCGCGCTCAGCCAACGGGCCTTGGCGCCGAACAGCTGGTCGAGCATGCGCGGCAGGGAGGCGGCGTCGGTGGTCACATCGCCATACGCATGGAAGCTCAACACCGCCAATGAACACGCCCAATACACCAGGCCGGCGAGCAATACGCCGAGCAGCAGGGCCAAGGGGAAATCCCGCTGCGGGTGTTTGAACTCTTCGCCCATATGGGTGAACGCTTCGATGCCGACAAAGCACCAGAACATCACCCCCAGCGCCGCCGGCAGCAGGTGCCAGGAACCGTTCAGCTCGGGCAATAAGGGTTGGTTGGCGTGGGGCAAATCGCCGGCCCACCAGATGAGCCCAACGGTGGCGATAATCGCCAGGGCGATGGCCCCTTGGACCATGCCGGACGCTTTGGCCGGGCGCTGACCGAGCATCAGCATCATGCCCAGGGTGGCCAGTTGGATCGCCAACGCCTGACCACGACCCAGATCAAACAGCGCCTGGAAAAAACCAGTGGAAATATTCAGCGCCGCCGGCAACCCCACCGGCAGCACAGCCAGAAACAGCAACGCGCTGATGCGCTCCATGCGCGGGCCAAACGCCCGGCCAATCAGATGCGGTGCACCGCCGGCGTGGGGAAAGTGGCGGCCCAACTGCGCAAAGGTAAACGCCACCGGCAACACCAGCACAATCAGCAACAGCCAGGCCCACAGCGACGCACCGCCCGCCGCCGTGGCAGCCAGTGCGGGAACAACGAAAATGCCGGTGCCGAGCAGCGATGTGCTCAGCAGGCCGATGCCCTGCAACAGGCTCAATTCTTGGTTAAGGCGACTCATGGGGTATGCTCTGCGGTCCGTCGTCGCCCATGTTAAGCCGCCTGTCATTTTGGCGGTTCCGGCGAACTGACGGCATTGCCCGGCAAAGTGACGGAAGTCGCCGCCAACCTGTTCGTGTGAGATTTTCCTTATGGACAAATTCGATCAGCAGATTATCGCCCTGTTACGCGCCGACGCCCGTCTCGCCGTGACCCAGATCGCCCGCGAGGTCAGTCTGTCCCGCTCCGCCGTCAGCGAACGCATTCGTCAGCTCGAACAGAGCGGCGTAATCCAGGGCTACCACGCCGTGATCGCCGAACCGCAAGGCGCGGCGATCAAGTGCTACCTGGAGTTGTTCTATAACGGCGGGCGCTGCGAAAACTACGTTGAGCGCATGCGCGTCTACCCGGAAATCCGCCGTATCAGCGGCATCAGCGGCGAGACCGATATGCTGGTGTATATCGAAGCGCCAACCATGCAACGCCTGGCCGAAGTGCGCGGCGAAATCGAAAACTTCCCCGGCATGCAGAAGGTGAAGACCCATATGTTGGTGAAGGATTGGGCGCTCTAACGCGCGTGCTCCCGTAGGGCTACGGCAGCAAATCCTTCGGCGGCTCACTGCGCAACCGCGCCACCAACGCCGGTAACTCATCCATATGCCGAATCACATGCTCCACGCCTAACTGGCGCAGCGTTTCGCCGTGCTCGGGCGGAATATGGCTGGCGCCGAGAAAACCGATCACGCGCATGCCGGCGGTGAGTGCTGCCGTCACGCCGGTGGTGCTGTCTTCAACTACCAGGCAACGTTCTGGCACCACACCGTTGGTTTTCGCGGCCAGCAGGTAGACGTCTGGTGCTGGCTTGGGCCGGGGCACTTGTTCGGCGCTGAAGATGCCGCTGTCGATTCGCTCGGTGAGTTCGCAGCGTTGCAGCGAGTGCACGATGCCGGCCAGGTGGCTATTGGAAGCGACGGCCAGCGGCAGGTCGATGGCCATATAGGCGGCGCGGGCACCGGGGATGGGTTGGGCGTCGTCGTGAATGCGCGCGGCAGTGCTGTTGTAAAGCTCGCGAATAAACTGCTCGTCCAGCTTGATGCCGAAGTGCGCTTCCACGCGGGCCAGAATATCGCGGGCTTGCAGGCCGAAGGTGCCGTGCAGCACCAGCTCCAGCTCCTGCAACGGCACGAGTTTGCCCAGGGCGTCGCGCACCAGGCGCTCGGCGACGATTTCGCTGTCGATCAATACGCCGTCGCAATCGCTGATAAGCAGATCGATATAGCTGGCTGCGGTCATGTGAAACAAGCTCCAGGGCGCCGACACCACAGCGCGTTGTGATTTGCCAAGGGCGGCACTTTGATCCAAGGTTGGCGCCTTGAAAACCGCGAGAATAAAACCGGGATGCGCATTCTGCACAGCTCTGATTGGCACCTTGGCCAGCATTTTATGGGCAAGACCCGCCAGGCCGAACACCAGGCTTTTACCACATGGTTGATTGAGCAATGTGCGGCCCATGGGGTGGATGCGCTGATTATCGCCGGCGATATCTTCGATACCGGCGCGCCGCCCAGCTATGCCCGCGAGTTGTACAACGAGTTTATCGTCGCCCTGCGCGCCACCGGCACGCAGCTGGTGGTGCTGGGTGGCAACCATGATTCGGTGGCCATGCTCGGCGAAAGCAAAAGCCTGTTGGCGCACCTCAATACCCGCGTGATTCCCTCCGTTGCCAGCGACCTCAACGACCAAGTGCTGGTGCTGCACGACCGCGCCGGCAACCCCGCCGCGGTGCTGTGCGGCATTCCGTTTATTCGCCCCCGCGATGTGATGCAAAGCCAGGCCGGGCAGAGCGCTCAGGACAAGCAGCTGTCGTTGCAGGAAGCCATTCACGGGCACTACCAACAGCTGCACGCGCTGGCAGAGCTGCGTCGTGATGAACTCGGCGGCGAGCTGCCGATTATTGCCACCGGCCACCTCACCACGGTGGGCGCCAGCGCCAGCGAGTCAGTGCGCGAGATTTATGTCGGTGCGCTGGAAGCTTTTCCCACCAGCGCCTTTCCGCCGGCGGCCTATATCGCCCTGGGGCATATTCATCGGCCGCAGAAGGTCGGTGGCCTGGACCATATCCGCTATTGCGGCTCGCCCATTCCCCTGAGTTTTGACGAGGCCAGGCAGAGCAAAGAAGTGCTGCTGGTGGAGTTTGCTGGCCGCGAGCTGCACAGCGTTCAGGCGTTGTCGGTGCCGCGCTCGCAAGCGCTGGCGTCGGTACGCGGCAACCTCGCCGAGCTGCAAAGTGCGATCACCGAAGCGGCGCTGCAAGGCTCGGTCGAGCACCCGGTGTGGCTGGAAGTGTGTGTCAGCGCCGATGACTATTTAAGCGACCTGCAAACCCGCATTCAGGCCATGACCGAGGGCTTGCCGGTGGAGGTGTTGCGTATTCGCCGTGAGCGCGGCACGGCGCAAGCCAGCCTGCAAGGCAGTGCCAAGGAAACACTCGATGAGCTCAGCACTGACGACGTATTTGCCCAGCGCCTGGGCAGCGAGACCCTGGATGAAGAGCTGGAAAAACGCCTGCAGGGTTTGTATCGCCAAGTGGTGAGTGAGCTGCAGGAGGGCGAGGTATGAAGATCCTCAGCCTGCGCCTGAAAAACCTCAACTCGCTCAAGGGCGAATGGAAGATCGACTTCGCCGCCGAGCCTTTCAAGGACAACGGCCTGTTCGCTATCACCGGCCCCACCGGCGCCGGCAAAACCACATTGCTGGACGCCATCTGCCTGGCCCTTTATCACCGCACGCCGCGTATGAGCACGCTGTCGGCCAGCGCCAACGAGCTGATGACCCGGCACACCGCCGATTGCCTGGCCGAAGTCGAGTTCGAGGTGAAGGGCCAGCGCTATCGAGCGTTTTGGAGCCAGCGCCGCGCGCGGGATAAAAGCGATGGCGCGTTGCAGGCGCCCAAGGTCGAGCTGGCCAAGGTGGATGCCGCCACCGGCGAAGGTGAAATTCTCACCGACAAGATCAACGAAAAATACCGCCTTACCGAAAGCCTCACAGGCCTGGATTTCGAGCGTTTTACCAAGTCGATGTTGCTGGCTCAGGGCGGTTTTGCGGCCTTTCTCGAAGCCAATGCCAACCAGCGCGCCGAGTTGCTGGAAGAACTGACCGGCACCGATATCTACGGGCATATTTCCCAGCGCGTGTTCGAGCGCACCCGCGATGTGCGCGAAGAGTTAGGGCAACTGCGCGCCCGCGCAGAAGGCGTCGAATTGCTCAGCGAAGAGCAGCGGCAGGTGCTGGAAGAAGAGGGGGCGCAACTGGGCCTGAGTGAAGCCGCATTGCTCGCCGAGCAGCAGCAGGTGCAACGTCAACGGCAGTGGCGAGAGGACGTTAGCAAAGCCCAGGCCCAGCAACAGCAGGCGCACATTCAGGAGCAGCAGGCGCTGCAGAACATGGCCACGGCGCAACCGCAGTTGGACCGCCTCGCCGCTTGCGCCCCGGCCTTGAAGCTGCAACCCACCCACAGCGCGTGGCAGCGGGCGTTGCACGGCGTCGCCCAGCGTCAGCAGGAGCTGCAAGCCACCGAGCAGGCGCAGCGTGCCGCCAGTGAGCAGGTGCAGCAGGACGTGTGGCAGGCCAGTCAGTTGAGCCAGCAGATAAGGGCGGCTCGGCAGGCGCAGGTCACCCAGTTGGGCGAGCAGCAAGAGACCTTGAATCGGCAATTGACCGAGCAACCGCAGCAGCGGCAGTTGGGTGAAAAACTCGGTGCCTGGCGTGCGCAGTTTTCGGCTTGTGCAGACCTGGTTGAGGCCGTGAGTGCTCAGCAGCGTCGGCAACAGCAGACTCAACAGGCGGCGGTGGTTTTGGCTGAGCAGGTGCAGGCGCTGACTGCACACGTCGCTGCCGCCGAGCAGCAGCTGCAACAGACACAAGCGGCTGAAGCGGCGCAGCAACGGCAGCTAGAGCAGTTGCTCGCGGGGCAGGCGGAAAGCGAACTGCGCGAACAGGGCCAACGGTTGCTCACCCGTGGCCATGGCCTGGAACGGTTGCAGCAGATCGGCGTACAGCGCCAGCAGTTGGCCCAGCAGGCAGTGCAGCTGACCGCCAGCCTGACTGAGTTGGCGCAGCAGAAAAGTGCCAAAGAACAGGCGCTACAAGCCCTGCGCGAGCAGTACAAAGATGTGCAGCAGCAGGTCCGCGACAAGGAAAAGCTGCTGGAGCAGGAGCAGCGGATTCAGGACCTGGAGGTGTACCGCGCACAGTTGCAAGCGCAGCAGCCTTGCCCGCTCTGCGGCTCGCTGGAACACCCGGCGGTGTCGGCGTACCACGCACTCGACAGCTCGGCCACGCAGCAGGAACTGCTGACGAAAAAAGCCCAGCTCGACGGCCTGCGTGAACAGGGCGAAACCCTCAATAGCGAGCTGGCCGCACTGACCGAACGCGTGCAGCAACAGACGCAACAGCAGGTGAGTGTCGAGCAGGAACGTCAGCAGCAGGCGCAACTATGGGCGGACCAATGCCAGGCGCTGGGCGTGCAACTTGCCGATGCGACGGCGTTGAAAACCGAGCAGGCGAACCACGAGCAGAACATCAGCCACTTGCAGCAACGCCTGGCGCCGCTGGAGCAGTTGAAAGCGGCACTGGAGACCGCGCGTGCCGCCAGCCAGCACGCGCAGACTCAGCACCGTGACCACGTCCAGCAACTGGCCCTGCTGAATAAAGACCAGCAAGCCAATCAGCAGCAGCAAGCCGATACCGACGAGCAACTGAAGCGCGTCCAGCTTCAGCAACAGGACCAGCAAAACCGCCTCACGGCGGCGCTAGCCGAGCTGGGCTATGCGATGCCGGAGAACGGCACGCAGTGGCTGCACGAGCGCGAGCAGGAGTGGGCGCTGTATCAGCAACGCCAGCAGGACCTGCAACGCCTGCAAGAACACCTGCGTGATGCGCAGCACGGGCTGGCGGTGGCCAGCGAAGCGCACGCACTCTGGCAGCAGCGTTGGCAGCAACATGGCGAGGTGGCGTTTACCCAACTGACGGCGGGCGAGGAAGCCGCACCGCGTCTGGCTGCGGTCGACCAGCAGTACGCCGCCGCGTTGCAGCAGGTCAGCGCGCTGGTGGGCAAACAGCAAACCCTCAGCGACCTGCTGGAGCAGGAGCAGGGTCAGCTACAACAGCAACAACGGAGCTGGAATGACGCGCTGGCGCAGAGCCCGTTTGCTGATGAAACGGGCTACCTGGCTGCGCTGCTCAGTGACGAACAACAGGCCGAGTTGCACGAACTTAAACGCCAGCTGGAAAAAGCGCTCACCGAAGCCCAAGCCCTGCAGGCTGCCAGCACTCAGGCACTGGCTCAGTTGCAGGGAGCGCCGCAGACCGAACTCGGCAGCGAGCAGCTCGACCACCAGCTGCAGCAGCTCAACGAACAGCTCAAACAGCTCAGCCAACGACAAGGCGAAATCCGCGCACAACTGGATGGCGACAGCGCCCGCCGTGCCGGGCAGCAGGCCTTGTTTGCCGCCATCAGCGAGAAAGGCGCCGAGCACGATCTGTGGCAGCACCTCAACGGTTTGATCGGTTCGGCCGACGGCGCCAAGTACCGCAAGTTCGCCCAGGGCCTGACCCTGGATCACTTGGTGTACTTGGCTAACCAGCAATTGCAGCGCCTGCACGGTCGCTACCAATTGGCCCGCCGTGGCAGCGGCGAGCTGGAGCTGGAAGTGCTGGATACCTGGCAAGGCGATACGGCGCGCGACTGCAAAACCCTGTCTGGCGGCGAGAGTTTTCTGGTGAGCCTGGCCTTGGCGCTGGCGCTGTCCGATCTGGTCAGCCACAAGACCAGCATCGACTCGCTGTTCCTCGACGAAGGCTTCGGTACGCTGGATGGCGAAACCCTGGAAGTGGCGCTGGATGCTCTGGACGCGTTGAATGCCAGCGGCAAGATGATTGGCGTGATCAGCCACGTGGAAGCGCTCAAGGAGCGGATTCCGGTGCAGCTGAAAGTGCACAAGAGCGTGGGGTTAGGGTATAGCGCGCTGGATCGGCGGTATGCGGTAGCGTCGGAATAACGGATTTCTGTCTCTTTACGCCGTCATCCCTGCGCAGGCAGGGATCCAGAATATCCAGACGTGCGCAGTTGCCTGCAACAACCTGGATTCCCAGTCGTCGGACCGCCCCTGCGTGGGGTGACGGTGGGTTAAAGAACAGTTCTGAAATGAGGAGAGCACCATGGGCCATCGTCCGATGCAGCACTACCAAGGCAGCTGCCATTGCGGCGCCGTGCGGTTTCAGATCGAAACGGATTTTCCCGAGCTGACGCAATGCGACTGCTCCATCTGCCGGCGCAAGAACGCGCTAATGGTGGCGGTGCATGAAGCCGCTTTCAGCTTCTGGCTGGTGAAGACGCGCTCACCGAATACCAATTCAATACCCACGTCGCGCGGCATTTTTTCTGCAAGGTGTGCGGCATTTATCCGTTCCACCGCAAACGGTCGATGCCGGATCATTTCGGGATCAATGTGTATTGTCTGGAGGGGTTCGACCCGACGGGTATTCACGTGCGTCAGGCGGTGGGTAAAGGCCAGGTTTGAGGTGGCTTTATTCGACGGCGCTGACGGACTCGATTTGCTCTTGCGAGTAAGTGCCTTTGTAAAAACGGGCTAGCGTGCCGTCGCGCTTCATGTCGTCTAGCACGCTTTGCCAACGCTTGATGGTGCTGTCCGGAGTGGCCAGCGAGAAGGCGATATACAGCTCGCGGATATCCAGCTCTAGCACCCGGGTGATGGTGTGAGAGGGCAGGCCGACGGTGGCTAGAAAGGCGTCTTTTTCGATATCGCTGGTGGCCCACATGGCGACGCGTTTGTGCAGCAGCATGCTCAGGCATTGTTCCGGCAAGGTCGGCAGCGACAGGTTGGTAAAGCCTTGCTGCTGGAGCATTTCGGCGCTGCTGTCGCCGTTGTAGGCGCAGATGCCGGTGGCCTCGCGGGCTTGCTCCACGTTGTCCAGCGGCTGGGCGTTTTCTTCGAGGGTGTAGAGCCCACGGGAGATACGCTTGATAGGGCCCACCCACTTGAACAGCTTTTCCCGGTCGCGGGTGCGCGTCGTTTCGAACAGGGCCACCGGCTGGTTGCTCAGTGCGTATTCATAGCCGCGCTTCCAGGGGTGCAGCTCGATTTCAGCGCGCTCGCCGGCGCGGCGCATCAGCTCACGCACCATCTCGGCGGTGGGGCCGGTGACGCGGCCGGAGGGTTCCTGGTATTCGCCGGGCGGGGAGTGTTCGGTGAGTACACGTAGTACGCCGAGGGTGTTCTGCGGCTCGGCCGGGGCGAGCACGGGAAGGGCGAGGGCAATCGCGAATATCAGGCAGGAAAGGGGGCGAACTCGACGGGCATAAACAGCCATGCGGTCGGTCTCCTCACTCATGTGCCTTACCTGCGTGTGCCTGCCAATGGAAATCGCAGGCTATCAGAACTGCGCCGCTTCGGTAGGGCAATTTAACGCCCTGATTTAGTGCGATTTTTGCCCGCTGACGGGGCGCTGACAGCCTGCTGACGCTGCTCGCGAACCAGCTCGATAAAGTGCTGCGCGCCGAGGCCCAATGGCTTGCTGTTGGACCACACCAGGTCGACCCATAACGACAGCTGGGAAATATTGCTCAGCTGCAATTCCACCAGCGTGCCGGCCTGCAGCGGCGGGCGCACCAGCGACTCGGGCATGTATCCCCAACCCAGACCGGCCTGCATCATCCGCAAAGCGGCGGTGTGGCTGTCGGTGCGCCAATGGTGGTGGGCCTGGAGAAAGCGCGGTTGCAGCGGCTCCGGGTCGCGGCCGGCGACCACGATCTGGCGGTGCTCGGCCAGTTCGTCGATTCGCAACTGGCGGCCGGCGGCGATGGCCGGGTGGTGCGGGGCGATTACTGCCAGCAGGGTTTCCTGGGTGGTTTCCTGACAGCACTCGCGGCTGTCGAAATTGGGATTCTCGAACACCAGCGCCAGTTGTACCCGGCCTTCGTGCAGCATGCGGATGGCGTCGGCTTCCGGCGCGGCCAGCACTTCCACATCCAGGGTGGGAAAGCGTTCGGCCAGCCTGGCCAGGGGCGTGGCCCAGTCGGAGGCCATCAGCTCCGGCGCGATGGCCAGGCACAGGCAGCTTTCCAGGCCGGTGGACAGCGCCAGGGCTTGCGCTTCCCACAACTCGAACTGCTGCAACATAAAGCGCGCCTTGGCCTGCAATGCCAGCGCCGCTGCGGTGGGTTGCGGCTCGCGGCCACGGCGGTCGAACAGTTCCAGGTTGAGATCGGCTTCGAGGTTGGCGATGGTCATGCTGACGGCCGACGGCACCGTCCGATGCTACGCGCGGCGGCCGAAAACGAGCCCTTGTCGAGCACCGCCAAAAATACCTGCACCGCGTCTTTGCTAAGGCTCATCTATCAGTTTTCCTGAAACAAGCTGACTAAAGGTTTCAGCTCATTAGAAATACAGTGGCCGCATATTGGCAAGCATGAGCACGCGGTGATGCAAGGTAAAAAACGCAAAGTGGTACAGGCCATCAGTTATGAACTGGTGGCGCTGCTCTTTATTGCCCCGGCCATGGCCCTGGTATTTGACGGGGGGTTGATGCTGTCTGGCGCGTTGGCCTTGGCGCTGTGTCTGGTGGCCATGGCCTGGAATATGGTGTTCAACAGCCTGTTCGAGGCTTGGGAAAAACGCCAACGCAGACCACAACGCACCGTTGCCAGGCGCGTGCTGCACGCCATTGCGTTCGAGTTGGGTTTGCTGGTGATGACCGTGCCGATGCTGGTCTGGGCGCTGAGCATCGCTGGTGGCAGGCGCTGGCCACCGACTTCTCGCTGATGCTGTTTTTTCTGCTGTATGCGTTTGTGTTTCAGTGGGGATTTGATCTGTTGTTCGGCGTGCCGAGTGCGACGTTGGTGTTTGAAGAGCATCGAGGCTGAAGCCTCTCCCATAGGGGGCGTCGATCTAATGGGGGAGTGGTTTTGTTCTTCAGGCCCAATGCGCTTTGCGCCACGCCCTTCGCTGGTTTTGTCGAGAAAGGTCCAGGCCACGAAGCGGCTTTGCTTTTGCCCTTGCGCCATATCCACCACCCGAATATCGCCGGCACCCACCTGCTGTAAACGTTGTTGCAGTAGCGCGACATTGCTGATTTTCGACACCAGCGTGCTGAAGCAGAACACCTGCTCGGCAAACGCCGCGCTCTCGTCGGCCATGCGGCTGATAAAGGCCAACTCGCCGCCTTCGCAGTGCAGCTCGTTGCTTTGCCCGCCAAAATTCAGCTCCGGCAACTTACGGCTGGGGTCGAGCTTGCCGAGGTTTTTCCATTTGCGCTGGCTGCCGCTGCGCGCTTCGTCCAGCGAGGCGTGGAAGGGCGGGTTGCACAGGGTGAAGTCGAAACGTTCTTCGCTACCGATCAGGCCTTGAAAGATATACGCGGGGTCGGCTTGCTGACGCAGTTCGACGGCGGCGGCAACGGTTGGGTTGGCCTTGAGAATCGCGGCGGCCGAGGCCAAAGACTGCGGGTCGATATCGGCGCCGACAAACTGCCAGCCGTAGTCGTGCTGGCCAATCAGCGGGTAGATGCAGTTGGCGCCCACGCCGATATCCAGGCCGCGCACGGCCGGGCCGCGAGGAATCACGCCGTCGTGGCTGGCTCCGAGCAGGTCGGCCAGGTAGTGCAGGTAATCGGCACGGCCCGGTACCGGCGGGCACAGGTAGGCCGCTGGAATATCCCAGCCGCGCACGCCGTAGAACTGTTGCAGCAGGGCGCGGTTAAAGGCTTTTACCGCCGCCGGGTTGGCGAAGTCGATGCTCTCTTTGCCGTAGGGGTTGATGATCACGAAGGCGCCCAACTCGGGGCTGGCCTTGATCATCTGGGCAAAGTCGTAGCGGCCTTGATGGCGATTACGCGGGTGCAGCACGGGCTTTTTTTCGGCGGGGTTTTTCGGGGACATCAGGGATAACCCAATACGCGTTTGATCGTAGCCAGGTTGGCACCGATCCACTGTTTGTCGATGGCGCCCCAGCTGCGAATTTCATAGTTGCCGGCGTTATTGCGCTCGCCGGCTTGCTGGGCGAATTGGCAGTCGATATCCAGGTCGGCCAGGGCCAGTAAGGTGTCCTGGGCGGTGCGCCGTGGCATGCCGGTGGCGTCCATCAGCGCCGGCACGGTACTCGCTGTACCGCTGTCTATCAGCCAGGCCACGTATAAGCGGCGGTAGAAGCTGGTTTTGGTTTTGCTGACGTCCATGATCGCTCCTGCGTGGATAGCAAACGGCCCTGATTAACAGGGCCGTGGGTGTGCGTCGTTGCAGCCGGGTTTACAGGCTGGCGATGCGGGCGCGCTGTTCGGTGAACTGGGCCACCGCCTGTTCGGCTTCGGCCAGTTTGGCGCGCTCTTTGGCGATGACGTCGGCGGGTGCCTTGTCGACGAACGCGGCATTGCCGAGTTTGCCGCCCACACGGCCCACTTCCTGGGTCAGGCGTTGAATCTCCTTGTCCAGGCGCGCCAGTTCGGCGTCCTTGTCGATCAGACCGGCCATCGGCACCAGCACCTGCATCTCGCCCACCAGCGCGGTGGCCGACATCGGCGCTTCGGCGCCGGCCGCCAGCACGGTGACGTTATCCAGCTTGGCCAACTTGTTCAGCAGCGGCGCGTTGTCGGTAAGACGACGCTGGTCTTCGGCACTGGCGTTTTGCAGGAACACGTCGATGCGCTTGGCCATGGAGATATTCATCTCGCCACGGATCTGGCGCAGACCGAGCATCAACGCTTTCACCCATTCGATATCGCCAACGGCCGCGGCATCGATGCGTGCTTCGTTGGCCACTGGCCAGGCTTGCAACATGATGGTTTCACCGCTAACGCCAGCGGCGTTTTTGATGCGCTGCCAGATTTCTTCGGTGATAAACGGCATGAACGGATGTGCCAGACGCAGGATGACTTCCAGCACACGCACCAGGGTGCGACGGGTGCCGCGCTGGCGCTCGATCGGTGCGTTCTCGTCCCACAGCACCGGCTTGACCAGCTCCAGGTACCAGGCGCAGTACTCGTCCCAGACGAATTCGTAGAGGCTTTGCGCGGCCAGGTCGAAGCGGAAGTTGTCCAGTTGACGGGTGACTTCGGCTTCGGTGCGTTGCAGCTGCGAGATGATCCAGCGGTCGACCGACGACAGCTCGACTTCTTCACCGTTGACGCCGGTGTCCTGGCCGTCGGTGTTCTCGATCACGAAGTTGGCGGCGTTCCACAGCTTGTTGCAGAAGTTGCGGTAGCCCTCAACGCGGCCCATATCGAACTTGATATCGCGGCCGGTAGAGGCCAGCGAGCAAAAGGTAAAGCGCAGGGCGTCGGTGCCGTAGCTGGCGATACCTTCGGGGAATTCGGCCTTGGTTTGCTTGGCGATCTTTTCCGCCATCTTCGGCTGCATCAGGCCGCTGGTGCGTTTTTCCAGCAGCGTTTCCAGATCGATGCCGTCGACGATGTCCAGCGGGTCCAGCACGTTGCCCTTGGACTTGGACATTTTCTGGCCCTGGCCATCGCGCACCAGGCCGTGTACGTACACGGTCTTGAACGGAATCTGCCCGGTTAGGTGGGTGGACAGCATGATCATCCGGGCAACCCAGAAGAAAATGATGTCGAAACCGGTCACCAGCACGTCGGTAGGGTGGAAGGTTTTCAGCGCTTCGGTCTGGTTCGGCCAGCCGAGGGTGGAGAACGTCCACAGGCCCGAGCTGAACCAGGTATCGAGTACGTCGTCGTCCTGGCGCAGGGCGATATCGCCGAGGTTGTGCTTGGCGCGCACCTCTGCTTCGTCACGGCCTACGTAAACCTTGCCGGCCTCGTCGTACCAGGCCGGAATGCGGTGGCCCCACCAGAGCTGACGGCTAATGCACCAGTCCTGAATGTCGCGCATCCAGCTGAAGTACATGTTTTCGTACTGCTTGGGCACGAACTGGATTTCGCCGCTTTCCACGACCGCGATGGCTTTTTCGGCCAGCGGTTTGGTGGAGACGTACCACTGGTCCGTGAGCCATGGCTCGATGACGGTGCCGGAGCGGTCGCCCTTTGGCACTTTCAGGGCGTGGTCGTCGATTTTTTCCAGCAGGCCCTGGGCCTCGAGGTCGGCAACCATCTGCTTACGAGCGACGAAACGGTCCATGCCGGCGTATTGCTGCGGCAGGCTGGCTTCAAAGGTGTCGTTGACGCTGCCGTCGATGTTGAACACTTGCGCGCGGCCGAGAATGGCGGCGTTCTTGTCCAGTACGTTGATCAGCGGCAGGTTGTGGCGCTTGCCCACTTCATAGTCGTTGAAGTCGTGCGCGGGGGTGATTTTCACGCAGCCGGTGCCGAACTCGGGGTCGCAGTATTCGTCGGCCACGATCGGAATCAGACGGCCCACCAGCGGCAGTTTCACGAACTTGCCGATCAGCGCCTGGTAGCGCTCATCGCTCGGGTGCACGGCCACGGCGCTGTCGCCGAGCAGGGTTTCCGGGCGGGTGGTAGCAACGATCAGGTAGTCCAGGCCATCGGCGGTTTTGGCGCCGTCGGCCAGCGGGTAACGCAGGTTCCACAGGAAGCCTTTCTCGTCGTGGTTTTCCACTTCGAGGTCGGAAATCGCGGTGTGCAGTTTGGTGTCCCAGTTGACCAAGCGCTTGCCGCGGTAGATCAGGCCGTCTTCATGCAGGCGCACGAACGCTTCCTGTACGGCTTCGGACAGGTCGGGGTCCATGGTGAATTTTTCGCGGCTCCAATCTACGGAGGAACCGAGGCGGCGGATCTGCCGGCTGATGTTGCCGCCGGACTGGTCTTTCCATTCCCAGACTTTTTCCAGGAATTTCTCGCGACCCAGGTCGTGACGGCTAAGGCCTTGGGCGCCGATCTGACGCTCAACCAGCATTTGCGTGGCGATGCCGGCGTGATCGGTACCTGGCTGCCAGAGGGTGTTGCGACCCTGCATGCGGCGAAAGCGGATCAGGGCGTCCATGATCGCGTTGTTGAAGCCGTGACCCATATGCAGGCTGCCGGTGACGTTCGGCGGCGGGATCATGATGGTGTAGGAGTCGCCGCTACCTTGCGGGGCGAAATAGTTCTTCGACTCCCAGGTTTC
Organism: Pseudomonas sp. CC11G; assembly: GCF_056174845.1. Classification (NCBI taxonomy): domain Bacteria; kingdom Pseudomonadati; phylum Pseudomonadota; class Gammaproteobacteria; order Pseudomonadales; family Pseudomonadaceae; genus Pseudomonas; species Pseudomonas sp. CC11G. The sequence continues at coordinate 946,442 of NZ_JBWBZC010000001.1, forward strand.
GTACCAGGAGGTTTCAATGGCGTGGGGCTGGTACGTCTTGTCCATGCGGATCGGGACCCTGTTCGGCAGCTAATCGGAAAGCCGGCAAGTATAACGGGGTTGATCGCAGGCGGGTAATGCGCGTGATACGCGGGGATGGTACTGGCGGAGTTACTAGATTCACCACCGTCGTCCCAGCCTGCGCTGGGACGACGGGGTTTTGGCTCAGCTTTTACGCTGTGGCAATAACCGGGTCAGGCGCGCTTCCAGCCGACGTTTAAGCTCGGCTTCTATCTGCGGCACAAAGTCGTCGATCACGTCTTGCAGAATCAACTGCGCCGCGGCACGCAGTTCGCCGTCCAGGCGCAGCAGGTCGCTGGTGGTGTTGCTGCTTTCCACGCTGCGTTGCACGGTTTGCGCGAGCCCGTGTGGCGGCTGTGGTTTAGCGGCAGCAGGCTGCGGGATGGCGGCCGACGCGGTGCCAGCCGTGGGCGCATGCCCCGGCGGAGCGACGGCGGCGGGCGAGGGATCCGGGCGCGGCACGGCTGGCGGCGGGGTATGGGCCGGGGCGGCCGGGATACTCGGGCGCGCCTGGATCGGCGGCGTCGCGGGGGTGACGATCTCCGACAACAGCGGAATCTGGCCTAATTCCACCGAGTCGGTAAGCAGCGGCAGATCGAGATACTGATCGGGATTCTCGGCGCCGGCCGATTCGTTATTGCTCAGAAACTCGCGGATCGACTCCAGGTCGTCGAGCAAGTGATTGGGCTTTTGCGGAGGTTTTGGAGTGTCCATGGCTCTGGCTACAGTTCAACGCGCTTGGGGTCGAAACCCTGCTGGCGATAGGTGCGAAAGTTTTCCCGCGAGCTCGCCAGTTGTTCGGGTTCCTGGTTGACGATCTCGATCACCCGGCTGAAACGCTGCACGTGGGGCGACAGGCTGCTGTTGAGATTGATGAGCAGGCCCTGGCTGGCGGCAGGTTCGTCGTCCAGGCCGATCACCACCGGCGCGTCAGGCGCGTCGCGGTGCAGGCTGTGGGGTATGAAGGTTTCGGCCTTGAAACGCCACAAAAGTTCGTCCACTTCCAAGCATTGCGCGTCATCGCTGGCACGCATAAAAACCGGCATGCCGTGGCGCCAGGCCTTCATCGCCAATTGGCAGGCCGCGCGCAGGCGGTCGGCGGGGGCGGTGGAGGAGAGGACGTAGAATTCGATGCGGGGCATGGTGATTTCGTTGTGGTCGTGAAAAACATATCCCCGTAGGAGCGGCTTCAGCCTCGATGCTCTTGATCAAAAGCATCGCGGCTGAAGCCGCTCCTACAGGAGCGACGCAGGTATTAAACCTTAGCGCGGTCCAGCAGGTATTGGGTCAGCAACGGCACCGGGCGACCAGTGGCGCCTTTGTCCTTGCCGCCGCTGATCCACGCCGTACCGGCGATATCCAGGTGCGCCCAGCTGAACTTCTTCGCAAATCGCGACAGGAAGCAGGCAGCGGTAATGGTGCCGGCCTTCGGCCCGCCAATGTTGGCGATATCGGCGAACGGGCTGTCGAGCTGTTCCTGGTATTCATCGAACAACGGCAGCTGCCAGGCGCGGTCGTCGGCGGACTGGCCGGCGCTGAGCAGTTGTTGCAGCAGCTCGTCGTTGTTACCCAGCAGGCCCGAGGTGTGGCTGCCCAAGGCGACGATGCAGGCACCGGTGAGGGTGGCGATATCGATTACGGCCTGCGGCTTGAAACGTTCGGTGTAGGTCAGCGCGTCGCACAGCACCAGACGGCCTTCAGCGTCGGTGTTGAGGATTTCCACGGTCTGCCCGCTCATGGTGGTGACGATATCGCCCGGACGCGTGGCGCTGCCGCTGGGCATGTTCTCGGCACAGGCCATCACGCCTACCAGGTTGATCGGCAGCTGCATTTCCAGCACGGCTTTGAAGGTACCGAACACGCTGGCGGCGCCACCCATGTCGTACTTCATTTCGTCCATGCCGGCCGCTGGCTTGATGCTGATGCCGCCGGTGTCGAAGGTGATGCCTTTACCCACCAGGGCGAATGGCTGGTCGCCTTTCTTGCCGCCGTTGTATTGCAACACGATCAGGCGCGGCGGTTGCACGCTGCCCTGGGCCACGGCGAGGAACGACCCCATGCCCAGCTCTTTGAGTTTCTTCTCGTCGAGTACTTCGACTTTCAACGATTTGTACGCCTTGCCCAGCGCCTTGGCCTGTTCGCCCAGGTAGGTTGGGTGGCAGATATTCGGCGGCAGGTTGCCCAGGTCGCGGGTGAAGGCCATGCCGGCGGCAATGGCTTGCGCTTGCTGGCTGGCGCGTTCCACGTCGGCGAGGCTGGTTTTTTCGGTCAGCAGGGTGATTTTGCTGAGGGCGCGGGCCGGGGTTTTCTGGCTCTTGAACTGCTCGAAGCTGTATTGGTTGTCGGCCAGGGTTTCCACCAGTAGACGGGTTTTGCTGTAGGCGTCGCGGCCTTTGACCTGTAGGTCGTCCAGGGCCAGCACGGCGTCTTTGCCGCCCAAACCTTTCAAAACACCTTGGACGGCGGTGATCAATTTGCGCAGTTGGCGGTCAGAGAGTTCGGTCTCTTTGCCGGTACCCACCAGCAGCACGCGTTCGGCTTTGAGGTTGGGCAGGCTTTGCAGCAGCAGGGTTTGGCCGACTTTGCCAGCCAGATCGCCGCGTTTGAGTACGCTGCTGATGGCGCCATTGCTGGCGACGTCGAGAATCTGCGCGGCGGCGCCAAGGCTGCGGCCTTCGCCGACGGCGACTACCAGGGTGGCGGTTTTCAGTGCGTCTGGACGTGCGTTCTTAACAACAAATTCCATGGCGAGGAGTCCCCAAGACAACCGGTAGGTATTACAGGATAATGCCGCGCTCAATCGGTGTGAAAACCGCGCGACAAGAATGGGCCTTTGAAAAACGGGCTCGGACTGCGCAGCAGGCTCTAGTAAACTCCGCGTCCTTGTCGTTGTTCGGCAGGCGTGAGCCGCATTGGTTTCGTATCCACACCTGCAAATTTTCGGTCGCTAGCCTTTACTGGGCTGGCAACAGGTCGGCTAGTTTGAGCTTAGCCGCCTGAGCCTGACAACCCTGGAGTGTCTGGTTTGATTGTCTTCCGTTATCTGTCCCGCGAAGTGATGTTGACCCTGAGTGCGGTGAGTGCCGTGCTGCTGGTGATCATTATGAGTGGTCGTTTTATCAAGTACCTGGCCCAGGCAGCTTCTGGCGCACTCGACCCGAGTGTGCTGTTTCTGATCATGGGCTTTCGGATGCCGGGCTTTCTCGAGCTGATTCTGCCGCTGGGCTTGTTCCTCGGCATTCTGCTGGCCTACGGGCGTCTGTACCTGGACAGCGAAATGACCGTGCTGGCCGCCACCGGCATGAGCCAACAGCGCTTGCTGGCTTACACCCTGGCGCCGGCCACCCTGGTGGCCGTGCTGGTGGCCTGGCTGAGCCTGGGCCTGGCGCCGCAAGGCGTGGCGCAGGTGGCGAAAATTCTCAATGAGCAAGATGCCCTGACCGAGTTCGACACCCTGGTGCCGGGCCGCTTCCAGGCCATGCGCAGCGGCACGCGGGTGACCTACACCCAGGAAATGTCGGATGACCGCAGCCAGTTGGGCGGCATCTTTATCTCGGAAAAACGCCTGTCCAACGACGGCGCGAAAGAGCGCGGCATTACCGTGCTGGTGGCCGACAAAGGTCGCCAGGAAATCCAGCCCGACGGCAGCCGCTACCTGATTCTGGAAAACGGCTACCGCTACGACGGCAACCCCGGTGCCGCCGATTACCGCTCCATCAAGTACGACACGTACGGCGTGCTGTTGGTGAAGCCGGAAGTCAGTGGCGATATCAGCGAGCGTGAAGCACTGACCACCCGCGAGCTGATCGGCAGCGACGAGCCGCGCAAGCAGGCCGAGTTGCAATGGCGCCTGTCGATTCCGTTGTTGGTGTTTGTCGTCACCTTGCTGGCCGTGCCGCTGTCGCGGGTGAATCCACGCCAGGGCCGCTTCCTCAAGCTGTTGCCGGCGATTCTTCTTTATATGGCTTATCTGTCGTTGCTGATCGCCGCTCGCGGTGCGTTGGACAAGGGCAAGATCCCCATGAGCATCGGCTTGTGGTGGGTGCACGGGCTGTTTTTGCTGATTGGTCTGACGCTGCAGTTCTGGGAGCCGTTGCGCTTGAAGTTGGCGGGTCGCCGCATGGCGCGGGAGTTGGCGCATGGTTAAGTTAGATCGTTACATCGGCACCAGTGTGTTCTTCGCCATTCTGTCGGTGCTGGGCATTATTGTCGGCCTGGCGCTGCTGTTTGCCTTTATCGATGAGCTGGGCGATGTGCAGGGCAGCTATGGCCTGGATGACGCGGCCTGGTACGTGTTCCTCACCACGCCGCGGCGGGTGTACGAAATGCTGCCGATGGCGGCGTTGATCGGTTGCCTGATCGGCCTGGGTAGCCTGGCCAGCAGCAGCGAACTGACCATCATGCGTGCTGCCGGGGTTTCGGTTGGCCGCATCGTGTGGGCAGTAATGAAGCCGATGCTGGTGCTGATGCTGGCCGGCATTCTGATTGGCGAATACCTGGCACCGTGGAGCGAGAACATCGGCCAGGCCAGTCGCTCGCTGGCCCAGGGCGGCGGTGAAGCGCAGAGCTCCAAGCGCGGCCTGTGGCACCGTCAGGGCGATGAATTGTGCACATCAACGCCGTGCAACCCAATGGCGTGCTGTATGGCGTGACGCGCTACAAATTCGATGACGAACGCACCTGCAGTCCTCCAGTTTTGCCAAGAAAGCCTTGTATAAGAAAGACCACTGGCAGCTCGAAGAAGTGGCCACCACGTTGTTTCCATGAGCGCAGCACTGAAGTGGTCCAAACCCCAAGCGAGCGCTGGGACGTGCAGCTGACCCCGCAACTGCTCGGCACCGTGGTGCTGGAGCCGGAAGCGTTGTCGGTGACCGGGCTGTGGCGTTACATCCACTACCTTGCCGATCAAGGCCTGGCCAACGGCAAGTACTGGCTGGCGTTCTGGACGAAGTGCTGCAACCGCTGGTAACTGCCGCGCTGGTGCTGATGGCCATCTCGTTTATCTTCGGCCCGCTGCGTTCGGTCACCCTCGGCCAGCGCGTGTTCACCGGTGTGCTGGTGGGCTTTGTGTTCCGTATCGCGCAAGACCTGCTCGGGCCATCGAGCCTGGTGTTCGGTTTCCCGCCGTTGCTGGCGGTGCTGATCCCGAGCTTGATTTGTGCCGTGGCCGGGTTCTGGATGCTTAGGCGCGCGGGGTAACCCACCGCCCATAAAAAAGCCCCGCTTCGGCGGGCTTTTTATTGTCTGCGAATTACGGGTTGGGCTTCTTCTTCGGATATGCACCAGGCGGCTATCGGAATAGATGTCCTGCCAATTGCGCTTCTGTTTGTCCCAGAGCATCCAGAAAAAACCCAGGCCCACGCACAGCCACGAGGCAATCGACACCATAAACCGCAGCAGCGCCTGCCACAGGCTGATGGCGCTGCCGTCGGCATTTTGTACGCGCACGCCCCAGACCTGCATGCCGAGGGTTTGGCCGGAGTGGGTCCAGAACTTGGCGAAGAACGCGAAAATGGTAAACAGCACCAAGGTGGAGAGCACCGGATCAACATCCAGGGCCTTGTTGTTGGCCAACTCAGCAGCCGTTCGCTGCCGAAGATCAGGCGCAGCACCACCTGTTGATACAACAGGCCCGTGACGATCGCGATGGCCACGCACAACAGAAAGTCATAGAACATCGCGGCAAAGCGGCGGGGCAGGCCGGCAGCGGGAAAGTCGCCCTGAGGCTGAAGCAGACGTTTGGACATGCGGAGCTCGCGGTGGGTGAAAAAGCGCGAGGCACTTTACTGCAAAAGGAGAGGATTGGAAAAACTGGGGGTTTGAGAGGGGTGATAACTCGGTCGAGATCGAGCGAGCTAGAGCGGAGCAATCCTGTCAGGCCGAGCAAAAACGGTTTTTGAAGCGCAGTTGGCTCAAGCCAATGAGCATTCAAAACCGTTTTTAACGCAGCTACGCCGACGCGCAGCCGATCGGTTAGCTAACCACTTGGACCTGGTCGGCTTGCAGGCCTTTCTGCCCTTGTACGGAAACGAAGCTGACTTTCTGGCCTTCTTTCAGGCTCTTGAAGCCGTCGCTTTCGATAGAACGGAAGTGTACGAACAGATCCGGACCGCTTTCTGGAGTGATAAAACCAAACCCTTTTTCGTCGTTAAACCACTTGACGGTACCGTTCTGACGATTCGACATATCTTATTTCCTTGGAGCTTTAGTTAATGACAGCCTCGGGACGAGGACTGGACTGGTTGTCGGAATATGGGTCGCGATTCACTCGCGATCCCGGCAACACAGTGGGCGAAAAGATAGATAACTTCCTTGTGAAAAACAACCCCCTGAAATAGCCCGTATAGCGCCTGATTCCGGCGCCTCCAGGGCTTTTTGGTATAGCGCTAAAACCATCCGGAATAGCGGTGGTTTGTGTCTGAAATAAACCTGTAAAGCCTCCATGTGGTAATTGACGAGCGGAAATTTCCGAGAATACAATTAGCTTGCTAACTAATTAAATTCTCGCGTCCCCCTCAATGACCCTCGAAGCACTCCAGCTCAATATCAGCAGCGGCATGGTGACGGCGTCCCGCCATTGGCGGCGCATTTGCCAGGCCACACTGGCCAACTATGGCGTGACGGAAGCCTGCGCGGTGCCGTTGCTGATGATCGTGCGCCTGGGTGATGGTGTGCGGCAGGTGGCGGTGGCGCAGGCCGCCGGGTTGGAGAGTCCGTCGCTGGTGCGCTTGCTTGATCAGCTGTGCCGCGCCGGGTTTGTCTGCCGCAGCGAAGACCCCGACGACCGCCGCGCCAAAGCTCTGAGCCTGACGCCACGTGGCCGCGAGCTGGCCGAGTCCATCGAAAACGAACTGGTGCGCCTGCGCCGCGAAGTACTGCGCGACATTCCAACTGCCGACCTCGAAGCCGCCTTGCGTGTGGTGCGTGCATTCGAGGAAGCGGGGCGGCACAGCAGTTTCGAACCCGGCAGCGGAGAACCGACATGAACGGATTCTTCGCCGGTATGCCGCCGGCCCGCGACTGGTTTTACGGCGTACGCACCTTCGGCGCCTCAATGCTGGCGCTGTATATCGCCATGATCATGCAGATGCCCCGTCCCTATTGGGCAATGGCGACGGTTTATATCGTCTCCAGCCCTTTTGTCGGCCCCACCAGTTCCAAGGCGCTGTACCGCGCGGTCGGCACCTTTGTCGGCGCGGCGGCGGCGGTGCTGTTTGTGCCGCTGTTTGTGCAAACGCCGTTGTTGCTGGCGATCGTCGTGGCGCTGTGGACCGGCACCTTGCTGTTTCTCTCGCTGAACCTGCGCACGGCCAATAGCTATGCGCTGATGCTCTCGGGCTACACCTTGCCGCTGATTGCCTTGCCGGTTGTGGATAACCCCAATGCCGTTTTCGATATCGCCTCGTCGCGGACCCAGGAGATTTTCCTCGGCATCGTTTGCGCGGCGGTGGTCGGCGCCGTGTTCTGGCCACGCCGATTGGCGCCGGTATTAATGGATGCCGCAGGCGCCTGGTTTGCCGATGCCACGCGCTACAGCCAGCATTTTTTAAGCCGTGGTGCGGCGCCCGCCGAAGTCGGCAGCCTGCGCGCGGCGATGGTTGCCAGCTTCAACACCCTGGAATTGATGATCGGCCAATTGCCCCACGAGGGCGCTCGGCCGCAGACGATGCGCAACACCAAGGAACTGCGCGGGCGGATGATCCATCTGCTGCCGGTGATCGACGGCCTCGACGATGCCCTGATCGCCATCGAACGCCGCTCGCCTGATCTAGTGGCGCTGCTGTCGCCCCTGCTGGACCAGGCTCAACAGTGGCTGCTGAGCACCGCCGCCGACGCTGCGCCCGAGCGCTGGCAGGCCCTGCGCGACCAGCTCGACGCGCTGCAACCCACCGCCGAAGCCCTCGACGAACGCCGCCAATTGCTGCTTTCCAACGCCCTGTATCGTCTCGGCGAGTGGGTTGATTTGTGGCAAGACTGCCGCAGCCTGCAGCACGCGATTTTGCTCGACGACCAATCGCCATGGCGCGCCGTATACCGCCACTGGCGCCTGGGCCGCCTCACGCCGTTTTTCGACCGTGGGCTGATGCTCTACTCGGTGTTTTCCACCATCAGCGCGATCATCGTCGCCTCGCTGTTGTGGATTGGCCTGGGCTGGACCGACGGCGGCAGCGCGGTGATTCTTGCCGCCGTGGCCTGCAGCTTCTTCGCTGCCATGGACGATCCGGCGCCGCAGATCTACCGCTTCTTTTTCTGGACCGCGATGTCGGCGCTGTTTGCCAGCCTGTACCTCTTTCTGATCCTGCCCAACCTGCACGACTTCCCGATGCTGGTGCTGGCGTTCGCCGTGCCCTTTATCTGCGTCGGTACGCTCACCGTGCAGCCGCGTTTCTACCTTGGCATGTTGCTGACGTTGGTAAACACGTCGTCCTTTATCAGCATCCAGGGCACCTACGACGCGAACTTTATGACCTTTATCAACAGCAACCTGGCTGGGCCGGTGGGCTTGTTGTTTGCCTTTGTCTGGACCCTGGTGATGCGCCCGTTCGGTGTGGAAGTGGCGGCCAAGCGCATGACTCGTTTCAGCTGGCGCGACATCGTGGCGCTGACCGAGCCGGCCACGCTGGCTGAACATCGGCGCATGGGCGTGCGCATGCTCGACCGACTGATGCAGCACCTACCGCGTCTGACCCAGACCGGCCAGGACACCGGCGGCGCGCTGCGCGATTTGCGTGTGGCGCTGTGCTTGCTCGACGTGTTGGCCTATCTGCCGCGTTTGCCAAACAGTGCGCAAACCCAGTTGCAACAAGTGGTCGCCGAGGTGGGTGATTACTTTCGCGCCTGCCTTAAAGCCGGCGAGCGCTTGCCGGCGCCCAAGGGCTTGCTGATGACCATGGACCGCGCCCGCCGCGCGATCAATTTTTCTGCCTGCGCCGACGCTGAAGAAGCGCGGGTGCAAAGCCTGCTGGCGCTGAGTGGTCTGCGTCTGGCGTTGTTGCCGGGCGTGGAAGTGCTGGTCGAACCTGGCGAGGCGCACGAACAACTCCCTTACGGCATCGATGGAGCGTCCCTGTGATCGGTGATCTGGATGTCAGCGGGGTGTTTCTGCCCACGCTGCTGGTGATGATGGCCTTCACCTATGTGCTGTACCTGTTGGTGCACGGGGTGTTGAACCGCGTGCATTTCTATCGCCTGGTCTGGCACCGGGCCCTGTTTAACGTTGGTCTCTACGCCGTACTGCTCGGTGCGGTGGATGCTATTTGCCGAAGCCTGATGCTATGAAAAAACCTATGTTGACCCTGGGCCGCGTGGTCCTGACGTTGTTGATGGTGACCCTGGCTACCGTCGTGGTGTGGCGCATGGTGATGTACTACATGTTTGCGCCGTGGACCCGCGACGGGCATATCCGCGCCGATATCATCCAGATCGCCCCGGATGTGTCCGGGCTGATCGAAAAGGTCGAAGTGCGTGACAACCAGCCGGTGAAACGCGGCGATGTGCTTTTCACCATCGATCAGGACCGTTTCACCCTGGCGCTGCGCCAGGCCGAAGCTACGGCCGCCGAGCAGAAAGAAGCGTTGGCCCAGGCGCAGCGTGAAGCCAAACGTAACCGTGGCCTGGGCAATCTGGTGGCGCGCGAGCAGCTTGAAGAAAGCCAGTCGCGGGAAAGCCGTGCGCAGTCGGCAGTCGCCGCCGCGCAGGTGGCAGTGGATGCCGCCAAGCTCAATCTCGACCGCTCGGTGATTCGCAGCCCGGTAGACGGCTACCTCAACGACCGCGCCCCGCGTGCCCACGAATTCGTTACGGCCGGGCGGCCGGTGTTGTCGGTGGTCGATGGCGAGTCGTTCCATATCGACGGTTATTTCGAAGAGACCAAACTGCAGCACATTCACATCGGCCAGGCCGTGGATATCCGTGTGCTGGGCGATAACACCCGCCTGCGCGGCCATGTGCAGAGCATCGTCGCCGCCGTGGAAGACCGCGACCGCACCAGCGGCAGCAATATGCTGCCCACCGTGAACCCGGCCTTCAGCTGGGTTCAGTTGGCGCAGCGGATTCCCGTGCGTATCGCCTTTGATGACGTGCCGGCCGACTTCCGCATGATTGCCGGGCGCACGGCCACGGTGTCGATCATCGAAGACGGCGACAAGAAGGCGGAGAACGCGCAATGAACCGCCAGGCAGCTCGCGGTTTATTGACCGCCGCCGGTTTCGGTTTGGTGTTGTCGGCGTGCCAGGCCGTGGGCCCGGATTATCAGGTGCCCAAAGACGCCGCCGTGCAGCGCGCTGATTTGCAGGGGCAGCTGGCGACCGGCAACAGCGACGTGGTGTCGGCGCCGGTGCCAGCCGATTGGTGGAAGCTTTATCAAGACCCGCGGCTCGACCAACTGGTGCGGCAGGCCATGGCCTCCAACACCGACTTGCGCGTAGCCGCCGCCAACCTGGCTCGCGCCCGCACGCAGGTGGAAGAAGCGCAGGCCGAGGGCGGTTTTAGCGGCAGCGCCAAGTTTGGCGCCGAGCGCTTGCAGGAGTCCGGCGAAGCCTTTTTGCTGACCGAAAAGGTGCCGGTGGCCAACATCGGCAGCGGCTCGATCAACACCTCGTACCAGTTCGATTTATGGGGCACGTTGCAGCGCGGCCTCGAGTCGGCGCAGGCCAATGCCGATGCGGCGCAAGCGGCGGCGGATACCGCACGCATTACGCTGGTCGCCGAGGTTGTGCGTGCCTATACGCAAGTGTGCGCGGCCAACGAAGAACGCAAGATCGCCCAGCAATCGCTGGACCTGCAGGAAGAGGGCGTGACCCTGGTGCAGCGCCTGCGCGATGCCGGGCGCGGCGATGAAACCCAGGTCACGCGCACACAAACCCAATTCAAATCCCTGCGCGCCGAAATGCCGCGGTACGACGCGGCGCAGCAGTCGGGTCTTTTCACTTTGTCGATGCTGCTGGCCAAGCCGGTGAATCAATTGCCGGCCGGTGTCAGTGACTGCGCCGAGCTGCCGCATATCGCGCAGCTGTTGCCAGTGGGGGATGGTGCCGAACTGCTGAAACGTCGGCCGGATATCCGTCAGGCTGAACGCACGCTGGCGGCGGCTACCGCAAAAATTGGCGTGGCGACCGGGCAGCTGTACCCGAATATCAGCATCGGTGCGACGGTTGGTACGGTGGGGATTCTCGATCACCTCGGCGAGCCGGCGACCAACCGCTGGGGCTTTGGTCCACTAATCAGCTGGACCATTCCCACCAACGGCGCCCGTGCGCGGATTCGTGAAGCCGAGGCGGGAACCCAGGCGGCGCTGGCGCATTTCGATGGCGTGGTGCTGAACGCGGTGCGGGAAACCCAGACCGGGCTGGTGCAATACAGCGCCTTGCTGAATCGCCGCGACGCGCTGGCCGACGCCGAGCATTCGGCGCAGCAGGCGGCCAACCAGACGCATCAGTTCTTCCAGGCCGGGCGTGCTTCGTTCCTGGCGGATTTGCAGGCGACCAAAACCTACACCGATATGCGTGCGCAGCTGGCAGCGGCAAATACGCAGGTGGCGATGCAGCAGATCAATCTGTTCCTGGCGTTGGGTGGGGGTTGGCAGGAAACCAAGCCCTAAGATCCAAAGCTTCGCGAGCAAGCTCGCTCCTACGGATGTCACGGTCTCGTAGGAGCGAGCTTGCTCGCGAAGCTTTTTCTGCGGCTCGTTTTAAAGAATCGCAGGCATAAAAAAAGACCCTATAAATAGGGCCTTTCTTCGTATGTGTGGTGCCCCGGGGGAGACTCGAACTCCCACTCCTTGCGAAAACGGATTTTGAATCCGCCGCGTCTACCAATTCCGCCACCAGGGCACATAGGGCGCGCAGTATAGGGAGACCTTCGCGAGTGGTCAACGGGGTCGCGTGGTCAATTTTGCGTATTTCCGTTAAACTTCGCGCCCCTGAAAAATGACCTCCCATCATGCGTGTTGCCGATTTCAATTTCGAGCTGCCGGACTCCCTGATCGCGCGCCATCCCTTGGCGCAGCGCCAGGGCAGCCGCCTGCTCAGCCTCGACGGCCCAACCGGTGCCCTGGCCCATCGCCAGTTCTCTGACCTTCTGGACTACCTGCGCCCCGGCGACTTGATGGTGTTCAACAACACCCGCGTAATTCCCGCGCGCCTGTTCGGCCAGAAGGCTTCCGGCGGCAAGTTGGAAGTGCTGGTGGAGCGCGTGCTGGATAACCGTCGCGTGCTCGCCCATGTGCGCTCGAGCAAGTCGCCCAAGCCGGGCTCGACCATTTTGATCGACGGCGGCGGCGAAGCCACGATGCTGGCGCGCCACGATGCGCTGTTCGAGTTGGGTTTCGACGAAGACGTATTGCCGCTGCTCGAGCGCGTCGGCCATATGCCGTTGCCTCCTTATATAGACCGCCCCGACGACAGCGCCGACCGCGAGCGCTATCAGACCGTGTACGCCGAGCGTGCCGGTGCGGTGGCAGCGCCAACTGCGGGGCTGCATTTTGATCAGCCGCTGCTGGCTGCCATTCGCGCCATGGGCGTGGAAACCGCGTTCGTCACCCTGCACGTGGGCGCCGGTACGTTCCAGCCGGTGCGGGTGGAAAAGATCGAAGACCACCATATGCACAATGAGTGGTTGGAAGTGACGCAAGACGTGGTGATGCCGTGGCCGCGTGCCGCGCGCGTGGCGGCCGGGTGATTGCCGTGGGCACCACCAGCGTGCGTTCGCTGGAAAGCGCGGCGCGCGACGGCGAGCTGAAACCCTTTAGCGGCGACACCGATATCTTTATCTACCCGGGCCGGCCGTTTCATGTTGTCGACGCTCTGGTCACCAATTTCCATCTGCCCGAATCGACATTGCTGATGTTGGTTTCAGCCTTTGCCGGTTACCCGCAAACCATGGCGGCCTACGCCACGGCGATTGCCGAGGGCTACCGGTTTTTCAGTTACGGTGATGCGATGTTCATTACCCGCAATCCCGCCGCGCGCGGACCCGAGGAGCAAGCATGAGCCGCACCTGCCGCATGACCTTCGAACTGCTGGCCACCGACGGAAAGGCCCGTCGCGGCCGCCTGACATTCCCCCGTGGCGTGGTCGAAACCCCGGCCTTCATGCCGGTGGGCACCTATGGCACCGTGAAGGGCATGCTGCCGCGCGACATCGAAGCCATTGGCGCGCAGATGATCCTCGGCAACACGTTCCACCTGTGGCTGCGCCCAGGCATGGAAGTGATCAAGCAGCACGGCGACCTGCACGATTTCATGCAGTGGAAAGGCCCGATCCTCACCGACTCCGGTGGTTTTCAGGTGTTCAGCCTGGGCGCCATGCGCAAGATCAAGGAGGAGGGCGTGACCTTCGCTTCGCCGGTCAACGGCAGCAAAGTGTTCATGGGCCCGGAAGAGTCGATGCAAGTGCAGCGCGATCTGGGCTCGGACATCGTGATGATTTTCGACGAGTGCACCCCGTACCCGGCCGACCTTGATGTGGCGCGCACCTCCATGGAGTTGTCGCTGCGCTGGGCCAAGCGCTCGAAAATCGCCCATGGCGACAACACTGCCGCGCTGTTCGGCATCGTCCAGGGCGGCATGCATGAAGACCTGCGCATGCGCTCGCTGGACGGCCTGACCGAGATCGGCTTCGATGGCCTGGCCATTGGCGGCTTGTCGGTGGGCGAGCCCAAGGAAGAGATGATTCGCGTACTGGACTACCTGCCAGGGCGCATGCCGGCAGACAAACCGCGTTACCTGATGGGTGTTGGCAAGCCCGAAGACCTGGTTGAAGGTGTGCGCCGTGGTGTGGACATGTTCGACTGCGTGATGCCGACGCGTAATGCGCGCAACGGCCATCTGTTCGTCGATACCGGGGTTCTGAAGATTCGCAATTCGGCGCACAAGCAAGACAACAGCACGCTTGATCCGACCTGCGATTGCTACACCTGTCAGAACTTCTCCAGGGCCTATCTGCACCACTTGGACAAGTGCGACGAAATGCTCGGTAGCATGTTGAATACCATCCACAATTTGCGCCATTACCAGCGCCTTATGGCTGGTTTGCGCGAGGCTATTCAACAGGGTACATTGGCCGCCTTCGTCGATTCCTTCTACGCCCGGCGCGGGCTCACTACACCGCCGCTGGACTGACTGATCACCTTATAAAGAATCTCTAACAGGAGTTTTACATGGGCTTTTTCATTTCTGACGCTCTCGCTGACGGCGCAGCGCCAGCCGCTGCAGCCGGCCCTATGGGCGGCGACAGCATGTCGATCATTTTCCTGGTCGGCTTTATGGTTATTTTCTACCTCATGATCTGGCGTCCACAGGCCAAGCGCGCGAAAGAGCAGAAGAACCTGCTGAGCAACCTGGCCAAGGGCGACGAAGTGGTGACCTCCGGTGGCATCGCCGGCAAAATCACCAAAGTGACCGATGATTTCGTGGTCATTGAAGTGTCCGACACCGTTGAACTGAAAATTCAGAAAGGCGCCATTGGTGCCACGCTGCCCAAGGGCACCCTGAAAGCCATCTAACTTCACACTATTTATTACTCGACGGGGCGCTAAAGGCGCCCCGCGTCATAAGCGGGCGGCGTCATGCTGAACAAATACCCTCTGTGGAAATACCTGCTGATCGTCGCGGTTCTGGTGATCGGCTTCATTTATTCTGCGCCGAACCTGTACCCGGATGACCCGGCCGTACAGATCAGTGGTGCCAGCACCGCACTGCAGGTCAGCCAGGCTGATCTGGATCGCGCGAGCAAGGCCCTGACCGACGCAGGTATCAAGGTGAAGGCAGCCACTCTGGCTGCACAGGGGAAAGGCGGTCTGATCCGTCTGGTTAATAAAGAACAGCAACTGCCGGCTAAAGACGTCATCCGCAAAACCATGGGTGATGACTACGTTGTGGCGCTGAACCTGGCGCAAACCACGCCAACCTGGCTGCGTAATCTGGGTGCAAGCCCGATGAAGCTGGGTCTGGACTTGTCCGGTGGTGTGCACTTCCTGCTCGAAGTGGACATGGAAAAAGCCCTGGACGCGCGCCGCAAGGTGTACGAAGGCGACGTGAAGAGCCTGTTGCGCAAAGAGCGTGTGAAATACCGCAGCCTGCCTGAGCAGGAAGGCGCCATTCAGCTGGGCTTTTCTGACGACGAGTCACTGACCAAAGCCAAAGACTTGATCCGCAAAGACTTCACCGACTTCCAGGTTACCGCTGTAGAGCGCAACGGCCTGCAAGTGCTGCGCTTGTCGCTGACCCCGGCCAAGCTGGCCGAAATTCGCGAATACTCGATCAAGCAGAACTTGACCACGGTACGTAACCGCGTCAACGAACTGGGCGTGGCTGAGCCGCTGGTACAACGTCAGGGTGCCAACCGCATCGTGGTCGAACTGCCAGGCGTGCAAGACACCGCCGAAGCCAAGCGTATTCTCGGCAAGACCGCCAACCTGGAATTCCGCCTGGCCGCTGGCCCGGATGGCACCAAGGCGACCACCGAATCGTTTGAGTTCCGCGAGCCGGGCCGTCCGGCTGTGCCGTTGGAGCGTGGCCTGATCATCACCGGTGACCAGGTAACCGACGCCTCGGCAAGCTTCGATGAAAACGGTCGTCCGCAGGTGAATATCCGTCTGGATGGTCACGGCGGCGAGCTGATGAGCCGCGCCACGCGCAGCAACGTTGGCCGCAGCATGGCGGTGATCTTCATCGAGCAGAAGCCAACCACCGTCTACACCAAGCAGATGGTTAAAGGCGTTGAGCAAGACGTAGCGGTACAGACCTTCAAAGAAGAGAAGAAGATCATCAGCCTGGCGACCATTCAGTCGCCACTGGGCAGCCAGTTCCGCATCACCGGCCTGGAAGGCAAAGGCGAGTCGTCCGAGCTGGCGCTGCTGCTGCGTGCGGGTGGCCTGGCGGCGCCGATGTACTTCGCTGAAGAGCGCACCATCGGCCCGAGCCTGGGTGCGGACAACATCACCAAAGGTATCGATGCTTCCCTGTGGGGCATGCTGCTGGTGTCGCTGTTCATCATGGCGATCTACCGCTTCTTCGGCCTGCTGGCTACCGTGGCCCTCGCCTTCAACATGGTCATGCTGCTGGCATTGATGTCGCTCCTGGGTGCCACCCTGACCCTGCCGGGTATCGCCGGTATCGTATTGACCATGGGTATGGCGGTCGACGCCAACGTGCTGATCTTCTCGCGGATACGTGAAGAGATTGCCAACGGCATGTCGATCCAGCGCGCTATTCACGAAGGTTTCGACCGCGCTTATGCGGCGATTCTCGACGCCAACCTGACTACCTTGCTGGTCGGCGGCATCCTGTTCGCCATGGGCACCGGGCCGATCAAGGGCTTCGCCGTGACCATGTCGCTGGGTATCGTCACTTCGATGTTCACCGCCATCATGGTTACCCGCGGCATGGTTAACCTGATTTTCGGTGGTCGTGACTTCAAGAAGTTGTGGATCTAAGGGGCCGCTATGAAACGTACGATTAAGTTTATGGCCGTGCGCAACGTCGCGTTCGGCTTCACCTTGCTGCTCACCGCCATCGCGCTGTTCAGCCTGTTCCACAAAGGCCTCAACTACGGTCTGGATTTCACCGGCGGTACGCTGATCGAGCTGACCTACGAGCGCGACGCAAACCTGCTGCAGGTGCGTGAGGAGCTGCAGAAAGCGGGCTACACCGAAGCGGTAGTGCAGAGCTTTGGCGCGGCCAACGAGCTGCTGGTGCGTATGCCAGGCGATGATCCGCAACTGGGTAACCGCGTATCTGAGGCGCTGCGCGCGGTGGATGGCGATAATCCGGCTACCGTGAAACGCGTTGAGTTCGTCGGCCCGCAAGTGGGTGAAGAGCTGCGCGACCAAGGTGGCCTGGGCATGTTGCTGGCCCTGGGCGGCATCATGCTTTACCTGGCGTTCCGCTTTCAGTGGAAGTTCGGTCTGGGCGCCATCGCGTCCCTGATCCACGACGTGATCGTGGCGATGGGCGTGATCTCCTACTTCCAGATCACCTTCGACCTGACCGTGCTGGCAGCGGTACTGGCGATCATCGGTTACTCGCTCAACGACACCATCGTGGTATTTGACCGTGTGCGGGAAAACTTCCGCGTGCTGCGCAAAGCCACGCTGATCGAGAACATCGATATCTCCACACCCAAACCCTGCTGCGGACCATGGCGACATCCATCTCCACGTTGCTGGCGATTGCGGCGCTGCTGTTCTGGGGTGGCGACAACCTGTACGGGTTCTCCATCACTCTGTTTGTTGGTGTATTGGCGGGTACTTACTCGTCCATTTATATCGCCAACGTGGTGCTGATCTGGCTCAACCTGAGCGTTGAAGACCTGATCCCGCCTGCTACCACCGAAGCGGTAGACGAGCGCCCTTAAGCTCCGTCGCTACACTGTGACCGCGGTCGCGCTTTGCGCACCGCGTTTTTTTATGGGCGATTGTTTTTGAACTGCCTGTAGGAAATGGACTCCAAGGCTAGGAGAAAGGCGCTACGGCGCTTCGGTGTAACCAGGAGGTTTCAAGTGAACAAGTCGATGCTAGTAGGTGCAGTGCTGGGTGCGGTAGGTGTTACCGCCGGAGGTGCTGTCGCCACTTACAGCTTGGTGGGCGGTGGCCCGAGTACGCTCAAGTACTCGCGGTAGAGCCGATTAACGAAACCATCAAGACTCCCCGGCAGGTTTGCAAAGATGTAGCTGTTACTCGGCAAAAGCCGGTTAAAGACCAACATCAGATCGTAGGTACTGTGCTGGGCGCAGTGGCCGGCGGCCTGCTCGGCAACCAGATCGGCGGCGGTAACGGCAAGAAAATCGCCACCGTGGCCGGTGCTGCTGGCGGCGGTTATGCCGGCAACAAGGTGCAGGAAAACATGCAGGCGAATGACACCTACACCACCACCGAAACCAAGTGCAACACGGTGACCGACACCAGCGACAAGCTGGTCGGCTACAACGTGAAGTACCAGTTGAAAGACAAGGTGGGTCAGGTGCGGATGGACCGTGATCCGGGCAGCCAGATTCCGGTTGATGAAAAAACCGGTCAGCTGATCCTCGGTCAGAACCAGCCGGCTCAATAAACCGGCCACAAAAAAAGCGCCCCCCCGGGCGCGCTTTTTTATTGCCTGACGACTTAGCGCTTCTGCGCGGCCGACAGGTGCGGCTGAATAGCGGTCAGCACGGCTTTGAAGCACTTTGTGTTGCCCGCCACAATGTGGCCTTTTTCCAGAATTCGTGGCCGCCAGTGAAGTCACTGACCAGGCCGCCGGCTTCTTGAATGAGCAATACGCCTGCTGCCATGTCCCACTCCGACAGGCCCGCTTCCCAGAATGCATCGAAACGACCAGCGGCCACGTAGGCCAAATCCAGGCTGGCAGCGCCGGCGCGGCGGATGCCGGCGGTCTGGCCGACCAGGCTGCGGAACATGCCAGGTAGTTGTCGAGGCCATCCATCTGGTCGTCCCGGAACGGGAAGCCAGTGCCGAGCAGGGCGCCTTCCAGGCTGGTACGACCGCTTACGCGCAACGACGGCCATTGAGCTGGGCGCCACGGCCACGGCTGGCGGTGAATTCTTCCTGGCGAACCGGGTCGAGAACCACTGCGTGCTCAAGGCGGCCGCGGTATTTGCAGGCGATGCTCACGGCAAAATGCGGGATGCCACGCAGAAGTTGGTGGTGCCGTCCAGTGGATCGATGATCCACAGGTAGTCTTCGCCATCGCCGCTGCCTGGGTGTAGGCCGGTTTCTTCGCCGAGGATGGCGTGGGTTGGGTAGGCTTTGCGCAGCGCGGTGATGATGCTGGTTTCAGCGGCGCGATCGACTTCGGATACGTAATCCTTAGCGTCTTTTCGTCGACCTTGATGGTGTCCAGGCGCTCGATGGAGCGGAAGATCAATTCACTGGCGCTGCGGGCGGCGCGCAGCGCGATATTCAGCATGGGCTGCATGGAGGGTCACCTAGGTCGTTAAAGAAAGCCGAGCATTCTAACAGAAAACCATAGATGAAGAAGGCCCACCTGGCATGCGCATGGTGTTTGCCGGGGTGCTTCTGTAAGATTTGCCTCCCTTTATCGTCTGTGTGAGCGCTCGCGTTGCTGGAAAATATCCGCGTGGTTTTGGTCAATACCAGTCATCCCGGCAATATCGGCGGTGCCGCGCGGGCGATGAAAAACATGGGCCTGTCGCGCCTGGTGTTGGTCGATCCGCAAGACTTTCCCAGCCATGAAGCCAGCGCTCGCGCCTCCGGCGCCGATGGCATTCTCGAAAACGCTCAGGTAGTTGCCACGCTGGAAGATGCGTTGGTCGGCTGCACGCTGGTGCTCGGTACTAGCGCTCGCGATCGCCGTATGCCCTGGCCAATGCTCGATCCGCGCGAGTGCGGTGTGCACGCCGTGGAGCGCGCGGCCGAAGGTGGCGAAGTGGCGTTGGTGTTCGGTCGTGAATACGCCGGCCTGACGAACGACGAGCTGCAGCGCTGTCATTACCACGTGCATATCCCGTCCGATCCGGACTTCAGCTCGCTCAATCTGGCGGCCGCCGTGCAGGTGCTGGCGTATGAGGTGCGCATGGGTTGGCTGGCGAGCCAAGGGCAGAGCAAGCGTGCGGACAAAGTTGAAGTGGCGTCGCCGCGCAGCGAGCAGCTGTCGACCATGGATGAGCTGGAACTGTTTTACGGGCACCTGGAAAGCACCCTGGTGCAAATCGGTTTTCTGGACCCGGAAAACCCCCGGCACTTGATGTCGCGCCTACGCCGGCTGTTCGCCCGCAGCGCGGTAAGTCAGTCGGAAATGAATATTCTGCGGGGCATTTTGACCGAAACTCAAAAAGCCGCTCGCGGAGAGCCTCATAAGCGGAGAAGTGAAGATGTTTGAGCGCGTAAGAGAAGACATTCAAAGCGTATTCCATCGTGACCCGGCGGCGCGTAACGCTTTTGAAGTTCTGACGTGCTACCCAGGCTTGCACGCCATCTGGCTGCATCGCTTGTCGGGCTGGTTGTGGCTGGCGGGCTGGAAGTGGTTGGCGCGCATGGTGTCGAACTTCGGTCGCTGGTTGACCGGTATCGAAATCCACCCGGGCGCGAAGATCGGCAAACGCTTCTTTATTGACCACGGTATGGGCATCGTCATCGGCGAGACTGCCGAGATCGGCGACGACGTCACCCTTTACCAGGGTGTGACCCTCGGCGGCACCAGCTGGAATAAAGGCAAGCGCCATCCAACCCTGGAAAGCGGTGTGGTGGTAGGGGCGGGCGCCAAGGTGCTCGGTCCGA